>CAYFMP010000023.1:9778-23592 GCA_964344215.1 uncultured Thalassospiraceae bacterium | reverse complement strand
TGGGTCTTGCCGCGGTCGACGTGAAAACTCAGATCGGGGAAGATGTTGCGTTGGTTTTCCTTGCGGTACTTCTCCGCCATATAGGCGTTGCGTAGAATTATCGTCCCGAACCTGCCGATGAGCTCCCTCAACGTGTTGTCGAGAACGCGTTCGTCATCGAAGACATGGACTTCGTTGGGCTTGGCGAACTCGACGACCAGGCCGAAATGCGGATGGGGCGGCGGTAGTAATGCACGTTTGCACAAACCATCGAGTCCGCCTTCGATAAGGTCAGCGTAATGCTTGGAAATACGTTGTGGGAGATAGGGGATGGCGAAGCTGACCGCATAACCGGCGCTGAGCGACCCATAGGCAGGCTTCTCCGGGCTGTTCTCGAGGCGCCCGACGATGTCTTTCAGGGTGGTCAGTCCGGTGGGGGAACTCAACGGCATTTTCCGAGATATTTGGTCATCGCATTAAATTGTATGCTATTTTATGCAGTCCCGAAACAGGCTGCCAGAATATATGATGCCTCGAGGCGACGATAACCATTCGTATTTCTCGGAACCCTAAGGGTCGAACGCAATATGCGCATTGAGCGACGTCAAAACGTCCACGACCGACGAAAGAACGTTCAAGACGAACTGAACAACGTCCGCCAATGGACAGCACCCGGGGGACGGGTCTGCGGAGCGGCGTGTCAATCCGTTTGTCCGAAGTGCGGTAAGACCGACTGCGCCTGCGACTGTTCGCGAGACTGCGAGCATATCCCGGCGGTTCTGACCAGCGATCCTTCGATGCCTATCGAAGAAGGAATCGCGCCGCTGGTCTACGAGTTGAACCGCTTTGATATGTTCAAGCCCTGTTGGTCCTGCGAGGGTCATTTGGGGCCGAAAGGAGATCTTTGGAAGGTGCCCCGGGTGTGGTTCTATTGCTCGTCCGTCGTCCATGTCCGCCTGCTGTCGGACGTGCTGGCCCAATTGCAGGCCGACCGCGCCACGCATGTGCCGTGGCGGGTCCGCGTAACGTTTTCCGACGTCGACAATCCAGACACCACCTTCTCGTTGCGTCCGGATATCTTCGACGATGATGAGTGCTCTCTCGAAAAGCTGCAACAGGATGTCCGGATCATTTCCGAACGGCTGGAACCGATGATCGCTTCAGCCGCCAATCGCGTGCTCGGAGAAATCTGACGGTGCTTTTTCCCGGCCGAGCGGGTATAGGGATGCGATACGCAAACAAACACCCGAACCCATGACTGTTCTCGTCACCGGCGCCGCCGGTTTCATCGGATTCCATACATCGCTGGCGCTGTTGGCGCGAGGCGATCGCGTCGTCGGGGTCGACAACCTCAACGACTACTACGACGTGTCTCTGAAAGAGGCGCGCCTCGACATCTTGAAGCGACATGACGAGTTCTCCTTTGTCCGCGCAGATATCGGCGACAGGCAGGCGATCACGGCGTTGCTCGGTGACCATCCCGATATCTCCGGCGTCGTCCACTTGGCGGCGCAGGCCGGCGTCCGCTACTCGCTGGAGAATCCCTATGCCTATACCCAATCCAATGTCGAGGGTCAGTTGGTCCTGCTCGACGCCTGCCGGCAACTGGAGGGGCTCAGGCATTTCGTTTTCGCATCCTCGTCTTCCGTATACGGAGCCAACACCAAGCTGCCGTTTTCGGTCGCCGACCGCACCGATACGCCGTTATCGCTGTATGCCGCCACCAAGAAGGCGGGCGAGATGCTGGCCCATTCCTTTGCTCATATCTACCGGATGCCATTGACGGGCCTGCGCTTTTTCACGGTCTACGGTCCTTGGGGACGACCGGACATGGCCGCCTTCATCTTCATCCGCAAGATCCTGGCCGGCCAGCCCATTCCGGTCTTCAACAACGGCGACATGCGCCGTGACTTCACCTATATCGACGATATCGTCGCCGGAGTCGTCGCCTGCCTCGACAACCCGCCGATCGACGGCGGCGAGAGCGCGCCGTTCAAGGTTTACAACATCGGCAACCACCGGTCCGAACCGCTGATGCGGTTCATATCGGTTCTCGAAGAAGCGCTTGGCGAGAAAGCGCAGATAGATTTCCTGCCCATGCAAACCGGCGACGTTCCGGAGACCTACGCCGATATCGACGATACCCGGCGCGACTTCGGGTTCGAGCCGAAGACCGCCATCGACGAAGGACTGCCGAAACTGGTGGCCTGGTACAGGGATTTCTACGGCGCCTGAGGGCGCCGGTTACCGTCATGTCGGTTGCCGGGAGCGCGCCCATTCCGTTTCGCCATTATGCAATGCTACTTGTTCTGGCATTGATCTGGAGTTCGTCGTTCATGGCCATCAAGGTCGCGGTCGCCACCTTGCCGCCGATCTCCCTGACCGCCATTCGCATTCTTCTCGCCGCCGCCGTCCTCTACGGCGTGCTTCTTCTGAAGGGGGAGCACCTGCCGCGTTCCGGGCAGGTTTGGGTCTATTGTTTTTTCATCGGGGTCATGGGCAACGGCCTGCCTTTCTTTCTGATTGGTTGGGGAGAGGTGCAGATAGATAGCGGTCTCGCCGCCATCCTTATGTCGGTGATGCCGCTCGCCACCATCCTGCTGGCTCATTTTTTCACTGAAGGCGACCACTTGACCATGTCGAGAACGGTCGGCATTGCGGTCGGCTTTCTGGGCGTGATCATCCTGGTCGGACGGGGCGCGATGGAAGGCCTCGGCGACGAGATTTGGCGCGAATTGGCGGTTGCCGGCGGCGCGTTATGTTATGCGGTGGCCGCTATCCTGACTCGCAACGTGCCGGAAGCCTCGTTGTTGGGCCGGGCATGCGCGGTGATGATCTGCGCCACACTGCAAATCATCCCGGTGGCACTGGTCATGGACGAACCCTGGCTGCTTTCGCCCGAGCCAATCGCCTGGCTGGCGGCGGCTTATCTCGGGCTGCTGCCGACCGCCCTTGCAACGCTTATTCTGTTCGCTCTGGTGGCGGCAAGGGGGGCGTCGTTCATCGCCGTCATCAACTACATGATTCCAGCCCTTGGCGTCGTCTGGGGCGTGGTCTTGCTGTCCGAGACCGTCAGCACGCAGGAGCTCTTGGCCTTGGCCACCATCCTGGCCGGAATCGCCATCGCCAACTTCAAGCCCCGCTGGATAGGTTGGGCAGCATAGAACGCCAACGCCCCTTAGCCATAGAGCGCTTCGAGCGCTCCGCCGAAAACTTCCTCAATCTTACGGCGGTTGGTTGACCCGCGGTGAGGCGTGAAGTGATTTGGCTTTGTAGGGGGATTGATCGCCACTATGATTTCCCGTATAGGCCGTATTTGGAGCAGGTCATGCCATGGACTCGATTATCGCCAAGGCTGCGGCCGGCGCAACCGGTGCCCTGTCGGTGGCCGTCCTCACATGGATCATCAAGATCATCACCGATTGGCGCGCCGAACACCGGCGACGCCAAAGGGTCATGGTGGCGCTGCATGCCGAGATCTCCAACAAACGGGAGTTGGCCGAGAGATCGTTTTCGATGTTCGATGTCGGTGCGTTGTGTCGAAAGATGGAAGAGGACAACGAATTCGTCCCGCACCTGACCATCGAAAACTATTCGGTTCCTGTATTCGATATCGTCGGAGTCGATCTGCCGTTGCTTCCGCCCGATGTCGTCAAGTCCGTGGTGGATTTCTACCGTTGGGACCGCGCCACCCATACGGCCTTCGAAGACCTAGGATCACAAGGATTCGCGGCCCTCTCCGTTGATCGGCGGGGCACGGGACTTCGCCTGGTTTCGGAGATGCTTGAATCCTATGTCGAAAAAGGCGGCGAAGCCCTGGCTGTTCTAGAAAGGCGAATAGCGGAATCGAACCGCGGCGTTCTTTCGTCACTGTGTCGAAGGTGAAACCGCCGGAGAGGTGAGCCGACGATTCTGAACTGCCGCTTTCGGCCAGCAGCGAAGACGGAGTCGAAGAAAAGTTAGGCTCAGACGCGCCGTTCTGTCTGTCGGTCTAACCGGCCGATGCAATTAATAGAGAGGAAGAACAGGGCCTCTGGCGCGCATGGAACTTCTCCTGATCACACCTGAAAAATAGTCAGAAAAGGCAACGGAATCAACCGATTCCTTTTGGTCAATCACCCGTAGAGCGCTTCGAGCGCTCCGCCGTAGACTTCCTCAATCTTGTGACGCCGCGCTTTCATGGTCGGGGTCATCAATCCATTTTCGATGGAAAAGGGTTCGCTGGCGATGACGAAGCGGCGAATCTTCTCAATGTTGGAGAGCTTCGTATTGACCCTGTCGACGATCGCACCAAGCGCCCTGTGGAGGTCGGAGTCGTCGGCCAACTCCTCCAGAGCCGTCGGCTTATTGTTTCCGCCGGCCCAATCGGCGAGCCATTCGGCGTCGGGAACAAAAAGGCCGACCAAGTGCGGGCGTTTGTCTCCGAACACTACGGCCTGGGCAATCTCCGGTTCGACAGTGAGAATTCCCTCAATGCGTTGCGGCGCAATATTGTCACCGCCGGAATTGACTATGATGTCCTTCTTGCGGTCGGTGATAACCAGATGGCCGTCTTCGTCGAAGTGACCGACATCACCGGTATGGACCCAGCCGTCGCGGACGGTTTCGGCTGTTGCTTCGGGATTCCTCCAATAACCAAGCATCACAAGGTCGCCGCGGGCGAGGATTTCTCCATCCGGCGCGATATTGACCTCGGTATTCTTAACTGGCGGACCGACCGTGTGGAGCTTGATGTGAGACGGTCGATTGACGCTGATCAGCGGCGCCGTCTCGGTCTGACCATAGCCTTGTAGGAGGCGCAGTCCGAGCGCTGTAAAGAACATGCCGATCTCCGGGTTAAGGGGTGCGCCGCCCGAGACAAGAGCTTTCAGTCGCCCGCCGAAACGCTTGCGGACCTTGTCTCGAACCAGCTTGTCGAGGACCGCGTCTTGCATCCGCTCGGTAAAGGAGAACCCGCTGGTGTCGCCTTCCTCGTAAGCCCTACGGCCGAGTTCGACGGCCCGCATGAACATCCTTTCCTTGGTTCCGCCGGCTTTCTTGACCCCGCGGATGATACGCTGGTGCATGGTTTCATAAAGCCGCGGTACCGCAGTCATGATGGTGGGACGTGCCTCGGTCATGTTGGTGGCCAGGGTTTCGACTCCTTCAGCGTAATAAATCTGGGCGCCGATGGTCATCGGGAAGAAATGGCCGGCCATGTGTTCGTAGGAATGCGACAAAGGCAGGAACGAGAGGAACACCTCGTCTTCGAGACCGATCTCCTCGAGCGCTTCCGTTGCACCTTCGCAATTGTGAAACAGATTGCGATGTGAGAGCACGACCCCTTTCGGCAGGCCGCCGGTACCCGACGTGTAGATGATGCAGGCGGCGTCGTCATGCGCCCAATCCTGAGCCACCTTGACGACGTTGTCGTGGCCCGCCTGGCCGATCTCGATCAGCCGGTCGAGAGATTCGATCCGTAGGTTCTGGGCCGGAACCGAAGCCGGCGGCTCCATGCTGACGACGAACTCGGCTTCGGGTGCCTGGACGGCGGCGGGAATCAGGCGGTCGGCCAGCCGCGCCGTCGAAACTATGGCGCCACAGGCCCCCGAGTCGTTGAGAACATGGAGATGATCGTCCTCGGTATTGGTGGTATAGGCGGGCACCGAAATGGCGCCGATAGCCATTATCGCCAAGTCCGCCACCATCCAGGCCGGGCGGTTCTCCGAGACCAGGACAATCCGGTCGCCAGGGCCAACGCCCAGACCCTTGAGACCGCGGGCCAGAGGGGTGACGCGGGCCGCCACATCGCCCCAACTGAGCGGCCGGTAGGCGCCGTCGCGCTTAGCCCACAGGAAAGGCTTGTCGCCCAGACGCGCCGCCTGTTCGAAAAACATCGCCGCCAAATTGGGCCAGGCCGGCTCGGTCATGTATCCATTTTTCCCCTGAATTCGTTTGACTGGAGCCTATCATTGTCGTTGCGGCAATGCATCTCCGGGCTTATATGGCGGGTAAACGGAAGGAAGCCTCATGCCCGACGCCGAACGCATCGCCGACAACCTGCCCGTATGGAACCTTGACGACCTCTATTCAGGTCCGGAATCGGCCGAGTTGGCCGACGACTTGGAGAGAATTGCGGCCGATGCCAAGGCTTTCCGCGAAGCGTATGAGGGAGAGCTGGCTGGGCTCGAAGGTGCCGGTCTGGGCAAGGCCATCGGGGCCTTCGAGGCGATTACAGAGCGAATCGGCCGGATCATGAGTTATTCCATGCTGCTCAGGTCCGGCGACGTTAGCGATGCGGAGATCGGACGCTTCTGCCAAACGACGCGCGAGCGAATCACCGACATCACCACCGATATCCTGTTCTTCACGCTGGAACTCAACCGGCTCGACGACACAGTGTTGGCACGCCAGTTGAAAGACCCGGCGGCCGCACGCTATGCGCCGTGGGTCCGCGATACCCGCATTTTCCGTCCGCACCAGCTTTCGGACGATCTGGAGAAGATACTGCACGAGAAGGCCGTCGCCGGACGCACCGCCTGGGTGAGACTGTTCAACGAGATCATGTCCGATGCCCGGTTCACCGTCGATGGCGACGATAAGACCCTGTCCGATACCTTGAACCTGCTGACCGACGGCAACGGAGCTGTCCGCGAAGCGGCGGCGGTGGCGCTAAGCCAGGGATTGGAACAGCGTCTCCGGCCCTTGACCCTGATCACCAATACACTGGCCAAGGACAAGGAGATCGAGGATCAGTGGCGTAACTACACCGAGCCTGTGTCATCGCGCAATCTCGCCAACCTCATCGAGGACGATGTGGTCGAGGCGTTGGTCGGTTCGGTCAGGGACGCCTACGCCGATATCTCGCACCGCTACTACCGGCTGAAAGCGGCGTGGATGGGGGTCGACAAACTCCATACCTGGGACCGCAGTGCGCCTCTGCCCGAAGACGGCGACCGCGCCTACGGCTGGGACGAGGCCGAGCGGACGGTGCTCGATGCTTACGGCGCCTTCGCGCCTGAGATGGCGGAGATCGCCAAACGCTTCTTCGATGAGGCATGGATCGATGCGCCGCCACGGCCCGGCAAAAGCCCCGGCGCGTTCTCGCACTCGACTGTGCCTTCCGTGCATCCTTACGTTCTGCTCAATTACCACGGCAAGGCACGCGACGTGATGACGCTGGCTCACGAACTCGGGCACGGCGTTCATCAGGTCCTGGCCGCCGAGCAGGGCGTGCTCATGGCCGACACTCCGCTGACTCTGGCCGAGACGGCCTCGGTATTCGGCGAAATGTTGACCTTCCGGGCGATGCTCGACGGTGAAACCGACGCCCGGAGGCGCCGTATCCTGTTGGCCGGCAAGGTAGAGGACATGATCAACACGGTCATCCGACAGATCGCTTTTCACGAGTTCGAGCGCCGCCTTCACTCGGAACGCCGCGCCGGCGAGGTGAGCGCCGAGAAACTGGGCGACATCTGGATGGACGTGCAAAAGGAAAGCTTGGGGCCGGCTTTCGTCTACGACGACGGTTATAAGGTGTTTTGGGCCTACATTCCGCACTTCATCCACGCGCCGTTTTACGTCTACGCCTATGCGTTCGGAGATTGCCTGGTCAATTCGCTGTACGACGTCTTTCGTGCCGGCCACGAAGGCTTCCAGGCCAAGTATCTCGATATGCTCCGGGCCGGCGGCACGCTTCGTCACAAGGAACTGCTCGCACCTTTCGGGTTGGATGCTTCCGAACCCGATTTTTGGAAACGGGGGCTGAGCGTCGTTTCGGGATTCGTCGACGAACTGGAAGCGGCGCTTTAACCTGGTACCCGAACCAGGGAAGAGGAGTGCATGAACGACGACAACCGCCTCAGCGGTCGGGTCAAGCGCTACGCCAAAGTCGGTGCCGCGGCCGGTGGTATGGCGGCCAAGCTGGCCGGTGGCCGGTTCTTAGGCATTCCCCTCGATTATGGCGAACACGCAGCCGAACTGCAGGCTGTCCTCGGCAGTCTCAAGGGGCCGCTGATTAAGGATGCGCAAATCCTTGCCACCGTGCCCGACGTCCTGCCCGACGACTACGTCGCCGAGTTAGCCAAGTTGCAGACCAACGCGCCGTCGATGGGCTGGGCCTTCGTCAAGCGCCGGATGATGGGGGAACTCGGAGCCGATTGGCAATCGCACTTCAAGTCCTTCGAGACTCAGGCGGCAGCGGCGGCTTCGCTGGGCCAGGTTCACCGAGCCGTCGCCCATGACGATCAACGGTTGGCCTGCAAGATCCAGTATCCGGACATGACTTCGGCGGTGGAGGCCGACCTCAGGCAGCTGAAACTGGCCTTCGCCATCTACCGCCGCTACGACAAGGCGATCGACCCGTCGAACATTCATGACGAGCTGTCGGCCCGACTGCACGAGGAGCTGGACTACGACCGCGAGGCCCGCAACCTTCGGCTCTACGGAGAAATCCTCAAGGACGAGCCGGGCGTGCACGTTCCGGAGCCTCGGACCGAGCTATCGACCGGCCGGCTACTCTCCATGACCTGGCTCGACGGCGCCCCGCTGTTGGATTTCGTCGACCATCATCAGGACATGCGCAACACGGTCGCCCACAATATGTTCCGGGCCTGGTATTTGCCGCTGTACGGATATGGCGTCATCCACGGCGACCCCCACCTCGGCAACTACACGGTCCGCCCGGAGGGCTCCATCAACCTTATGGATTTTGGCTGTATCCGGGTTTTCAAGCCGAGTTTCGTACGCGCCGTCATCGATCTCTACCGAGCCCTTCGGGAGGATGACGAAGCACTCGCCGTTCGTGCCTACGAAACCTGGGGATTCGATAGCCTCGACCGCCACGTCATCGACATTCTCAACCAATGGGCCAGGTTCCTGTACGCACCACTTTTGGAAGACCGGGTGATGCCGATTCAAGAGGGCGGCAGCGTAATGTATGGGGCCGGTGTCGCCGCCAAAGTACACCGAGAGCTTCGCGAGGTCGGTGGCGTCGCACCGCCGCGCGAATTCGTCCTTATGGACCGTTCGGCCATCGGCCTCGGCAGCGTCTTTACCCATCTCAAGGCGGAGATCAACTGGCACCGGCTGTTCCATGACCTCATCGACGATTTCGACGAGACAGCGCTGGCCAAGCGCCAGAGGAAGATGTTGAAGAGGTTCGATATACCGCTGGCCGATTGAAAGGTGGCGGAACTTGCCGCCCGCCCTTGGCGTAAACTAGTATTTGCCGGCTCAAATTAGGGATATGTCGGTGAAATTCGACGCTAAACTCATGCTCGGATTGGACGCTGAGGTCGAGGAACGTCTGAGCGAACAACAACTGGGCTGGCTGGAGACGCTGGATCGCGAACTCCACCAACTCTGGGCGTTGGGGCGCAACCTGGTTCTGGTATGGGCGGTGAAGGAACCAGGTATTCAGGTTCTTGTCATTCCTCACTACACGATCAGCGAACACGTCCTCAAGGCCAAGGAAGACGCTACGCGCACGGGCGGAATGGCGCTAGGCATCCGGCCGAGCAGCTTTATCGAGGACATTATCGCTCACCCCAAACACGTAACACCGGATGGGCTCGATCATCTGGCCGAGCTTCTCGAGTATGAACCGATTCCCGTAGAGATGCCATGCAGACCCGGCATCGACCTCGATTTCGAACTGATCGAGCAAGTCGTCAAGCGCTACTCCATTTCCTATGTCGAAGACAGAGCAGTGGCGTTATTCGATATCGTCGGCTTTTCGCTGATATCGCCGCTGGAGCAGGTCACCCAACTCAACAGTCTGGCTTATTCGGTGAACTCCGCATTTTCCAAGATGCTGGACAAGGAGATCGACATCAACTTCGCCCGCACCACGACCGGTGACGGGTTCTATATCTGGAACCGCGACCGCAGCATTCAGGCCAACGTCAATCTCTACCATTTTATGCATCTGGTTCTGGCCGACAACGCTATCGCGCGCTCGAAGTCGGTCGCCAACACGACACCGCAGCTCAGGGCGTGTTTTCATATCGGCGGCCATTACGAGTTCTACCAGTCGGAAGGCCTCAGTCCGACCATCTACAGCTACATCGTCGGCGACGTCACCATCGAACTGGCGCGGATGGTCGACCGTGCGTTGCCGGGACAGGTCCTGGTCGGCGATTTCCGGGTTCCGATGCCCGATAGGATCACCGGCATCCCGAAGAAACTTGATTCGGTCGAATTCATCGAGCGCACGCAGCAGACGTTGTCCAGCCTCGAAGGGCTGGTTCTTTCCGACGACGAAATCGAGGAAATTCATTGCTATTTGACCGGCGAGAAGCGAGGTGGGAGCGATGATGCTTTCGGCATCAAGAAATACCTGATCTCCGACAAACACGGCCGGTCGCGCAACGTCTACAACGCCAAGATCAACATCTACCGTAAGCAGGCCGATCCCATATACCTGGGCATCCAGACCAGTGAATTGGATGATTTCGTATTCGACTCCGAGGACTTCGTCTAACCAGCGGTCCCGGCTTCCGGCGCGTCCGCCCTCGACCCTCTCAGCGTCGCCGTGTAAACGCCGAGGAGAACGAAAAACCCGCCGAGGTATTGGATGGGGCTCAACAATTCCCCGAGGATCACCACGCCCGCTACCATTGTGACCAGGGGCTCCAGATTGTAGACCATCGCCGCCAGGGTCGGTTCGGCGAACCGTGTAGCGGCGTAAAGGAAACAGATTCCGCCGACGTAGAACACGCTGGCGGCGACCAGGCCCGTCCAGCCGGTATCGGAGTAGGGCAAGGTGAAACCGTCGAACGCGCGTAGAAGCGCGAAGGCGATGGGTAGCCCGAACAGGTGCGTATAGAACGTCAATGTCGTAAGGCTCATCTTGCCGGAGACTCGGGCGCTGAACTGGACGGTAGCGCCGGCGCCGACGGCGGCGGCAAGCGCCAACCCAACGCCCGACCAATCCAGAGAATCGATGGACGGACCGAGCGCCAGCACCAGACCGCCGAAAGCGATCGCCACCGCCAACACGGCTCTCGGGCTCGGCCATTTCCGCGCCAGCGCGGATTCCGACAACAACACCAGCAGCGGGAAAGTGTAGAACAGAAGCACAGCAAGGCTGACCGGAATGCGTTCGACCGCTGACAGGTAACAGAGACTGGCCATGATGACCGCGACGCTGGTGCCGAGAAGTGCCGGCCGGGCGTCGCCGGGCACCGTGAACGGGCGTTTGAGGGCGAGCGCCAGTCCGAGGCCGACCAGGACCGCCAGGGCGCCGCGGATCAAGACCAGCGAGACCGGGTTGGAACCGCCTGCATAGGCGAGATTGGCGAACGAGGTAACGACGCCGAAACTAACCGCCGACAAGGCGGTAAGAGCCAATCCAACGGCAATTTGTCGAGGCGGCGTCCTGGTGTCCGGCATGGCGAACCCTCCGTCGTTCGCCGCCAGTGTTCCGATCAAAAAGCAATTCGCGCAAGTGTTTTCGCGAAGGCTCTTGGGCCGTCGCCCGGAGCGCTGCTACGGTGGATCGGAGTCATTCAAGGAGATCACGATGAGCGAGCCTCTCTTCCACAATTTTTCGAACGCTCCGACGCATGTGGCGCCGTTCAGCCACGCCGTCGAATGCGACGGCTGGGTTCAACTGACCGGCCAGATGCCGACCGACCCCGATGACGACGCCAAGCCCTTGCCGGAAGGCATCGAAGCCCAGACCCGGCGGGTCATGGACAACCTGGCCATCGTTCTCGAGGGATTGGGGCTGGGCCTGGAGCACGTGCTGTCGTGCCGGGTCTTCATCACCGAGTTCACGCGCGACTACGAGGCGATGAACGAAGTCTACAAGTCCTACTTCCCCGCCGACCGGCTGCCGGCCCGCACCTGCGTCGGCGTCACCGGCCTGGCCCGCGATGCCCTGGTCGAGATCGACATGATCGCCAGACGGCCCTGACGCCGGCCGTCAGCGGAAGCCGAGATAGGCGTTACGGAAACGCAGTCGGCAGGCGGCGGGATCGAGGTTGCGCTTGTAAGTGGACGGCGGCCCCGGCGTGACCCGAGCCAGCAGGAAGCGCGGCGCCGGCGCCTCGGACAGGAACTTCGCCGCCGCGTCTATTCGATCGGGTTTTTCCAGGGTCATGATCGAATCGAACCCGGCCCCTCGCGCCATCAGGGCGAGGTCGGTGCGGTGTGCCGTGTGGCCGGTCTGTCCGCCGGTCTCTCCGTGACAACCGTTGTCGATGCAGACGATGGACAAATTGCCGGGGTGCGTGGTGGCGACGGTCGCCAGGGCGCCGACATTCATCAGTAACTCGCCGTCGCCTGTAATCACCGCGATTTGGGATTGAGGCGCCGACAAGGCGACCCCCAGACCGACCGATACGGCGGCGCCCATGGTGCCGGCCATGGTGAACAGGTTGTCGCCGTCGTCGGTCAGGGCGGCGGCGTCGCGGGCCGAGCCGGCCAAGCCGCTGATGAAAAGATAGTCGCCGGGTGTTGGAAACAGCCAAGCCAGTAGATCGCGACGATCGAGGGTCGGTTCGGACATCTTCAGAACGCCTTTGCGCCGAGGAACTTCTGCGAAAGGATCAACGCCGCGCTTTGACCGCCCTTGTCCGATGCCGCCAGCGCTGCCGCCGTCGCGCCTTCCAATTCGTCGGCCGTCTCGACTCGGTAGGTCAGCACGCCCATCGCTTCGAGCAACGGTTCGACGGCCTGGCCCATGGGATATTGCCAAGGGTTCTGCTCGCCGTAGTCGCCCCGCATGGAGACGATCATCAGGATCGGAAAACGCCCGCCTTTGACGAACGAAAGGAAATTCGGGCAGTTGCCGACGCCGGAGGATTGCATGCAGAGCACGCCGCGTTCACCGACCAGGTCGGCACCAGCGCACAGCGCCACTCCTTCCTCTTCCGAAGTCAACAGTACGGGGCGGGCGCGGTTCGAGGCCTCGGCCAGCTCGATCAGTCGTTTGTTGCCGGCATCGGGGATATAGGCGAACAGCGATACCCCGGCGTCGACCAGTTGGTCGAAGAGGCGGCTGGGCCAGGCATTCTGCTCGGACGTGGTCATCTCATGCGGATTTCCGTCGAACGCGAGTTGTAACGGCGAACGCGGCCATCCTAACCACCGCCGCCTTTCCTGCAAAGCCGGCTCACGCCGGGATGATGTTGTGCTCGGGGCCGAACGGGAATCCGGTGATGTTGTCGGCACCGGTTTCGGTGACCACCAGAATGTCGTGCTCGCGATAGCCGCCGGCGCCGTCCATGCCTTCGGGCAGCATGATCATCGGTTCCATGGAAACCACCATGTTGGGCTGCAGCACGGTCTCGATGTCCTCACGCAGCTCAAGTCCGGCCTCGCGGCCGTAGTAGTGCGACAGCACGCCGAAGGAATGGCCGTATCCGAACGTTCGGTATTGCAGGACGTCGTGAGCCCCGTAAATCTCGTTGAGTTCGGCGGCGATATCGCAGCACCGTACGCCCGGTTTGATCAACTTGAGACCGCGCTCGTGGACTTCGACGTTGACCCGCCATAGCTCCAAATGCCGCGGGCTGGCGTGGTCGAGAAAGAGAGTGCGTTCTAGCGCCGTGTAGTAGCCGGCGATCATTGGGAAGCAGTTGAGGCTAAGAATGTCGCCCCTCTCGATCCTGCGGCTGGTGACCGGGTTGTGGGCGCCGTCGGTGTTGATGCCGGACTGAAACCAGGTCCAGGTATCCATCAATTCGACGTGTGGGTAGGTGGCGGCGATCTCGCGGACCATGGCGCCGGTCGAGGCCAGTGCCACTTCGTATTCCGGTACGCCCTCGGCGACGGCGTCACGGCACGCCGCACCGCCGATATCGGCGATACGCGCGCCGTTCCGGATAACGGCGATCTCCTCGTCCGAC
>CAYFMP010000023.1:0-9758 GCA_964344215.1 uncultured Thalassospiraceae bacterium | reverse complement strand
TTGACCATGCGTTGGGCCATAACCGCTTTCGAGATATCGACCAGTTCGGTGCCAGGCAGGGCGGCTTCGAGCTTGGCGCGGTTCTCCAGGTTAAGGTGGTCGAACTCGACGCCGAGGCGGCGGCCGGCCGGCACCAGCCGTTGAACGGCCCGGAAATAGTTGTCGCGTTGCCAATCCGTGTAGATCAGGTTGTCGCCGAAAGTGCGCCGCCACGGTTGGCCGCCGTCGATGTTGGCGGAGATCGTCGTGGCAGTTTCGGCAGTCACGACGAGACCGTAGGGCCGCCCGAACGAACAATAGAGGAAATCCGAGAAGTAGTTGATGTTGTGATACGACGTGAACAGCGCCGTGCCGATTTCCTGATCTGCCATGTGGGCGCGCAACCTGGTCAGCCGCGCCGTCATTTCGGCTTCGCTGAACGTCGGCATCACGCGCTCGCCATTCTCGATGGTAATCAGGTCTTCCATGGGGCATCCGTCCTCGTCGGAGCGTGTCGGTGGCGAGCCGTCTTTGTCACGGTTGCAGGCTTCGGTCAATAGTTCGAAGCAAAGGCCACGGTTGGTGATTGTGAAAATTGCGGCTCGATCTGGAATCGACCTAGAACGAGATCACCGTTCCGATTGACGAGGTATTTTTTCTTTACTTTGGGAGTCATATGTTCTATAAAAGTTCCTAGCGAACCGGACAGGTGTGCTTACCGCTCATCGGCTTGGCCCGTTCGGCATTTTTTGTGCCGCCTGCCAACACAGTCAAAGCCGGAAAGCCAACCGGGACCCATCGTCCCCTTATCGATCCTCCAACAAATAGGACAAGGACCCTGACCGCCGTCGAATTTCACATCAGGAAAAGCGGAGGAAAACCGAGTTATCCTTATCTCGACATCAAGGAAAACGTCCCCATCGGCGTCGGGTTCGAAATTGACAACGAGGGTTAGAAATTCCGGATCGGTGTCGGCGCTGCCTCACTCTTCACGACGCTGGTAACGGGCCCAGGTCCAGCCCTCCCCGAGACGGGAATGCTTTTTCAGATCGACCTCGACCGGGCATTGGGAACGGAACAACTCCATCAATTTGGCCTTCGGCCAATGGAACGCCTTGTCGGCGTCCTTCATGAATGGGTCGCCGCAATAAAAGTAAATCATGTTGATATAGGGGTCATCCAAGCTGCGGCTCCGCAGCGTCAGCACAACAAAGTTGGTCCAGGCGGAATCGGTATCGCGCAACAACTCGGCGATGAGGACGTAGTTGCGGGCTTCATACAACACCCGGTAGGGGCTATTCCGGTAAGGGGAGCTTTCGTCCTTCAGCAGGTTGACGAATGCTTCGGCGGTCACGTCGATCGGTATCATGCCGCCGCGCCCGATGTACTCCCAATGCCCTTCGAAAAACTTCATGCCGAGCCCGTCGGGGATGACCTGCGACCACATCTGACTGACCGGTAATTCGAACGGCTGGTCTTCTTGTTCGGTCGCCGATGACCGTTCGGTCACCAGCAAGAACCCAACCATCAACGAAACGACGAAACGCACTGCTTCAACTCTAACCTCAAGACGCACAACCAAATGGAGAATATCATGAGTGATCACCAGCTTCAAATGCCCTCAACCACTCTCGACGTCATCCGCAACCACATCAAACGCTCCGAGGGAAAGCCTGCCCACCCCTACCTCGATATCAAGGGCAACGTCACCATCGGCGTCGGGTTCAAGGTCAACGACGAGGACGCCTTCGCCAAGCTCGATTTGATCGTCGAACAGAACGGAAAAGCCGTACGAGCGGCCACCGATGCGGAGAAGCGCCAAGCTTACCGGGAAACGAAAGCGCAGCCGAAGAACCTGCTTGCCGATCGGTATAAGGATGAGACCAACGTCCGCATGCCGAAAGAGGCGATGGACGCCAAGCTGGACCAGGAAATCGCCACGAAAATCGACGGCATTCGCCGTGACGTCGGCGACGAAGCCTGGAACAAGCTCTCGGACCGCCAGAAGGCGGCGGTGACGGACATCGCCTACGCCAATGGAAGCATCAAGAAATTCCCCAAGCTTCAAGAAGCGGTCAAGGCCGGCGACATCAGCAAGATGGCCGACGAATCGCTGTTCTTCACCGACCGCGAGGAGGGCCGGCGAGACGAGGAGCGCCTCCGGCGCAACTACGAGGCGCTGTCGGGGTTGCCGCCGGAGGACTCGAACCGTGCCTTCGACGCCGCCTTGAACAAGGCCGACGAGGAATGGGCCAAGAAACGGGCGGACGAAACGGCCAAGGAAAAACCGTCCTTCGACGACATCGAGCCGCCGCGTAAGCCCGAACCGCCGGAGAAAAACGACGGCGGAAACGACGAACCCGCCGCCGACGATAGTTCCGAGGACCCGGGCTCCGACACGAAGAAAACCGAAGCCGCCGAGGATCGCGAGGCCGCCAAGCTCTCGACCCCCGAGGCCCGCGCCTTCATCGCCGAGGTCGAGAAGGACGACGGCATCGACGATATCCTGGTCAAGCCGGTCGGCCGGTGGACGGCCGGCGAGGCAGAACGGGTGATGAAGGCGAGGATCGCGCTGCCGGCGGGCGACCCCCGGCGCGACGAGCTGTTCTGCGCCGAGCGCGACTTCTTCGAGCATGCCTACGGCACCGGCCCGGTCGAGCGCGACGCGACGGGGAGGATGATCGAGCCGAAGCCGAAGAGGGTCCCGCCCGAGCGGCCGATGGCGGCCGTGGACGCCGACGGCCGGCCGTTGCGGGACGGGTTGCGGCGCGTCGCCCGCCGCGTCGTCGTCGCCTCCGATGGCCGTTCGCTGAGCCGCCCGATCCGCCATTTGCAGGACGGTCTCAACCTGCTGTCGAGCGCCATCAAGCCGGAGAGCCGGGCTTCCGGCGCCTACCCGCGCCGCGCCTTGAAGACCGACGGCGTGTTCGGATCGAAGACCCGGAGCGACCTGAAACGCGCCGTCGCCCGCTTGGGCGCCGCCAAGGTCGACGAAGGGATTGCCTTGGGCCGCTTCCGCGACTTCGCCAGGCAGGCCCGGCAAAACCGCGGCGGCAACTTGGCGCAAGAGACCGAGGCCGCCATCGGGCATTTGTTCCGTAATCCGAAAGCCGACCCCGAGGACCGGCCCGGAAACAGGCGCGGCGGACGCATCGAGGCCGTCACCCTGCAGGAGACCATCAACGACCTCGGCCCGGCCGAGCTCAAGGGTCAGGACTTCCGACCCCTGAAGCTCGACGGCCGCATCGGCCCGAAGACCCTCGACGCCTTCGACCTCATCAACAAAACCGCCGGGCCGGACAAGCTGACGAAACGGTTCGGGCGGTTCCTCGGGTTCTTGGACTAAAGGTCGCCGGAGGGAATCTGCCGCGACAATTGACATAAGACAAAGCGCCCTCGGACGGCTTCGTGCAGGGTATGTCGCCAGGCGCAGGGTGCCGCCAAATGCCCTTGTGCTCGCCGACCCGAACAGGCATATAAGCACCCGGAATTTCTTGAGCACGGTGGAACTCCCATGAAGATCGCCATTCCGAAGGAACGTCGTGCCGGCGAGGCGCGCATCGCGGCTTCGCCGGAGGTGGTGAAGAAGCTGATCGGACTCGGTTTCGGCGTGGTCGTAGAAAAGGGTGCCGGCGCCGGCGCTTCATTTACCGACGCCGCCTTTAAAGAGGCCGGTGCGACTATTGCCTCCGACGCCGCCCATGCATTGAAATCTGCCGATATCGTCTTCAAGGTGGTGGCGCCGGTAGCCGGTGAACTCTCCAAGATGAAGAAAGGGGCGATCGTGATCGCCCACCTCAACGCGCTCAACGACCCGAAGGGCGTTCAAGCCCTCGCGAAATCCGGAGTCACCGCGTTCGCCATGGATTTGATGCCGCGCATCACCCGCGCCCAGTCCATGGACATCCTGTCTTCGCAATCCAACCTGGCCGGCTACAAGGCGGTGCTCGACGCGGCTTCCGAGTTCGGCCGAGCGTTTCCGATGATGATGACGGCGGCCGGCACCGTCGAGGCGGCCAAGGTGATCATCATGGGTGTCGGCGTCGCCGGCCTGCAGGCGATCGCCACCGCCAAGCGCTTGGGTGCCATCGTTACCGCCACCGACGTGCGCCCGGCCACCAAGGAACAGGTCGAAAGTCTCGGCGGCAAGTTCCTGGAAGTCGACCCGGAGATGGAGAAGGACGCGCAGACCGAAGGCGGTTACGCCAAGGAAATGCCGCCGGAGTACTTCGAGAAACAAAAAGCGGTTGTCGCCGAACACATCAAGAAACAGGACATCGTCATCACAACCGCCCTCATTCCGGGACGCCCGGCGCCGGTATTGGTCACCGAAGAGATGGTGGCGTCGATGCCGACCGGTTCGGTGATCGTCGATCTGGCGGTCGAGGCCGGCGGCAACTGCCCGCTCTCCAAGCTGGGCCAGGTGGTTACAACCAAGAACGGCGTCACGCTCATCGGTCACGCCAACGTACCGGCTCGTTTGGCCGAGGATGCCAGCGCCCTGTTCGCCAAGAACCTGCTCAACTTCATCACCCCGCTGGTGGATGCCGAAACCAAGAGCCTCGCCATCGACTGGGAGGACGAGATCGTCGCCGGCACATTGGTCTGTAGGGATGGTCGTGTCGTCCATCCGCGCCTGACCGCCGACAAACCGAAGACAAGAAAAACCGGTGCGAGGCCGGCCAAACCGAAATCCCGGGCGGCGAAGAAGAGTAAGGGGAAATAGCCATGGATTCGGCAAAGATCGCGGAACAGGCCGCGCAACTGGCGAGCGAAGCGGCTCGATTGTTCGAACAGGCCCAGGATCTGGCCCAACGGACCACGGAACTCGCCCAACAACCGGAGATGACCGCCAGTGATCCGTTTCTGGGCCTCTTTACCGTATTCGTTTTGGCCTGCTTCGTCGGTTTTTATGTGGTGTGGAGCGTGACCCCGGCGTTGCACTCGCCGCTGATGGCCGTCACCAATGCCATATCGTCGGTCATCATCGTCGGCGCACTGCTCGCGGCCGGACCGGTCGAGATGGACTTTTCCAAGACCATGGGCTTCCTGGCGGTAACGCTGGCGTCGGTCAATATCTTCGGCGGCTTCATCGTCACCCAACGCATGCTCGGCATGTTCAAGAAGAAATCGAAGTAGAGGAGGGCGCCATGGAAATGACCGGCTTCGCCTACCTCGTCGCCTCGGTGCTGTTCATTCTGGCGCTGCGTGGCCTGAGCTCTCCGGAATCGGCCCGTCAGGGTAATATCTACGGAATCATAGGCATGGTCATCGCCATCCTGACGACTCTGGCCGAGCCCGGCGTCGTCAGCTTCGGGATGATCATTCTTGGCATGCTGATCGGCGGATCCATCGGCACCATCGTCGCACTACGCATCCAGATGACGGCATTGCCGCAGTTGGTGGCGGCCTTCCACAGCTTGGTCGGTATGGCGGCCGTGTTCGTTGCGGCGGCCGCTTTTTACAACCCGGAAGCCTACGGCATCGGCGCCATCGGCAAGATTCACACCGCCAGCGTCATCGAGATGTCGTTGGGTCTGGCTATTGGCGCCATCACTTTTTCGGGCTCGGTCATCGCTTTCGCCAAACTGCAAGGCATCATGAGCGGCAACCCGATCACCTTTCCCATGCAGCATCCGTTGAACGCCTTGATCGCAGCCTTGATCGTGGTGTTGACGGTCATGCTGGTGCTCAGTCAATCGCCGACCACATTTTGGGCGCTGACGGCGCTCGCCTTCCTGATCGGTTTCCTGATCATCATCCCGATCGGCGGCGCCGACATGCCGGTCGTGGTCTCCATGCTCAACTCGTACTCCGGCTGGGCCGCCTGCGGAATCGGTTTCACGCTCTCCAACCCGGCCCTGATCATTACTGGCGCTCTGGTCGGCTCGTCGGGCGCCATCCTCAGCTATATCATGTGCAAGGGAATGAACCGCTCGATCTTCAACGTGCTGTTGGGCGGTTTCGGCGGCGATGCGACGGGGCCCTCGGCCACGGCCGGCGAAGGCAAGTCGGCCAAGGCGGGAGCCGCCGACGACGCCGCTTTTCTGATGAAGAACGCCAACAAGGTCATCATCGTTCCCGGTTACGGCATGGCGGTCGCCCAGGCACAGCACGCGCTCCGCGAAATGTGCGATATCCTGAAAGAAGAGGGGGTCGAGGTCGCCTATGCGATCCATCCGGTGGCCGGACGCATGCCGGGACACATGAACGTGCTGCTGGCCGAGGCCAACGTGCCCTATGACGAGGTGTTCGAGCTCGAAGAGATCAACCACGAGTTCACCACTGCTGACGTCGCCTACATCATCGGCGCCAACGACACCACCAACCCGGTCGCCAAGACCGACCCGTCGAGCCCGATCGCCGGTATGCCGATCCTCGATGTCGAGAAGGCGGGTACGGTGCTTTTCGTCAAGCGTTCGCTGTCGCCCGGCTATGCCGGCGTCGACAATCCGCTGTTTTATGCGGATAACTCGATGATGCTGTTCGGCGACGCCAAGAAGATGACCGAGGAAATCGTCCAGGCGCTCGGTTAGAGTTTCGCGCGTTCGATTCCAGACACGGCAAAACCGCGCCGGAGTGACTCCTGCGCGGTTTGAAATACGTCGACTAAGGGGCGGCCATCCGGCCCCGTTCGATGACTAGAAACCTTCGCGCTCCAGGCGCTTGCGCTCGAGCTTGCGGGCCCGACGGACCGCCTCGGCCTTTTCGCGTGCCTTGCGTTCGGAGGGCTTCTCGTAGGAGCGGCGGAGCTTCATTTCACGGAAGATGCCTTCACGCTGCATCTTCTTCTTGAGGGCCTTCAAGGCCTGATCGACGTTGTTATCGCGTACGGTAACTTGCACGTTTGCGTTTCTCTCATCATGTTAAGGACGGAAACGGTGGTCTTTCCGCCGAGGCAGCGCCTTCTAACACATCCCATCGGTGATGTGAAGCGCCTAATCGCTGCAATCGGATACGCGGAAAACCCTTTATTTTCAAGTTCGGAGCCGGTCCTTACATGGCCATTCTGAAAATCGCACGCATGGGGCACCCGCTGTTGTCCGGCGTCGCCGATCCGGTCGACGACCCGACCGCTCCGGCCGTCCACCGTCTGATCGCCGATATGGTCGACACCATGTTCGACGCGCCCGGCATCGGACTGGCGGCGCCACAGGTCCATGTCCCTTTGAGGGTGGTCGTATTCCGGATTCCGCCGGAGCGTGACTCAGGCGACGACGGGGTGCCGCTGACGGCGCTGATCAATCCGCTCGTTGAACCGTTGAGCGACGATATGGAGGAGGAGGTCGAGGGGTGCCTGTCCGTTCCTGGAATGGCGGGACAGGTGCCGCGCTACACCGAAATTCGGTATTCGGGGCTGGACCCGCAGGGAAAGGTCATAGAACGTATGGCCGAAGGATATCATGCCCGCGTCGTTCAGCACGAATGCGACCATCTCGACGGTATCCTGTATCCGATGCGGATGACGGATCTCTCCACTTTCGGCTATGTTGAGGAACTGAACCGGTCCGATGACGGACCGCAAGACAAGGCCAGCGATGAAACCGACGAAGAGACCGCGAACGGCTAGAAAACCCGCCGGTGATCTCGAGGCGACCCGGGACCGCCTGCTCGAGGCAATGTTGACGCACGTCGCATTCGACGGATGGAGCGCCAAGGCATTGGCTGCCGGCGCCAAGGACGTTGGCCTGTCCGTCGATACGTCGGCCTTGGTTTTTCCGGATGGATTGGCCGATGTGGCCGATCACTTCGCCGATTGGCTCGACCGAAGCATGATCGCCGAACTCGAACGCGCCGGCCTCGAGGAGATGCGTATTCGCGAGCGCATCCACACCTGCGTGAAGACGCGCATCCGCTTGATGGCCCGGCACCGCGAGGCGGTACGGCGATTGATCGCTTACCTCGCCCTCCCCTTTAACGCGCCGCTGACGGCGCGCCTGACCTGGCGAACCTGCTCGGTCATGTGGTATGCGGCAGGCGACCGAGCGACCGACTGGAATCACTACTCGAAACGCGGTCTTCTGGCGCCGGTATACACGACTACGGTGCTCTATTGGTTGTCCGACGAAGGCGACGGCAAAGGCGATTTCCCCGAAACCTGGGCCTACCTGGAGCGTCGAATCGAGGACGTGCTCAGAGTCTTCGGAATACCCCGGCGGCTGAGTCGGGCGCTGGAAAGACTACCGCGACCGTTGCGCGGGCCCGGCCGGTTCCGGACCCGAACCTAGCCGCCAAAAAAAAGGAGCGCGGTTTTCGCCGCGCTCCCTTCCATCAGGGATGTTGGATAGACCGGCCTTTGCGGCCGGATTGCGGGACCCAAGGGGGTAGGGTCATGCAATGACGGTGGGGTGCCGTCCTAGGGCGCAATTATGCCCCACGCCCCGAGATCGCTGCCAGTAACAACGAAACACGGTTTTGTGAAGCCGACGGCGAACCGCTCGGGGCGCGGTTTCCTTTTGGAACGGAGGGTAAAGCTGGCTTATGATACAGACCTCGAAACCAGCCGGAACCCGTTTGCATATGAGCGAACATCCTTCCTTACCGCAACAGCCTGACGGTCCCAATAACGGTACCGCTTTCCAATTGGCTTCGACGGCGACGGCAGGGACCGGAATGCGGCCGGCATTCTCGCCGCACGGCGATCTGGCCGACCATTTTCTGGCCTGTACCAAGCTCGGCCGCTACCTGACGGTGGCCGACGGTAGCCGCTTTGTCATCACCGACGATTTCAGGGCGACGCCGGTCCTGCCGGCGGCGGCGGCGATGGCGTCGATCTATTCGAAGGACGTCTTGGTGGCGCAGGCCGCCCTCTTGCCACTGAGCGAAACGGCGCAAAAGCTGGCGCCGAGCCAAAAGGAAAAATACGAACGCCTGTTCGCGTTGATCGAGGAGGAAGCGCTTTCCGATTCGGTTCAGTCGTCGGCCCGCGCTATCCGCCAGGCCCATTTTCGGGCCGCCGAGATCCGCGCCATCGAGGCCGAGCTGGGCGACACCCTGAGCCCGGCCCGGCAACGCTACCGGGCGTTTCTCGAAGTGGTCAAGAAGCTGATGGAGCGAAAAGTAACGGCCGGACCGTTCCTCGACGAGTTCCGCGAGTTCACCCAGGACGTCGCCGGCAAGCTCGATTTCGGCATCTACAGCTTCTGCCTGGACCGCCTGTTCGGCAGCTTGCGGGTGCCGATGAAGGTCAAGAAGCTGTTGGTCCTCGAACTCCTCAACTACCCGCCGCTGGTCCGCCGCGAACTGCTCACCAACATCCTCGCCTTTCCGGGCCAGACCAAGGAACTCATCGACTTCGTCAAGTACATGGTGTCGACCCAGCTCGGCAACAACACGGCGATCGAGATCGAGCTGCTCGAAGCCTTCAAGTTGCGCCGCCTGACCATCGACGACATCGAGGGCAGCCTCAGCGCCAGGGCGGCCAACTAACCGCCAACCGACACTCCGCCGCCGACCGGCGGAAACCGATTTTTTTCAGACCGGCAGGTCGGCCAACGTCTCGTTCTGTTTCTTGCGGAACGCCGCCAGCTTGTCGGCCACCGCCGCGTCCGACAGCGCCAGGATGGCGGCCGCCAGCAGGGCCGCGTTCTTGGCGCCGGCCTTGCCGATGGCCAGCGTTCCGACCGGCACCCCACCCGGCATCTGGGCCATGGAGAGCAGGCTGTCGATGCCGCCCATGACGCGGGTCTCCATCGGCACGCCCAAGACCGGCAACGCGGTCTTGGCGGCGACGACGCCGGGCAGCGCTGCGGCCATGCCGGCGCCGGCGATGATCACCT
>CAYFMP010000022.1:48991-50731 GCA_964344215.1 uncultured Thalassospiraceae bacterium | reverse complement strand
GCCAGGTAGGCGCGGCCGGCGAACGTCGCGTACAGCTGACCGGAGACGAGCACCGCCGTGCCCAGTCCGAGACCGATGACAACCGCCGAATAGACGCTCTGGGCGGTCGCCGACAGGGCCGGGTTGACGCGGCTGGCGATGAAATGGATGGCGCCGAGGTGGATGGCACCGAAGGTAAACGCGTGCAGCGCCTGCAGGACGACGAGAACCGGCAGGGCGTCGCTCAACCCGGTGCCGACCCAGCGCACCAGGCCGGCGGCGCCGCCCAAGGCGATCAGCCGGGCCGGGCCGACGCTGGCGACGAGGCGGGCGCCGAACGCGAACAGCACGATCTCGGCGACGACGCCCTCGGCACACAGCCAACCGATGACGTCCTCGCCGTAGCCGGCCCGCTGCCAGTGGATGGTGCCGAAGGCATAGTAGACGCTGTGGCTGGCCTGGATCAGGGCGGCGGCGAGCAGAAACAGGACGAAGGTGCGGTCGCCGAGGACGGCGAAGACGGTCGGACGGCCGCCGGTCGCTTTGGGGGCGCGGTGGTCGGGCACGAAGTAGGCGCTCGATACGGTCAGGGCGATGCCGACCAGGATCAGCCACATGATGAGATCCTCGCCGCGCCCGACCAACAGCCGCCCGGTGCCGACGGCGGCGACGATGAAGGTCAGTGAACCCCACAGGCGGATGCGGCCGTAGTCGAGCCGGTGGGCGCGGGCCGACAGCATAGTCAGGCTCTCGACCAGCGGCATGATCGGCGCCCAGACGACGAAGAAACAGACCGTCAGCGCCATGATCGCCCAGAACCCGTCGGCCGCGGCGAAGCCCGAAAACGCGATCAACGATAAGGCGGCGAGCACAACCATCGGCCGGCGGCGCTCGCCCAAGCGGTCGGCGACGTGGGCGATCAACGGGTTGGTGACGACCTTGACGGCGACGCCGACGGCCACTACGTAGCCGATTTCCTGCGGCGTCAGGCCGCGCGAGGCCAGCCAAACCGGCCAGAACGGCAAGTGGATGCCAATCACCGTGAAAGCGGCGCCATAGTGAAAGGCGAGACGCGTCCCGGTCATGGTACGACCGGGGATGCGAAACGATCGCGGCGGATAATCGACAGGGAATCGAGCAACGGGAAGGTCCAGGTCCGGTAGGGGCGAAGCGACGCCGCCATGATACCGAGAAATCGACCCGATAAAAGGCGCCGAAAGCCCGAAATCCGGCCAAAAACCGGAGGTGTGACGACCATCACGTGCAATCATGCGGGAATTTGAATAAAATAGTATGGATTGGTGAAGAACTACGTCTGGGGGTACGGGCTCTTTCTCCGAAACGCCGACGCAAAACGGTTGCCGAGCAGCCGCCGGGGAAAAGACCGATCGAGATCGATGACGAACTACGGCAAAGTCGCTTCGCTCGAAACAGCGATCAAGGAAGAGATCGCCAGGCGCATTCGCTTGGCCTCGGTGCCGGAGAGTTTGGCGCGGCTGGCCGATGAACTGCCCGAACCGGTCATGCGGGTCAGTCCCGACGGCAACCTGCTGTACGCCAACCATCCGGCCCGGGATATGCTGCGCGCGCTCGACGTTTCGTTGGGCGGCAAGGTGCCGGTCGATTGGCGAAACCGTATCGACAAGGCGGTCGACACCGGGAAGCTTGTCGAGTCGGAAGCCGCGGTCGATGGCACCGATTACGTGCTGACCGTCAAGGCCGTACCCGGCGCCGCCGATCTCGACATATTCGCCCGCGACA
>CAYFMP010000022.1:0-48981 GCA_964344215.1 uncultured Thalassospiraceae bacterium | reverse complement strand
TTCGCGATCAAGATCCCGCGGGGCGATCTCCAGCGGCAGGCCGAGGACGAGGCCCGCCATCTCGCTCAACACGATTCACTGACGGGGCTTCCTAACCGCGAGCAGTTCCTCGATTGGTTGGTGCGCACGGTATCGCTCGCCCAACGTAGCAAACGGTTGGCCGCCGTCCACGTTGTCGGATTGGATCAGTTCAAAAGCATCAACGAGAGCAAGGGGCACGAGATCGGCGACAAGCTGTTGTGCGAGGTCGGCGAGCGCTTAAAGGCCGTCATCCGGGTGTCGGACATGGTCGCCCGCATCGGCGGCGACGAATTCGGCATCGTTCAGGTCGAACCGGCCGACGCCGACGGCATTGGCGTTGTCGCCGAGAAGGTCAAGACGGCATTGTCGGCGCCCTTCGAGATCGACGGTGAGGATGTCGAATGCAGCGCCAGCATCGGCGTCGCCGTCTATCCGGACGACGCGCGCGCCCCCGACGAGCTGCTGCGCAACGCCGATATCGCGCTCGATCACGGCAAAAACACCGGCGGCGGCGATTACCGGTTCTTCGTTTCCAAGATGAACGAGGACATCCAGCGCCGCCGGGCGGTCGAGGAGGAGTTGCGCCTGGCCATCGACCGCCAGGAATTGGAGGTGCACTATCAGCCGAAGCTCGATCTGGCGTCGAGCCGCATTTCCGGCATGGAGGCGTTGGTCCGGTGGAACCACCCGGATATGGGCTTCCTGTCGCCGGCCGAATTCATTCCGATCGCCGAACGCTCGCGCCTCATCGTGCCTTTGGGCGACTGGGTCCTTGGTGAGGCCTGCCGCCGCGCCAAGCAATGGAACGACGCCGGCCTCGGGCCGCTGAAGGTGGCCGTCAACCTGTCGGCCGTGCAATTCCACGCACCGAGCCTGATCGACCGCATCAAGGCGACGCTCGAGGAAACCGGTCTCGACGCCGACTACCTGGAACTCGAGATCACCGAGACCGTCGCCATGGAGGACGCCGAAACGGCCATTGACGTGTTCGAGGACGTCACCGACCTCGGCGTGGCGTTGTCGATCGACGATTTCGGCACCGGCTATTCGAGTCTGAGCTACCTGAAAAGCTTCCCGGTGCACCGCATCAAGATCGACAAGGCCTTCATCGACGACATCGGCACCGAATTCAACCGCGGCGCCATCGCCCGCGCCGTCACCACGCTGGGCCACAGCTTCGGCATGGAGATCACTGCCGAGGGCGTCGAGGAGGAGGATCAGGTGGTCTTCCTGCACGGCCTGGCGTGCAACGAGTTGCAGGGCTACTACTTCTCGAAACCGTTGAAGGACGACGACTTCCGGGCTTTCGTCGAGGCCTACGACCCCGCTCCCTTCCAGGTCCTGGCCGAAGCCCACCGGCCGCCCATTGCGCTGGCCTAATCGGCCGCTTCCAAACGCCCGCTCAACTCCAGCCATTCCTCCTCGGCCGCGTCCAGCGCCGACTTGATTTCGCCCAGCCGCACCTGCAACTCCATGAGCTGCGTGGTCGGCCCTTCGTAAACCTCCGGGTCGGCCAGGCGCGCTTCCAGCACCGCCCGCCCGCCGCTCAGGCTCTCGATGCGTTCCTCCAGGCCGCGGAGCGATTTGCGCAGATCCGCCGTCTCGGCCCGTTTGGCGGCGCGCTCGCGGCGCTCCTGCTTGCGATCGCGTTTATCGGGCCTATCCGCCGCATCAGCGCGGGCCGAGCGCCGCTTGGCCCGGCGCGCCTGGACCAACGACTGGCCGTACTCGGTGAGATCGCCGTCAAACGGCGTGCAAGTCCCGTCGGCGACCAGCCACAGGCGGTCGGCGATCAGTTCGACCAGGTGGGCGTCGTGACTGACCAGGACGACCGCGCCCCCGTAGGCGTTGAGTGCCTGGACCAGGGCTTCGCGGGCGTCGACGTCGAGGTGGTTGGTCGGTTCGTCGAGGAACATGACGTGCGGGTTTTCGAGACTCATCAGGGCGAACAGCAGCCGCGCCTTCTCGCCGCCGGACAGCCCGGCGCAAACCACTTCGGCACGTTCCTGCGGGAATCCGAAGCGGCCGAGGTGAGAGCGCACCCGAGCCTCCTTGGCATCGGGCATGGCGCGCCGGGCATGGGTATAGGGGGTCTCGTCGAGACGCAACTCCTCGGCCTGATGCTGGGCGAAGTAGCCGACCCTGAGCTTGGCCGGAGCCGACAGCGTGCCGGCCATCGGCCGCAACCGGCCGGCCAGCAGCTTGACCAGGGTAGACTTGCCGTTGCCGTTGGCGCCGATCAGCGCGATACGGTCGTCCATGTCGAGGCGCAGATAGAGGCGTTTCAGAACCGGCTTGCCGTCGTCATAACCGGCGACGGCGCCGTCGAGCGCGATCAGCGGCGGCGGCAGTTCGTCCGGTTGCGGGAAATCGAAGGCCACCGTTTTGTCCTCGACGACGCTGGCGATGGGTTCCATGCGGGCTAGCATCTTCAGGCGGCTTTGCGCCTGGCGCGCCTTGGTCGCCTTGTAGCGGAAACGGTCGACGAAGGCCTGGATATGGCGGCGTTGCGCGTCCTGCTTGACCTGTAGTTTCGAGTCCTGCTCCAGGCGTTCGCGCCGGGTTCGCTCGAAGCGGTCGTAACCGCCGGCGTAGCGCGTCAGCTTGGCGCCCTCCAGATGTACGATTTCGTCGACGACGCGGTTCAGCAGCGTGCGGTCGTGGCTGATGACCACCAGCGTGCCGCGCCACGACGCCAGATAGCTTTCCAGCCACAACGCCGCCTCCAGGTCGAGATGGTTGGTCGGCTCGTCGAGCAGCAGCAGGTCGGGCCGGGCGAACAGGGCGGCGGCCAGCGCCACCCGCATCCGCCAGCCGCCGGAGAACGACCGGCACGGTTGGCCCTGGGCTGCTTCGTCGAAACCGAGTCCGGCCAGGATGCGGGCCGCCCGCGACGGCGCGGCGTCGGCGTCGATGTCGGCCAGGCGGGTGTGGATGTGGGCGATTTCGTGGCCGTCGGTCTCGGTCTCGGCGCGGGCCAGCAGCCCGGCCCGTTCCGTGTCGGCGGCCAGCACGGTCTCGAGCAGATTTTCGGAGCCGGCCGGCGCCTCCTGGGCGACGGTGCCGATGCGGGCTCCCTTGCGGACCCGGATGTCGCCGCCGTCGATCGACAATTCGCCGGTGATCAGGCGAAACAGGGTCGTCTTGCCGCTGCCGTTGCGCCCGACCAGCCCGACCTTGTGGCCCAGCGGCACGGCCACGGAGGCGTGCTCGAAGAGGACGCGATCGCCGATCCGGTAGGTGAGATCGTTGACGTGCAGCATGGGCCGCGGTCATAGCACGCAGCGGAGATGAGGGAAACGGATGTCAGCGGCGGCCGCCGGCCAGCTTGACGGCTTCCGGGCGGGTTCGCAAGCGGGCCATGGAAAGGGTGCCGAGGAAAGGACCGATAGCGAGGACGGCGAAGGCGTAGTGCCAGCCGGCCCAATCGACGACGTACGGCATCAGATGGATGGTGCCGAGGGTCAGCAGGAAGCCGACCGAGGTCTGCACCGTCAGCATGGTGCCGATGCGCTCAGGCGGCGCCAGTTCGGCGATGGCGGACGAGAACTGCGCGGAATCGGCGATCACCGTCACTCCCCACAGGAAGCACAACGCGAACAGCAGCCTCGGGTCGGCGCCGAACAGCAGGCCGACGCTCAACGCGCAGGCGCCGCTCAGCGCCATGGCGCCCATCGTCAGCAGGGTGCGGCCGAAGCGGTCGGCCAACATGCCGCCGGCGACGCACCCGAAGGCGCCGCCGATTCCCATCGCCACGAAAGTAGCGGTGCGGGCCCAGAAGGCAGCGTCGTCGGCGGCCATGCTCAACCGGTAGCTGGCGTCCAGGAAGACGCCCAACCAGGCCCACATGGCGTACAGTTCCCACATATGGCCGAGGTAGCCGAAGTTGGCCAGCCTCAGGGCCGGCGAAGTGAAAGCGGCGATGGCGGCGCGCGGATCGAAACGCGGCGATTTCCGGAACTCCGGTCCGATGGCGACGGCATTGATCAGCAACGCCGCGCTCAGGGCGACGAACGACGCCGAGGAGATGGTAAACCGCCAGTCGAGACCACCGAAGGCGTTGAACATGTGTGGCGCCGCCGAGCCCAGCGTCAGAGCGCCGACCAGCAAGCCGACCAGGAGGCCCATGTCGCCCTTCGCCCAGGTGGTGGCGATCTTCATGCCGACCGGATAGACGCCGGCCATGCAGGCGCCGGTCACGAAGCGGCAGACGATGACGAACGCCGAGGTCGGATCGACCAGCAGAATAGCCGCGTTGGCGGCCGAGGCGAGCAGCGCCGAGGCCATGAAGAACCGCCTCGGGTCGATGCGATCGGCCAGGCCGAAGACAGCGCTGAGTAAGGTGCCGGCGACGAATCCGGTCTGCACCGAACTGGTGAACAACGCCGCCTGAACGGGCGTCAGGTCGAATTCGGCCTGGATCGACGGCAGCACGGCGGTCGCCGAAAACCACAGGGCCATGGTGGCGACTTCGCAGACGGCAAGCAGAGACAGCGATATCGCCTTCAGGCTCAATCCCGGTTACTCCCACATCGAGGTGAATTCTTAGCACAGGACGAGAAAGATACCGAACCGCCGGATATCGCCTTGCCAGATCCTTGGTCGGCCCGCCATCCTAAGGCCGGCGGCTTGCCAGGGCTCGTCGATGGGGCTATAACCCGCCCCCGCGCAACGGCCCCGTCGCCGATCCCGCGAACGGGACCCAACAAACAAAACCACAACCTACCAAACTCTTGCTAAGGAACTAACCGCATGGCCGTCGAACGGACGCTCTCCATCATCAAGCCCGATGCCACCCGCCGCAACCTGACCGGCGCCATCAACGCCCGGTTCGAGGAGGCGGGTCTGAGGATCATCGCCCAGAAACGGGTTCTGCTGACCCGTGCCCAGGCCGAGGGATTCTACGCCGTTCATGCCGAGCGGGCCTTTTTTAACGACCTCTGCGATTTCATGAGTTCGGGTCCGGTCGTGATCCAAGTCCTGGAAGGCGAGGACGCCATCCAGAAGAACCGCGACATCATGGGCGCCACCAACCCGGCCAATGCCGAGGACGGCACCATCCGCAAGGACTATGCCGAAAACGTCGAGGCCAACTCGGTGCACGGTTCCGATTCACCGGAGACGGCGGCCGAGGAGATCGCCTACTTCTTCAGCCGGATCGAACTGATCGGTTAAGATCTCCTCAATTTTCTAGGACGGCAGCGGATTGATCAGCGCACCCTCGGGTGCCGGTGCATCGTCGACGAAAGCGCGGCCGGCGACGACGCGGACGCGCCCCTCGGCGATCAGCCGGATCGCTTCCGGGTAGATGCGGTGCTCCTCGTGGAGAATGCGGGCGGCCAGGGTTTCCGGGTCGTCGTCGGCCAGCACCGGTACGGCGGCCTGGATGACGACCGGCCCTTCGTCCATGCCGAGACGCACGAAATGCACCGTGCAGCCGGCCAACTTGACGCCGGCCTCGAGCACCCGCTCGTGCACGTCCAAGCCCTTGAAGGACGGCAGCAGGGAAGGGTGGATGTTGATCAGGCGGTCGCGCCAGCGGATGACGAAATCCTCCGACAGCATCCGCATGAACCCGGCCAGACAGACCAGACCGGCGCCGGATTCCTCGATTTCGCCCGTCATCGCCGCGTCGAACCCCTCGCGACTATCGTGAGAGCCGCGCTCGATGACCCGGGTCGGAATCTTCGCCGCTTTGGCGTATTCCAGTCCCTTGGCGTCCGGTTTGTTGGAGATGACGAGAACGATCTCGGCCGGATAGGAGTCCTCGGCACAGGCTTCGATCAGCGCTTTCAGGTTGGAGCCGCGCCCCGAGATCAGTACGGCTAGTTTCAGGTCCGCCATGCCGCCTCCTTGTTGTCGATGACGACCACAGGCTCGCCGCCTTCGGCGGCCCGCACCCGGCCGATCTGGTAGACTTCTTCGCCGGCATCGCCAAGCGCCTCCGTCACCGCTCCGATGCGATCGGGATCGACGACGACGACCATGCCGATGCCGCAGTTGAAGGTCTGCGCCATCTCGTCGGCGGCGACGCCGCCGGCCCCGGACAGCCACCGGAAGACCGGCGGCATCGGCCATGCCGAGGCGTCGAGGTGCACACCGAGGTCGGAGCCGAGAACGCGCGGGATGTTCTCGACCAGGCCGCCGCCGGTGATGTGGGCCAGGCCCTTGACGCCGCCGCTGCGGATGGCGGCGAGGCAGGCCCGAACATAGATACGGGTAGGGGTCAGCAGCGCCTCGCCCAGGCCGGTTCCGTCGGCGAACGGAGCGGCCGCCGCGTAATCATGGCCGCTCGCCTCGACGATCCGCCGGACCAGGGAAAAGCCGTTCGAATGGAGGCCGTCGGAGGCCAGCCCGAGGACGGCGTCGCCGGCGGCGATGTCGCTGCCGCTCAAGACCTGATCGCGCTCGACGGCGCCGACACAGAAACCGGCCAGGTCGTACTCGCCGGCATCGTACATGCCGGGCATCTCGGCCGTTTCGCCGCCGATCAGGGCGCAGCCGGCGAGGCGGCAGCCCTCGGCGATACCGGCGACGACCTGGCGCCCGGCTTCGACCTCGAGACGGCCGGTGGCGAAGTAGTCGAGGAAGAACAAGGGCTCGGCGCCTTGCACGACAAGGTCGTTGGCGCACATCGCGACCAGATCGACGCCGATCGTGTCGTGGCGTCCGGCGGCGGCGGCGACCATCAGCTTGGTGCCGACCCCATCGGTGGCGGCGACCAGGACGGGATCGTCGAAACCGGCCGCCCGAAGATCGAACATTGCCCCGAAACCGCCCAAATCGGATGCCACACCGGAGCGCTTGGTGGCGTCGGCGAGCGGCTTGATGGCTTCGACGAGCTCGGCGCCGGCCTCGATGTCAACGCCGGCGTCCTTGTAGGTCAGGCCGTTGCCGGAAGCGGCAGGGGTATCGGGCTTGGTAATCGCTTTCTCCTGCGTCGAGCTGTGTTAGATTGGAGCGCATCCGAGGGGGCAGAAGATAAATGTATCCGGGCCGTTTGCAATGATCCAGATTCGTCCGATTGGGTGGACGGTGGCCGTGGCTGTCGCCGCAGTCGGTGCCGCCGTGCTGACGGGCCGGTCGGCGCCCGCCGCGGCGGCGCCGGTCGATGTCTACGAGGTCACGGACGTCGCCGTCGATGTTACCGCCGAGACCGCCGCCGAGGCCCGCAAGCAGGCCTTGAGCGCCGGTGAGAAGCTGGCCTTCCGCAAGCTGCTGGAACGGCTGACGTTGCAGGAGGATCACGCCCGTCTGCCGGACTTCGCGGCGACCGACATCGCACCCTATGTCAAGGATTTCGCGGTCGCCGACGAGAAGACCTCGGCCGTTCGCTATCTGGCCAAGCTCAGCGTCCGTTTCAAGCGCTCGGAGGTAAGGGCGCTGTTGAACGAGTTCGACATTCCGTTCGCCGAAACGCCGAGCAAAGCGGTCCTGGTATTGCCGGTCTATCAGGCGGCCGGCACGCTGGTCCTGTGGGACGAGCCCAACCCGTGGCGCGACGCCTGGGCCGGGCGCAGCGGCAACGGCTCCCTGGTGCCGTTCGCCCTGCCGATCGGCGATCTCGCCGACATCGCCATGATCGGCGCCGAACAGGCCCATAAGGGCGACCGCCAGCGGCTGGCGGCGATCGCGGCGCGCTACCGCAGCGCCGAAGTCGCCGTCGTCGTCGCTGTCCGCCAATTGGACGCCGCCGTCGCCCGTCCGCGGATCGAGGCCTACATCACCCGGTTCAGCGAAGAGCAGGAAAACCGCACCGATATGCTGACTTTCCGCCAGGACGCCGCCGAGACGCCGGAAGCGCTGTTGGCGCGCGCCGCCGACGGCGTCGCCCGCCGCCTTGAGGATGAATGGAAGCAACGCAATCTGCTCGAGTTCGACAGTATCGGCGTCGCCGCGGTGACGGTTCCCGTCGATACTCTGAAAACCTGGCTGACGGTGCGCGATCGCCTCAACACCGTTACCCTGATCCGCCGTGTCGAGATGGTGCTGCTGTCGCGTGACGAAGTGCGCGTCAACTTGCATTACCTCGGCAATCCCGATCAACTGGCCGTCGCCCTGATCCAGGCCGATCTGACGCTGAGCAAGGAGGAGGACGAGTGGGTGTTGAGCACGGCCGACGACGGCAAGCCCGGCCAAACCTGAATTCAGGCGCGTTCCGGTGAACCTTCCCAACTTCATTTCGCTGGCCCGGCTGTTCGCCGTCCCCGTGGTCGTGTGGCTGGTCCTCGGCGGCGAGTTCTTGGTCGCCTTCTGGCTGTCGCTGGCGGCGGCTCTCAGCGATGCGATCGACGGCATCATCGCCAAGTATTTCAGGGCGGAAACCGTGCTCGGCGCCTACCTCGATCCGCTCGCCGACAAGATCCTTCTGGTCTGTCTCTACGTAACCCTGGGTCACGAAGGACAGATGCCGGTGTGGCTGGTGATCATGGTCGTGTTTCGGGACGTGCTCATCGTCGGCGGCGCCATGCTGTTCCAGACCCTGACCCAGACGCTCGCCATCGCGCCGCTGCTGGTCAGCAAGGTCAACACGTTTGCGCAACTGGTGTTGGCGGTTAGCGTGCTCGGCGTCGAGGGCTATGCTGTCGATGACCGTGGAATAATCGGTATGATGGTCTATATCGTTGCGGCGACGACGCTGGCGTCCGGCGGCACCTACGTGATGATGTGGACGCGCCTGGCCCAGGAGATGGAGGAGGCCGGGTCGACGGGCGACCGCGAGGAGGGCGCTTGAGCCGCGAGAAGAAAATGGCGTTGTGGCTGACCGGGTTGGCCGTCGTGGCGGTGCTCCTGCACCTGTTGAGCGGGATGCTGCTGCCGTTCGTGGCCGGTATGGCGGTCGCCTATTTCCTCGATCCGGTGGCCGACCGGCTGGAAGAGGCGGGTTTTTCGAGGGGGCTTGCGACCTTCGTCATCCTGCTCGCCTTTTTCGTCGCCGGCCTCAGCCTGCTGATGCTGTTGGCGCCGTTGCTGCACGGGCAGATCCTGGAATTGGCCGGCTTGGTACCGGGCGCCGTCGAATCGCTGCGCAGTTACGCCGAACCGCTGCGCGAACGCGTGCGCGCTGACCTCTCGGCCGAGCTCGTGGATGAAATTAGGTCCGCCGCCGGCGCCTTCGCCGGCAGCGCCGTCAAGTGGCTGAGCGACGTCCTGGTCGGGATGTGGAGCGGCGGCGTCGCGTTTCTCAACCTCCTTTCGCTGCTCGTCATCACCCCGGTGGTCGCTTTCTATCTGCTGCGCGACTGGGATCTGATCACAGCTAGGGTCGATTCCTGGCTGCCGCGCCCGGCGGCGCCGGCGATTCGCCAACAACTGTCCGAGATCGACCGTACCTTGGCCGCTTTCGTGCGCGGCCAAGCCAGCGTTTGCCTGGTGTTGGCGGTGATCTACGGGCTCGGCTTGTCGGTGATCGGGCTGAAATCGGGTCTGCTGGTCGGCATCGGCGCCGGTTTGATCTCGTTCGTTCCCTACGTCGGCGCCGCTATCGGTCTTATCGTCGGTGTCGGCATCGCCCTATTTCAATTCACCGAATGGCTGCCGGTGGTTCTGGTGGCCGCTGTCTTCCTGTTCGGGCAGACCCTCGAATCCTACGTTTTGACGCCGAGGCTGGTCGGCGACAAGGTCGGGCTGCACCCGGTCTGGATCATTTTCGCGTTGTTGGCCGGTGGTGCGCTGTTCGACTTCACCGGCGTGCTGCTTGCGGTTCCGGCGACCGCCGTCATCGGCGTCGTCGCCCGCTTCGGGCTCGAGCGCTATCTGCAGAGTCCGCTCTACGGCGGCAACGGCGGCGACGGGAGCGCCGGTCGGTGAGTTCGACCTCGCAGCTGCCTCTCGAATTCGACCATCGCCCGGCCCTGACCGGCGAGGACTTTCTGGTCGTCGACAGCAACCGCGACGCGGTCGCCTGGATCGACCGCTGGCCGGACTGGCCGGGACCGGCCCTGGCGCTGCACGGTCCGGCCGGTTGCGGCAAGAGCCACCTGGCCGAAGTGTTCCGGGCCGCCAGCGGCGCCCGGGTGGCAACCGCCGCCGATCTCTCCGACGCGGCTCGGGAATTCTCCGGTCCGGTCATTTTCGAGGACGGCGACCGCGCCCTCGGCGAAGCCCTCGAAGCGCCGCTCCTGCACCTCTACAACGGTCTGGCCGAGGCCGGCCGGCACATGTTGCTGACCGGCCGCCGGCCACCGGCGCGCTGGCCCGTCCGGCTGCCGGACCTGGCCTCGCGGCTGAACGCGGCGACCGCGGTCGTCATCGAGCCGCCCGACGACGCCCTGATCGCAGCCGTCCTGGTCAAGCTTTTCAACGACCGCCAGCTTCGGGTCGAGGCCGGCGTCGTGCGGTTCCTGCTGCCCCGGATGGAGCGGTCTTTCGAGGCGGCCCGGCGCGTCGTCACGGCCACCGACCGTTTGGCCCTGGCCGAACGGCGCCGCATCACGGTGCCCCTGATAAAACGCGTCTTGAATGAAATCACCGACAACAACGGAGTCTGAACCATGAATTTGGGTATTGACGGCAAGAAAGCCATCGTCTGCGCCGCCAGCAAGGGGTTGGGAAAGGCCTGTGCCGTATCGCTGGCGCGCGAGGGGGTCGACGTCACCATCTGCGCGCGCACGCCCGACCCCTTGGAGGAGGCGGCCGACGAGATCCGCGGACTCGGCGGCGGCGCCGTCACGCCCGTCGTCTGCGACATCACCACCGAACAGGGGCGGGCCGCCGTCCTCGACGCCTGTCCGGCGCCGGATATCCTGGTCAACAATGCCGGCGGGCCGCCGCCGGGCGATTTTCGGGATTGGGACCGCGACCATTGGATCGCCGCCGTCGACGCCAACATGCTGACCCCCATCTTCATGATCAAAGCGACGGTGGATGGCATGATCGAGCGCCGCTTCGGGCGCATCGTCAACATCACGTCGAGCGCCGTCAAGGCGCCGATCGAGATCCTGGGCTTAAGCAACGGCGCCCGTTCCGGCTTGACCGGGTTCGTCGCCGGCATCGCTCGCAAGACGGTCCGCCACAACGTCACCATCAACGCCATCCTGCCGGGTCCCTTCAATACCGACCGGCTGATGTCCAACATTGCGGTGACGGCCGAGAAAGCCGGACGTCCGCTCGACGAAGTGGCGGCCGAGCGCGCCGCCGCCAACCCGGCCGGACGATTCGGCGAACCGGCCGAGTTCGGCGAGTTGTGCGCCTTCGTCTGTTCGGCCCAGGCCGGTTACATCACCGGCCAGAACCTACTGATCGACGGCGGCGGATACCCCGGCACCTTTTAGGGCATTTTCGGCATATCAATATGAGGCGGCCGACGCTACAATCCGGGATGCCCCGCATAGGGAGGATGCAGTGGCCGGGAGCGGGTAGGTATCGAGTTGGCTGATCGATGGTGACACAACCATCACAGGCGCCTGCGCAAGAGGCGGCCGTCGCGAGCGACCCAGCGGCGGCGGCGGCCGAGCGCACCCGACGGTTCGTGGCGCTGGCCTTCTGCCGCGCCGACCTGCTGTTCGAACTCGATAACGCCCACAACATCGTGTTTGCCGCCGGCACCACGCAGGCTTTGTTCGGGAAGACGCCGAAGGACCTGTCGGGCCAGTCGTTTCCCGGCATGCTCGACGTCAAGGACCGCGGCCTGGTGATCGAATTGCTCGACGCGGCCGGCGCCGAAGGGCGCATCGACGATATCCCCGTCCACCTCATCCTCGCCAACGGCGCCGCCGCCGAGGCCGCCATCGCCGGCTACCGGGTGCCCGACTTCAACAACCATTTCTTCATTGCCGTCAAGCTGTCGCCGCGCAAGCTGGCCAAGCCCAGGCAACGCAAGAGCGACCGCGACATCGAAGCCGGCGTGCTGACGCAGGAATCGTTCGGATCGGTCGCCGCCGACCGCATCAAGTCCTACCAGGACGCCGGCGGCGACGCCAAGATGACCATGGTCCGGATCGAGAACCTGGAGCAGATGAAGGGCGAGTTGTCGACCGAATCCCAGGTCGAGGTCATGGACACCATCGGCGGCATCCTGAAGGGCCATTCGCTGGGCGGCGACACCGCCGGGCGCATCGACGAGGAAAGCTTCAGCTTCGTGCACGGCGCCGATGTCGACGCCGACGCCGTCGGCCGCGAGATCGAGGAAGCCACCAAGGGCATCCACCCGGGCGGGCTGGAATTGACTTCGGCGACGACCACGGTCGATGCCGACACCGCCGGCATGTCCGAGGAGCAGATGACCAAGGCGCTGCTCTATACCATGCAGGAGTTCTCCAAAAACAAGGGCGAGATCGGCGAGACCAGCCTTTCGTCGATGCTGCAGGTCAAGATGGCCGAGACCATGAAGGCGGTCGAGGCCTTCAAGAAGGTCTGCGAGACCAAGCACTTCGATTTGGTGTTCATGCCGATCTGCGATCTCAGGACCGGCAAGGTCCATCATCTGGAGGCGCTGACCCGGTTCCGCGGTGGCGGCGGCGATGCGTCGCCCTACAAGCTGATCTCCATGGCCGAGGAGGTCGGCATCATATCCGAGTTCGACTATGTGGTCGCCGAAAAGGCGATCGAGGCGGTCGAGAAATTCGGGATCGGCACCATTCCGCCGCTGGCCGTCAACATATCGGGCAACTCGATTGGCGACACCGAATTCGTCGGCCGCATGCACCGGCTGTTGGCCCGCCATCCGGACATTCAAAAGGCGTTCACCATCGAGATCACCGAATCGGCCGAGATCGAAGACCTGGAAGGCGTCAACGCCACCATCCAGAGTTTCCGCAAGAAGGGCTTTCAGGTGGCGCTCGACGATTTCGGGGCCGGTGCGGCCAGCTTCGACTACCTCAATTCGTTCGACGTCGATACCGTCAAGTTCGACGGTCCGGTCGTCAAGCGCGCCTACGCCACCGACAAGGGCAAGGCGTTTCTCGCCTCGATGGCATCGCTGTGCGACGAAATGGGGGTCGAGACCATCGCCGAGATGGTCGAGGACGAGCCGTTGGCGGCGTTCCTGGCCGAGTGCGGCGTTCACCTGGGCCAGGGCTGGTATTTCGGCAAGCCCGACTCCAACCCGCTCAACTACGACAAGTAGGAGCGGGGATATCGAACCATGTCGGCCTACGATTCGATGGAAGCCGCAGTTGCTCTGGCGGCCCGGGCATTGCGGGAAATGGCTGCGGCCGGGGTGCCGCCGGTGCCCGAGAATTTCGTCGTCTGGTTCCACTATCTGTCCGGCGACGATCCCGAACTCCTCCAGGCCATGGATGGCAAGAGGGCTTCCAGAGAGCCGCTGACGGAAGCCGACAACCTGGAAATCCATGACCGCTTCTTCGGCCCGTCGGTGGACAGTGCCGCCATCGCCGTCACCTCCGGCCGGATCGTCAACGAATTGCGCCTGGTGCTCGATCACCTGACCGGCGCCGGCGAGGAAACGTCCCAGTTCTCAAACAGCCTGGAGACGTTTTCGGGGCTTCTCGAAGTGGCCGACGGCGGCGAGAAACTGGCGCCGGCCATCGAAGCCATTCTGATGGCGACCGAGAACATGCTGGAGCGCAACCGGAAGCTCGAAGCGCGGCTCTCGGAATCGAGCGGCACCATTTCGCGCCTGCGCCAGGACCTCGACGACATGCGCCGCCAGGCCCTGACCGATCCGCTGACCGGGATCGCCAACCGCAAGATGTTCGACGCCCAGTTGCGCAAGGCGATAAGCGCGACGGGAGCGCGCCGCAAGCTGAGCCTGTTGATGCTCGACGTCGATCACTTCAAGGCGTTCAACGACGCCCACGGCCATCAGGCCGGCGACAACGTGCTGGTCATCCTGGCCGACATCATGACCCAGACCATCAAGGACCAGGACACAGCGGCTCGCTACGGCGGCGAGGAGTTTTCAGTAATCCTGCCTGGCACCGATCTCGAGGGCGCCGTCCGGGTGGCCGACGCCATTCGCCAGCGGATATCGGCGCGCGATCTGGTCAATCGCCAGACCGGGCAATCCTTCGGCACGGTCACCGTCTCCATCGGCGTCGCCGAACTGGTCAAGGGCGAACCGCTCAGCGCCTTCGTCAGCCGCGCCGATCAGGCCCTCTATGAAGCAAAGAGCAAAGGCCGCAACCGGGTTTCCGCCTCGGTCTGAAACGCAGCGAATTTCCGGGTCGAGGGCGATTCGCGTTTCAATATGAAAAGATTCGAAACGATCGCCCTCTAGATCGGATCACGTTTTGTCGGAAACCCGAGGTGTCGACGACAAAACGTGTGAATCCGATCGGTTTCAATGACGTAGAGCAGATTCACATGCTTTGACGGATCGCCCGGGCGATTCCGACAAAACATGATCTGCTCTAGGCACCTCCGTCGATGTAGCGGCCGGCCCAGGCGCTGACGACCTCGGCCACGTAGTAGGCGTCGGGGCGGCTGGTCAAGAGGTGGTCGGCGCCGTCCAAACAGACGAAGCTCTTCGGATGGCGCGCCGCCTGGTAGATCTCGCCGGCGTTCTCGATGCCGACGGTGTCGTCGATGGGACTGTGAAACACCAGCAATGCCCGTTTCAGGCCGGCGATGCGGTCGTGCAGGCGCTGGCCGGCGATGTCTTCGAGGAAGTCGCTTCTAATGCGGAACGGCCTGCCGCCGATGCTGACCTCGGCCTCGCCGTCGGCCTCGATGGTCTCGCGGTGGTCTTCGAAGTGATGCACGACGTGCTCGGGGTCGGCTGGTGCGCCGATCGTGCAGACGGCGCGGACCTCGGGGATATTGCCGGCGGCGGCCAGCACTGCGGCGCCGCCGAGACTGTGGCCGATCAGCACCGACGGCGCCTGGCGGCTGTCGCGCAAGTAGTCTGCGGCGGCGACAAGATCGCCGACATTGGACGAAAACGTCGTGTTGGCGAAGTCGCCCTCGCTTTCGCCGAGTCCGGTGAAATCGAAGCGGAACACGCCGAAGCCGCGAAGCCACAGCGCCTTGGCGATGCGCACCGCGGCCAACACATCCTTCGAGCCGGTGAAGCAGTGCGCGAATAGAACGATGGCGCTGGGCGGTCCGTCGTCCGGCACGTCGAGGCGAGCCGACAACTCGTCGCCGAAGGCCCCGGTAAAGGTGAGTTTCTCGGTCGCCATGCGATTTCCTCCTCCCCGTCTACCACCAAGGTTCGTTCGTGGCGGCGCCCGAAATCAAGGCCTTATTGCGGAGCCAGCGGATCGCGGTCGCTCAAGGGTACCCCCGGAAGGCTGGCAACGTCTCGGCTTCGGCGTTGAGGCGGGCCAGGTTGGGGAAGGATGAAGCGTTGTCGGCAATCAGTTCGGGTTGGCGTCTGGCGGCGTGCGACCAGGCGACGGCCAGCGTCACGTCGGCCTGGGACATCGCCGCGCCACATATCCAGGGACCCCTGAAGTCGGCTTCGAGCCAGGCCAGTGCCGAGAGAATCTGGTTGCGGCAACGCTCGATGCGCTCGACAAAGTGCTTGTCGGCGGGCCGGCGCAGGGTCTCGGTGTTCAACTCGACGGTCTTCTCGGAGACGCCGAGCGCCACCGTGGTTCGTTGCACGACCGGCCAACGAGCTTCGCCGTCGAGCGGGGTCAACGCGGCTTCGGGCCCGGCCAGGCGGTCCAGGTAGTCGAGGATGACCGCGCTGTCGACCAGCACTTGGCCGTCGTCGAGCCTGAGCGCCGGAACCCGGCCCAACGGATTGACCGCCAAAACGTCGTCGAAGTCGTCGTAGACGGATACCGCTTGGCGCTCGAAGGGAAGGCCGTAGAGATGCAGGGTGACGGCGACCCTTCTGACGAACGGCGAATCGTACTGGCCGGTCAGAATCACGACTCGGCTCCGCCGCCGCCGTCGGCCGGCAACAGGACCATGCGGTTGCCGTCGACGGCCAGCGCCAGTTGTCCGGCCCTCAATTCCAGCGCGTCGTTGCCGAACACCTCGCGACGCCAGCCGCTCATGGCGCGCACGTCGGCCTGCTCGCCGAAAGCGGCAATCTGGTCGATGTCGGCGCTCGACGCCAGCAGCTTGGTGGCGACGTGCGATTCCTCGGACTTCATCTTCAGCAGCACCTTCAGGAGGTCGGTGACCGGGCCGAGGCCGTGCGGCAGGTCGGGCTTGCTCTCTGGCTGCGGGCACTCGGCTTCGGGCACGGCCAGACCGCGTTCGACCGCTTCGAGGATCTGCGCGCCGTAGCCGCCTTCCGCCGTCTTCGCCGAAAGCCCCCGGGTGCGGCTCAGCTCCTTGATCGATTTCGGCGTGTGGTGGGCGATCTCGACCAGCGCTTCGTCGCGCAGGACGCGGTTGCGCGGCTGGTCGCGGCGTTGCGCCTCGCGCTCGCGCCAGGCGGCGAGTTCGCGCAGGACGGCGAGGAAGCGGCCCGACTTGGACCGCGCCTTGATCCGTCGATAGGCGTTGTCGGGGTCGCCGTCGTAGGTTTCCGACGCCGCCAGCACGGCCATCTCCTCGTCGATCCAGGCGGCCCGGCCCTGGGCGTCGAGCTTGCGGGCCAGTTTCTCATAAGCCGGCCTGAGGTGGGTGACGTCGGCCAGGGCATAGGCGATCTGACGTTCGCTCAGCGGCCGCACCGACCAATCGGTGAAACGCGAACTCTTGTCGACGCGTTGCTTGGTCAGCTTGGCGATCAACTGCTCGTAGCCGACGGCGTCGCCGAAGCCGCAGACCATGGCCGCCACCTGGGTGTCGAACACCGGCTCCGGCAGGCGCCCGTTCTGGTGGAAAAAGATCTCCAGGTCCTGGCGGGCGGCGTGAAAGACCTTGGTGACGCTGCGGTCGTCGAACAATTCGTAAACGGGCCCGAGGTCGATATCCGGGGCCAGGGCGTCGATGGCGGCGGCTTCGTCGGGACCGGCGATCTGCAACAGGCACAGGATCGGCCAGTAGGTCTTCTCGCGCATGAATTCGGTATCGACGGTGACATAGTTGGCGGCGCGCAGGCGCTTGCAGAACGCGTCGAGCGCGGTCGTGTCGGAGATCAACGTCATGGGCGTCTGCTATACACGGTTTCCGGCCGGCGCAAAAGCCGCGCCGTCGGCCGCCGGCGGATGACAAATAACCGCGGCGGTGCTAAACCTCCGTTTCATTATCATCCGTTAATTATCATTTCCGATGGAGGACCCATGCTCCGCAAACGCCTTTCCAGGCTGGCCCTGATCGTCGGCCTGGCCGCCGCCGTTCCCGCCGCCGCCTGGTCCGAGGAAGTCAGGATCGCCGACGGCGGCCGCACCCTCAACGCCAACCTCAACCTGGCCGACGGCAAGAAGTTCGCGGACGGAGTCATCCTCATTACCCACGGCGCCCTGGCCCACAACGCCATGGAGATCATCGTCGCCCAACAGGAGTTGCTGGCGGAGCGCGGCTTCAGCACGCTGGCCATCAACTTGGCCCTCGGTCTCGACGACCGCCACGGCATGTACGAGTGTTCGGTACCGCACCGCTACCGGCGCGCCGATGCGATGCGCGAGATCGGGCTCTGGGTAGACTGGCTGAAGGCCAAGGGGACGATGCGGATTACCGTGGTCGGCCATTCCAACGGCGGCAACCAGACGGCGCGCTACGTAATTGGATCGCCGGACCCGTCGGTCGGCGGCGCCGTTCTCCTGGCGCCGGCGACGTCGAGCCCGGAGCGCACCCGCAAAGGCTACGAAAACCGATACAAGACGCCGTTGGCTCCGTTGGTGGCCGAGGCCGAGGCCCTGGTCGCCGCCGGCAAGGGCGCGGAGATGATGGCCGTCAAGGGGTTCCGCTATTGCCCGGACACCAAGGTGGCGGCGGCGACGTTCCTCGATTTCTATGGGGCCGACACCAAGGGCGACACGCCCAGCCTCTTGAAGGACGCCAAGATTCCGGTCCTGGTCGTCGCCGCCTCCGAGGATGCGGTCATTCCCGACTTGATCGAAAAGATGCGGGGCATGACCGGACCGAGGGTCGGGCTGGTGGTGGTCGAGGGCGCCGACCACTTCTTCCGCGATCTTTACGGGGAAGACGCGGCCGACGCCATCCAGGAATTCGTCACCAACCGGGGCAATTAGCTCCCCGCCCGCCCGCGCGGCGCCGTCTACAGCGGCGTCACCCGATAGCCGGCACGGGCGAAGTGCACCACCACCTCGCCGACCCGCCGATCGCTGTGGCGGATGGCGATCTCCTGGGCGCTGGAGGCGACGATGGTACCGCGGACGGCGCCGCCGCCGGGGTCGACCGGGGCGATCTCGACCACGTCGCCGGGCTTGAGGCCGCGCGGGTCGTCCGGGTCGGCGCGTTCTTCGGCGATGCTTTGAGAGACCTCGGCGATGTCGAGCGCCTCCTTCGAATCCATCGGCTCGGGGCGGCCGTGGCCGAATGCCTTCATACGCGCCTCCCAGGCCAGCAGGTGCGGGAACCGGGCCAGCAGGCCGGGTCCGCCGGGGTCGCGGCCGCGCAGGAACCAGACCAGGTAATAACAGAACGCATCGGGCAGCCCGGGCTCGGCGCCGAGCATGAAATCGCGCCCCCCCGACAGGCGGTCGTCCATCCACCCGAACTGGACCCGCAACTGGTCGCGGTTGTGGCCGACCTCGTCGATCATCGACTCCTTGGTGACGTCGGGGCCGAAGTAGAGCGGGATGCGGTCGGCGTAGAACTCCGGCGGCAGCTCGTCGGCATTGGCGCCGAACACGGTGGCGATGACGTTCCTGAACATCGGCCCGTCGGTCCACTGGCCGATGCCCCACGCCATGCCTTGGGCGCCGCCCGGAAACAGGGTCGGCTCCGGGTGGCGCCTGTCGATCTCGCGCAGGATGCGTTTTGAATCGCAATAGATGTCGGCGCCGATCTGCATCACCGGAGTCAGCCGATAGCCGCCGGTCAGCGGCATCAGGTCCGGTTTCGGCGGCAGCCTCGGAATCTCGACCGAGCGCCAGGCCAGGCCCTTGAGGCCGAGCACGATGCGGACCTTTTCGGAGACCGGCGATTGCGGGTAGTGATGGAGGATGATGTCGGACATGGGGACGCGTTCCGGGGCGGTGGAGTCGAGCCTACCCTCTATGACACCCCGGCTTTCCCGAAACAATGGCGATCGCCCGGGCTCACCCGATTGTGAGGATTGCCGGCGACCAGCGCGCCTCGACGTTGGTGTTAAAGCGTGTGAATTCGGTGATCGGCGGTGGATAACCAGCAGCCTGCGGCGTTGCCGTCAGGCATCCGGCGGCCCGACGATCGTTCGGCGGCGGCGCCCGAAAAGACCCTTTCCAAACCGCGAAAATGCTGTAAACAGACGCGGCCCGGCGCAAAAAGCCGGGGACGAGGAAAAATCCGTCCGATGACCATGCACGTTTACCGTACTCACACCTGCGGCGAACTCAGGCTCGATCACGCCGGCCAGGACGTTCGTCTTTCCGGATGGATTCACCGCAAGCGCGACCACGGCAATCTGGTGTTCGTCGATCTGCGCGATCATTTCGGTCTGACCCAGTGCGTCATCGACGTCTCCAGCCAACTGTTCGAAATCGTCGAAAACGCCCGCCCCGAGAGCGTCGTCACGGTGACCGGTCCGGTCGTCAAGCGGTCCGACGATACCGTGAACCCAAACCTGCCAACCGGCGAGGTCGAGGTGCAGATCGCCGACATCGCCGTCGAGAGCGCGGCCGAGGTGCTGCCCATGCAGGTGGTCGGCGATCCCGCCGATCTCGGGGAGGATACGCGGCTGCGCTACCGCTTTCTCGACCTCAGACGCGAACAGATGCACGCCAATGTGGTGCTGCGCTCGGAGGTGATCTGGAGCATCCGCCGCCGCATGGTCGAGGCCGGATTCCTGGAAATCCAAACTCCGATCCTGACCGCATCCTCGCCGGAAGGCGCGCGCGACTACCTGGTGCCGAGCCGCCACCACCCGGGCCGGTTTTACGCGCTGCCGCAGGCGCCGCAGCAGTTCAAGCAGCTGTTGATGGTGTCGGGCTTCGACAAGTATTTCCAGATCGCGCCGTGTTTCCGCGACGAGGACGCGCGGGCCGACCGCAGTCCCGGCGAGTTCTACCAGCTCGATTTCGAGATGGCTTACGTCACTCAGGAAGACGTCTTCGCCGCCATCGAACCGGTGCTGGCCGGCGTCTTCGAGGAGTTTGGCGACGGCCGTCACGTTACCCCGTCGCCGTTCCCGCGTATTCCCTTCGAATACGCCATGCTCAAATACGGCACCGACAAGCCGGATCTGCGCAATCCCCTCGAAATCAGTGACGTCACAGAGGCCTACCGGGATGGGGGCTTCGGGCTGTTTGCCAAGAACGTCGACAAGGGGGCGGTGGTTCGCGCCATCCCGGCGCCGGGAGCGGCGGCCCGGCCGCGCAGCTTTTTCGACAAGCTCAACGATTGGGCCCGCGACGAAGGGGCCGGCGGCCTCGGCTACATCGTTTTCGGCGACGACGGCGAGCCACGCGGTCCGATCGCCAAGAACCTGGAGGCCGACCGCATCGAGACCATCCGCGAAACCGCCGGCGTCGGCGCCGGCGATGCGGTGTTCTTCACCTGCGGCGACAAGAAAACGGCCGCGGCCTTCGCCGGCGTCGCTCGAACCCGCCTGTGCGAGGAACTGGAGTTGCTGGACGCGGGCAAGTTCCGGTTCTGTTGGGTCGTCGATTACCCGATGTTCGAGATGAACGAGGAAACCGGCCAGGTCCAGTTCAGCCACAATCCGTTTTCGATGCCGCAAGGCGGGCTGGAGGCGCTCGAAAAGGAAGACCCGCTCGACGTCCTGGCGTACCAGTACGATATCGTCTGCAACGGCGTCGAATTGTCGTCCGGTGCGATCCGCAACCACAGTCCGGAAATCATGATCAAGGCCTTCGAGATCGCCGGTTACGACAGAGACGTGGTGGAAACCGAATTCGGCGGCATGTTGCGGGCGTTCCGCTACGGCGCCCCGCCGCACGGCGGCTCGGCGCCAGGCATCGACCGTATCGTCATGCTGTTGGCCGAGGAGCCGAATATCCGCGAGGTCATCGCGTTCCCCATGAATCAGCGCGCCGAAGACCTGTTGATGGGGGCGCCGGGGACGATTCCCGAGGAACGGCTGCGGGAAATCCACTTGAAGCTCAACCTGCCCAAGGTCAGAAAGCCGGAGACTCCCGAAAACGACGGCGAAGCCGCGGATTAATGGGCTTTCCGGCGTCTCTGCCGGGCGTAACCGAGCGAAACAATTATTCAGTTGCGGACTCTCGGGAAAGGGGGCCATACTGATGGCGACCCCCAGTACAGCCGCGATTCGAACTATCGCGGCAGTATCGAATGATAGGTCCGAAAAACGGGACCGGACGATACAAACAACAAGACGAAGAGCGAAAACAAATGGGACGGGAGATCGGGGTCCTGGGGATGCGTAGACCACTGACGCTTGGGATAGCGGCTTTGCTGCTGGCGGGGTGCGCCGTGCCGCTGCCTGTCCAGGTCGCCTCCTGGGCGTTGGACGGACTCTCCTACCTGACCACCCAGAAATCCGTCGCCGACCACGGACTGTCGATCGTCGCACAGCAGGATTGCGCCGTGTGGCGCGGCCTGACCGAAGGACGGATTTGCCAGGAATACGACGACGCGGCGACGATGATTGCCAGCGCCGAACCGGTCGAACCGGCCAGATTCGCGCCGTCGGTCGGGGATCGGGACGACGAGGCGACCGAGTTCGCCGCCGCGCCAATCGTTCAGGACCTGCACGACGACCTCGGCGATTTTCAGGATATCGAAGCCCTGAACGAGTTCGAGACGGCGGCCGGCGGTCCGGAAACTGAGGATGAGATCGCCCTCGAAGCTTTAGAGCCGGCCGAGACGGCTGCGCCGCGGCCGACCGAATCCGAGGCGATCGAAATCGTATTGCTGCCCGATCCGCGGTTGACCGTCGTGGAGCCATCCGAGCCGCAACCATCACCGCTGCTGATGTCGCCGCCGCAGGCCGTCGAAAGGGAGTCCCGGACAGTGATCGGCGGTTTTCCGATTCCCCCTTTGAAGCCGACCGTCGGCGAGCCGGCCAGCGGCATCTATTTCGTCATCGGCAGCTTCAGGAATCACGCCAACGCCCGCTCGCTGGTCGGCGAACACCGCGAATTGCTACCGACCATACTGGCCGCCAACCTCGACGGTGGCGCCGTCTACCGGGTCGTCGTCGGCCCCGTCGAACAGGGCGCCGAAACGACCGTGCATCGCAGCCTGTCGAAGGCCGGGATCGCGGATACCTGGGCCATTCGAGTGACGCCGGGCGATTGGTTGGTCGCCATGACCATCTTCGAGGCCAAAGCGGCCCTGCAACGCAGCAACCTGCTGGCCGGCCTTCCCGAATAGACTTCCCGCTCTTCGCGCTATCAGACGCTGACGTCGGTCGGCCGGTCGATCTGCCGAAGCAGGCCGACAACACGTTCGGTGCGGGTGACGCGCGGCGAGTTTTGCGGGTTGTGGCGCAGTTCGAATTCGAGCCGTTCTTCCCATAGCTTGACGAAATCCCGAGGCCGGTCCGGTGCCGCCTCCTCGCCGGTCAGGGCGCCGATGGTCTGGTTGTAATCGGGGTGCAGTTCGGGCTGGAAGGCCAGCATGGCGTAGTCGTCGAAACCGATGGCGCCGTCGACGTAAAGATCGAGGCTGTATTCCGCCATCTGACGCGGCGACAGCGCGCGGATGTCGGCGCGACGAGCCGAGCCGTCGGCGGCGCGGGCCGGTGCAACGTCCTCGACGGCGTCGGCGGCGCCCACCCTGGCCGGCGGCGTTGGCGCCTCGACCGGCACCAACTCGCGCCCCACACCGAGGGCGGCGTCGTCATGGCGCAGGCCCGAGTCAATCCGCATCGGGCTCGGGCTCGCCGGTCGGCAAGGGGAAACGGCGCGGCGCGATCAAGCTTCGATCCCCTCGCCGTCGGGAAAAAGGCTTTCCAGGCGTTTGATCTCCACGGCTTGGCTGCTGATCCGGCGTTCCGCCGCCGTCGCCGCGTTCAGCGCGTCGAGGGCGAGCTCGCGGGCGACACCGGGAAGTCCGTCGCTGCCGAGCAGGTCGACCAGGTGACACAGATCCGAGATCAGCATGGATGAGGGCGCAGCATCGTGCTGGAGACGAGGATTGAACGTTTGAGGTTTCATCTTCGGGTCCTCCGGAGGTCAAGCCGCACGGGCGTGGCGACGGTTGTTTTTCTTGAATTTCAAGCAATTCCCGTGCCATGGGAGACTCCTTGAATACCAAAGGGTTAGGGCCGCTCGGACCCGGTAAAAGTTGCCGAAACCGGGGCCGCTGGGCGAGGTTTGCCGGGGTCGTCGCGGCGGCCCCGAGCAGCGAAAGTGGACAGTCGGGCGTCGTGCGGCGTATGATCGGCCCGTCGACGACGACCCGAATGGTCGGCCGCCAACCACCCTAGGGAACCCCATTGCTGAACTTGCTCGTCCGATCTTGTTTCGCCCGTTCACGGGCCGCCGTGAGCGCTGTTTTCGCGGCCGCCATGCTGTCGGCGGCGACCGGCGCCGCCGGCGCCGTCGAATTGGTGCCGCACCGGGCGCTTTACAAGATGTCGCTCGACACCGCGGCCAGCTCGTCCGACGTCGCCGACGCCCGCGGCGCCATGCTCTATAAGTTCGCCGACGGCTGCGAGGCCTGGATCGCCGAGACCAACGTCTATCTGCGCCTGCAGTATGAAGACGGCGACGAGATCGAGACGACCTGGTCGTTCGCCAGCTGGGAGTCGAAGGACGGGCTGAGCTATCGGTTCCGCATTCGCCACAACCGCAACGGCGAGCCGATCGAGTTCCTGCAGGGCGACGTTTCACGGCAAACAGAGGACGGCTCGGCGCAAGCCCGGTTCAGCAGTCCCGAGGGCACCGTCATCGAGCTGCCGGCAGGAACGCTTTTCCCGACCAGCCACCTGATTGCCCTGCTCGACGAGGAAAGGAGCGGCGAGCGCTTCATGAGCACGGTGTTCGACGGGGCCAGTCTGGAGAACCCGTACGAGATCAACACGGTCTTCACCGGAAAGGCCAAACGCGCCGCCTCGGCCCGCCTGGTTTCGGCGGCCGGCCTTCCCGACAAGCCGGCGCGGCGGGTCCGCATGGCCTTCTTCCCGCGCGGCAGCCGCGAACCGTTGCCCGAATTCGAACTCGGCGTCGACTACCGCGACGACGGCATCGCCGAACATATCCGCCAGGATTTCGGAGAGTTCATCCTCGATCTGAAACCGGCCAGCATCGAGGTTCTCGACCGGCCGTCCTGTTGAATCTTGGCGGGCATCATCCGATCGCCCTTGTAACCCGGAGGTTGGTCGCCGCTTCGCGGTAGATGCCGCCCCGGTCCCGGATCATCCACTGTCGGGCCACAACCACGCCGCTCCGCGGACGCCGCTCGAAGCACCGTGCCGGTTGCGGACCAGCCTGGTGTCGACGCGATCCGAGAACACCCATTCGGTCCACAGGCCGGGCACGCTGTCGTAGAGGCGCTCGATGCCGGATAGACCGCCGCCGAGGACGACGACGTCGGGATCGACGACGTTGATGACCGCGGCCAGCGCCCGGGCCAGCCGTTCCTCGTAACGCACCAGCGTCGCCTCGGCCTCGGCGTCGCCTTCGGCGGCCAATGCGGTGATTGTCTCGGCGCTCGATGAACGGCCGGTGGCGGCCTCGTGGTCGCGGGCCAGGCCCGGTCCCGACAGGAAGGTCTCGATACAGCCGCGCCGGCCGCAATAGCAGGCGGGACCGGGGCGCTCGTCGCCGATGGCTGCCGCCCGTGGCCAAGGCAGGGGGTTGTGTCCCCACTCGCCGGCGATAGCGTTGGGGCCGCCGAGCAGGCGACCGTGAACGACGAGGCCGCCGCCGACGCCGGTGCCGAGGATGACGCCGAAGACGACGGCGGCGCCGGCCCCGGCGCCGTCGGCGGCCTCGGATACGGCGAAGCAATCGGCGTCGTTGGCGAGCCGTACCGGGCGGCCGAGAGCCGCCGCCAGGTCGCTGTCCAAGGGCTTGCCGATGAGGCAGGTCGAGTTGGCGTTCTTGACCAGTCCTGTGGCCGGCGAGATGGTGCCGGGAATGCCGATGCCGACGGCCGTCTTGCCATCGATGCCGGCCAGCCGCTGCAACTCGTCGACGACGTCGACGACGGCGGCAATGGTGGCGCCGTAATCGCCGGCCGGCGTCGCCACGCGGTGGCGCGCCGCTTCGCCACCGTCGGCGGCGAGCACGATGCCCTCGGTCTTGCTGCCGCCCAGATCGATGCCGATGCGCATAGCCCGTTCCTCGAAACCGGCCCCGAAACCGCCATCCGGAAAGTATCGCCGAAGCGAATCGAAGCCTCCCGACGGCAACCGTGAACTATTGGCGCTGAAAAATCCAGAAAGGATCAATTAACTAGATATTGTGTGCAAATTGTCGCCAGCACACAAAAAATAGTTCACTTGTGAGTCCTTGTGCGATACAAGATTGGTCTATCGAACGACCTGGGAGTTTCGATATTGCGGGCAATGGATAATCAGCGGGACGGTTCGAACGGCGACGCGCGCCGCGTTTTCGAGGGCATGGAGCGGGTCGGTCTGAGCGGCCTCGAGATCGCCGAGCTGACCGGCGTGTCGCCGCCGACGGTGAGCAAATGGCGCCGCGGCAAGATCCGGGTGCCGGCCGAGACCTTGGCTTTTCTGACCCTACTGCTGGCCAACCGCATCGAGGAGGAGGAAATCCTCTACGCCGGACGCGACGGCGACGACGGTCCGTGGCACCGCCAGCACCGCGATCGCGTGGCCGAGGCGACGGCGTGCCTGCGCGCCCAGGAGGACCTCAACGCCGCCCTGGCGCCGGGCTCCATCCGCGACGGCGCCAGGCGGTTCCGCCGCTGGTGGCACGCCAATCGAGGAGCGCGGCGGGCCGACCCGGTCCTGCGGGCGGCCGACGCCGTCGCCGACGGACCGGCTGCGTAGGGCAGGGGCTTCGAGGGGAACGCGACGGCATGGCGAATTCGCTGGGCATCACGCAGGAAGGCTTGAGAACGGCCCTCAAGATCAAGCAGGACTACAAAGAACACCGGCCGTTGGTGCTGCCCGGCGACGAGGCCAGCATCCTGATACCCGAGAACCTGATGAACCCAAACCTGGATCTGTCGGGGCTCGACGATCCGCTGCCGCTGGCGATGATGGCGACACGCGACCCCGAATCGCCGATGGCGCTGGCCGCCGCCGCCCGTCTTTGCCCGTTGGGCGGCAAGACCAAGCTGGTGTCCGGCGTCGCCCAGCTGGTCGGCGAGGCCTCCAAGCACGAACTGGTGCGCGAATGCCTGTCCTTCGTTCACGACCAGGCCTTCGACCCCGGCGCCATCGCCGAGGTTCGCCGCCACGCCTCTCGTTTCATCGTGCAGACCCGCCAGCAGTACACGGCGGCCCTGCGCGAGAATCTGCGTAACCTGTTGGACGGCGCCATCGCGCCGAGGCAGTTCGTGGCCGAGTTCTTCGAACTGACCGAGGCCGGCAACATGCGCCACGACATCCGCAAGAAGCTGGTCTTGAGCCTGTTGTTGTCGGGAACCGTCCGGCCCAGCGTCAAATTCCTGATGCTGGAGAACTTCGGGCGCATGCCGGAACCGGTGCGCCGCGCCATCGTCGCCGCCGTCATCAAGGCCGAGCCGAGCCGCCATACCGACCTCATCAAGGAAGAAATCAAGTACATCGTCACCCAGGAGCGCCTCGCTCAGCGGGCGCACTGAGGCCGGCGGCGACCGTTGCCGGCGGCCCGGCGCCCGTGCCGGCGAACCGCGGGGCCGAAGCACCGGCGGACGGCCGGTGTCGGTCACCGACCCGACGTCAGCATACCGGAGGTCAGGCCCGGATCCGCCGACTCTTCCTGCGTTCCTGTTCCCTCAGTGCCTTGACGATCGCCAGCAGCAACACTTGCGGCACCGTAGCGCCGTCGGCCTGCACCGTCGTCCGGTCGTTCGACAGGGACGCATACGGCATGACGCCGGCGGCGCCGCGCCCGAGGTGCCAGTGCCAATTCGGCAGCACCTCGTGGAACAGGTCCAGGCATCTGTCGATGGACGCGGTATAATCCGGCGGGGCGTCGGACGGACCGCGCAGGGCATGCTCGATGTCGGCGTCGAGATCGCGGTCGGCGCCGTTGGCCGACTGGATGCGGTCCTCAAGCGATTGTAGGGAAGACGCCATTCCGCTCCCTCCTTTGATCGCCGCTCCCGGTCGTGGCGCGGAGCGGACAATCCCGGGGTCGCTCCCCGGAAGATCCGGCCCGGCGCAGACCGCTCATGCCTTGCGAGCCTGCCCCTCGGCCCAGAACAGGCACTTCTCGATTTCGGCCACCTCGATGACCACGCCGTCCTTGGCTTGCAGATGGATGCCGACATTGCCGCCGTCGACGGTGAAAACCATGCTTTCGATCTTGGCGTACTCGTTGGTCGAACAGCCGCAGCGCCCGGCTTGGCAGTCCTCGATTCCCCGCAACAGCCGGGGCCTTTCGTCGGCCGACGCGGTGACGGTGATATCGACCGACTTGGCGTTTGGGGTTTCGATCTTGTGTTTCATCGGCTTCCCCGTTTTCCGGTTTTGCGAGCCCCGAATCCCGATACCCTTGGTGTGCCGCGAGCCTTCCAATGGACGTGCTCGGCAACGGGATTCGGTCGGGCCATTCCCGAGCGGGAGGCCAATTCGACAGTTTGACCAAATCCACCGCCGATCTCCATGATCCCGATCAATGTGGGCCGCAGGCGTCCGGCTAACATGGAGCCATCGGCAACAGGCATGGGAGGTTCCGAAACTGATCCCACCGGACATTTCAAGAGACATATCGACAAATCCGAATATTGGCCCGATCATAATCGTCGGGCGGCGCGACAAGCGCCCGTAGGGAAGCCCCGCCGACAGTTGCGGGGTTTTCCGGGCGGTTCCGTCTGGAAAGCCGACAAGCAACGGACAGCACTAGGGAGGAGTGCCGACATGGCCGCAAAGACAAGGAAGACTGCCAAGCAGTCCGACAAGAAATCGTCCCCTCGGAAACCGGCTCGCAAGCCGAAGCCGCGGCCGGCCCGCCTTGTCTCGCGCCGGGACCACGACACCCTCAGCGTGCTCGACGGCCCGATGAAGGATGCGATCCGCGAAGCCTTCCTCAAAAGGCCGTAGGCTAGGTCCGGCCGCGGGCAATGAGCATGCGGCGCACCAACGCGGCGTTCGGTGCATTTTCTTTCGTTCCTGGCCGCGTCCTCGCCGTCGCCGTCCTGATCGGGATATCTTGCTGGTCGGGTGTCGGCTGGGCGCAACAGACCACATTGGAGGAGACCACAAGAATTCCTGGAGATGCGGAAACGACGGGCCGGTTGGCCGAGGCGCTGGCCGGCCATGTCCGCCGACTCAGCGTCGACATCGGCGAACGCTCGGTGCTGCGCGGCGGTGGGCTGGATCGCGCCAGGGCCTACGTCAAGGGCGCTTTCGAGGCGGCCGGGCTCGTCGTCACCGAGCAGGCCTACGACTACGATGGCCGCCAAGTCGCCAACCTGATCGCCGAACGACCCCATGCGGCGACCGACGCCGTCCCTTACGTTATCGGCGCCCACTACGACTCGGTGATCGGCACGCCGGGCGCCGACGACAACGCCAGCGCCGTTGCCGTCATGCTGGAACTGGCCCGCCGCAGCGTCGCCAAGCCGCCTCGTGCGCCGCTTCGCTTCGTCGCCTTCACCCTGGAGGAGCCGCCGACCCACGCCACCCGCCACCAGGGCAGCCGCGTCTTCGTCAAGCGGCTGACCGAGGCCGGCCAGCAGGTGGCCGGCGCCATTGTCCTCGAGATGGTCGGCCTGACGACACCGATGCAGCACTATCCGCTGTTCCTGCAATGGGCCGGTTACCCGGAGGCCGGCGATTTCATCGGCGTCGTCGGCAACCGTGCCTCGAAGCCGTTCGGCACCCGTGTCCTCGAGGGCATGCGCCGCAACTCGGCGCTGCCGGTCGAATCGCTGTTCGTCTGGTTCAACGGCTGGGTCCTCGCCGACACCCGGTTGAGCGACCACGCACCGTTCTGGGACAAGGGGTTTCCGGCCCTGATGATCACCGATACGGCGTATTTCCGGAACCCCAACTACCACGGCCCCGGCGACACCGCCGATACGCTCGACTACGCGTTCATGGCCGAGTTGGTGCGGAGCCTCGAGCATGCGCTGAACGGGTTGTGACCCGGGGCGGCCGGCGGTCGGTCCCGCCGCCGAAAAGGGACCCTCTTGAGAACCGGCGATTGGGTCCGGTCGGGACCCCGAACGGAGGTCGGCCCACCTTGCCGCCGCGACCAAGACTCATTGACCCCGGTCAATGCCTTCCGGTATCAGTCTTGATAGCGTCTGTCGTTCCCTCCACTCGACGGCTGCTGGACGGAGGCACTCGATGCCACTGGATCAGAAAAGGGAAGAGATCAAGAACCGCTCTGGCCAGGACAGGCGGAGCGAAAAGGATCGCCGTCAACACGACGAAGAACGACCACGAAACGATGAACGGCGCAAAGACGATCGTCGATCTTACATAGATCAGCGCCAATCGGCCGATTGGAGGAAGGTCGATTTAGGACCGGATCAGATGGCGGATTAACCGTCGATCCGATGCGCTGGGGCGTCGAGCCCCTTCAACGTCGTAGACAAGGAGGATGTCATGGCGGAGAGCGTCTACAAGGTCATCGAATTGGTTGGATCGAGCCCTGAATCCTGGGAACGTGCCGCCGCCGCCGCTGTCGAGAAGGCCGGAAAGAGCCTCCGGGACTTGCGGGTCGCGGAGGTCGTCGAACAGGATATGCATATCGAAGACGGCAAGATAAGCGCCTTCCGCGTGCGCCTGAAAATGTCGTTCAAGTTCGAGGATTGAGCCGGGGCGGCGCCGATGAGGCGGCGCTCCCTGCCGGCTATTGAATTCGCCCGACTGTCGCCCAGGCCGCCGCGTCGAAACCGTAACGAGGGATTGAAAGACCGGGCTCGTGGGGCCTTCATCGTTAGTTCAATGTCTGCTGCCGGCCGGAAGCGGATTCCACGGTACAAAGCAAAGGACCGGCAACAGGTTCCCTCATGAGTGCCGTGCCGCAATCTGAAGCCGGCAACCGATTCTCGTCGCCATCAGTATGACGGCAGGTCCGGTAACAACCGAGTCTTGCTACCTGCGTTTAGCCTCGGGTTCAGACGACAAGGACATCGACGAAATCGTCTCGGGAAGAGATCGGCCGGATTCGACAGATGTACGTTCCAATTTAAAAGCAGGCGGTTCTTACCGCCACGTGTCCGCTTCGAGATACGAAGAGAACCTAATGCCGCACAACTATGTCGGTGAGGGGGTGCGGCGTCGTCACCTGACGTCGACGACGAGAGGCATGGTTCGGTTCGTCTCGAGATCGAACGCGGTGCGATCGGTGTAGTCGAAATGGCGGCCATAGGTATGGAGCGACAGCGATACATGGTCGTTGTCGTTCCAGACCACGTGGATGCCCCTCGGCTTCAGGCAGACGACGTCGCCGGCATTGGCCGCGAAAACACAGCGCTCCTCCAACTCCGCATGGTCGGGCCGGGAGCGGTCGTCGAGGCGGTTGTACTTGACGTTGCGCTCGCTGCCGTCGACCCCGGCGACGACGGCCCAGGTGCCGTGATCGTGCGGCGGCGTGCCTCTGTGCGGCGCCCAGGCAACGGCGAACACGGCTAGCGAATGGTCCGACTCCTCGTGCAGGAGATGAGCGGTGTAACCCTTGTCTTCGTCGGTCTCGTAGTGTTCGGGCTTCAGCCATGTGTCCTTGGCAAGCGCCAGATTGCTCGCCAGAGGAGACACCCGCTCGAAGATTTCCGCGTAATCCGAGGTGGCTGCCGTGATCCGCCGAAGGTCGGCCACGTAGCGCTCGAGGGTGTACGATGTATCGTTCGACATTTCTTCGTCCTCCCGCCGCCATCGTATCACAGGTCGGAGCGGGGCGGGGAGGTTCCACGAAGGACGACGATACGGAGGGGAAAGACCCGGCGATACCGCCGATACGCTCGACTACGCCTTCATGGCCGAGCTGGTGCGAAGCCTTGGGCTCGCCATCGACGGGTTGTGATCCGGGAATCCGTTCAGACCGGCTTGACCCCGTCAGACGGATGTCCTCAAGGCCGGCGTGGCCAAATCGGGTCTAACTGCGGTCGCCTTCAACCGCTCAAGGAGACAGATCGGCGACGAAGCGTCCCAAGAGGTCGCCGAACCCGGCCGGATCGTCCCAGAACGGCGCATGACCGCCGGTCAGCGTCGTCACCTTTTTCCGCCACAGATTTCGGTAATCGAGCGCGGACAGATAGCCTTCATCGACATACGGATCGTCCCGGCCGAGGGCGACGCAAAGCGGCTGCTTCAGTTTCGAGACCAGTTCCACTTCGTCCAGGAAGTCGCCCTCGAAGATCGACTTCGCGAGCATCTCGCGGGCCCGCGGATCGGTTCGCGCCACGTCGGCGACGGCGAACTCGGGAACCGGCTCGGCCGGCGCCATAGCGCCGGCGGCGAACGCCTCGGTCTCGGCCGCGTCCAGGTCGGGCTTGAAGCAGATTTCCAGGAACGGCGTCGGCCGGTAGGCGGCCATGGCGCGTTCGGCGTCGTTCGGTATGGGCGGCGCGCCGACGACCATCACTCCGGCGATGTCCGCGCGCCTGCCGGCCAATTCGAGCGCCACGTGGCCGCCGAGGCTGTGGCCGACGACGACGGCTCCGTCGGCACCTTGGGCGTCGAGGAACCCGGACACGACGTCGGCGTAACCCGGTAGGGTGTAGGTCGCCTCGGCCTCGGCCGCGTCGGACGAGCCGCCGTGCCCCGGTAGATCGGCCGCCAGCAACCGTAATTCCCGGCCTGTGGCCGCCTCCATCAACGGCCCGAACGCCCTCGACGACATCGAATTGCCGTGCAGCAGCACCACCGGCCTGCCACCTATCCCGGCCTGCCGGTAGGCGAGGCGTCCGAAGGGCAATTCGACGGTTCGTTCTTCGATCACGATTTCCTCCGCACCGTTCGAGCCTGCGGCGGATTTCGGTTGGGAACCCCCCAATCGTGCGATTCTTGCATGTTTTCAACTTCACCAGTTGGTTTGAAAGAACATAGTCTATATAAATCGTAGATGCAGGACAGGAAAAGAGACTTGGCGCCGCCCCGGGCGCCGCTTCCTTGAATTTCCCGTCAACAGGAAACCGCGTTGAGGGGAGCGATGCCTTCCGGGGACCCGTTGTTCGAGATCATCGAAAAGATCTACCAGGCCGCCGCCGAGCCGGAGGAGTGGGTGAGCCTGTGCTCGGAACTGAGAGAGCTGTTCGGAACCAACACGGCGATGCTGCTGCAGCATGACCCGCGAACCGGCAAAGCAAACTTCCTGTTCGACTCCTTGCGCGTTAGCTACAAGGAGCCCACGGCGGCCGCGGCCTCCTATCAGCAATACTACATCAAGAAGAGTACCCTGGTGGCGCCGATGCTGCGGCTCCGCCCCGGGGAGGTCTTGACCGATCACGGGAACGAACACACCGCCGCCTACCTCGCCTCCGAGGCTTACAACGACTTCTTCATGCCGAACGGGATCGCACGAAGCATGGTCATGCCGATCGACAAGCCGCAAGGCGAGGTGCGTTACATCAGCTTTCGACGCGACGCGGCGGCCGGCTTCTTCGACGTCGACCAGCAAGCGATCCTGCAACGCCTGCATCCGCACCTGGAACGCGCTTTCCGCGTCACCGACGAGCTTGCCCAGGCGCGCGCCCTGCGCGAGGCGTTCGAGGCGAGCCTGGACCAGATCCCCGGCGGCATCGCCTTGCTGGATCGAGGCGGCCGAGTGCTCTTCATGAACAGCGCCGCCGAGCGCATTCTGAACGAAGGCGACGGCATGCGCCTGCTCAGGGACGGCAGCCTCGTTTTCGACCGCCCCGACGACAACGAGCGCTACCGGAAACTCCTGGCCTCGGCCCTGGGAACCGACGACGGCGGGCTGGAGAACGGTTTCGGCGGCGCCATGGCGGTTGGCCGCCCGAGCCTGCGGCGTCCCTATGGCGTGCAGGTGGCGCCGCTGCCCGACGAATCCGGCGAGAGGAAGTTCGTCAGAGGTGCAAACAGGCCGGCGGCGATGGTCGTCGTCAAGGACCCGGAGCACGATCAGGCCCTGCGCGCCGCCGATGTCGCCGCCGTCATGGGACTGACGCGACGCGAGGCGGAACTGGCCGTGGCGTTGGCGGAGGGTCTCAGCGTCCCGGACATCGCCGACAAGCTTGGCATTACCGAGGGCACGGCCCGCTACTACATCAAGCAAATCCTGCAAAAGACCGAAACCTCCCGGCAATCGGAACTGGTCGGCGCCGTCACGCGAAGCGTTCCGGCTATCGGCCGCCGGGAGACCGGATAGCCGCCGCGGCGGCGGCGGGGGCGCCGGATCGCCCTTCGGCCAAGCGTTTCACGGCCGACCTCCGATCCGTCCCCGACCTCGTCGATCCTCACTTTTTTGCCGATACCTCCCAAATGGGAGGTTCGAGCCGGAGCCTGGATTGGTATTCGGATGGGCGAATCGCGTCCCGGCGAACCAGAAGAGAAAAAAATGGTCAACCCGACGACATCATCCCCGCAAGCGGAAAGCTCCGTCATCGCGACAATTCTCGATTGGCGGCGGCACTACGGGAGCCTCGCGCGTCTCGACGATCCGGCCGCCGCCGAGCAACGGCGGACGGCGGCGGATGCCCTGGCCGAGCTGGCGGCGGCGCTGGATCGCGTCGGGGCCAGTCGGAAGGGAAAAGCGCCGGGCCGCGAGCATGACTACGCCAACACCGCCTGGCGGTGGAGCCGCTTGATCGACGACCGTCGCATCAGGGCGGGATGGCTGACCTTCGAAAGGGGCGGCTCCATTCCCCTTCACGACCATCCCGGCGGCGCCGGCGCCCAGCTCGTCGTCTCCGGGCGGGTCGAGGTCGCGCAATACGATATCGCGGAGGCCGAAGCGGCGACCCGGTCGCGACTTCGGAAATTCGATTTGAGCGAACTCGAAACCGTTTGGACCGGCTCGCTGGAAGAAGGCGAGGCGGCGTTCGTCACCCGCCAGCGTGGCAACATCCACCGCCTGACGGCGCCGACCGGCGCTCGTCTGTTGGAGGTGTTTTGGGAGCCTTATCCGACCGCCGCGCGAACCTGGTTCGTTCTGACTACGCCCAAACCGAACGCTCCCGATTCCCTGTTCACCGCCCCGATCAAACTGGCTGTAGCCCAGGCGGCGGCCGAGACCAGGATTCCTTAAGAACGATGACACCGTCACTTTCGCTGAAACCGACGAAGCGTCCGACGGACAGGAAGGGCGTGCGCGAATTCGCCAACGGCGCTCTGGCCGGCGCCGCGCTGTTGGCCGCCGCCGGCCTCGGTTACGCCGTTGGTGAGGGCTACCAACTTGCTCAGCGATTGACCGAGGCCTCGAACGAAGCGGCATTCATCGAGGCCTGCGCCGCCGAGGGCAACGCCGCGTGCGAGGCGACCCTCGGGATCATGGCGCAGACCGGTTACGGCCTGCGCCACGATTCCGAACTGGCCTTCGAGATGACCCGGCGGGCGGCCGACAAGGGCTTCCCACGCGCCCAGCTCAACCTCGGGCTTCTTTACTTTCTCGGCATCGGGGTCGAGGCCAGCGAGAAGCGGGGCGTCTCGTGGATCAAGAAAGCAGCCGAGCAGAAGGATCCCGAGGCGCAATTGGTTCTCCACTACCTGGCTGGTATCGAGGAGAACGTCCTCGGGTGCTGAGAGCGAAGGAGACGACTCCAAGGCGAACGAGCCAACCATAGCAGGCAATGGTTTCGGCATGGAATCGGCGTGGTTTTTCCCAAGACTTCCTCCGCCGGTTGCTTGCCGGACTGGCGGAAGGTGTGGACCGATCGAACGGTTTCACCTTCCGCCGTTTCTTTGTATCGAGGCCTCAATTGGGTGGCCGAGAACGGAGTTGTGCGGACAGCGGCCGGGACGTTTCTTCTTTCCAGCCATCTTGTTCCCGACGAATAGGGGGATATCGCAGCCCGCACGGCCTGTTCCGGGTGAAAACCCAGGGATCGGACGGCTGCTGCCGACGGGCAGAAGGTGACCGCCGACCGCCTCCGGCATCGAGTCGGATCGGCCCTTTCCAAAAATACGGATTGGACTAACCTGGAAACCGGAGCGATCGGCCGGAGCAGGCCACCGTCGGCGCCGGCCAGGAAGAGACAAGAAGAGAGAAGGAACGCCTTTCATGAGCGACGCACTCAAATACCTGGCCGAGGCGCGGCCCGAGGCCATCGGCAGCTACTTCAAGTTCCTCAAGCAGCCATCTGGACGTCAAGACCCGCGACCTCATCTCGGTGATCACCAAGGTCGACGTGCAGACCGAGACCGGGCTGCGCCAATACCTGTCCCGGGCGCTGCGCGACGGCTGCACGCCGAACGAGATCATCGACGCCCTGCTGATGGCCTTTCCGAGCCTCGGGCTGGCCAAGATCGTTTGGGCGGTCGACATCATCCTCGACATGAACATCCCCGATTTCAACACCGAGGTGCTGGGCACCGAGCCCGCCTGGCACGACCTCGGCGCCGTCGACGACCTGCCCCTCGACGAGCCGCATTACCTGAAGGTCGAATTCCGCAGCCTGTTCGTCTACCGAACGGCGGACCGGATCCACGTCTACGACAGCCTTTGCCCCCATCAGGTCACCAACATCCCCGAACTCGCCATCGACGGCGACACCTTGACGTGCCCCAAGCACGAGTGGGCCTTCGACCTCAAGACCGGGGACTGCATCGCCAAGGGCGATAGGCCCCTGAAAGCCTTCGACAACAAGGTCGAGGACGGCCGCCTGCTGGCCTACTGGTAGGCGGGAAGGCGCCGCCGATCGATCGCCGGAAACCCGGCCGAGGGCGCTTGTCGTGTCCGGGGCGCCGCCGACGACAGGCGGGCCGCTCACGCAGGCGGAGATCCAGGTCGTGATTGTTGCGGCCCATCGCCGAGCCGGTATTTATGTCTTGACAAAACACCCATTGTAGTATAATAATTCCTTTTACGTTTTCTGTATCGGAAAATCAGCCGATTTTGTGTGATTTTGTCCGGACAACCGGGGAGTTCCTTGAAAACATTGGAAAAATCCGTCCCGTTCCGCCGTTTCGGCCCGCTCGGGCGCCGTTGGCGGGGGAGCAGGGGCGGTGGCGGCGTGTCATCGGCATTTATAGGCATTCATCGGCATTCATCGGCATTTATTGACATTCCCGAGTCCGCCGACGCCGGTGTTTCCCGGTCCGGGCGTTCCGCTTATAAATCGATCCGCCATGCTTGAGCCCTACAAACCCGATTACCCGTTCGACCGAGAGCCCGGCCCCGGCGACAGCCTGGAGGTGGCGCCCGGCGTCCATTGGCTGCGCATGCCGTTGCCGTTCAAGCTCGACCACATCAATCTGTGGCTGTTGGACGACGGCGAGGGGTGGACCGCCGTCGACACCGGCATCAACACGGGCGAGGTCAAGGACGCCTGGCGTCTGGTCGCCGGGCGCCTGTTCGCCGGCAAGCCCCTGAAGCGCATCGTCGTCACCCACTTCCACCCCGACCATCTGGGACTGGCCGGCTGGCTGGCCGAGGCCCACGAGGCGCCGCTGTGGATGCCGCTGGCCGAGTGGACCCACGGCCGCATGTTGAGCATGGATACCGCCGACACCATCGGCGAGGAGTTCCTGGCGTTCTACCGGCGGGCCGGATTCGACGAGGACCAGATCGAGGTGGCGCGCGGCCGGTTGGGGCGCTACGGCAAGGCGGTCTCGAAAATCCCAACGTCGTTCAGGCGCATCGCCGAAGGCGAGGTCATCGACATCGGCGGCCGCGACTGGCGGGTCGTGGTCGGTACCGGCCACGCGCCGGAACACGCCTGTCTCTATTGCCGGGAACTGAACGTACTGATCTCCGGCGACCAGGTGTTGCCGCGGATCAGCCCCAACGTCAGTGTCTGGCCGCAGGAGCCGGACGCCGACCCACTGAGGCTGTTCCTGCAAAGCCTGCGGACGTTCCACTCGCTGCCCGAGGACGTTCTCGTCCTGCCCAGCCACGACTGGCCGTTCCGAGGGTTGCACGGGCGCCTCGACGACCTCGCGTATCACCACCGCGAGAGGCTCGACGAGACGCTTGCCGCCTGCGCCCGGCCGGCGGCGGCGACCGAGGTGCTGAAGCGGCTGTTCAGCCGACCGCTCGACGACCACCAGCTGTTCTTTGCGATCGGCGAAACACTGGCCCATCTGCACCGGCTGCTCGGCGAAGGGGCGCTCGAGCGGAGGCTGGGATCGGACGGGGTCTACCGGTTCGGCCGGGCGGACGGTTCGAAGGCGGGTTAGATCGGCCGGGCCGGCGGCCAAGGCGGGGTCAGGCCGGCGGCTCCAAGGGACCGCCCGACCTGACCCAGGCGGCGACGCCGCCGCCGATGTGGCAGGCGTTGTCGAAGCCGGCGTCGAGGACGGCCCTCAGCGCCAGCGCCGAGCGCTCTCCGTAGGCGCAGTAGAGCAGCAGTTCCCTGCCGGTCTCACTCGCCATGGCGCCGAGCAGGCCGCCGGCCGACAGGTGATCGGCGAGGCCGGTATAGGGGGCGTGGAGTGAGCCGGGAATGACGCCGTCCTTGACCCGTTCCTTTTCTTCGCGGAGGTCGATGAACAGGGTGTCGGCGGCGTCGAGTCGCTTCATGGCTTCGCGGGCGCCCAAGGTGCGGCCGACGATATCCGGGTCGGTGGGGTGGAAACCGATGGTCAGGTTGGCGGGGATGGCGACATCCATCATCTTCGGGTTGTCGAGGTCGAGGCCGGCCATGATGTCGGCGTATTCCTCGGCCGAGCCGACCTGGAGGCGCGGGTTGAAGGCCTTTTCCTCGGCGATGGTGCTCACCATGTCGCCCTTGTAGTCGTGGCCCGGGTAGACCAGGGTATCCCCGGGTAGGGTCAGCACTTTGCCGAACAGCGAGCGGTAGGCGTCTTCGGAGCTGCCGTTCTGGAAATCGGTGCGGCCGGTGCCGCGGATCAGCAGCGTGTCGCCGGTGAAGATGCGGTCGGGGAGCGTGAAGCAGTACGAATCGTCGGTGTGGCCCGGCGTATGGAGGACACCCAACGACAGCCCCTCGATGTCGATGGTGTCGCCGTCCTCGACCCGCATCGAGACGACGTCGACCGAGGTTTCGCGACCCATCACCGTGATACACTGGGTGCGGTCGCGCAACTCGCCCAAGGCCGTGATGTGGTCGGCGTGGCAGTGGGTGTCGACCGCCTTGACCAGCTTGAGGTCGAGTTCGGTGAGCAGTTGGACGTAACGCTCGACCCGTTCGAGGACCGGGTCGATGATCACCGCCTCGCCGCCGGGGCGACTGGCCAGCAGGTAGGTGTAGGTGAACGAGACGTTGTCGAACAGTTGTCGGAAGATCATCGGAATACTCCGGTTCCACCGCGCCAAGGGGATTTCGTTTAGAGCTTAAAGATATGGCCCGGTTCTGGAAATGCCAGCCCGCCAGCTTGAAACCGTCGGCCGCCGAGCCATTTGTTCGAAGAGATGTTTGAAGTAATCTAGCCGAGGTCGGCAACGGCCCGGCAAGCAGCTTCCGGAGACCTCGAGGCGATGACGAAAACGGTTTTGGATATGAAAGGGCTGAGTTGCCCGCTGCCGGTGCTGCGTGCCAACAAGGCGGCCAAGCAACTGATCGTCGGCGATGTGCTCGAGGTATTGGTGACCGACGCCAACGCGCCCAGGGATTTCGAGATCTTCTGCCGCAATACCGGCCACGATCTGATCTCGTGCGAAGAGCGGGACGGTGTCTTCACCATCGCCCTGAAGAGACCCGGCTAGGCCGGGAAGCCGTTTCCGGGGAGCCGGTTCCGGTCGGGCGAATTTGCTACGGAAACGGGAAGAAATGCGCCATAAATAGAGGGCCGAACGCGAATCGGCCCGGTCCGGTGGCGGCTTAGCGAATGGGCTCCGGATCGAGACAGAAAACCTTGAGGGTATCGGCCGTGAGGCACAGCGTTCTCTTCACCACCAAAGCGTCGATCGCCGAACTCGACGACTGGCTCGAAGACAACTGCCAGAGCGAATGGCAGGCGACGCTGGCCGAGATGGACAACGAGTCGGACCGCCGCACCTACAAGATCAAATTCGCCTCGAGCGGCGACAAGGACAGGTTCGAGACCATGACCGCCAGGGGCGGACTCGAAAGCGACCGCAAGAGCGCCGCCAAAGCCAAGGGAAAAGGGAAACGCAAAAGGTCGAGCGGAACCATGTCCCTGGCCCTGCTGATCAATTTCGGTATTGCCGCGCTGATCATCGTACCGGCGGTGGTGTATTGGATGTCGCAGAAGGAGCCGTTTCGACCCAACCTCGATTTTCAGATCACTCCCCTGAGCACGCAGGGAAAGTCGATAGATATGGTCGCCATCAGAGAAGCCGCGATACGCCAATGGCCCTACGAGGAATCGATGCAGGTCGGGTCGTTGAAGCAGGGCGCCGCGATCAAAGCCGACGGCTCGACGAGAACGGATGGAATGGTTTGGTACCGGGTAGTCCGGTTTGGCGGAAAACCGGGTTTCGTGGTGTCGAGTGCGCTCAAGAAGAAATGACTTCCTTCGGCTGCGAACGGTCTGGAACCGACCCGGTGAGTCCGAGGGAATAACCAGGATCAAGGCGGCGGCAGACGGGGGCCGTATAAGCTGCCGGGGAACTCAGGGGGATAATCGATGAAAACGCATGCACGGGTTGTAGTTATCGGTGGCGGCGCCTTGGGCGTCGGCCTTCTCTATCATTTGGTCAAGGAAGGTTGGTCGGACGTCGTCCTGGTCGAGAAGGGCGAGCTCACGTCGGGCTCGACCTGGCACGCGGCCGGCCTGATTCCGCATTTCATCGGCAGCCTCAACATGGCCAAGGTTCATTTGTACGGCTCCGACCTCTACAAGAGCCTGGAGGAAGAGACCGGTCAATCGACCGGCTGGCACGGTTGCGGCGCCATTCGGCTCGCCACTAACTCCGACGAAATCGACTGGTTCCACTACGTCAAAGGAGTGCTCGACTATGTTGGCGCCGAATGCCATCTGATCGGACCGGATGAAATCAAGGAACTCAACCCGCTGCTCGAACTGGACGATGTCCTGTTGGGGGCCTACACGCCCGGCGACGGTCACACCGATCCGGCCGGCGGCACCAACGCGATGGCAATCGGTGCCCGCAACGGCGGTGCGGAGATTTACCGGAACAATCGGGTTCTGGAAATCAACCCCCAGCCTGACGGCGAGTGGGAGGTGGTCACCGAAAACGGCACCATCGTTGCCGAGCATGTAGTCAACGCCGCCGGCAGCTATGGCCCGCAGGTGGGTGCCATGGTCGGCCTTGAGGTCCCGATTATCAACATGATCCACCAGTTCCTTGTTACCGAGAACATCCCGGAAGTTGAGGCGCTCGACCGCGAGCCGCCGGTCACCCGCGATCCACGGGCGTCGTGCTATTACCGCCAGGAGCAGAAGGGCCTGATCATTGGTCCCTACGAGAAAGCCGAAGCTCAAGCATGGGCGCTCGACGGCGTCGACTGGGCGTTCGACATGGAATTGCTGCCGCCGGACCTGGATAGACTGACGCCGTGGCTGGAGTTCGCCATGCAGCGTATACCGGCATTCGAGAACGCCGGCATCAAACGTGTGGTCAGTGGTCCGATCACCCACACGCCCGACGGCAACTTCCTGCTCGGGCCGGCGGCCGGTCTGCGGAACTTCTGGATGTGTTGCGGGGCCAGCATCGGTATCACGCAAGGACCGGGAGCAGGCAAGTATCTGGCTCAGTGGATGGTTCACGGCCAGACCGAGATCAACATGCGCGAGATGGATCCGAGGCGGTTCGGCGACTGGGTGGTCGGCGACTATGCCCTGGCTCAAGCCGTAGAAGAATACGAGAAGATGTACGAGGTGCATTTGCCGGGCGACTATCTGGAGGCGGGCAGGCCGGTCAAGACAACTCCCATATACGACAAACTGAGTAGCCAAGGCGCGGTCTTCGCGGAGGTATTCGGGTGGGAGCGGGCAAAATGGTTTGCCAGCGGTGGCGAGGCTGAGAAATACAGTTTCCGCCGAACCAATTGGTTCGATCCGGTTGCCGAGGAATGCAAGGCTGTTCGCGAACGGGTTGGCCTTCTGGATTTGACGAGTTTCGCCAAGTTCGATGTGACGGGGCGGGACGCCATGACGTTTCTCGACCGCCTGTGCGCCAACCGCATGCCTTCGAAGGACGGCGGCATCGTTCTGGCCCACATGCTGACCGAACTCGGTGGCATCGAATGCGAAGCGACGGTGACCAGACTGGCCGAGGACCGGTTCTACGTTCTTTCGGCCATCGTCGCCGAGCTGCATGACCTGGATTGGCTCGTCCAGCACGTCGATGTTGGGGAGGAGGTGACCATCACAGACGTCACCGACGATTATGGCGTGCTAGTCCTGGCCGGTCCGCGTTCGCGCGACGTGCTCGGCAAATTGACCGACGCCGATCTTGGCAATTCGTCGTTTGCCTGGCTTCGGGCGCGCGAGATGGAGGTGGCGGGCATTCCGACCCGGGCGCTTCGGGTTTCCTACGTCGGCGAACTGGGTTGGGAGCTTCACCATCCCATCCGGGAAATGGAAAAGCTCTACGACGCGTTGATGGAGGCGGGCGAAGAATTCGGCATCTCCAACTTCGGCACCTATGCCGTAAACGCAATGCGGCTGGAAAAGGCCTATAAGGCCTGGGGCGCCGAATTGACGACCGAAATTACACCGGTCGAAGCGGATATCGGCCGGTTCGTAAAGATGGACAAGGAGTTTATCGGACGCAGCGCCATCGCGGCCAGGGAACAGGCGGAGATCGACACGAAGCTGGTTTATCTGACGGTGGAAGCAGACGATGCCGACCCGCTGGGCAATGAGCCGGTTTTCGACGACGACCGAATCATCGGCGTCGTTACCGGTGGCGCCTACGGCCATAGGGTCGGGCAGACGGTGGCTTTCGCCTATGTGGAGCCTGCCTACGCGGCGCCGGGATCGGTGTTCGAGATCGGCATTCTCGGCCGGAGGTGTGCTGCCCGGGTGGTTGCGGACGCGCTCTACGACCCCGAGAACATGAAGCCTCGGGCCGACGGATAGCGCGGCACTCCATGACGTCCGATCAATCTCCGTCCTATTCTGAAGTCGTCGGTGGCAGACGCAGGGAGATCATCGTTGCAACCTGGCTGTTCGTTATTGCCGCAATGATCCTGGTCATGGTGGTTCTTGGCGGCGTGACGCGCCTCACCCATTCGGGGCTGTCGATGGTGGAGTGGAAACCGGTGACCGGATGGCTGCCGCCGTTCGACCAGACCGACTGGCAGAGCAGGTTTGAGAAGTATCAAGCTTCGCCCGAGTTTCGGAAACTGAATTCGGAAATGACCCTGTCCGAGTTCAAGTCGATATTCTGGCTTGAGTTCCTGCACCGATTGTGGGGCCGTATCATCGGAGTGGCGTTCTTGATCCCGTTTCTGGTTTTTCTGGTCAAGGGATGGATTTCGCACCCTTTGGCCTACAAGCTCGTAGCGATATTCGTTCTCGGTGGATTGCAGGGCGGGTTAGGCTGGTTCATGGTCATGAGCGGGTTGGTGGACCGTCCCGATGTCAGTCAATATCGGCTTGCCGCACATTTCGGATTGGCCTTGGTGATACTTGGCTACATCCAGTGGACGGCGCTCGGCATCCTGAAAGGAAGCGACCTAATAAAGGCCGCCCCGCCGGAGCGCGTCGCCGTAGGTGTTATGGCTCTTCTCTTCCTTACGGCCGTTTCCGGCGCCTTCGTCGCCGGTCTCGACGCCGGGTTCGCCTACAACACGTTCCCGACGATGGACGGCGCGTGGATACCCGAAGGGGTGTTGGAGTTGTCGCCCGCCTACCTCAATCTTTTCGAGAACGTCGCCACGGTCCAGTTCGAACACAGGGTGCTGGCGATGACATCGCTCGCGGCCGTCATAGTGTTTTGGTTGGTCATGCGCCGGCGTCGGTTGAGTGGAAGGACCTATTTGGCGCTCGGCACGTTGTGCGCGATGGTGTTTATTCAGGTGGCACTGGGCATATCAACTTTGTTGTTGGTGGTTCCCGTCGAACTGGCGGCTGCGCATCAGGCCGGCGCCGTTGTTCTTATTGCGGCGGCAGTTTGGGTGGTCCACGAGCTCCGATTCACGGCCTGAAGCAGAGAGCTGGAAGCCGTCGTCGGTCGGCGACCTGTCTCATGAGGCCATCGGAATCCCGGGCATGAATGATGGGTTCCGGATCATTCCATGGTCAGGTAGACTAGCTTTCTCGTTTTGCGTCTCACACGGACGGGATGCTTTGGCGGTATGGAGGGGTGCTCTAACGTAGTCTAAGGGGAAGAGGTTTTAGAATGAACGGCAACAAGTATCGTTTAGTTACCAGAAGCGATTTCGACGGCTTGGTTTGTGCGGTTTTGCTCAAGGAGATGGACCTGGTGGAGGACATCAAATTCGTCCATCCGAAAGACATGCAGGATGGCACCATCCTTATAACGGGTAACGACATCACGACCAACCTGCCTTACGTGGAGGGCGTCCATCTTGCTTTCGACCATCACTCCAGCGAAACGCTTCGGGTTGGAGAGGAACCCGAAAACCACATTATCGATCCGGATGCTCCTTCTGCGGCTCGCGTTGTTTACGAACATTACGGCGGTAAGGAGAAATTCCCCAACGTATCGGATGCTATGATGGATGCGGTGGATAAGAGCGATTCGGCCCAGTTCGCGAAAGACGAGATACTCGACCCCCAAGGGTGGGTGTTGATGAATTACCTCATGGACTCACGGACCGGCCTCGGGCGTTTTCGGGAGTTCCGAGTTTCGAACTATCAGTTGATGATGCAGTTGATTGACTATTGCCGTGATCACAGTGTCGATGAAATCCTCAAGCTGCCGGATGTCAAGGAAAGAACCGACCTTTACTTTGAACATGAGGAGAAATTCAAAGACCAGATCCAGCGCTGTACGACGGTTCACGGCAATCTCGCGGTTCTGGACCTTCGTGAGGAGGAGACAATCTTCGCCGGCAACAGATTCATGATCTATGCGCTGTATCCGGACACCAACATCTCCATTCATATCCTTTGGGGGCTCAACAAACTGAACACCGTATTTGCGACCGGCAAGTCGATCATCAATCGAACCTCCAATACGGATATCGGAGAACTCATGCTCCAGTACGGCGGCGGCGGCCACACCAATGCCGGCACTTGTCAGGTGGAAAACGAGGACGCCGACAGGGTGCTCGGCGAACTGATTGAGAAGATCAACGCGGATGGGTGATGGAACCGTCGAGAATTCGATTTCGGTCGCTGGGTGAGGAGTCCGGGAATTGAGCAGTTGGAGAGGATCGCCTCGGTCGCTGCTGTTGATCGTCGGCATCATGATGGCCGTAGCGCTCTTGCCGGCAATCAGTGCCTGTACCGAGGCGCCGTCCCCGTTCCACAAGGTGATGCGCGTCATCGGCGGCGAAAGCGAAACTCTGCCGCCGGAAGCGGTTAAGGAACTGGCCAGGTTCGATGAGGTCTATCGAAAATACTCTTCCGATCCGTCGAACGAAGAACGTCTCGAGTATTTCCAGTTTGCATATAAGAGATTGAGAGCGAGCTACGTAAGGCCGGTTTCCGATACGAAATTGATAGATGCGGCGATCAAAGCGGTGACCGAGAAAACCGGTACCGAGAAGCCCCTGGTGCCCTCGGCATTGGTTGAAACGGCGCTCAATTCGATGGTCTCCTCGCTGGACCCTCATTCCGCCTACCTGAACGCGGATCAATTCCGAGAAACCTTCGTGCATACGAAAGGGGAGTTCGGGGGACTCGGCATCGAAGTGACCATGGAGGAGGGCCTCGTGAAGGTCGTCGCTCCGATCGAAGATACGCCGGCCGCAAGAGCCGGGCTGCTGACCGGCGACCTGATCACGCACGTCGACGGCGAGGCGATCAAGGGCAAGACCCTGCTCGAGGCCGTGCGCACAATGCGCGGTCGGCCCGGAACCGACATCGACCTCAGGATTCGTCGCGAAGGCCAAACCGATTTCAACGTCACGATCACGCGAGCGGTGATAAAAGTCCAAGCGGTGCGGTGGCGAACGGAAGGCAATATCGCCTATCTCCGGATCGCGCGTTTTTCGGAAAAGATGGAGAGCGGGATCGAAGAAGCCTTCGATATGATCAGCACCGAACTCGGCGAACAGTTGGCCGGTGTGATTCTCGACTTGCGGAACAATCCGGGTGGGCTGCTCGACCAATCGATCGTATTGGCCGATCAGTTCCTGGACGGCGGCGAGATCGTTTCGGTCAGAGGACGCACGCGGGAGAATTACCGTTTGTTCAACGCCCGTGTGGGCGATCTGGCGCGGGGGCTGCCGATCGTTGTCCTGATCAACGGTGGGTCGGCATCGGCGTCCGAGATCGTCGCCAGCGCCTTGAAACACCACGGTCGTGCGTTGGTGATGGGGACGCGCTCCTTTGGCAAGGGCTCGGTCCAGACCATCATGCCGCTTCCGATCGAAGGCGCGTTGAGATTGACCACCGCGCTCTACTATGCGCCGTCCGGCCAGACCATCCAAGCCAGAGGCGTGCTTCCCGATATCACCCTGACCCCGAAGAAAGACAACAAGCAGCAGCGCGAATCGGACCTTCCCGGGGCGCTGCCGGCGGAGGAAGCCCTCGAAGCGCAGAACCGCCAGGAGATTCCGGAAGACCGATGTCCGGCGATCGGAGAAAAGAAAGACCGGCCGCTGGGCTGCGCTCTCGTGTTCCTGAGAGCAGGATCGGTATCGGCGCTTCGCGATTCGCTGGGCAAGCGCGATGCGCAAATGTAGGTGAAGGAAAGATTCGATACCTTTGCAATAAGATCAATTTGCTGATCTTCAACAGCCCTTAGATCGGAGGGCCCAGCCTCGGTGCCGTCCGCATCGTCCTCTTTGTCAGCCATCGCCAGAACAGGTGCTGTTGTTCCATCAAATGCGCGACGATTCCCGTCCAGTCTTATAGCCCAGAACGCGGCGGCGAAGGGAGTCCGTTTTGCGGAACCGGCAGTAATTGCGTCGGCCCGTCACGCTTCTCCCAGACCCTGTTCCAGCCACGCCTCGATGGGGCCGGTCAGGCTGTCCAATTGGCGATAGCCGGCGGCCAGCAGGGCGGCGCGTTTGCCTTCGCGAACCAATAGCGTTGGGAACCCGGAGACGCCGAGCTGGCGGGCCAGAGCGAAATCGACCCAGGTCTGCTCGCGCATCTCGGGCTTGTCGAATGCGTCCGTGAAGGCCTCCTCGTCGAGGCCGAACGGCTCGGCCAGGCAGGCCAACTCTTCCGTCCGCGTGACGTCGCGCCCATCCGCATAGAAGGCCTTCTGAACGGCGTCGTGGTAGGCCAGGGTGTGGTCGAGGGCGAGTTCGCGGACGACGACGATGGCGCGGGCCGCCGGTTCGGTGTCGTAGACGAAACCGTCCCGCGCGCGGCGTTCCAGCGCCTCGAAGTCGAACGGCTGGCCGCTGGCCTCAATGACGTGCTCCCAATGGCCGCGGATAAAGTCGCGGGATTTCTCGTCCATCGGCTCGGTGGTGCCGGGCCTCAAGCCGCCGACGACGATCCGCACCGGCGCCTGCCCGGCGAAGCGCTCGGCGATGGCGTTGATGGTCGGTGAAAACCCCCAGCACCACGAACACATCGGGTCGCTGACGTACAGGATCTCGCGTGTGTGCTCGGTCATGGACTTGATCCGTCGGGTTGCCCATCCGAGGCCGGGCCACGGCGGTGCTCTCGGTGAAAGATATAGAGCCCGCTGCAGATGATAGTGAGGGTGCCGACGATCGTCCAGCTATCGGGGATGTCCGAGAACACCGCGAAGCCGTACAGCGGCGCCCAGATCATGTTGGTGTAGGTGAACGGCACCACGGTGGCGGCCGGCGCCGCGGTCAGCGACTTGATCAGCGCGAAGTGGCCGACGCCACCGATGACACCGAGCATGACGAAGATAGGCCACTCCGCCGGCGCCGGCGCCCGCCATTCGAAGGGGACGGCGGCACTGGTGACCAGGGTGCCGACGAAAGCCGTATAGAGCAGCGTCGTGAGAACCGGTTCGGTGTGGCTCAGGAAGCGCGTGCTGATCTGATAGAACGCGTAACAGAACGCCGCCGCCAGCGGCAGCAGCGATGCCAGCTGCATGACGTCGGAACCGGGGCGGATGATGATGAGAGCGCCGGCAAACCCGAAGACGACGCCGGCCCAGCGCCGCGGCCCGACCCGTTCGCCGAGCACCGGAAAGGAAAGGGCGGTAACGATGATCGGCGAAACCAGCAACAGGGCGCTGGCATTGGCCAGCGGCACGTAGCGCAGGCTGGCGAAGAACAGGCCGGTGGTCACCAGCAACAGTAGCGAGCGGACTAGCTGCAGGCCGAGCCGTCGCGTCTTGATCAATCGTGACAGACGCGGCGCTAGGATGACGGACAGCAGCACGACGTGGAAAAAGTATCGCCCCCACACGACCTGGACGAGGGAGTAGCTCTGGATCAGGTGTTTGGCCAGCGTGTCCATGCTGACGAACAAGAACATGGTGAACAGCATCCACAGAATTCCGCGGCGGCTGGCGGCGGCATCCGGCGCCACGGCGGGGGAGGGTGGGGCTGTCATGGGTGATCGGTGCGCTCCGCGCCCCCGAAGGCGCGGGGGCGGGCGCATGATAGAGGCTTGGGCGGCTTCGCCCAACGAAGAAATCATCGCACGGATGATTTGACGACGGGCCGCAAAAGCGCAATATGGCAATCCCGCCCGATAATGGCGGCCCGAGGTTCTTTTTTTTCTAGGTTGATGGGTTCGATGGAACTAACACCCGCCGCTGCGGACGAGTCCTGGCTCCGCGCCCGAATCAGACGACACCTGTCTGAATTGGCGCGGCTGGCCGGGCCGATCATCATCGCCCGCACCGGCATCCTGCTGATGGCGACGGTCGATACCGTCATGGTCGGCCATCACGCCACCCGCGAGCTGGCCTACCTGACGATTGGCCTGTCGCTGGCCATTCCGATCATGGTCGGCACGCTCGGGCTGCTGATGGGGACGCTGGTGATCAGCGCCAACCGGTTCGGGGCCGAGCGCTACAGCGAGTGCGGCTCGGCCTGGCGCCATTCGCTGCCTTATGCGTTCTGGCTCGGCACCGGAGGACTGGTGATCACTCTGTTCGGCGAGCCGTTGCTGAGCCTGTTCGGGCAGACGCCGGAGCTTTCGCTACAGGGCGGCCACGTCATGCGCATATTCGGCTACGGCCTGCCGGTCTATATGATGTATCTGACCACCGCCTTCTTCCTGGAGGGGATCAGGCGCCCGGTGCCCGGCATGATCGTCATGATAAGTGCCAACGTCCTCAACATCTTCCTCAATTGGGCGCTGATCTTCGGGCATTGGGGGGCGCCGGAGATGGGCGCGGCGGGGGCGGCGTGGGCGACTACGCTGTCCAGGTTCTTCCTGTTCTTCGTGTTGGCCGCCTACGTCTGGCTGATGGAAGGGCACGAGCGTTTCGGCGTTCGCCAGCGCCCGGTCGGCGGCTGGCGGGCGTGGCGCCAGCAGCGTCGCCTCGGTTATGCCACAGGCGTCAGCATCGGGGCCGAATCGGGGGCGTTCGCGACGCTCAACATGTTTGCCGGTTGGCTCGGACCGCTGGCGCTGGCCGCCTATTCGGTATCGTTCAACCTGTTGGCCATGGTCTTCATGCTGGCCATCGGCCTCGGCGCCGCCACCTCGGTCAGGGTCGGCATCGCCCACGGTCGCGGCGATAAGGCCGACATGGCGCTGGCCGGGTGGACCGGGCTCGGCGCCAACACGGTGGTGACCGCCGTTGTCGGCGTCGTCTTCCTGCTCTTTCCCGCGCAGCTGGCTTGGCTGTTCAGCAACGACCCGGCGCTGATCGCGGCCGCCGCGCCGCTGATCGCCTTCATGGCCTTCGTGCTGATCGTCGACGGCGGCCAGGCGGTGCTGGCCAA
>CAYFMP010000021.1:43659-52063 GCA_964344215.1 uncultured Thalassospiraceae bacterium | reverse complement strand
AATCAAACTCGCCGCAATCAGAATTTGGCTGCGACATAATGAGTCTGTGGCCTAGGTGAACCACCCGAAACCAATACCGTACTGAAAGAGAAGCTGCGGCTGGATTGCGGGCTCAATTTGCCGACACTCGAAGAGGACCAGTATCCAGAAGAATATCTTGAGCAAATAGCAGAGCTTGCGCCACCAGCAATGGCATGGCGCGTCCGGCGTCAAGTTGCAATTGGTGTCTTCCCTTCTGCTCGAATGGCGATGTACCTAGATCTCGATACAGCGAAATCGAGTTTCGGCGCTCATCCAGTAATAGGTGATCTATTCGGAAGTTCAGGTGCAAGCGACGGTGCATCACCGTATGGAGACGAGTATGACGTCGATGATCCTAGTATCGAATCTAAGGTTTCGGCGTTAGTTGCGGACGCAGACTCGTCCCAGTTTAGCGTCATGGTCGATGTGGCTGACGGGCGAAGCATTGCAGTGGAAGGCCCTCCGGGAACGGGAAAATCGCAGACCATTGTGAACACAATTGCCTCCGCCCTTTCCGAAGGGAAAAGGGTGTTATTTGTCGCAGAAAAGATGGCTGCTCTCGACGTTGTCAAAGCACGTCTTGAAGCCTGTGGCATCGGGGAATTTCTTCTACCGCTGCAAGCAAGTCGCTCTACAAAGGAACAGGTCATCAAATCGGTCAAGTCTCGCCTCGAAATGGGGTTTGCGAGAGACCCTATTGATCTAGACAACCTTTTATCGCGCTTTCAGAAAACACGAAGCGAAATCGCTGATTACATACGGGTTATGTCCTCGACGTTTAGGAGCACTGATCTGTCTGTACACAAGATTCTAGGCAGCAGCATTCTCTCCAGGGACATTCTTGAAAAGCTCCCGGAGGAGATACAGAAATACAAGATTCCTGATGCGGGGAACTACAGTACCAATGACAGAAACGAGATCTCAGATCTTTGCGATGCCGTTGAAGTTTCATGGAAAGAGACGCAAAGCCATCAGTCGACTTGGCAGGGAATTGGACTAGCAAACATAGATCCGTTTCAAGCAGACGAAATCCTCGAAGCCGCCGCCGATACCGCAGATGCATACTCTCGTGCCTTGGAAATCCGGGGCAAATTGCCTGACTTTTCGCTCCCTCCCCATACGGAAACTTCCGGTCTCAAGGATTTCGGTGATGTCATACTTGCGCTTGGCGACAAAAGCGAGAACGCGAACGGGGAGATCGTTAACCGTTTGGCGTCCCAGTCGAACATAGATCTGGTAAAAAAGTTTCTTCAGAACTCCGCTACGACCAGACAAGTCCACGACGAACTGACTAGAGTGGTGGAGGATCCGTTGGAGCCCGGACTTCCAGAGCAAACCGAAGAACTGGGGCTGATAGTGGGGGAGTTCGATTTATCCTCTGTCCATCAGGATGATCTTGACGAAGTTCTCGATAGCAGAATGAACGAGGTGTCCGGGCTATATGAAACGATTCGTTTCTTCCAACAGATGGGCGAGGCGTATCAGGAGGTAAGGAGCCTAACAACATCCGCGGCGGTAGCAGCTTGTGATTTGGCAAATGAAGCTTCTAGAGAAGTGCTCGCTCTTCGCTCCGATATCCTTGCCGACCCCTCTGCTGCGGCCATCTTCGAAAAAGGCGTAAGAACAGCAACCGATCTCCGAAAGCGCCAAGAAGGCCTTGGTCACCGTCTATCCTTAAGGTCGTTACCAGACAACGGAACGATCCTATCGCATTCGGCCAACATGGCTTCCGCGGGTCTGTTTTCATTTCTGTCCTCTGACTACCGTAAAGCAAAGAAGTTCTATCGCTCGATCTCTCGAAATAGGAAATTTGATAAGCCATCCGCTGTTAACGACCTTCAGGAATTGGCTGAATGGGTTTCAGAAGTCGACTCTTTCTCAACTGACCGACAGCTCGAAAGATTGATGGGGCTTGGATTCGACGGCTTGGCCACGGACTTCGAGCCGATGGCGAACGTTTTGGATTTCTATGCCCGAATAGACAACACACTTGGGGGCCCCGGGAACTCACGAATTAGGGAATTCCTGAGAAATGCTCCTGTCGATGATTTGATCTCATTGCCAAGAGTAGATGCATCCCACCCCGTCCGAATGTTTGATGAATTAACCTTGGAGGATGTGGAAAAACATCAAATCGAAGCAGACGAATTCGTCAGCTCGTTCAGCGCCGCGCTCCATCGTATCAAAGAGCTTGCCAGCTCGATCAAACGGCAAGAAGGAGTAGACGGTGACCAGCTATTGTCCCTGGCTGAGAGTTTACGAGAATTCCAACATCAGCATCACGTTTCCGAGAATGACGCAGCTGTTCGAGAAATTCTTGGTGATAGGTTCAAGGGCGCAAAGACCAGACAAGAAGACCTAATTTCGGAGTTGGCTGTCGCTGAAGCAGTAGTGAACCTAGACGAAGTCACAGGAGAGGCGTTGCTGAAAGCTGTGCAATCCAACTCGACTTCACAACTTCATACCTTGCTCAATGATGTCATCAAGGCAGATGGGACAGCAGATCAACAGTTGTCCGAACTAAGTTCGCTTTCGGAGGTACAGGAGAAGAACCTGAGAGAGGAGCTGAAGCGAGAAGAGTTGGTGGAAAAATTCAAACTAGCCGCTACCGACAAAGAGGGGCTATTGGCGCACTCCCGCCTAACTTCTGCAAGGAATGATCTAGAAGAAAAGGGATTCGGTTTTCTGTTCGATGCTCTGATCCGGCTTGAAGAAGGTTTGGCGGGGATGGGTCGCATCTTCAAAGCGCTGCTTGCTCAAGAGATGGCCAGAGAAGCTTATCATGAGCACGGCAGTGTTCTCGCAAAATACAATGGGACAAAACTGGATACCCTACGTGCTCGTCTAGCCGATCTAGACCGAAAAATCATTGCTGCCACACGAGAACATGTCTGCGCGAAAATTCAGGGATCTGCACGAACAGTGGCCGGTAATGGGCGTGGCCGTCGATCGGAGTGGACCGAGATGGCTCTCATCGACAACGAAATCTCAAAGATACGAGCCTTTGTTCCGGTCCGCGATCTCACGCGGAGAGCTGGGAAGTCTCTACTCGCATTGAAGCCCTGTTGGATGATGTCCCCTCTCGCTGTGGCCCAATACATTGAGAAAGGGGTTATAGCGTTTGATTTGGTAATTATTGATGAAGCGTCCCAAATGACTCCTGAAGACGCAATAGGTGCCCTCGTTCGAGGCCGTCAGGCAATGGTGGTAGGCGATACCAACCAGTTGCCTCCGACCAGTTTTTTCCGAAAGCTTCTCGATGATGATGATGTCGACGAGGATGAGGCTGTTACAGAAGAATCAATTCTTGAGATTGCCAACGCGGTTTTTAGACCTGCACGACGATTACGTTGGCATTATCGGTCCCGGCATGGCGGATTGATTGCCTTCTCGAATCGCCACGTTTATGGCGATCAGCTCGTGGTTTTTCCTTCAGCCGAGGACGATGGCTCTGACATGGGCGTGTCGCTCAAAAGGGTTGACGGCCTCTACTCCTCAGGCACAAATCCAAAAGAAGCCAAAGCTATGGTCGATGCCGCCGCGGAATTCATGCGCGCCAATCCCAATCGCTCTCTAGGCCTTGTTACTTTGAACCAAAAACAACGTGATCTGGTTCTCGAAGAAATGGATTACGTATTGAATCAGAATTCGGAAGCTGCTCGGTATGTTGAGGAATGGGATGTTCGAAATGATGGTTTGGAGAGTTTCTTTATCAAGAACCTAGAAAACGTCCAAGGCGATGAACGCGATGTGATCTTTATAGGCACTGTATACGGGCCAGAACGACCGGGAGCGCCCGTTATGCAGAGATTTGGTCCCATTAACGGAGTTGCCGGCAAACGACGCCTCAATGTTCTTTTCTCACGCGCGAAAGAGAAGATAGTGACGTTCTCATCTATGACTGCCAACGATGTCCGAGCGGAAGAAACCGGAAATCCCGGCGTATACATGCTCAAGCGTTGGTTGGAGTACTCTGCCTCTGGAAACATAGAGTCGGGAGAAGTCACTACCCGGGAACCAGATTCAGAGTTCGAGCTTCATGTAATCAATCAAATCCGCGCGATGGGCTGTGAGGCTATTCCCCAGGTTGGTGTATCAGGATATTTCATCGATATTGGCGTCCGTCATCCGAACTGGCCCTACGGGTTTATTATGGGCGTCGAATGCGATGGAGCCACCTACCACTCATCCAGGTCGGCGCGAGATCGAGATCGCCTTCGCCAGGAGGTCCTTGAAGGACTGGGTTGGTATCTTCACAGAATCTGGTCCACTGACTGGTTCGAGGATCCGCAACGAGAGGCGGAGCGATTGCGAAAGGCTATTCTTAATCGCCTGTCAGAGTTAGATGTGGACCCAGATTACGAAGAGCCTGAATTTATCGAACCAGATGTATCAGTTTGCGTCGGAGATAGAGTCGTTATTCGGTACAACGATGACCCCGACAGACGATTAACCGTCTTTCTCAGCGATACAACAAACGACCCGTCTAATGGTATTGTTCATTTTGATGAGCCACTTGGTGAAGCTGTGATTGGGGCGGCAGTCGGAGACGAGATTGAGGTTCAGATTAGCGGCAATATCCGGGTTGCCGTAGTCGAAGAGATTTCCAAAGAACCATCAGCTACCACTAGCTGACACAGGATTTAGGCACTCCTCTCGCCTCCTGTCTACAACCCTCTATGGCAACGTAATGGCTAACAACTTAGGTATAGCCCGCCCGCGCGCGACCTAAGACCCGATCGCGGCCGCGGCCGGCCGCCGTCTCCGGTCACCTGCGGATTAGATTCTTGCGAATAGAGGGGGAAGATGGTGGGCGCGGCTGGGATTGAACCAGCGACCCCTGCGATGTCAACACAGTGCTCTCCCGCTGAGCTACGCGCCCTTGCGTTCGCTTGGCCGAAAAGGCCCGGAACGCTGGCGTTGTAAAGCCTCGAGGGGGGCTTGGCAAGCCCTCAGAGAAGATCGCCGGCGCGCCGAGCGGCAGCCTCGTTTAGGCGTTGCGCCACCGCTCGCGGGAGGCTAACAAGGACGGCAGGAGCCGAGGCCGGGCGTTCGCCGTTGCCGCAATCGGCCGGGCCGCAACCAGCTAGCCGGAGGTCCATGTGCCCAACCAGCGAGCCGACGCCGACCGGGAAACACCGCGCCAGCAGGAAACGGCAGCGCCTTTCGAGATCGTCCGGCCGGTCGAACAGACGGCGCCGGTGGTGTTCGCCTCGCCGCATAGCGGCAACTGTTACCCGGCCCGCTTCGTCGCCGAGGCGGCACTCGACGAGACCCGGCTCAGGCGCTCCGAAGACGCCTTCGTCGACGAGATATTCGGCGCCGTCCCCGAGCTCGGCGCGCCGCTGCTGAAGGCGCATTTCCCGCGCGCCTATGTCGATGTCAACCGCGAGCCCTACGAGCTCGATCCGGCCATGTTCGACGACCCGCTTCCCGATTACGTCACCACCGCCTCGCCGAGGCTGACCGCCGGTCTCGGCACCATCCCCAAGGTCGTTACCAACGGCGCCCGCATCTACCGGCGCAGACTCGGGTTCGACGACGCCAAGCGGCGCATCGATGAGCTTCACGCGCCCTACCACAAGGCCTTGCGCGACCTCATGGAGGCGACGCGGACGCGGTTCGGCGTTTGCCTGCTGGTCGATTGCCACTCGATGCCGTCGGCCGGCGGTCCGCTCGACCCGTTGCCGTCGCGCAAACGTCGCGACATCGTACTCGGCGACTGCCACGGCCGTGCCTGCGGCGGCGCCGTCACCGAACTGGCGCATCGCACCCTGACGGCGATGGATTTCTCAGTCGTCCGCAACAAACCCTATGCCGGCGGCTACACGACGCGGCATTACGGCAACCCGGGCGACGGCGTCCACGTCCTGCAGATCGAGATCAACCGCGCCCTCTACATGGACGAGGAGCGCATCCGGCGCGGCCCCGGGCTGCCCGGGTTGACGCGTCGCATGGGGCGGCTGGCCAAGGTGCTGTGCGACATCGACCCGGCGACCTTGGCGCCGACCGGCGACGGCTCCCTGAAGGCGGCCGAATGAGCGGGGCCGACGACGGATCGAAAGTGCGGGTTCGCGACGCCACGGAAGCCGACATCCCGGCCGTGCAGTCGATCTACGTGCCCCACGTGCTGAACGGGCTGGCCAGCTTCGAGGAGGCGCCGCCGTCCGCCGTAGAGATGAAGCGACGGTGGCGAGCCGTCGTCGACGGCGGCTTTCCCTATCTGGTCGCCGAACACGACAGCCGTATCGCGGGATACGCCTATGCCTCGCCCTACCGCGCCCGGCCGGGCTATCGCTACTCGGTCGAGAACTCGGTCTACGTGGCCGACGAAGCCCACGGCCTCGGCGTCGGCAGCGGCCTTCTGAAGGTCCTGATCGAGCGCTGCACGGAACTGGGATATCGTCAGATGATCGCCGTCATCGGCGATTCGGAGAACACCGCGTCGATCAGCCTGCACGCCAAGCACGGCTTCACCGAGGTCGGCGCCATCAAATCGGTCGGTTTCAAGTTGGGACGCTGGGTCGACAGCGTCATCATGCAACTGCCGTTGGGCGAAGGCGATTCGACGCTGCCGCTGGCCTGAACCATCGGCGGTCTCCGCCCGTTTTTACCGATCTTGCGATTTCTGGCACGGCGTTTGCTCCGTATCGGGCGGGAACGGAAAGTGTGGAACCATGGCAAGACGCAAGACGATCGTCGCCGCGCTCGCCCTGATCGCCCTTACGGGCCTCGGGGTCGCCCCGGCGTATGCCTCTCAAGGCGTTGAAAACGCATGGGAAACGTGCGCAGCGACGACGGCCCGCCAGGAACGCCTCGACGGCGTCCCGAAGGGCCTCCTCGGCGCCATCTCGTTGGCTGAATCAGGTCGTTGGAACCGACGCAAACAGGAAAATGTTGCCTGGCCGTGGACCGTCACGGCCGGCGGCACCGGCCGTTATTTCGACAGTAAGGAGGAAGCGGTGGCGGAAGTCGAGATCCTGTTGACCGAAGGGGTCAGAAACATCGACGTCGGCTGTATGCAGATCAACCTCTATTACCACGCCGGTGCCTTCGAAACTCTGTCGGAGGCTTTCGATCCGGACGCCAACGCGGCCTACGCGTCGGAATACCTGCGTCGCATGTACAGGGCGACCGGCGATTGGAGCCGGGCAGCCGGCTATTATCATTCGACGACGCCGGAGCGCAACGGCCCCTATCGCGACAAGGTCCAGCGGTTCTGGAACGGCAGCCGCGGCCGCCTTGCCAACGCCCCTGCGACCCGCATCGAGGACGGTTGGCGGCCTCCGTCGGAGATCGACCGTCCCCGCACCAATCAATTCAATGCTGCCTTCCGAGCCCGGCGCGAGGCCGCCCGAATGGCCGAAACGGCGGCGCCGCGCGGGGAGGTCTTCACCGCACGACGCCAAGCCGAATTGAATGCCTGGCGCGACTCCCGAAGCCGCCGGGTTGGCATCGGCCATCTGCTCGCCATGCGTAAGGCCGAACTGGCGTTGCGCCGGAAGAAGCAGATGAGCGGTCTCGGTTTTTCCGACAGCGCCGCCGATTTCGCCGCCAAGCGCCGCCGCCAACTCGACGATTGGCGACTCAGGCGGAGTACGGCGGGCGGCTGACCGGGAGTCTCGATTCCCTCACCAACTGAGTAGCTGCCGATAACGGGCCCGGGCCACCGGTTCGCGCACGAATCTGGCGAAGAGCGTCCCCATGTTGACAGGTGTTCTGACGGTGCTGGCTTCCACTTCCATACCGTAGGCGCGAAACGCATATAGGGCGCGCGGCATGTGATAGTCATCGGTGATCAATAGTCCCCGCGACCAACTCCGTTCGCTCAGGATGTTCCGGCATTCGGCTGCATTCTCACAGGTCCGGGTCGACCGTTCCTCAAGAACGACGGCCGTTTCGGGCACGCCGGCCGAGACCGCCAGGTCGGCCATGCAGCGGGCCTCGGTAACGGCGGGATGAGCGGTCAAGCCGCCGACCATGAGGACGACGGGTGCCGCGCCTCGGCGATACACCTCGACCGCATGCGCGACCCGGCGAACAAGAGCAGGAGATGGCGAACCATCGGTCTCGACCGGCGCACCGAGAACGAGGATGACGTCGAACATTGCGGGGTCAGTCGCCAAAGCCGGCCTCCGCCGTCATCGCGAGGCCGTTGTCGGGATCCAGGGCCCAAACCTTGGCGGATCGGCAATCGCCGTCCGGCTCGCCCTCGACGGCGAACGGCGCGGTATCGAACAACGGCGCCACCGAGCGGTAGTCGAAACGGCATAGTGTCGCACCGGGAGCCTGGCGGCGGCACAGGTCCATCAACAAAGTTGCGATCAGCGGTCCGTGCACGATCAAGCCGGGATAGCCCTCCTCCTCCGTGGTAAACGGGTGG
>CAYFMP010000021.1:35736-43649 GCA_964344215.1 uncultured Thalassospiraceae bacterium | reverse complement strand
GCGATGGGCGTTGAAGATCAGCGCCGAATACCTGAACAGCAACGCCGGACCGGGCGTGATCGTCCGTCGCCAGACCGCCGCTCCCGGCGGCGGTCGGGAGGGCGCGACGGCGGCTTCTTCCATGCCGCGGTAGACGATGTCTTGCTCCTCGACGATGGAGAGACCGTTGGCGCCGGAGATTTCATGGCGGACGACCACGAACATCAACTCGCCCGTCCGCCCTTCCTTGCGTTTTACGTCGGCGATCGTCGAGATTCGCTTGGCCTTCTCGCCGACCCGAAGCGGGGCTCTGAATTCGATGCGGCCGCCAGCCCACATGCGACGTGGCAACTCGACCGGCGGCAGAAACGCGCCACGGTGCGGGTGACCGTCGAACCCCAGTTCCGATTGCCGCACACGGGCCAGGAAATATAACCAATGGCCGCCGGGCGGCACCGGATCGCCGTCGACAGGCAACGGGTCGTCGCGGTCCAGGGTGGCGGACAGTCCGACCAGCGGTTCCGGCGCCACCCGTTCCGAAACTTCCTCAGTACGGCCGATCCACCGTTGCAGATGTTCGATATCCTGCACGTCTCTATCCCCATAGCTCGGGCTCGGGAGGATGCACACGACCGCCGGCGTAAACCAGGCCAGGCACGCGGTCCTCCTTCAGAAACAGCGGGCCATCCAGATCGACGAACTCGGCGAACGAACTCAACAGCGTCGCCGGCGCCATCGCCAACGAGGTCCCGACCATGCACCCGACCATGATCCCGAACCCGGCGGCGTCGGCCGCTCTTGCCAGATCGAGGGCCGTGCTCAGTCCGCCGGCCTTGTCGAGCTTGATGTTGACCGTCTGATAACGGCCCCGTAGACGATCCAGATCGGATCGAGTATGGCAGGCCTCGTCGGCGCAAAGGGGTATCGGCGGATCGATGTCCGCCAGGCCCTCGTCGTCACCGGCCGGCACCGGTTGTTCGACCAGTTCGACACCGAGCCGGGCCAGTTCAGGCAGTATTTCGGCCAGCAGCGCGACGTCCCACGCTTCGTTGGGATCGATGATCAATCGGGCATCGGGCGCACCCTGTCGCACCGCCTGCAAGCGCGCCGTCACGTCGGCGGCGTCGAGCTTGACTTTGAGAAGTTGTGAGTCGTGGAGACGTTCCGCCTGCTGTCTCATATCGTCAACGGCGCCGAGGGCGATGGTCTCGGCGGTGACAGCAGGTTTTGGCGGTCGTAGACCAACCATCTCCCATACCCGTTTCCCAACCTGCTTGGCCTCCAGGTCCCACAACGCGCAATCGAGCGCATTGCGGGCTGCGCCGGCCGGCAGAACAGTTGCCAGTTCGGCCCGACTGATGCCGCCGGCAATATCGTTTTCGAGGGAGCGAATCAGGTCTGCAACGCCCCCGACGGTCTCGCCGTAACGCGGATAGGGAACGCATTCGCCGCGGCCCCTGTGATCACCGTCGCGTATTTCCGCGACCACGACATGCGCCTCGGTCCGGCTTCCCCGGGAGATGGCAAATGGCCGATCGAATGTCCAACTCTCCTCAGCAACGGTGAGTCGGCGGGTCATCCAGGCAACTCGTCGACCAGCCGCCCAACGCCGGTGATCATGGGATCGACGGTCGGCAGTCCATAATTGTCCTCGGTTTCCTCGAGAAACCGCCGGCCCTCGCTGTCGGACATGTGCTTGGTGTTGACGGCGATGCCGATGCAGATGCAATCGGGGTTGGTCAGTCGCGCCGCTTCCTCGTTGGCCCGGATGCAATCGCCGATATCGGGTAGCGGCACGTTCGGCAGCCCGCGCATGTGATCGCGGGTCGGTTCGTGGCAAAGAACCAGGGCATCCGGCTGGGCGCCATGCAGTAGGCCCAAACTGACGCCCGCGTAGGAGGCATGGAACAACGAGCCCTGGCCCTCGATCAGATCCCAGTGATCGGGATCGTTGTCCGGGGTCAGCCACTCCGTCGCGCCCGATATGAAATCGGCGACAACCGCATCGACCGATACGCCGTCACCGGCGATGAAGATACCCGTTTGACCGGTCGCCCGGAACGTCGCCTTCAGGCCGCGAGCCTTCATTTCGCGCTCCAGGGCGAGCGCCGTGTACATCTTGCCGACGGAGCAATCGGTTCCGACGGGCAGCAAGCGCTTGCCCGTTCGCTTGACGCCGTTGGCGACCGCAAAGGTCCTGGTCGGATGGCGGACATCCGTCAAGGCGGCGCCCCGCGCCTCGGCAACGGTCGCGATATCGGGAACCTCGGCGATCTTGTTGTGAAGCCCGCTGGCCACGTCGAAGCCTAGCTCTATGGCTTCGACGATGCTTTCCACCCACGCATCGGAAATCACGCCGCCGCGGTTGGCGACGCCGACGATCAGGGTCTTGGCGCCAGCCGAGGCGGCCTCGCGAAGCGTCATATCGGGAATGCCCAAGTCCGCCTTGCAGCCGTTCAGCTTGAACTGTCCGAGACAGATATCCGGGCGCCAATCGACCACGCCCTGGGCCGTCTTCGCGGCCAGTTGATCGACGGCGTCGCCTAGAAACATGAGATAAGGCGTTTTCAGCCCCATTGTTCCCCTCCCATTTATTGGTCCCGGAACCATAGCCAAATACGGTAAGTCTGTCAGCGCTCTCGGCAACGCCTGCGATCGTTCAAGTAGCATTGCCAGGAGGTGGATCGCTTTCGATAAGCTGGCGCTTCATCAGGCTGGCGACCAGACGGGAGATATCGCGCTCGACCCGGGTTGGGTCCTGGTCGGGGAAAGCGTCACGGACAATGGCGATGGCGGCGGGCAATGGCGTCGGGTCGGCCAGCAGGCGCCACAGGGCGGCGCCGAGTCGATTGAGGTGATAGACGGTGCCGGTTCGGTCGTTGATGAGAAAAACCGAGTCGTCGACGGACCGAGCGACGACTTCCGGGTTTTGCCGGTAAGTCGGTTCGTTCATGGACGACCTCCGAAGGCATCCACCAGCAGCGTAACGGCCTGTTCGGAGGTCCCGTAGGTGAGGCGATAGCGCTTGGCCGCCCCAACCACGTTGTGCAACCGGTCGAAGATTTCCAGGGCCGGTTCGTCGCGCGCGAAATTGCGCGGCACCAGTGCGCGCAGCGTATCGCTTTCGCGCAACGGCTTCATGCCCGGCTTCCTTTCATCGTTGCGGTCCAACACCACGACGCCACGGATCGGGGCCGAAACGCCGAACGGCGCGATTTCGCCAGGGCGCAGATTGACATACAGGAACCTCTTGCTGGTCGCGCCCCGACGCGGGCCGAGAAAGGCATTGAAACGTTGGCTGGCGTCGTCGGGGAGCGGGCGGCGCAATCTCGGCATGAGGCAGAGCCCGATGCCGTGGTTGTCGGCGGCGCGCAGCGGCATGACGTCGTCGGCAAAAACCCGCATGCCGGCCGCCGCCAGTTCGACGACGAGCAGGGTCTTGCCCGTATTGTAGGTGTTGGCGAACACGACCAGTCCGTCGCCGAACTCGACCGCCGCGCAATGCAAACACAGCATGCCCGGTTGATCGGCGATGTAGGCCTTGACCAGATCGACCAGGAAATCGCAAACAGCATTAACCGGATCCCTGAAGACAGCGGCCTTCTTGAGCCACGGAGAATCCCTGAAGTACTTGACGCCGGCCAGTTCGATGGTGATCACCGGTTCCTCGGTCGAGTCGGCGATTTCGCGGAACGGCCAATCACCCGTCACCCGAGCGATGTCCTCCGCCAGCCCGTCGCAGCCGACAAGTTCGACCGGTCCTTTCAATCCCTCGAAGGCGAGCAGCATGTTCGCACCTCCCCTTGAACCGACGGATCGTACGACAAACCGGGGCGGTGGAAAACCGCCCCGGTCGCCGGAAGAAATGATGGCTCGCAGGCCCTGAAACACGTGACTTCTAGACGCCGCCGACTATGCCTCCGGGTACGCCGGCATCGCCCCCGGCACCACCGACGCCACCGGCACCACCGGCACCACCAGCGCCACCGACGCCGCCGACGCCACCGGCACCACCAGCGCCACCGGCACCACCGACATTACCACCTCCGGCGAGTCCGCCACCACCAGTCGCGATTCCGCCGGCGGCGGCCGTACCCGAATCATCGCCACCGATATCGTCACTGCCTGGAGAACCACCGGAGGCACCCGATGCACCGGAATCCCCTGAATCGGCGGACTCCTCGTCATCGGAACCCGAGCCACCGCTTGACGAGTCGCCGCCCGCGCCAGCGCCGGAGCCGCCGCCTGGTCCGGAATCGCCTCCCGAACCGCTTTGGGCCCGGGCATCGCTCAGAGTTAGAAACACTGGAGCGGCATAAACCACCGCCACGCTCAAACCAAGCTTGGCGAGCGCCGTACGACGCCGTTTATCAACCACGGTATCCTCGAACTCCTGTTGTTGAGTCATCGCGTTCATATCATCCTCTCTCTTCCAATTGTTCTAACATTGAGCTGTGATTTTCCGACTGATCTTTAGACATTCGAATCTCCATCGAGCCGATCAATCGATACGTCGCCAGACGCCATCGGCATCAGGGCAAACCCGACGCGAGTTGGTTCGAACTTTGTCGCCGAGGTCGTAGAAGCTGGTGTATTCCCGACAGGTGATGCCGGTTGGGCTCCGATATGTACGAACAGGAGTTAGGGTAACTTTGATTCTTCCGTTACCCGACCGCCAAACCGTCTGATCGCCGTCGCCCTTCTGATTCAGGGTTTCCTGTAATACCGCGTTCAGCGACAGTTGATCGACCCGCGCCAGCGCGGTGCTGTTGAACCCGGCGGAAACCAGCTCAATACGGTGCGACGGTCGGCTGGGGTAGCGGTCCTCGCGAAGAACGTAGTGACCCACGGTCGGAGCGTAATAATACGTTCGGGTTTGACGCCATTCACCATTTTCCAAGCCGTAGCGATTACACTGTATACGGTAGGTTTCGAAGGTTCCTGCGATAACTTTAACGAGTTCAGTCTGGTCGACCGAACATTGCCAGGACCGCGCCCACTCCCACCGCGAACGACCAGCCTTGCTCTCGACCGCGTGCCGAAACTCGAAGCCTTCGTTCTTGCCGACCTTGAGCGGCCATAACAGGTGGGGCGACGCGTCGGTCACGGCATCACTTCGACGCCTCGGCGTTTCCCAGGCCAGCGGCGGAATCAGGAAGTTATGGTAGCGGGTTGTGGTGCTTCCCGTGTTGGTCCGCCAAGTGACCGATTCTCCTTCAACCCCATACACGGTCTCACGTCGACCGTCACTAAAACTGAACGCTTCGCCGACCGTATAGCGAGGTAATGCCGCCGGAGCCAATTTCGGACCATCCGCAACGTTTGACCGCACCACTCGGTCGTTCCATTCTCCACGCATCTGCGTGAAATAGGTTCCGCCGGCGAACCCGACCGCAAGCAGGGCGACGGATGCCGCTATGGCAAGAAATGGCTGCCAGTCGATCCCTTGCCTGCGCGCCCCGAAGGACGCTTTCGGCAGACGGCTCGCTGGGCTGGGGTCCAACAGAGGCGCTCTCAAGCGCTCGGGAACGGGTTCGCCGACCGACTCATCGAAGGCCGTTCGAACCAGTGCCGAGCTCTTGCGAAACAGTTCGACGGTGCGTCTGGCTTCCTCATCGGCTGCCAACGCTGCCTCGATCTCCTGAACCTCGTCGGTATCCAGTTCGCCATCGACGTAGGCTAGGAGTACGGTATCGTCCAACTTCACCATGATGCCCTCAATTCAATCCTCGATGATTGTCTTCCATCAGTTCGGCGTGTTCGAAACTCTCGCCGAGTTTCCGCCGAGCGCGGGCCAACCGACTCATGACTGTCCCGGTCGGGACATTCAGGATTTCGGCCGTTTCCTTGTAGGAAAAGCCCTCTACACAGACCAAAAGAAGGACCGAACGTTGCTCTTCGGGAAGATCGCCCACATGACGGCGGACTTGGCGCAGGGTCAGACGCGCCTCAATCGCGTTTTCTCCGTCGACGAATTCATAGGCATGCAAAGCTGCCCCATTGTGGTCCGCGCGCCGGGACTTTTCGGCCCGGTGTTCGTCAATATGGGCGTTCTGAACGATCCGATACATCCAGCTGTCGAGCCTCGTTCCGTCCTTCCACTGGTCGATTCGGTCGATCGCCCGTACGCATGCGGTCTGGACGAGATCATCAGCCGAATCGGCCCTCCCGGTCAGGCCGCGGGCAAAGCGTCGTAGCCGGGGAAGCATGGCGATAAGTTCCTGTGCTATTCGATCGTCCAAAAGCTTCCCTTCGACCCACTCTGGATAGACAACGCGACGCGGGGATGTTTTATTCCCGAAACACCATGGAGATTTTCCGTTCTTTACCGCACCCGCTGCCAAAGACCGTTGGCTTGGAGGCAGACCCTTCGTGAATTGCTTCGGATTCGTTTGCGAAGACGGTAGTCGCTCCGATACTCCCGGCAAGCCTCACCATCTGCGTTCCGATAAGTGCGAAGCGGCGTCAAGGTAACTTGCATGACGCTACTCGGGCTCTTCCAAACGGAACCGGCACCGTCGCGGTTACGGTTCAAGACATCCTGGAGCGTTCGGTTGAGGCTCACTTGATCTTGGCGGGGCAGAACGGTGCTGTTGAACCCGTACGAAACCAGATCGATACGCTCGGGAGCGCTGCCCGTGAGAAAATCGGACCGGCGGGCCCAGAAATCCTCGCGCCGGACATAATGGCCAACCGTCGGCGCATAATAATATGTCCGCGTCTGACGCCATTCGCCGGTTCCCGGTCGGGTTCGGAAGCACGATACCCTGAAGGTGTCGAACGTGCCGGCCGTGACTTCGAGGGTCGCGGTACCCTCGACCACACAACGCCAGTTCTGCTCGAACTCGCGGCGCACCTCGCCGGTGTCAAACGGCCGACCATCTGTCCGCTCGATCACTTGGCGAAGCTCGAAACTTCGATCATTGCCGACGACAAGAGGCCATAGCATTCCCGGCTGGGCATTGGTCGTCATCGTACTTCGCCGCGTTCGGGTCTGCCAGGAAAGCGCTGGGATGGTGAAATCACTGAATCCGGTGATCCTAGCGCCGCTGTTTCGTAGCCAGGTGATTCGGCCTCCATTCGATCGAAGCACTGTCTCGCGCCGTCCGTCGTCGAAAATGAACGATTCGCCGACCACATAACCGGGTATCGCAACCGGTGCCAGTTTCGGTCCCTCGCCGCGTGATATCTGTGGAGCCGTTCGATTGGCTTGGCATCCGCCCAGAGCCAGCACGAAGCCGACGATGACGGTCAGGGCCAGAAGCTGCTCGACTATGAACAGGTGCCTTTTCAAGATTTTTCGTCTCGGTACATTCGAAATCTCCATCGCCGCGTTGACCGTCTCACACGACCACCACCACGGCCGCCATCCGGCCATCATACGGCATCATCTTTCCTCTCAACCCTAACCCCGGATCGTCGCTCATTTCTACGTTGCAAAAGCTCTACGCCCCGGTAGCATATCAGGCGACGTGGGAAAACCGTTGGTTCTGGTTCCAGTTGCCAGGCCGAATTAGGGAAATTCGGGGTGAGTTTCCGAAACCGACTCTTGATTCTCTTGGGAATCATGGCCGGTGTCGTCGTCTTGGTTGCGGCGCTGTCCATGTGGCTGCTCTACGCGGCCGCATTCGACGAGCGGCGCAACCAACTCTCGGTTCTGGCCGAAAACCAAGCGCGCGTCATCGAGGCCATCGCTCTCCACGAGCATCCGGAGAACGATCCGGTGGCGGCGAAACCCATCATCATCAAGCAGATCGAGAGCGGTTACCTAGATTCGGCCGGTTTCGGCGAGAGCGGCGACATCATGATCGGCCGGCGCCAAGGCGACGTCATCGTTTTCATCGTCAGCCGTCACTTGAGAAACCAGGAGAAGCTTGAGCCGGTACCCTTCGATTCGCCGCTTGTCGAACCGATGCGGCGCGCCCTGCGGGGCC
>CAYFMP010000021.1:25896-35726 GCA_964344215.1 uncultured Thalassospiraceae bacterium | reverse complement strand
AGTCGGGTACCGTCATCGCGACCGATTTCGCCGGCAACCGTGTTCTGGCCGCCTATGAGGCGATCCGCACAACCGATCTCGGCATTGTCGCAAAAGTCGATCTCGAGGAAATACGCCGGCCATTCCAGAAAGCCGCCGCTTTGACCATGGCGGGCGGTTTGGTGATCCTCGTGCTGGGAATGATCCTGTTCAGCCGGCTCGGCACCCCACTCGTCGAACAACTCGAGAGTACGGTGGCCGGTCTAACCCAGGCGCAACGAGTCGCGCGTCTGGGCAGTTGGAGGTACGACCGGGAAGCCGACCAGTTCACGTGGTCGGATGAGATCTTTCGGATTCTGGGGCTCGATCCGAACCAGGGAGAACTCACGTTCGAAGCGTATAACGAACGGATTCATCCCGACGACCGCGAGCTCGTCCTCGAAAAGATCGCCTACCATGTGGAACACGGAGAGGCCTACTCCGTCGAATACCGAATCGTCCGCCCGGACGGATCGGTTCGCACCGTGGTTGGGACCGGAGTGGCGGTGCACGACCGTCACGGCCGCCTGACCGGATCCAGCGGCACCCTACAGGACGTCACCGAACGCAAGCGATCGGAGACGACCTCGTTGCGGCTGCTGGCGGCCATCGATGCGCTTTCCGAATCGGTGGCCATCCACGATGCAGAGGAACGCTTGGTGTTCGGCAACCGTAAGTACCGCGAATACAACGAGGCTTTACCCGAGTTCTCGGTCCCCGGGACGAGGTTCGAGGAATTCCTGCGCGCCGCCGTCGCCAGGAACCTGATACCGGAGGCCGTCGGCCGGGAAGAGAAGTGGATCGCGCAACGATTGGAAAGGCACCGCAATCCCGGTGAACCGTTTGAACTGATGCGCCAGGACGGAATCTGCCTCTATATCCACGGCCAACGCCTGCCGGACGGAGGTATTGCAACCCTGGCCACGGAAATCACCGAACTCAATAAGGCCGATGCGGCGTTGAAGGAAAGCGAAGCGCTCTACGAACAAGCGGCCAAACTGGCCAAGCTCGGTCACTGGCAGTGGGATGAGATCGGGGATCGGATGATCTCGTGCTCCAGCGAATACGCCCGTATCCATGGAACGACGCCGGAAGCCTATTTCGCCTCCGCCACCACCTGGGAAGACGACTTGCAGTGGGTTCATCCTGATGATCGCAAGAGCTACAGGGAAGCAGTGATCGCTTGGTCCGCCAAGTGCGAGAACGCTCCGCACGCCATCGGCCTTTTGGAATCGGAATACCGGATCGTCCGTGCTGACGGAAAAATTCGGCACGTCTCGGAGATATCGGAACCAGTCTGGGATGGGGATGGGCGCTTCATCAAGACCGTGGGCACGTTTCTCGACATCACCGAGCGCAAGGAAATCGAGAGTCGTTTGAAAAGGAGCGAGGCGCTCTTTCAAGAAGCGGTCGGCTTGGCGAAGCTCGGACACTGGGAATGGGACGAGATCGAGGAGCGCATGACTTACTGCTCCGACGAAATGGCCCGTATCCTTGGTCTGACGCCGGACCAAGTTCTGGGCAAGGCCGCCACCTTCGAGGAATTCGCCAAACGGGTTCATCCCGGCGACCGCGCCGAATACCTGAACGCGATGGAAGAGAACGCCCGTCGCGCCGGTGGAGGACAGAACCAACCGTGGCAGCTCGACATCGGCTACCGCATTGTCCGACCCGATGGAGAAGTTCGTCACGTGCGCGAGATCGGCGAACCGGTAATGGACGATACCGGTCATTCCACGAGATCAATCGGTATCCTGCACGACGTCACCGAACTCAAGCGCGCCGAGGCCGATCGTCTCGCCGCCCTTGAGTACGCCGAACGTGCGAACCGCGCCAAGACCGAGTTCCTGGCCAATATGAGCCACGAACTGAGAACGCCGCTGAACTCCATCATCGGTTTCTCGGAAACCATGAAATCGGAGGTTTTCGGACCGCTTGGCGACGAAAGGTACATCGGCTACGCCGAGGACATACGGAATGCCGGGACCCATCTTCTCGAACTGATCGCCGATATTCTCGACATCTCGAAAATCGAAGCCGGCGAGGCACAACTCGAAGAGAGCGATTTCGACATTCGCGGCGCCGTTACTCCTTGCCTTCGGATGGTCGCCGATCGCGCCCGGGCCGCAGGCCTAACGCTCACTGACAGCGTGCCGGATGATATGCCCATGCTTCACGCCGACATCCGGTACGTTAAGCAGATCGTTCTCAATCTTCTTACCAATGCCGTCAAGTTTACGCCGCGCGGAGGGGAAGTGGATATCGATGCCGGCGTCGATGCCCACAATGGCATGACCCTGACAGTCACGGATACCGGCGTCGGCATCTCGCCGGAACATCTGCCATTGATACTCGAACCCTTCGGTCAGGTCGCCGATAGTTTGACACGCGGTCACGAAGGAACCGGTCTGGGGTTGCCGCTATCCAAGTCACTCACCGAGTTGCACGGCGGAAACCTTGAGATCAACAGCGCGCCAGGTCGCGGAACCACGGTTTCGGTGCGGTTTCCAGCGAACCGCACGATCCAAAGCAGTTGAGTTGGCGGCCGGACGCTTAGCGAGCCACCGAACCGTGGCTGCCGAACAGCATCGCCACGCCAACCATCGACGCCATCAGGCCGCGCCCGGCGTTTCCAATTCGCTGTTGCCAATGACTTCGCATGAGACGACGGTCGGCTCGATGGCGGTTTTCCATCTGGGCTGCAAGCGCATGCCCTTCCTCGTGGCGCTCCATATAGGAACAGCGCTCGACAATCGGAAATTCCGGATGGAAATGAAAGGCTGTCATCGCCCGATTGCCCTGCACATGATTGGTAAACGACATCACCTCATCCGGTCCGATATCGAATTTGCGAATCACCATCGGCGAGGCCTCGAGGCCTCGCTTGGCAACCCGACAGCCATCATCGTACGCCTGAACGAACTCGATCAACTCCGTCTCGGGTATGTCCCATAGAGGCTGGGTCTCGGTCTTATGATCGATCATGATTGCTCTCCCTAAGTTTACCGACGGTTCCCCCGCCGCCGACGCGAGAACCGCATTCCCAGGAATCTCATTAGAAAGAAATCCATTATCGGGGCCCTCGCCCGCACCCCTCTTGCGGACTCGATCGTTCAGGGCCCTCCCCATTTTTTCTTCACGGACGGGGCGTTGCATCCACGAAGCGGCCTTGGGAGGGTCCCGCTCCCACCCGTGCGTTGGCCCTCGAGGACCCGGGCGGAGGTATCGTCTCTATTAAGTACTGGGTACGCCGTTAAGAGACAATCGGATTTTCTTCCGGGTAATGCGGTTCCAGCCGCCGCCTTGTCCCGCAACGCCGAACGCTGCCGGCTCGGTGCCCCGAGTACCGTACACAGGTAGCTTCGAGTTCTACTCCGGGACCAACACCCAGTTGGCCTCGACCTTGACGTCGGCCTCCCGGAACAGGTTCACAACCGGGCAACGGTATTCGACGTTCCTGGCGAGTTTGGCCAAACGTTCAGGTGTTTCGGAAGTCTTGACGCGGATTTTCAATTAACCCAGTTGAAGTAGGGCCGGACGCCTTGAACGCCCCTGGAACCGCGTTGGTCGACCTCGCCGTCGGCTTCCATGTGGACGGACGAATACTTGAATCTCATGGCCTCGGCGCAGCGGTTGATGATCACTCCCTCGCACCCCATCAGCGAGGAAAGGGCCATCTCCAACGGCGTCGGTCCCGTGAACGAACTGGCGTCTGATCGGTATGCGAAAATTCGACATGATCTCCTCCCGATTTGTTGAGCCAGCTTATGATGGCTGGTCTCTGGTATACCAGTCTATTCAGAATCTTGTGAGTTGCCTACAGGGTTGATGGCACCCGTTTCCAGGCCGGCATAATCGATCGGCGCCTCGGTATCGAGACGTGTCTCCACCGGCGGCATCGGCGATTTCAGGCCGCTTGCCGAGTTGAATACGACGACCTTCGCCTCGCGGCCGATCTTTCCCGCCTCCAGGGCCTGGGTATAGGCGGCCAAGCAAGCCGCTCCTTCCGGACATAGATGAACGCCATCTTCGGTCGCTGTCCGCTCGCGGACCTCCGCGGCGTCGGCGTCGGAAACGGCCTCGGCGAAGCCTTTGCTTTCATAGAGGGTGTCGAGGATAAGCCGATCGCCCAGTGGTTTCGGCACACGCACCCCGTGGATCTCCGTCCGCACGTCGGCCCAGGGTTCAGCGACTTCCCGCGCTCCCGTCTCGAAGGCCTTGACGATGGGCCCGCAGCCGGTCGATTGCACGGCAACCATGCGCGGCAACCCGCATTCGAGCCAACCGATCGCGGCCAACTCCTTGAACGCCTTCCACATACCGATCAGGCCGGTACCGCCTCCGGTCGGATAGAAAATGGCGTCGGGCAAGCTCCAATCCAGTTGTTCCGCCAATTCCAAACCCATGGTCTTCTTGCCCTCGATGCGGTAGGGCTCGCGAAGGGTGGTCATGTCGTACCAACCCATCGTCCCCATGCCGCCGGCAACGACGGCGTTGCAGTCGCTGATAATGCCGTCGACCCGGAAAACGCGTGCGCCGAGCAGACCGATTTCGCGGATCGTCACCTCGGGCGTGTCGGCCGGCGTGAAGACGAAACACTCCATTCCGGCTCGCGCCGCATAGGCGGCTGCCGCGCCGCCGGCGTTGCCGGCCGTCGGCATGGCGATCCGCTCAACACCGAATGCCCTCGCCATGGTAACGGCTAGAGCCATGCCACGGGCCTTGAAGGAGCCGGTCGGCAGCCGGCCCTCGTCCTTGACGATGATGTCGCCGCCGCCCAATCGCCGACACGTTCGCGGCAGCGCGATCAGCGGCGTCATCTGCTCGCCCAGGCTGACGACATGGGAGGCATCGGGATAAGGCAGGAACTCGCGGTAGCGCCACAAATCCGCGGAACGGGTGGCGAGCGCCCGCTTCGAGACAGCCCGGGATATCGCATCGAGGTCATAGCGGACCAGCAGCGGCGCGCCGGTCGCCGATACGCCGGCCGCAACGCCGCTCGGGTTGTGCTCGCCGGTTTCAGAGCATTCGAGATGGGTGACGAAGCAGCCGTCGCCGACGGGGCCGTTGGTTGTGGCCATGCGTTTTCCTCCACAGTGCAAAATACCACACGAATGACACGATACGGTCATCCCGAGGTCATGCCGATCGGTTCAACTGATGCTCAACGCACTTCACTCCACTGATCTCGGGAGGAAAAACATGAATGAGTTTCGTCGCGCCTTACGGCGATTGATCCTGTGTCTTGGTTTCGGAGGTGGAGTGGAAGTCGTCGCCGTGCCGCGGTCACGGCCGCGTCATTTGCGCTAACCGATACCGGGTCTTGAGACCGTCCGTTATTTCAGCATGCCGTCGACCAGGAACCCCTGGTACATGGTGATGCCGAGTTGGTGGCCGATTTCGATGCCGGCTTCCTCGTCGACCCGGGCCATGACGATAACGGTCCCTGATTTCTGGATCTCGGCGATGTCCTGCTTGTGGGCCGGCAGTGCGACATCGGCTCCGGGCCGCCAGAACACCTTCGCCATATTGGCGTTGAGACGGGCCAAATTGACGATGCCGAGCGCTTCCGGATAGATGGCGTCGACGGCGATGGTGCCGCCTTTGGAGCGGATCAGTTCGCTCGCCACCTCGTATTCGTCGAAGTGCTGCAGGATGTTGGACTGGCGGAACTCGAACACGATGTTGGCGAAGGCGTCTTCCTGCCCGCGGCCCAGGAACGACTCGAAGGCTTTTGTGAAGACGGTTTCCACGTTCAAATTGATGGAGCACTTGGCGCGGCCCGGATTGACTTCGCCGAACGACTTCATCAACACCTGATCCAAGGTGATGGTCAACTGATTGAAAAGGTTGCCGCTGCCGCGCAACTCGACATCATCGAATACGTGCTTTTTCAGCGCTCCCATGGCGATGAAATATTCCTTCATGACCTCGAGCGGCGGGTTGCCCGGTTGGATCATGGCGATGCTCTGATGTTGGACGAAAATCCGCACGAACTCCTTCGATCCCACATCCTTGTTCATCTTCAGGACGCGGCTGATGTCTTCTTCCTGCAAGCGTCGTAGTCTCGGTCCCTTGTCAGCTCCCATACCAGGCATCTCGGCGAGCTTCTCAAGGAAACGGATGGCCTGGCTCAGTTTGAAGCGGAGATCGATCGTCCTCAGCAGACGGGACTGGTCGATCATGCCGAAGTTTTCCGGGAAGTACGACTGAATCAGGCGTAGGATTTCCACTTTCAGGTCGGACAGAATGCGAACCTGGTTGGCGTCGGTGACCTTGACCAGAAAGGCGCGGTCGGCCGGGGAAATCTCGTAGATGGCGGCGTTATAGCGCTCCTTGTAGTTCCAGATGGCTTTATCGAAATCCCTCCAGAACACGTCTTCCGCTTCCGACAACGGCAACACTCCGACCGATAGCAGTAGCAGGGTCGTGTAAGCGGGACTCGTCTGCCCTTCCATCAACTGCAAGCGTTTCAGGAGTTCGGAGCCGGGCGGCGCCTTTTGAACGACAAGTTCGTCGAGATTGGTTTCGTTGGCCAAAAAATTTCCCCTTCCCGACGGGGCCTCCGCCAGTGTGACAACCGCTACAATAGGCCACGAACGCCCTCAGGAGAAGCGATTCTAGGCCTTAATTCGCTCGCTCTTGGCATCGTAGAGCGGCTTCAGCGATGCCTCGGCCGCCACCTTCCGGCCAGCGATCTCGATCTCATAGGTACCTTCGTTGACGAAAGCCGCGTCGACACCATCGGCGTTGTTGACATAGCCGAGACCGATGGCGCCGCCCAGCGTGTGACCGTACATGCCGGAGGTTACGTAACCGACGATCTCGCCGTCGCGCCAGATCGGCTCGTTGTGATAGAGCAGCGGTTCGGGATCTTTCAGAAGGAACTGGACGAGGCGCTTTGTGACGCCTTCCTCACGTTGCTTGAGAACGGCGTCGCGCCCGATGAAACCGCCGTTCTTGTCCCAGGCGACGGCGAACGACAGTCCGGCTTCGACGGGACTGTCCTCGTCGGTAATGTCGTGGCTCCAATGGCGATAGGCTTTTTCGATACGCAGCGAATTCATGGCATGCATACCGGAGTGGACCAGCCCGGCATCGGCGCCGGCCTCGACGATGCGGTCGTAGACACCGAGCGCGAACTCGGTCGGTATGTAAAGTTCCCAACCGAGTTCGCCCATATAGGTGATCCGCGACGCCCGCACCGGCGCGTAGCCGATATCGATTTCCTTCGAGGTGGCGAACGCGAAGGCGTCGCCCGACATGTCGGCGTCGGTCACCGTCGCCAGCAACTGGCGCGCCTTTGGTCCCATGACGCCGAGCACGGCCATCGACGAGGTCACGTCGGAAAGAACGGCGCGGGCGTCGTCCGGGATGTGCGATTGCAACCAGTGGAAATCCTTGATCTGCTGGGTGGCGGCGGTGACGACCATGTATACGTCGGACGCCAGCCGGGTTACGGTGAGATCGGCCTCGATACCGCCGCGTTCGTTGAGCCATTGGGTGTAGACGACGCGGCCCGGTTCGACGGCGACGTTGTTGGCGCAAACGTTGTTCAGAACGCGCTCGGCGTCGGCGCCGCGAAGCAGGAACTTGGCGAACGAGGTCTGATCGAATAAGCCGACTTCTTCTCTGACTGCCCGGTGCTCGGCCGCCGAATGTTCGAACCAGTTCTGGCGGAACCAGGAGTATTCGTAGACGGGCTCGACACCTTCCGGCGCATACCAGTTGGGGCGCTCCCAGCCGGCGACTTCGCCGAAGCAGGCCCGGCGCTCCTTGAGACGCTCGTAGAAAGGCGACCTGCGCACGTTCCTCGAAGTCTCGAACTGTCGAAACGGCCAGTGCATGGCATAGAGCAGCCCCAAGCCCTCGGTGACGCGATCATGCAGATACGTCTTGTTGCCCTGGAACGGCAGGTTACGACGGACGTCGACCTCCCAGAGATCGGCCGGAGGATGACCGTCGCGCATCCATTCGGAGATCACCCGCCCGACGCCGCCGGCCGACTGGATGCCGATGGAGTTGAAGCCGGTGGCGACGAACAGGTTCTTCAGTTCCGGCGTCTCGCCCAGATGGTAGCGGTCGTCGGGCGTGAAACTCTCCGGTCCGTTGAAGAACGTCTGGATACCCGCCGTCTCCAGCGCCGGCATCCGGTGGATGGCTTTCTCCAGGATCGGCTCGAAGTGATCGAAGTCGTCGGCCAACTGGTCGAAACAGAAGTCCTCGGGGATGCCGTCCATTCCCCACGGCTTGGCAACCGGCTCGAAAGCACCGAGCAGGATCTTGCCGGCGTCTTCCTTATAGTAGGCGCAGGCGTCGTAATCACGAAACACCGGCAGCCCCGGCGTCACTCCCTCGAACGGCTCGGTCACCATGTAGAAATGCTCGCAAGCGTGCAGCGGCACGTTGACGCCGGCCGCCGCCGCCAGGTCGCGCGACCACATGCCGCCGGCGAGGACGACGAAATCGGCTTTGATCTCGCCGCGTTCGGTTTCGACGCCGGTCGTCTTGTCGCCGTCGTGCAGAATCCGCGTCACCTTGGTCTGCTCGAAGATCTGGGCCCCGCCCTGGCGCGCGCCCTTGGCCAGGGCCATGGTGATGTCGGCCGGGTTGCCCTGGCCGTCGGACGGTATGAAGGTGGCGCCGATGACGTCCTCCGTGTTGAGGAGCGGATACATTTCCTTGACCTGCGCAGGCTCGATTACGTCGACTTGCAGGTCGAAGACCTTGGCCATCGAGGCGTTGCGCTTCAATTCCTCGAAACGCTCCTCATTGACGGCTATGGTCAACGAACCGTTCTGCTTGAAGCCGGTCGCTTGTCCGGTCTCTTGTTCCAGGCCGGTGTAGAGCTCTGCCGTGTACTTGGCGAGCTTGGTCATATTCTGAGAACCGCGCAGCTGCCCGATCAGGCCGGCCGCGTGCCAGGTGGTGCCGCAGGTCAGTTGCTTGCGCTCCAACAACACGACGTCCTGCCAGCCGATCTTGGTCAGGTGATAGGCGATCGAACAGCCGACGACACCGCCGCCGATAACAACCACCCGGGCCTGTGTAGGCAGTTCCTTGGCCATATTCCGCATCTCCGTGAAGGTAAATACCGTGAACGGACTTTCCGCTCTCGGACGGTCGCTGTCAATCGTCTCCGACCGGCCTGCTGCTTTCCAAGTTAACGGGTGACCGGCCTCCCGCCGCCGTTATAATCGCCGCGCCATGATCGAACTGTGGATTCCCTTCACCATCGTCGGCGGGTTCTTCCAGAACCTGCGCTCGGCCCTACAAAAACACCTGAAATCGAGGCTGTCGGACGCCGGCGCTACCTACGTGCGGTTCTTTTACGCGTGGCCGTTCGCGGCGCTGTATCTCTGGGGCGTCAACAACTTCGGCAACGCCACGGTGCCCTCCTTTAATGCCGAGTTCCTGGTCTATTGCGTATTGGGGGGAGTAGCTCAGATCGTCTTCACGTTCCTCCTGATCTATCTGTTCTCGTTTCGCAACTTCGCCGTCGGCACGACCTATTCCAAGACCGAGGTAGCGCAGGTGGCGATCCTCGGTTTCCTGTTCCTCGGCGATACTCTGTCGGGCGTGGCGACGGCGGCGGTGGCGTTGTGCCTGGTCGGAGTCCTCGTCCTGTCGGCGGCACAGACCCACGTGACGCTGAGAACCCTGCTCTCCAGCCTGACCGAGAAGGCGACGCTGATCGGCATCGCCAGCGGTGCATTTCTGGGCGCTTCCGTGGTCTTCTATCGGGGCGCCATCCTCGCCCTTGAGGAAGGCGATTTCCTGATCCGCGCCGCTTTCGCTCTGGCCGTCACCAC
>CAYFMP010000021.1:0-25886 GCA_964344215.1 uncultured Thalassospiraceae bacterium | reverse complement strand
CGGTCATCCAGACGGCGGTGATGGGGGTATACTTGCGGATCCGCGAGCCCGGCCAACTGACCGCCGTGGTGACGAGCTGGCGGGTTTCGCTGTCGGTCGGCGTGGTCGGGGTGCTGACTTCGATCTGCTGGTTCACGGCGTTCGCCATTCAGAATGCGGCTTACGTTCGCGCCTTGGGCCAGATCGAGTTGGTCTTCACCTTTATCGCTTCCGCATTCGTCTTCAAGGAGAGGACGACGGTGCTGGAATACCTCGGAATCGGGCTGATCATCGCCGCCATCCTGATGCTTGTGCTGGGTGGCTGAAGCGTATTTCCCACAATGGAATTGTGGTTTTCATGCGCCCGCCGTGTTAGACTTCGCCTATGTCTGGTCTGATCGCCACATTACCGTTTTTGATCGGCATATTCGCCGGAGCTACGGCAATTGTTCTGTTCGTCGGCCTGTTCACGATGGCCGGCGACGACGAGACCCACGAGAAGTACAGCAACACGATGATGCGTTGGCGAGTCGGCCTGCAAGGCGTTACCCTTGCGCTGCTCGCCGTGTTCTTCCTGTTGAACGGCGTCATCTGATAGACGACCGGGTGGCCCGGGTGCGAACGCCGATCAGCCGACCGAATCCGGTTCCGCCGTGTCGGCGGAGTCGGAAAGGGAGGGGTTGTTCCTTGCCCCTCCCTTTCGCTTTTCAGTTCGCCTTCAGGTAAGCGAGCATGGTGTCGGCGTCCGAGACCTCGAAGGGATCGGTCGGGCAGTTGTCGGCGAAACCTTCCTCGACGAACGACTTTTCGATCCTGCCGTCGTCGACGTACATAGAATAGCGCCAACTGCGCATACCGAACCCGAGGTTTGCCTTGTCGACCAGCATTCCCATTTTGCGGGTGAACTCGCCGTTTCCATCGGGCAGCAGGAAGACGTTTTCGGCGCCCTGGCCCTTGCCCCACTGGAACATGACAAAGGCGTCGTTGACCGACAGGCAAATCACTTCGTCAATGCCAAGTTCCCGGAATTTGTCATAGAGTTCCTCGTAGCGCGGCAGGTGCGAGGTCGAACAAGTCGGCGTGAAGGCGCCGGGCAACGCGAAAAGGACGACTTTCTTGGCCTTGAAGAGGTCGTCGGTGGTCAATTCCTTCCATTCGAACGGGTTGGGGTCGCCTATCGCTTCGTTGCGGACGCGGGTCTGAAAGGTCGTTTGCGGGACGCTGTTCATGGTCTATCTCCTTAATTTCAGTCGGGCCGCCGTTCGCGTCCCGTCGGAGGACACCATAGGAGATGGACTTTGATTGGTATAACAAGTAATTTACATGATTATGATCGATTATATCGATCTCTAACCGAAGCCGGAGAATCGTCATGCCCCGGTTGCCGACGCTTACCCAACTGCGCCATTTGATCGCTGTCGCCGATTTCGGCCATTTCGGACGGGCCGCCGAGTCCTGTCTCATCACCCAATCCAGCCTCAGCGCCAGTATCAAGGAACTGGAAACCGGACTCGACCGGATTCTGGTCGAGAGGAGCCGGCGTTCCGTGATGGTGACGCCCCTGGGCGAACGCGTTGTCGAACGGGCGCGCCGGGTGCTGAGGGATGTCGGAGATATCGTCGATTTGGTTGAGGAGTCGCGCGGTTTGCTGAGGGGGAGCTTACGCCTCGGCGTGATTCCCACGATCGGGCCGTTCCTGCTGCCCCGGGTGCTGCCGTCGCTGCGCCGTGCCTATCCGGACTTGAAACTGTACCTGAGCGAACAGCCTTCCGCCCAATTGGTGGACAGCCTTACCGGCGGCAGTCTCGACCTTGTCCTGCTCGCCTTTCCCTACCCCACAGGACGGCTCCAGGTTCACCTGTTTGCCGACGACCCGCTATGGGCGGCCTTTGCCGGTCCGCGGGAACTCGACAACAAGGAACGCCTCACCGGCCGTGACCTCGAAGGAAGAGAGGTCATATTGTTGGAAGAGGGGCACTGCCTGAGGGATCACGCCCTCGGCGTTTGTCGATTTGGCGACGAGGCCGTCTCCTTTCAGGCGACCAGCCTGCACACGTTGGTGCAGATGGTGGACAACGGGCTCGGTCTCACGGTGCTGCCGAAAATGGCTCTGGACTCCGGCATCACCAAGGGCACCCGGGTCCGCACCCGTCCACTCGAAGGTAAGGGGGCAAAACGCGATATCGGATTTGCGTGGCGTCCGTCTTCGCCGCGCGCTGATGAGTTTGCGCTCCTCGCCGAGTTCTTCCGCGACGAACTGGCGACCCCGCTGCGGCCGCGCCGCCGAACGAATTAGAGGCTGGCCGGCCACTGGCCCTAGCTGTTTAGTCCCGGAGTGTGATGGCATCGATAATACGGATCCATCATCACGGGAGGCACTATGGGACGGATATTACACGGCAGCGCCAAGACGACGCACGCCATCAGAGCGACGATACAGCGATCGCAGGCTTCGGTCAAGGAGTTGAGCGCGCGCTACGATCTCAATCCGAAGCCGGTGGCGAAGTGGAAGAAGCGCGATTTCATCGAAGACGCGCCGATGGGACCGAAGGATGTCCGCTCGACGGTTCTGTCGGCGGGAGAGGAGGCCATGGTGGTCGCGTTTCGCAAGCACACGCTGCTTCCTCTGGTTGACTGCCTTTATGCCTTGCAGGCGACGATCCCGCGCTTGACCCGCTCCACTCTGCACCGTTGCCTGCAACGCCATGGCATCAGCCGGCTTCCGGACATGAAGGGGGACAAGCCGAAGAAGCGGTTCAAGACCTACCCTATCGGTTATTTCCACATCGACATCGCCGAGGTCCGCACGGAGGAAGGCAAGCTCTATCTGTTCGTCGCCATCGACCGGACCTCGAAGTTCGCCTTCGTCCAGCTTGCCGAGCGCGCCAACACCAAAGTCGCCTCGGCCTTTCTGGACGCCCTGGTCGAGGCGGTTCCTTATGTCATCCACACGGTGCTGACCGATAACGGCATCCAGTTCGCCGACCTGCCGAAGAACCGCAAGGGCCCCACAGCCATGTTGCGCGGTCATCCGTTCGACCGGGCTTGTCAACGCCATGGCATCGAACATCGCCTGACCAAGCCCAATCATCCTTGGACCAACGGCCAGGTCGAACGGATGAACCGGACCATCAAGGAGGCGACCGTCAAACGCTGTCACTATGACAGTCACGATCATTGCGCGCGCACTTGGGCGACTTCGTCATGGCCTACAATTTCGCCAAGCGCCTCAAGACCCTCAAAGGACTGACACCGTATGAATTCATCTGCAAAACCTGGACAACCGCTGAAGGCCGGCGCATCGAGGCGGTGCGGCATGGCGCGGATGTTGCCCCGCGCCCCGCGTGCGGCGAGCCGCTCGCGAAGGGCGTTGGAGTCATAAGCCCGGTCCGCCAACAGAATGTTGCCCGCCCGCACGGTGGCGAACATGTCCTCGGCGCTCCGCCCGTCGTGGGCCTGGCCTTCGGTGAGCTTCAGGGCGATAGGAAGGCCCATGGCATCGACGAGGGCGTGGATCTTCGTCGTCAAGCCGCCCCGCGAGCGACCCATGCAACGGGATCGGATATCTTTTTTTTACCGTTCGCGGCATGCTGATGGACCCGAATGCTTGACGAGTCAATCATCTGGATGTCACCGTCATAAGCCTTTGATACTTCTTCCAGAAGCCGGTCCCATACACCCGCCCTGCGCCACCGGTTGAAGCGGTTCACGCAGGTCGTATGTGGCCCATAGCAGGCCGGAATATCCGCCCACGGCGCGCCTGTCCGCAAGCGCCAGAAAATACCGTTCAACACCCGACGGTCGTCCACACACGGCACTCCGCGCGGCTTGTTCGGCAATAAGGGTTGGATCACAGACCACTCGAAATCCGCCAAATCAAAACGCGCCATGTCAAGACCCCCTCTGTTCGGAATCTTGAGTCACAAATCAGCCCCTTTGGGTATCTCCTTTATGGGTATATGACCTAGCGCGAGTAGTACTCGATGACTAGGTTCGGCTCCATCTGCACCGGATAAGGGACGTCGGCCAGTTTCGGCGTGCGGATGAAGGTGCCCTGCATCTTGTTGTGGTTGACGTCGATGTAATCGGGCACGTCGCGCTCGACGCTTTCCATGGCCAGCAGCACCAGCGGCAGTTGCCGGGACTTCTCCTTGACCTCGACGACATCGCCGTCCTTGACCAGGTAGGACGGGATGTTGACGCGCTTGCCGTTGACCCGGACGTGGCCGTGGTTGACGAACTGGCGCGCCGCGAACACGGTCGGCACGAACTTCATGCGGTAGACGACGGCGTCCAAGCGCCGCTCCAGCAGCCCGATCAGGTTTTCCGAGGTGTCGCCCTTGCGGCGCACGGCCTCGGTGTAATAGCGCTTGAACTGCTTCTCGGTGATGTTGCCGTAGTAACCCTTCAGCTTCTGCTTCGCCATCAACTGAATGCCGAAATCGGACGGCTTGCGGCGCCGTTGGCCGTGCTCGCCGGGGCCGTATTCGCGGGTGTTGATGGGGCTCTTCGGCCGCCCCCACAGGTTGACGCCGAGGCGGCGGTTGATCTTGTACTTGGACTTGATCCGTTTGCTCATGTCTTTCTCACTCGTTGAACCGGTTGGTATTGTTGTTCCGGTAGGCCTTGTCCCGCACTTGTCTTCGGGGCCGATTCACGTTCCGGACGGATGCGGGGCGGAACGATCGGGCCCGTTCGAGGCGGGGGCGGGACGAACGCGGGAAAAACCCCGTCCGTCCGCGTTCCCGGAAATGCGGCGCGGACTATAGGGGTTTGTCGGGTTTTGTCAAACGCTTAGGGGACGCGCCGATACGATGTCGGTCGGCCCGTCGGTCCGATGTCGTTTCCGCCACGAGAATTCGCCGCGCCAGGGATTTCATCGTTTCGACATATCTCTCCTGCGGCCAGCCGCAGTCGACGGTCAGGTGTTCCCAGTTGCGGACCGACAACATCGTCCAAAGGACGTCCGTCGCCCGCTCCGGCGAACGGTCGGGCGACAACCCGCCGTCTCGAGCGAGCGCGCCGACCGCCGCTTCACAGCCTTCCCGCATGTCCCGCATCCGCTCGTCCCAGGCCTTCGCCGCCGCCTCGTCCGTGTCCTTCATGGCGAGAAGCGCAGCGGCGACGCCGTGGATTTCCGGGATGTAATTTCCCCAGGCCTCGATATAGGCGTCCAGACGATCGGCGCCGGTTTTGGCCTGGCGGCTGGGGACCAGGCGTTCTTCGACCCCTTTAATCTCATCAACGTAGTAGGTCGTTTCAATCAGAAGTTCCGCCCGGGTGCTGAAATGAAGATACAGCGCCTGGCGGCTGACTCCCGCCCGTTTGGCGATGTCCGTCATCCGCACGCCCTCGCCCCGGCTCGCTTCCAGCAGGTCCAGGGCGGCTTTCAGAATTCGGGTTCGGGTTTTCGAATTTTTCCTTGACATGGTGTAAAGTAATGCCTATTCGTCATCCTGTCAATTGACATAATGTCAAGTGATCTGCCGACCAGCCGTCACAGACGGCCCGCATCGGCAAGACCCACAACAAATCGAAAAAGGACCGCGGACCCATGAATCCCTCCCCCATTCTCGTTCTCGGCGCCACCGGAAAAACCGGCCGGCGAATCGTCCAGCAACTCTCGAAAAATGGCCACGCCGTGCGGGAAGGATCGCGGCAGGCCGATCCGCCGTTCGGCTGGGAAAACCCCGGGACTTGGCCGGCGGCGCTCCGCGGTGTCGAGGCTGTATATATCTCCTACTTCCCCGACCTCGCGGTGCCCGGTGCGCCGGCGGCGATCGAACAGCTTACGTCGTTGGCGGTCACTGCTGGCGTCAAGCGGTTGGTGCTGCTCTCGGGTCGAGGCGAGGCCAACGCGCAGCGTTGCGAGGACATTGTCCGTCAGTGCGGCGCGAGCTTCACCATCATACGCGCGAGCTGGTTTTCGCAGAACTTCAGCGAAGGTCATCTGCTCGAGCCGGTGCTCAGCGGCACGGTCGCGTTGCCCGCCGGCGATGTGCGCGAGCCGTTCGTCGATGTCGATGACATCGTCGATGTCGCGGTCGATGCGCTCACCGACGCGCGCCATGCCGGTCAACTCTACGAAGTTACCGGGCCGCGTCTGCTCTCCTTCGCCGACGCCGCCGCCGAGATATCGAGGGCGGCGGGCCGCAACGTCCGATACGCCGCGATTTCGTTGGAACAGTTTCACGCAGCCCTGACCGAGCACGACGGACCCGAGTTCGCAAACTTTCTCACCGATCTCTGTGCAGAGGTGCTCGACGGTCGCAACGCCTCGCTCGGAGACGGCGTTCAAAAAGCGCTCGGCCACGAACCCCGGGATTTTTCCAACTACTGCCGCGCCACCGCCGCTTCCGGAGCGTGGGCCCAATGAAACCGGCCGGCGCGAGACACCGGGGCGACCTCGCCGAAACCCGGAAAGTCGGAAGTCAGGTCACGTCGCGGAGGATCGAACGACGTCGACCCGGTTTCCGGGACGAGCCGGGGAGCAAACGGATCGCTTCCCGACGACCGGACGAAGCGTAAAGTCCGTTTAACGGCATCGACGAGGAACACGGTATGATTTGGCTAGGCATCGGATTGTTTTTCGGTCTGCACGCGATACCGTCGTTTCCCGGCGTGCGGGACCGATTGATCGCCCGCATCGGCGCGAAACCCTACAAGCTTGCCTTTTTTCGCTGGTGGCGCTGGCGGGACTGGCATTCATCGCCATCGGCTACGGCCGCGTGGAGTATCAGGAACTCTGGCATTCGCCGGCTTGGGCCAGCCGTTTGGCCCTGGCGGTCATGCCGATCGTCTTCATCCTACAGGTTGCCGCCGAACTGAAAGGCCATATCCGCAAAAAGATCAAGCATCCCATGATCATCGGCGTGCTGCTGTGGGCGGCGGTTCATCTGGTCAACAACGGAGACCGCGCTTCGCTCTACCTGTTCGGCTCCTTCGCCGTGTTTTCCGTGTTCTCGATTCTATCCTCCAACCGACGCGGCAAACCGCCCGACTACGCGACGGCCAATGGCAGGCACGACGTGATCGCCGTTGGCCTCGGCACGGTCTTGTTCGCCGGCGTGTTGTGGGCGCATCCGTTCCTGTTCGGGGTGGCGCCGACCTTTTAGGAATAGTGAAGACAAGCGGGTCGGCGACGGCGCCGCAATGGCTCTAGTTGGCTTCCAGCTCGGTGTCCCAATACAGGAAGTCGCGCCAGCTTTCGTGCAGGTAGTTGGGCGGGAAGGCGCGGCCGTTCTCCTGCAGCTGGTGGTTGGACGGCTGGCCCGGCTTGCGCAGCGGGTGCAGGCCGGATTCCTTCGGCAGCCGGTGGCCCTTCTTGAGGTTGCACGGCGCGCAGGCGGTGACGACGTTGGTCCAGATGGTGCGGCCGCCCCTGGACCGCGGCACCACGTGGTCGAAGGTCAGGCCCTCGGCCGAAAAGTTGCCGCCGCAGTACTGGCACGCGAAGCCGTCGCGCAGGAAGACGTTGAACCGGGTGAAGGCCGGCTGGCGCTCCATCTGCACGTAATCCTTCAGCGAGATGACGCTCGGCAGGTTCATCTCGAAGCTCGGCGAGTGCACCGTCTGGTCGTACTCGGAGACGACGTTGACGCGGGCCAGGAACACCGCCTTGATGGCGTCCTGCCACGACCACAGCGACAACGGGAAATAGCTCAACGGCCGGAAATCGGCGTTGAGGACGAGGGCCGGAAAGCGTTCGACTGCCACGGTCATCATCATCTCCCGTCAGGTTGGCGAGGAGCATACACGATATCGCGATTCCAAGACAAATGACGGTTTGGGGAGGACGGCCCGTGCCTCAAGCCGTCGGCAGCGGCACGCCGAACGTTTCGGCCAGGAATTCCATGCCCAGCAGAATGCCGCGATCGTCGAGGCCGTGGCCGAGGCCCGGCCGCATCTCGTGGCGGACCGGCACGCCCTGGGTTTCGAGCGCGCCGACCGCGGCCGGCAGGGCGGCGGCCGGGACGACGTCGTCGGCCTCGCCGTGGACCAAGAGGACCGGCGGTTTGGAGGCGATCTCCTCGGCCAGCAGCTCGGGCCCGACCAGCATGCCGGAATAGCCGACGACGGCGGCCACCGAGGGCCGGCGGCGCAGGCCGACGTGCAGCGATACCATGGTGCCCTGCGAGAACCCGATCAGGGCGACCTTGCTGTCATCGAGACCGTGCTCGGCCATCTGCTGATCGATGAAGGCATCGAGGATGGGCGCGGCGTGGCGGGTGCCGTCGAGCCGCGCGTCCTCGCTCATATCCTGCAAAGAGAACCACTGGAACCCGAACGGCGCCATATCGAACGGGAACGGCGCATTCGGCGAGACGAACTGGGCGTCGGGAAGGACCTTCTGGAAATACGGCGCCAGGCCGATCAGGTCGTCGCCGTTGGAGCCGACGCCGTGGCACAGGATGATGAGCTGTTTGGGCGGACCGTTGGAGGCCGGCTCGAGGACGGGGCCGTTGAGCCTGGGAAGAGAGGACATGGTTGCTCGCGCTGTTGTTCGCTCATCCTCAGTCGTAACCGAAAAACCGTGCTATTGTCACCCCGTCTTTGGAAACCTATTTCAACCGATGACCACCGTCACCCGTTTCGCCCCCAGCCCGACCGGCCTCCTGCATCTCGGTCACGCCTTCTCGGCCCTGTTCGCCGATGCCGAGGCCCGCGCGGGCGGCGGCACTTTCCTTGTCCGCATCGAGGACATCGACACCGGGCGCTGCCGCGCCGAGTTCGAGAACGCCATTTTCGACGACCTCGCCTGGCTCGGGCTCGAGTGGCCCGAGCCGGTGCGCCGGCAATCGCGGCACATCGACGACTACCGCCGGGCGCTCGACGAACTCGACGGCCTGGACCTGCTCTATCCCTGCTTCTGCACACGCCAGGACATCGCCGCCGAGATCGACGCCGCCGGCCACGCCCCGCACCAGACGCCCACCGGCCCCGGCGGTCCCGACGGCGGACCGGTCTATCCCGGCACCTGCCGGCGCCTGAACGCCGCCGAGCGCTCGGCCCGGATCGAGGCCGGAACGCCGTTCGCGTTGAGGCTCGATATGGCGAAGGCGGCTGAAGCGGCCGGCCGCCTGCAGTGGCGCGACCTCGATGTCGGCATCGTCGACGCCGAACCGGCGGCGTTCGGAGATGTCGTGCTGGCGCGCAAGGATACGCCGACCAGCTACCACCTGGCCGTCACCGTCGACGACCACCTGCAGGGCGTGACGACGGTGACCCGCGGCGCCGACCTGTTCGCCGCCACCGACGTGCATTGCCTGTTGCAGGCGCTTCTCGGCCTCAAGCGTCCCGATTACCGGCACCACAGGCTGCTGACCAACGCCGACGGCAAACGTTTCGCCAAGCGCGATGGGGACCTGACCATCGGCGGCCTGCGCGCCGCCGGCAGGACGCCGGCCGAGGTCCGCGAGTTGACCGGCTGGGAAGGCGCGCCGTGACCGCCGGCGCCTGCCGGCGGCGGCGGGCCGTCGCCGGCGCCGCTGTCGTCGTCCTCGTCGTCCTCGCGGCGGCACCGGCGGCACCGGCCGGGGTTCCCGATTCCCTGAGCCCGGGTGCCCGCGCCGCCGTCGCCGCCGTCATCGACGGCGATACCGTGGTCTTGGCCGAGCCGGTCGACGGCGCTTCCCAGGTCCGCCTGGTCGGCCTACAGGCGCCGAAGCTGCCATTGGGGCGCAAGGGGTTTCCGACCTGGCCCCTGGCCGAACGCTCGAAACGGGCGTTGCAGGGGTTGGTCGAGGGACGCGCGGTGACGCTCTACTTCGGCGGCACGCGCCTGGACCGGCACGGCCGCCTGCTGGCCCACCTGGGGACCGACGACGGGCGCTGGGTGCAGGGCGAGATGCTCGGGCTCGGCATGGCCCGCGTCTATACGTTCGCCGACAACCGGGCCGCCGTCGACGCCATGCTGGAGCGCGAACGCCGGGCCCGGTCGGCCGCCGTCGGCATCTGGGGGCACCTATTCTACACCGTGCGCGAGCCTGAGGACCTGGACCGCGACATCGGCACCTTCCAGGTGGTCGAAGGCCGCGTGCTCGACGCCGCCAAGGTCAAGGGCCGGGTTTATCTGAACTTCGGGGCCGACTGGCGCACCGACTTCACGGTTTCGGCGGCCAAGCCGGCGCTCAAGCTGTTCGCCGAGGCCGGTCTCGATCCACTCTCCTTCGAAGGCCGCAAGGTCCGGGTCCGCGGCTGGCTGAAACGGCGCAACGGACCGATGATCGAACTCAGCCATCCGGAGCAGATCGAGGTCGTCAAAAGGTGATCGGGCGGACGCTTGCCGGTGCGACGGCGGCGTCCCATAATTCGCCGATGCCGAGGAGTCGTTCACCGATTCGCCGATTCGCCGTCTTCGCCGGCCTGCCCGCGCTGCTGGCGCTGGCCGCCTGCACGACCAATCCCGCGACCGGCGGACAAAGCTTCACCGCCTTCATGTCGGAAGAGGAGGAGGTCCGGGTCGGGGCCGAGGAACATCCGAAGATCATCGAGGAGTTCGGCGGCGAATACGGGCCCTTGAAGCTGCGCAGCTACGTCCGCCACGTCGGCAAGAGGCTGTCCAGGGTATCGGAGAAGCCCGGCGCGCCGTTCCGCTTCACCGTCCTCAACGACGACGAGGTCAACGCCTTCGCGCTGCCCGGCGGCTATGTCTACGTCACCCGCGGGTTGCTGGCGCTGGCCGACAACGAGGCCGAGATGGCCGGCGTCCTGGCCCACGAGATCGGCCACATCACGGCGCGGCACACGGCGCAGCGCCACAGCACGGCGATGGCGACGCAGCTCGGGCTGACCGTTCTCGGCGTATTGGGGAGCGCCGCCGGCGTGCCGTCGGGTGTCGGTCAGGTCGTCTCGCTGGGCGCTCAGGCCGCCTTGCAGGGCTATTCCCGCGAACAGGAACTGGAGGCCGACATGCTGGGCGTGCGCTACATGGCGCGGGCCGGCTACGACCCCCGCGTCACCGTCGATTTCTTCCGCAAGATGGGGGCGCATGCCGAGCTCGAGGCGCGGCTGCGCGGCGAACAGGGCGTCCGCCACTCCATCATGTCGACCCACCCGCGCACCGTCGAGCGCATCGAACAGGCGATCGGACTGGCCGACGCCCAGCCGGTGCCGAACCCGCGGGTCGGCCGCGACGATTTTCTGGAAACCATCGACGGCATGGTGTTCGGCGACGACATCCGTCAAGGCGTCCGCAAGGGCCGGGATTTCCTGCACCCGGACCTGATGATCCGGTTCCGGGTGCCGCCCGGCTTCGTTCTACTCAATTCACCGAGCCGAGTCACCGCGCACGGCCCCGACAAGGCGCGCATCGTTTTCGATACGGCCGGACCCAAGACCGCCCGCCGGGTGCGTTCGCTGTCGGCCTACCTTATCGACGTCTGGGGCCGCAACTTCGCGCTCCAGAACGTCGAGCGCATCGACGTCAACGGCATGGAAGCGGTCACCGCCACCGCCCGCGCCGACGCCCGCGACGGTCCACGCGATATCCGTCTGCTGGTCATTCGCGACACGCCGGAACGAATCTTCAGATTCGCCTTCGTCACGCGACCGCGCACGACGGCGCGGCTCGGTGAGGAACTTCGACGCACCACCTACAGCTTACACCGCTTGAGCGCGACGGAGGCCGCCGCCATCCGGCCGCTGCGCTTAAGCGTGGCGACGGTCGGCGACGACGACACCCGGGTGTCGCTGGCCGATCGCATGCCGTTCGCGCGCTACAAGCGCGAATGGTTCGACGTCCTCAACGGCACCCGGCCCGGTGTCCGGCTGGAGCCGGGCCTCCGGGTCAAGATCGTTACCGAATAGGGATCGGCGGCGGGATCAGGCCGCCTTCAGCAGGTCTTCCAGCTTCTCCGTCGCCGCCTCGACATCGATCTTTTCGACGGCCGCCAGTTCACAGGCCAGGCGGTCGCGGGCGGCCTCGTAGATCTGGCGTTCGGAGAACGACTGGTCGGGCTGGCCGACGTTACGGAACAGGTCGCGCACGACTTCGGCGATGGCGATGGGGTCGCCCGAGTTGATCTTGGCCTCGTATTCCTGGGCGCGGCGGCTCCACATGGTGCGCTTGACCCGGGCCCGGCCCTTCAACGTCGTCATGGCGTTGTCCATGATCTTGCGGGTGCTCAATTTGCGCAGGCCCGAGGTTTCGGCCTTGGTGACGGGAACCCGAAGCGTCATGCGGTCGCGGTCGAAGGAAATCACGAACAGCTTCAGTCGATGTCCGGCGATCTCCTGGGTCTCGATGGCGACGACCTTGCCGACGCCATGGGTCGGATAGACGACGAAATCCCCAGGATTGAACGCGTGTTGTTTCGCCATGGTTTGGCTTTCTCCAGTTGTCTCTCCGGTCCGGGCGCCGGTATGCCGGATTGCGAACGAAAGCGGCCTGAATCGCACTTTTGCCGCCGGCCCGGAGGCTCAGCGGCTAAGCTCCTTTTCAGACATTTCGGGTTGCGGCCCTAATCCGGGCGTCACCAACTCCTGCACCCAATACGCGGCGTAGAATATCATAAAAAACCGGGCAAAAACAGCCCTGTCTCGGTTCGCCCACCGGCTTTCCCGGACCGCCGCCCGGGCTCGGCCGCGATGTGGTCAATCCTCTAGTTTCCGGCCCCCGGATTAGGGCTCAGGAGTTCCAGTTTTCCGGGCTTGTCCTTCCACTCCTCGGCGTCGGCCGGCTCTTCGCCCTTGCGGGTGATGTTGGGCCATTCGGCGGCATATTTGGTGTTGATCTCGAGCCATTGCTCGATATCGGGCTCGGTGTCGGGAACGATCGCCTCGGCCGGGCATTCGGGCTCGCACACGCCGCAATCGATGCATTCGTCGGGGTGAATAACGAGCATGTTTTCCCCTTCGTAGAAACAGTCGACGGGGCAGACCTCGACACAATCCTGGAACTTACACTTGATGCAATTTTCGGTGACGATGTAGGTCATGGGTTTCTCCGGTAATTGGGCCTCGTCCCAACAGTAGGCTCCGCCGCCAACGGTTTAGGGGCTCCGGGCTTGGTTGTCCAGTCGTTCCAACACCCGTTTGCGGGCGGCCCCGCTCTCGCGGTCGGGAACATGCAAGAGACCGGCGATACGTCGCACCAGGTTGGCCTCATAATCGTGCAGCCGGCCGTCGGCATAGGCGACCTCCCACAGCATTTCGAGCATTCGAACCCGGTCCCGGTGATCGAAGTCGCGCTTCAGGACCCGGGTGAAACCGAACAGCTCGGCCGATCGCTCGACCGCCTCGGTGCCGGCCGCGATCAACGAGTCGACCTCGCCCGCGTCCAGTCCGAAGCGCTCGGCCAGTAGCCTGGAAATGGTCTCGCGTTCGCTGGCGTCGAACTCGCCGTCCATCAGCGCCGTCTCGATCAGGAGGGCGACCGCCGAGGCCTGCACGTCGTCGTCACCGTCGTCGGTTCCAACTTCGGCGCCGCCCAGCATCATCTTGCGAATCCGGCCAATCATGCGGCAGGCTCTAGCACACCGCCGGGATGCCGACAACCCCAGGTTTCTTAAGGATTTTCGCCCTTGCCCAGGTCCCCGCGAGTCGCTTTAAGTGTCGGCATGGCGGTTTCCTTCGACGACGACCGGCTCGACAACCCGGCGGCCCGGCGCAACCGCGCGCCCATCCTCGAGGTTCTGGCCGGCGCCCTGCCGGAACACGGCACCGTTCTCGAGATCGGCGCCGGTTGCGGCCTGCATGCGGTATACTTCGCGCCCCGGTTTCCGGGCCTGACCTGGCTGACCAGCGACCCCGACGAAGACGCCCGGCGCTCGATCGCCGCCTGGGCCGAGGCCGAAGGCGTTCGGTTGCCGCCAAGCCTCGATCTCGACGCCGCGGCCGACAGCTGGCCGTTGGAGCCGGTCGACGCCGTCGTTTCCATCAACGTGATCAACGTCTCGCCGTGGTCGTCGTGTCTCGGGCTGATCCGCAACTCGGCTGCGGTGCTGCCGGCCGGCGGCCTGCTCTATCTCTACGGGGCGTTCCGGGTCGGCGGCAAGCATACGGCCGAAAGCAACGCCGCTTTCGACAACGACCTCAGGCGTCGCAACCCGGAATGGGGGGTGCGCAACCTCGACGACGTCGCGCAAACGGCACTGGATCGGGGGTTTCAGTTTGCCGAGACGGTGCGGATGCCGTCCAACAACCTGTCGGTATTGTTTCGCCGCAAGGGCTGAGGCCGCATCGGTCCGGCGGTCGGCCGCAGGGCGGCGGTCATTCGCCCCAGTCTATGGTTTCGACCTTCGGCGCGCTGGCTTCGATTTCCTCCAACAACTCGATTCCCTGCTTCATCTCCGACATGATGAACTCGGCCCGCTTCGAGGGGCCGCCGGCTTCCGGATGGGGGAACCGTTGCGACCACGCCTTCATCTTGACGGTGAGCGCGCACAGACAGCCGCCGATCGTCGTGTGGTAGTTCTCGATGAAGCGCTTGACCTGCTGGAAGCGCGCCGCGTCCAGGTTCTGCCACATGTTGCCGGTGTAGCGGTCGAAGGTTTCGAAGCGGCCGCTGATCGCCGCCATCAGGCTGTTCAGGGTGGCTTCGATCAACTTGCAGGTCTCGAGCAGGTGGTTGTTCTGCTGGAACTGGTAGTTGCCGCGGAGTTCCGTCAAGGCTTCCAGGAATTCGTCGAGGACCGGCTCGATCTTGTCCATGCACTGGCGGTAATAGGACAGCGACAGGAAGACGTCGCCGTAGTCCTCCAGGAAGCGCGGCACGTCCTGCATGTCGATCATCAACGTTTCCGACATTTTCTGCAGCTTCTCGCGGACCTTCTGGATGTCGGGATCGCGGAACAGCTTGAGGACGTCGTCGAAGGTCTGGATGGTTACGTCGTCGCCGCCGTAGATCTGCTCGATCAGCGGATGGGTGAAGGTCTTCATGTAACTGGTCAGTTCCTTCACCTTGTCGCCGGAAAGCTTCAGGTCCTCGACGTCGTTGATGGGGATGCCCTGTTCGCGAAACAGGATGCGCAGGCTATAGACGTCGTAGCTCGGCAGCGGCGCCAGTTTCTTGAGAAGAACGTGGTCCTTGTGGGGCGGCCGCACCGGCCAGTTGAACTGCGTCGGAATATGATCGACCTCCATTTGACCGCTGCCGGTCTTCTCGTCGGCGAACAGCTCGACCATGCTGCGCAAGCGGACGTTCTTGATCAGCCGGGCGCGCCTCAACGACGCCGTCTCGAACGGCAGCATCGCCAACGGCAGGATGTGCAGGGCGTCTCTGTCCGCGTTGCGGATTTTCGGGGCGGTTTCCTCGGCCGCAGCGGCGTCGGTCTTTTCCGCCGTTTCAGTCTCGTTCACGTCGCTTCCCCATTCCTCCGTTCGGTCTCAAGGTCAACAACCGGGTTCACCGCCAAGGGCCCGCCAAATTAGCATACAATGATATGCCGACGCCAGTCTTGCGGCGCACCGCCGCCCGCCAACCCGGCACCGCGTGCCGGGTAATCCGGGCAATTCCTGCCGGGAGCGGCGAATCTACCCGGTCTTCGCACAAAAATACCAGCGCCGATAACGGTTTAGTCTTGGCATGGGGCTTGCTGGATGATTCACGCCTCCATCATTAGCCAGGGAATACCCATGCAGTACAGCGCAAGAACCATTAGCGAGATTTCGAAACGGGTCAATCTATCGGGCCTTTTGTCGGTCCTCGGCGACCAACCCGGTGGCGAACCGTCGGCCGATTTCGACTACTCGCAAGCCGGAGAGGCAGAATGCGCCCCGCACGCGCCGCCGCCCCTGTTCGCCAGCCACCAACGCCTGATCGGCAATCCGGCCGAGGTGTTCCGCCATCTGGCGGCGGCGCCCAAGGATCACAGCCGCACTCAAGCCACCGCCGAGTGGATCGACATGGTCGACAATCTCGGGCCGTTCGGCGTCAAGGGGCAGATCGCCGGCATCAACACCTACCTGAACAATTCCGAGCACGCGGCCGAGCTCGCCTATTACGCCAAGGTCAAGCGATGGGCGGCGCCGCTCGCCTATTTCGGCTCGGACGCCCACGCGGGCGACGTGGCGATCGCCAAGTACGTCTCGCTGCGCCGCTTGGGCTTCCATCCCGACCGCCTGCGCCTGGTCTGGCTCTGGGATACCGTCGACGACAGCGACCACACGGTGCTGGCGGTGTTCCTGGACGGCCGCGCCTTCGTCCTCGACGACCGCTACGGCGATATCGCCACCGACGAGGCCTACCCCGAAGCCAGGCCGATCTGTTCGCTGAACGGATGGCGGTTCTTCCTGCACTGGGACCCGTCCGACCCCGACGGGGCGGCTACCGCCGTCGATGAATTCGTGCGGCGCCTCGGCGTCGCCCGCGCCTGAGCCGGCGCCAAGAAAAGAGGCCGGAAAATCCGGCCCCTCTTCGAAATCCTTCGGGAAAACCCCGATTGGCGAGAGCGGTCGCTCAGCCGCCCTGCTCGGTCCCGGGCTTGGGCGTCTGCTTGATGGTGCCGTCGGCGATGTTCGGGCTGGTCGTTTCCCACTGAACCGACTGCGTCGAATAGTCGCCGCAGCCGCTACCGGCCATCGCCGGGCCGGCCACAGCCAAGCCAAACCCGACCGCCGCCAAAATCGCAAGTGTACGCATTACGGAAGCCTCCAAATGAAACTCGAAACCGTGCTGCCGATCATAACACAGCCCCGCCCGAATCTCCTAATCGGGATATCCGGCGGCGGCCCACGAGCCGGTTTCGCGCACCGAAGTAAAGAGAGGCCGGAAGTTCCGGCCTCTCTGTGCAATGTCGATCGGGGCGTCCCCGAACGAATTCAACGGAGGATCAGCCGCCCTGTTCGGTCTCCGGTCTGGGCGTCTGCTTGATGGTGCCGTCGGCGATGTTCGGGCTGGTCGTTTCCTGTTCGACCGACTGCGTCGAATAGTCGCCGCAGCCGCCGAGCGAGTTGGCACCGGCAAGCGCCGGGCCCGCCGTCGCCACACCAAATCCGAGCGCCGCCACAAGTGCAAGTGTACGCATTACGGTATCTCCAAGCGGTTTTCCGTTTTCATGGCGGCGACCATAGCACGACCCCGCGCCGTTCACCTAATCCGGCCTCGGGCGCCGGGTTCAGGCGCCGCCCGTATCGGCGCTCAGGCCGACCGCCTCGATGCCGGCGACGGCGGCCGCCTCGTCCTTGTCCGACGTGTCGCCGCTGATGCCGACGGCGCCGATGACGGCGCCTTCGCCCGAGCGGATCAGGACGCCGCCCGGCACCGGCACCACGCGGCCCTGTGAAGCCGCCACGACGGCGCTCAGGAAGACCGGGTTCTTTTCGGTCAGGGCGCGCGATCCGAGGCCGAAGCCGAGCGCCCCCCAGGCCTTGCCGAAGGCGATCTCGGGGCGCAGGATGCCGCTCGAGTCCTGGCGCTTGAGGGCGACCAGATGGCCGCCCGAGTCGAGCACGGCGACGGTCAGCGGCCTGCAACCGGCCTCGGCGCCGGCGGCGAGCGCCGCATCGACGATGCCGCTGGCCCGCTGCAAAGACAATACGCTCATCGATCGCCCTCCCCGGCCCGGCTTCGTTTGCGGCCCGACGTTAACACGATTTTACGGCTTCGTTTCAATCGCCGTTGCGGAGCCGGCGCCACCAGCCGCGCAAGCGCTCGAGTGCCCGGCGCTCGGCCTTGGTCGGACGGCCGGCGCCGGGATCGCGCGGCGCCACCGGCACCGGCGTCGCCGCCGCTTCCGCATCGGGCCGCCGCCGCGGCGGTTCGAGGTCGTCATACAGCGTCGCCGCCTCCTTGGCCGGGCCGCGCCGGGTTCCCGGATCGAGCACGCGCACGACGCGGATGTCCTTGCCCTTCGGGAACGTCAGCACGTCGCCGCCTCGAACCATGGTGTGGGCTTTCCTGACCGTCGTCCCGTTGACCCTGAGCCGACCCGACTGGCAGAACTTGGTGGCCAGCGACCGGCTCTTGAAGAACCGCGCGTACCACAACCACTTGTCGAGACGCTGGGCCGCCTCGCTCATCGGCCGACCGCCAGGTCTTTCAATCTCGCGAACGGCGAATCGGCGGCCGGCCCGGGGGCGGTATCGGCGCCGGTCTTGAGCCGTCGCCGGGTCCGGTTACGCGGCCCCGGCCGGTAGAGTTCGACGCCACCCTTGAGCGTGGCGCGATAGCCGAGCCGTTTGAGGATGGCGCTCATGTCGTCGGCTCCGACGCCGGCCATGGTCAGCAGTTCGGGGCCGAGCGCAAACGGACCCGAGCGCGCCAGCGACCACGCCTTGCCGGCCAGCCGCTCCAGCATGTCGACGCGGACCGCGAGCCGCCCCAACGGCCGGTAGCCGACCGCTTCGTAGTAGCCCCGCGGCATGTCGGCGTCGACGGGAACGGCGACCCGCCCCGGTTCGGGCAGCGGCACCGGCAGGGGATGGCGGCCGTGCACGCCGAACAGAAGGGCGCGAAGCCGCAGTTGGGCGGGCTTGACCATGGCCGGCAAATAGACGGATTCGCGACCGATCCGTACCCCGGCCTGGCCGAGGCGGCGCCGTGCGTTTCGGTTGAGGGCGCCGATTTCCGGCAACGCCGTCCGCCTCGGCATCGAGCCGAGCGTCTCCGAGAGTCGGAAGACGATGCCGCGGGCCGGGCCGGACAAATCGGCGGCCGTAGCCGCGAACAGGGCCTCCATGACGGTGCCGATGCGCCGCTCCAGCCAGCCCCGCAAGCGGCCGAGCACGCGGTCGCGGCCGTCCGGCTCCAGCAACTCCGCCGTCCCGAGCTCGACGTCCGGCTTCAACAGGTTCGGCGACGCCGCCAGGCGGGCGATGGCGACGCCGTCCCAGGCGATCTCCCCGGTCAGGCCGGTTTCGGACTCGACCAACGCAAACGCGGTGTCGGGGGCGCGCTCGCAGGCCCGCACCCGGGTTTCGATCTCGCCCCTCAGCGCTTTGCCGGCGGCGTTGGAAACCGAACGCGCGGCAGCCGTTCCGAAGTCCGCCTCGCCGCCGCTGTCGGGCACGAACCGGAAAGCCTCGAGGCGGCCGACGTGATGGCCTTCGACCAGAACCTCGCCGGCGGCGGTGACCGCGGCCAGAAGTTCGGGCCGGTCCTTCATGCGGCTGACCAGCAGCGCCGTCCGTTTGTCGACGAAACGCTGGGTCAGGCGCTCGTGCAGGGCATCGGACAGCCTGTCCTCGATCAGCCGGGTACGCTCCTGCCAGTGGCGGGCGTCGTCGACCCAGTCGGCCCGGAACGACACGTAGGTCCAGGTCCGGGTGCCGGCGATGCGTTGGGTCAGGGTCTCGATGTCGCCGTCGGTGCGGTCGAGCCGGGCGACCTGGGCCGCCATCCAGTCGGTCGGCAATCGCCCGGCCGGTCCCGTCAGGTGCCGATAGACGACGCCGAGCAGGCGGGCGTGGGCGTCGCTCATGACGCGGCCGAAATCGGGAATCCGACATACCTCCCAAAGCGTCTCGACGGCATCGGCGCCGGCCGCCAGGCGGACGATCCCGGGCTCGCGGGCGAGGTGCTCGAGCACCACCTCGTCGTCGGCCGGCCGTGCCCTGACCAGGCCGGTCTCGGTGGGGCGTTCGTCCAGGCTCGCTTTGAGCGCATCCAGCGAATCGAACCTGAGATGCGGGTTGCGCCAGTAGATCTCGCGGAGCGGGTCGAACTCGTGGTTTTCGATGCGGGCGGCGATCTCCGGATCCAGCGCCCCGGCCTCGGCGGTGGTTCCGAAGGTGCCGTCGTTCATGTGACGCCCGGCCCGGCCGGCGACCTGAGCCAGCTCCGGCGCCGTCAGGTCGCGCCAGGCGCGGCCGTCGAACTTGCGCAATCCGGCGAAGGCGACGTGATTTACATCCATGTTGAGGCCCATGCCGATGGCGTCGGTGGCGACCAGGTAGTCGACCTCGCCGTCCTGGTACATGGCGACTTGAGCGTTGCGGGTGCGCGGGGATAGCGCCCCCATGACGACCGCCGCGCCGCCGCGCTGGCGGCGGATCAACTCGGCGATGGCGTAGACGTCGGCCGCCGAGAAAGCGACGATGGCGCTACGTTTGGGAAGTCGCGTGGTCTTGCCACCGCCGGTATGGATCAGCGTCGAGAACCGCGGCCGGCTGACGAACTCGGCCTCGGGGACGAGGCGGCGGATCAACGGCCTGATGGTGTCGGCGCCCATCAGCATGGTCTCCTCCGAGCCCCGCGCGCCAAGCAACCGTTCGGTGAAGACGTGGCCGCGGTCGGGATCGGCGCACATCTGGATCTCGTCGACGCCGAGGAAGGCGACCTCGCGTTCGACAGGCATCGATTCCACCGTGCACAGGAAATAGCGCGCGCCCAACGGCACGATCTTCTCCTCGCCGGTAATGAGGGCGACCGACCCGGCCCCCTTGATGCGCACCGCCCGGTCGTAGTTCTCGCGGGCCAGCAGCCTCAAGGGAAAACCGATCATGCCGCTGGCGTGCGCCAGCATGCGTTCCATGGCGAGGTGGGTCTTGCCGGTATTGGTCGGGCCGAGAACGGCGACGACGCGCGAGCGCGGCGTGATGATCTGCATGGCACGAAAAGATCGCTCCTGACCGCCGCCTTGGCAAGTCCGGCGGCATCGGCGATTCCGCGAATCGGGGGGCCGATTTGGACGATTTTTGGCCTGTTTCGGCAGAACGCCGACCGTCAGGAGGGGTCGAGAACAAGCTTTTTTGAAACGCCTGAAAGTCGCAGAAACCCGGCCTAAATACAGGTTATCCACATTATCCACAGGTGTTCCGGGCGCGTTCCGGTTGACGCGGGATTTGGAGCGAGTCTAAAAATTTCGTAAGAAGGTTGCCGGATTGTGCTGCGCCTTGTTCGTTCGGCGGCGCGGTTGCGATTCGAAAGACAAAGATCGAAGACCAGAAGACAAAGGCGTTGACAATATGGTTCAGAAAGCCGTTGCCGTCGTTCTCACCGTCGCCGTCGTCGGGCTGTTGGTGGGAATGCAGTACCTGAAAACTCTCTAGCCGGACGGTTTTTCGCGGGGGTCTTCCCGCGGCGTCCGACATCCGATTGCCCCGAATAGCCAACTTGAACGTTGGCGGGGTGGCCCGTTCCCGGTTTCCGGCGAACGGGCGTTCGATTCTGAGGCCGGCGGCGGCACCATGAGCGGCGTGACCATGCTCCGCCAGGCCAAGGTGCTTCGTTCCTGAACCCGCAGCCACGAACCCGTGATTTCCGAAGGCGTTGATTACGACGTGTTCGATCCGACCGGCCGGCAGGAGCAGCAACGGCGGATCAGCGATGCTGAGTTCTTTAGGCTGGGGTAGCTCCCTTCCGCAATTCCCCTAAAAGCAGATATCTTGAACGTAGCCACTTCAAGTTTACTTGTGACCCACCTCACAGTTTCAACACCGTTTTATAGTGGAGCCGCTGATAGTTGAATTTGCAAGCCCAAGGTCATCTATGATGGAATACTGGCATTGTAGGTAGCATCGAGTTCCCTTCCCTGGCCAACTGATGAAATCAACACCCCAGAAGCGGAAAAGAACTTCCGAGCCTGTGATCCGACCGACAATGCAGGCCGCAAAGTGGGATACCTTCTCTCGGTGGGTCGAAGCCCATGACGGAATTAATTGGATATTTCGCGGCGTGTCCGACAAGACGCACGACCTGCGACCAAAGATCGGACGACCTAGTACCCGAACAAAGGGGAGTGGGTACCTTCCCCAACACGAAAAATGGCTTCTCGATGAATTTGAAAGAATGGCCACTGCGCATTCATCTACCGGAACTTTGCCGTCCAGGTGGCATCTGCTCGCACTAGCCCAACACCACGGACTACCAACTCGACTTTTAGATTGGACTTTTAATCCCCTGGTCGCTGCGTTTTTTGCTGTTGAGCACGAAGGTGCCAACGGTGATGCGCTGATTTATGCGCACAAACCTCTAAACGTCGTGATGCCGGTAGGAGATCCGCTTCAATGTCCACAGATCCTACGCTTTGACCCTCCGCATATTTCTCCGAGGATAACGGCCCAAAGCGCAACGTTCACAATCCATCCAGACCCAACTAGTATCCTGAAGCCTCAAAAAAGGCTTAGAAAACTAGTCATACGGAGTGAGTTCTGCGGCCCCTTAAAGGGAAGGTTGAACAATCTGGGAATTAACAGATCAACGCTTTTTCCTGACCTAGATGGTATTTCAGCCTATCTCACTTGGTTAAACAAAGTCATCAACGACAAGCTTGACTATCCTTACCCGAAGTCGGATTTCGATCCGAAACGTATAGCAGAAGAAATGGTGAAGGAATTTGGTGGTCAGGCGGCCCAATTAGCGAGAAAGAACATTTCAGTGCTACGCGAGGGCGGTGATAGCGGCCACGCGAAAGAATGGGCACGAGTTTCCAGAGAAATTGCCAAGTACATTCAAGACTCGAATCGAAGTTAGATTCCTCGTGGCCGACCTGGCGAACATTCCACCTATTGCTTCCGATCATATGCTTAAATATGGACGTAACGTAATGGTCTTAGGGACCACCACGTTGGTTCTAGCGTATGTCCCTCACATCAATATTCGTGATTTTGAACCGTTTGGATTTGGCATCAAAGCAGAAGGAGAGGTCTGGATTTGGCTATTAATCGGCATTGTTCTCTTTTATTATTCCCTTCGATTCTTTGTTTATTTCCATATTGATCGTTTGAAATGGAAATCATACTGGCCCAGTAAATCTGAAAAGACATCTCAATATTATCCACACAAGAAAAGACTGATTTTATAATTCTTGTTACTGGATTTCTTAATACCCACGCTGATATTCTTCGTCGCTATGGCGACCATCGGGTGGAAGGTTTATCAAACCTACGCTTGAATCATCAGGGAGGTTTAATATGAAGATGCTGTCGCCCTGATAACTTGCAACGCACCTGCAACAGAGATCGCCTTGCGTGTTGAGAAGAAACGCGACACTTAACCGTGAATCGCAGCATTCTGAGAAATCGCCAACAAGATTCTCCACCATTAACCGCGTAGCAAGTCGCGCCGCCAGACCCGCCCCTACTTGATCCAGCCGACGAACTTGTCCTTGGCGAACTCGCACTTGCCCCAGCGCCCGTCGCGCGAGCGGCAGGTGCCGACGCCGTGGCGGCCGCCGTTGACGAACTCGCCCTCGTAGCGGCCGCCGTCGGCCCAGGTGAAGATGCCGCGGCCGTGGCGGCGGCCGTCCTTGAAGTCGCCCTCGTAGCGGTTGCCGTTGTCGCCGAGCCAGACGCCGTGGCCGTTCTGTTTGTCGTCGGCCCATTCGCCCTTGTAGCGGCCGCCCGCGTCGGTGAAGGTGCCGCGCCCCTGCATGCGGCCCTTGACGAAGTCGCCCTCGTACGTGGTGCCGCTGGCGAAGGCGAGGACGCCGCGACCGTGCCACAGTCCGTCGACGAAGCCGCCCGCATACGAGCCGCCCTTGGCGAAGGTCAGGGTGCCGGTGCCGTTCTCCTTGCCGTTTCGGAAATCGCCCTCGTAGCGGTTGCCGTCGGCGTCGACCTTGACGCCCTGGCCGTGCATCTTGCCTGAGATGAAGTCGCCCTCGTAGGTGGTGCCGTTGGTGAAGGCGAGCTTGCCCTTGCCGTGTTCGCGGTTGTTGCGGAACTCGCCCTCGTAGCGGTTGCCCTTGGCGTCGATGCGCGCGCCACGGCCGTGGCGCTGCCCTTCCACGAAGTCGCCCTGGTAGCTGCCGCCGGTGGCGAACAGCAGCTTGCCCTCGCCGTGCTCCTTGCCGTTCAGGAAGGCGCCTTCGTAGATGTTCTCCTGGGCGTCGATCCAGATGCCGTGGCCCTGCCATTTGCCGTCCTGGAAATCGCCCTCGTAGCGCCCCCCGGCGGCGAACACCAGGGTGCCGCGGCCGTGCTGGACGCCGTTGCGGAAGTCGCCCTCGTAGCGGTTGCCCTTGGCGTCGGTGCGGATACCGTGGCCGTGGCGGCGGCCTTCCACGAAGTCGCCCTCGTAGACCTCGCCGTTGGCGTATTCGAGGCGGCCGCGGCCGTCTTCCTGGTCGTCCTTCCACTCGCCCTCGTAGCGGTTGCCGCTGGTCCACTCGAAGACGCCGTGGCCGTTCTTGCGGCCGTCCCTGAAACCGCCCTCGTAACGGCCGTCCTGGTCGGCGAACACGCCCTGGCCCTGCCACTTGCCGTCGCGGAACTCGCCTTCGTAGCGGTCGCCGTTGGCGTAGGTGTAGACGCCGCGGCCGTGCTTGAGGCCGTGTTTCCAATCGCCGTCGTAGCGCTCGCCGTTGGCCCAGGTGTAGACGCCGCGGCCGTGCTCGCGGCCCTCGACCAGTTGCCCCTCGTAGCGGTTGCCGGTGTTCCAGGTGACGACGCCGCGCCCGGTCTGCTTGCCGTCGCGGAACTCGCCGATGTAGGTGCCGTAGGCGTCCGTATAGGAACCGCGGCCGTGCCACTTGCCGGCCACGAAGTCGCCCTCGTAACGGGTGCCGCTGGCGCCGAGCCAGATGCCGCGGCCGTCCTGCTTGTCTTCCTTCCAGTCGCCGTCGTAACGCTCGCCGTTGGCGGCCACGTAGGAGCCGCGGCCGTGCGCCTTGTGGCGCCGCCAGTCGCCGTCGTAGGTGTCGCCGTTGGCCCACGCCCATTTGCCGCGGCCGTGGCGCTGGCCGTTCTCCCAGTCGCCCTCGTAGCGGTCGCCGGCGGCCGACGTGAAGACGCCGCGGCCTTCCTGGCGGCCGCCCGCGATACTGCCCTCGTAGCGCGCGCTCGGGTTGCGGTTCTTGTACCACTGGGCGACGCCGCGCCCCGACGCCTTGCCGTCCTTGCACTCGCCGAGCCAGGATACCGAGTCGGCCGCCGTCACGTCCGGGTTCCAGACCTCGCACCCCGTATTGGCGTCGGCGCTCCATTCGGCGGCGGCGGGGGACTGGGCGGCGAGGACGGCGGCGGTGACGGCGAGGACGGCGGCGAGCGCCCGTCCGACACGTACCGAGCCTACCTCGAAGTTCAGCGCGCCCCCGTTCATGGGGCCGTATACTACCACAGGCGTCGAGGCGCGCCAGACGGCGTCGAGGTGCGCATGCCCGGTTTCGTCGCCAACCGAGACTAGGCCGCGATCACTTCGGAGTCCGATAGCGTCACCGAGAAAACCGATCCCTTACCCGGCTCGGAAACCACGTCGAAATCCGCGTTAAGGTGTTCGGCCAGGCTCTTGACGATCTTCAGACCGCGACCCCAGCCTCTGTTATCCGTCGCGGCCGATTGGAAATCGCCGCGGAGCAGGCGCATCACCATCCAGGCCGGAATGCCGTCGCCGTCGTCCGCGACCACGAAGATGACGGCGTTTCTCTGAACGTCGAGTTGCGCCCGGGCTTCGATGTTGCCGCCCCTGGGCGTGAACTTCATGGCGTTTCCGATCAGGTTCGAGAGAATTTGCCCCAACACCACGGGATCGGTGGACAGCAGGGGGAAATCCTCGGAGACGTGCAGCGACAGATTGATCCCGTGCTCGTCGGCCAAGGCCCGGAACGAATTGACGATTTCTTCGCCGAAGACGGCGAAATCCACCGTTTCGCGCAGGATCTTGGTGTCGCCTTCGGCGGCGTCGTCGAGGACCCGCTCGCAGACCTTCAACACCCGCTTGGTCGCCTCGTGGACGATCGCCGCGTACTCGACCAGTTTTTCTTCGGACACCTCGATCTCGTCGGTTCCCTGCATCAACGACGTGTAGCTCAAGACACTGGAAAGGGGATTGAGGACCTCATGGGCGAAATCCTTGAGATCGGCGTGCGGAGACGGGCCGTCCGGGCCCGCCGACTCTTTGTCTTTCATCGTCATCCCCCCTAGAGCAGGTCACGTTGATATGGAATCGCTGAGACACGTTCTCCGGCCCCCTGGCAAGGAGCGGCTCGTGCGGCGATGCGGGGCCATCGGAAACGGGCCGCGACGCCGTCCAGGGGGCCGGAGAACGCGCCTGCGGTCGGTTTTTCGGCCTTCCGGCGTCGTCGAGG
>CAYFMP010000020.1:46664-52692 GCA_964344215.1 uncultured Thalassospiraceae bacterium | reverse complement strand
TCATAACGGATTATAAGGTCTTGGCGGTACCCCTTCGTGAATCTTTCGGGCTAGGGCTCGATCGATCAGTCATTGGGTCCACATCGTCGGGGGGTGTTGTGCGTGAGGGTAAGTCAAACGGCAACTTTCCCCGAAATCGGTCGGTTGGCAAGTTGTTTGAACGAGGACACGCCCGATCACATCATCGACTTGAGAACGGCGTCCGGTCCGTGAGGAAAACGGCTCTAGGAGAACCCCCACGGCCTTACCGTGTGGCCGTGGTTGAGGGGACCGTGGCCGGCGCCGAAACCGGGCGCCGTGCGAATCGCCTCGACGACATAGGCCCGCGCCCGGGCCACCGCCTGCACCAGACCCAAGCCCTGCGCGAGGCCGGTGGCGCAGGCCGAGGCCAGCGTGCAGCCGGTGCCGTGGGTATGGCGCGACTCGATGCGCGGTCCCTCGAACACCTCGGTCTGTCCGCCTTCGTGCAGCAGTACGTCGCGGACGCTGTCGCCTTCCCCGTGGCCGCCCTTCATCAGCACCGCGTCGGCCCCGAGCAGGGCCAGTTGCAAGGCGGCCTCGGCGGCCTGTTCGGAGGTCTCGACCGGGTGCCCGGCCAGCGCCGCCGCCTCCGGCAGATTGGGGGTCAACAGCGTCGCCATCGGCACCAGCTTTTCGGTCAACGCCGCCACCGCGTCGTCCTCGAGCAGCCGGGCGCCGCCCTTGGCGACCATCACCGGATCGACGACGACCGGCAGGCCGGCGGCGTGCTCGGCCAGCGCCGAGGCCACCGCCTCGATGACGTCGGACCGGTGCAGCATGCCGATCTTGACGCAGTCGGCGCCGAGGTCGCCGAGCACGACCTCGATCTGCTCGGCGACGAATGCGGGCGGCACTTCGTGGATGGCGCTGACGTCGAGCGTGTTCTGGGCGGTCAGGGCGGTGATCGCGGTCATCGCATAGCCACCCAACGCCGTCACCGTCTTGATGTCGGCCTGGATGCCGGCGCCGCCGCCGGAATCGGAGCCGGCGACGATCAACACGCGTCCCTGCATCGCTATCCTCCGCCGGCTAGCCGGCCGCCCGCTCGATGGTCGAGGCGATGTCGCCGACCACGGCCGCGACCAGGGCTTCGTCCTCGCCCTCGGCCATGACCCGGATCAGCGGCTCGGTCCCCGACGGGCGGATCAGCAGCCGGCCGCTCTCGCCCAGCCGCCGCTCGCCGGCCGAGATGGCGTCCTTGACCGCCTTCTCGTCCAAGGGCCGGCCGCCGTTGAAGCTGACGTTGCGGAGCAGCTGCGGCAACGGCTCGAACAGGCGGCACACCTCGCTGGCCGGCTTGCCGGTGGCGACGATCACGGCCAGCACCTGTAGCGCCGCGATCAGGCCGTCACCGGTCGTCGAGTAGTCGCCGAGGATGATGTGGCCGGATTGCTCGCCGCCGAGGTTGTAGCCGTGTTGGCGCATGTGCTCGACCACGTAGCGGTCGCCGACCTGGGTCCGCACCATGCCGAGGCCGAGCTTCTCGAGGTAGCGCTCGAGGCCGAGGTTCGACATCAGCGTCGACACGATACCGCCGCCCTTCAACGTGCCGTCGTCGGCCCAGTGCTTGGCGATCAATGCCATGATCTGATCGCCGTCGACGAGGGCGCCGGTCTCGTCGGCGACGATCAGACGATCGGCGTCGCCGTCCAAGGCGAGCCCGACGTCGGCGTTGTGGGTGGCGGTCTGGCTGCACATGGCGTCGGTGTCGGTCGAGCCGCAGTTCTTGTTGATGTTGAAACCGTCCGGCGCGACGCCGACGGTGACGACCTCGGCGCCGAGTTCCCACAGCACCTCCGGCGCCACCTTGTAGGCGGCGCCGTTGGCGCAATCGACGGCGACCTTGAGGCCGTCCAGGCGCAAACCCTTGGGGAAGGTCTGCTTGACGAATTCGTTGTAGCGGCCGCGCGCGTCGTCGAGACGCCGGGCCCGCCCGAGCCGCGACGGCGGCGCCAGCTTGTCGACCGAGCCGTTCTCCATGTGGGCCTCGATCTCGACCTCGTCGGCATCCGACAGCTTGTAGCCGTCGGGCCCGAACAACTTGATGCCGTTGTCCTCGAACGGGTTGTGCGAGGCCGAGATCATGACCCCGAGATCGGCCCGCAAGGACCGCGTCAGCATGGCGATGGCCGGCGTCGGCAGCGGCCCGACCAGGACCACGTCCATGCCCATGGAGACGAAGCCCGCCGTCAGCGCCGGCTCGATCATGTAGCCCGACAAACGGGTATCCTTGCCGATGACGACCCGGTGGCGGTGATCGCCTTTCAGGAAATGGGCGGCCGCCGCCATGCCGACGCTGAGCGCCGTCTCCGCCGTCATGTTGCCCCGGTTGGCGGTGCCCCTGATGCCGTCGGTGCCGAAAAGCTTGCGCGTCATGCCCTATCCGATATCCCGATGATCCGCGAGAGCGCTCGTGCCCCGCGCCCCTTTTAACTCAATCGCCGCCCGCTCCGGCGTCACATTTTATTGCAAATTCTTTCGTAAAGGCACCGCCATCATCGGCCCGCCGCCCCGATCGCCTCCCACATGTCGAGCGCCTGGCGGGTCGCCGCCACGTCGTGGACGCGAAGGATTTGGACGCCGCGCTCGATGCCGGCCAGCGCCGCGGCCAGCGATCCCGGCAGGCGCCGTTTCGGATCCTCGACGCCGGACAGCTTATGGATGAAGCTCTTGCGCGAGACTCCGAGCACCAGCCCGCAACCGAGGTCTTCATAAGCCTCGAGCCGGGCCAGGATCTGCAGATTGTGGTCCAGGTTCTTGCCGAAGCCGATGCCGGGATCGACGGCGACGCGGTCCTTCGCAATTCCGGCCGCCTCGCAGGCCGCCACCCGTTCGCCCAGGTAACCGCGGACCTCGCGGGCCGCGTCGTCGTAGCGCGGATCGTCCTGCATGGTGCCGGGCTCGCCCTGCATGTGCATGAGGACGACGGAAGCCTCGCTCGCGGCGACGACGCCGAGCGAGCCGGGGTCGCCGTCGAGCGCGGTGACGTCGTTGACGATGCGCGCACCGGCCTGAAGCGCCGCCGCCATCACTTCCGCCCGGCGGCTGTCGATGGAAACCAGGATGCCGTCGCCGGCCAACGCCTCGATTACCGGCAGGACGCGGGACTTCTCCTGCTCGGCATCGATCGGGGCCGAGCCGGGCCGGGTCGATTCGCCGCCGACGTCGACGATGTCGGCACCCTCCTCGGCCAGCCGGCGGCCGAGCGCGATGGCGTCGATGGCGGCAAAAGCTTCGCCGCCGTCCGAAAAGCTGTCGGGAGTGGCGTTGACGACGCCCATCAGGCGCGTACGGTCGAGCGACAACCCGGCGAAGGTTGCCGGTGCTGTGGGTTCGATCGACACGGAACGGTTCTCACGGAAGGTCCGGAGCGGACTCTATGATTCCGGCTGCGGCTCCGGTCCGAGGCCCGGATGGCCGTCGTCCTTCTTCTGGGCCTTGCCCGAAGACGGCACCGAGGCCTTGCGGCCGCCTTCCGGCGGGATGTCGTCGTATTCGGTGCGGACAACCTCCTCGCCGCGCAACAGGGCGTCGACCTCGTCGCCGGACAGGGTCTCGTACTCGAGCAGGCCGTTGGCGATGGTATCGAGGTCGTCGCGGCTGTCTTCGAGAATCTTGCGGGCCGCGGTTTCCGCTTCGTCGATCAGGCGTCGCACCTCCTGGTCGATGATGGCGGCGGTGGCGTCCGACACGTGTTTCTGGCGGGCCACCGAATGGCCGAGGAAGACCTCTTCCTCGTTGTCGGCGTAGCGAAGCCGGCCGAGCTTGTCGCTAAACCCGTATTCGGTGACCATCCGGCGCGCCATGTTGGTGGCCTGCTGGATGTCGTTGCCGGCGCCGGTGGTGATGTTCTCCTTGCCGAACACGATCTCCTCGGCGATGCGACCGCCGTACATGACGGCGAGTTTCGAGGTCAGTTGGGTCTCCGACAGGCTGAGCTGATCGCGCTCCGGCAGGCTCATGGTGACACCCAACGCGCGGCCGCGCGGAATGATGGTGACCTTGTGCAGGGGGTCGGTCTTCGGCATGTTGAGGCTGACCAGGGCGTGGCCGGCCTCGTGATAGGCGGTAAGGCGTTTTTCCTCCTCGCTCATCACCATCGAGCGGCGCTCGGCCCCCATCATCACCTTGTCCTTGGCGGCCTCGAACTCCTGCATGGTGACGACGCGTTTCCCCGCCCGCGCCGCCAGCAGGGCGGCCTCGTTGACCAGGTTGGCCAGATCGGCGCCGGAAAAACCGGGCGTGCCGCGGGCGATGGTGCGGGCGACCACGTCGGGCGCCAGCGGCACCTTGCGCATGTGGACCTTGAGAATCTTCTCGCGGCCCAGAATATCGGGGTTGGGCACGGTGACCTCGCGGTCGAAGCGGCCCGGGCGCAGCAGCGCCGGATCGAGCACGTCGGGACGGTTGGTGGCGGCGATCAGGATGACGCCTTCGTTCGATTCGAAGCCGTCCATCTCGACCAGCAGCTGGTTCAGGGTCTGCTCGCGTTCGTCGTTGCCGCCGCCGAGGCCGGCGCCACGGTGGCGGCCGACAGCGTCGATCTCGTCGATGAAGATGATGCACGGCGCGTTCTTCTTGCCCTGTTCGAACATGTCGCGGACCCTGGAAGCGCCGACGCCGACGAACATCTCGACGAAGTCGGAACCGGAGATGGTGAAGAACGGCACATTGGCCTCGCCGGCGATGGCCCGGGCCAGCAAGGTCTTGCCGGTGCCCGGCGGTCCGACCAGCAGGCAGCCTTTCGGAATCTTGCCGCCGAGGCGCTGGAACTTCTGCGGGTCTTTGAGGAACTCGACGATCTCCTCGAGTTCCTGCTTGGCCTCATCGATACCGGCGACGTCCTCGAAGGTGACGCGGTCGGAACGCTCGGTCAGCAACCGCGCCTTCGACTTGCCGAAACCCATGGCCTTGCCGCCGCCCGACTGCATCTGACGCATGAAGAAGATCCACACGCCGATCAGCAACAGCATCGGAAACCACGATATCAGTATGCTGAACAGGGTCGGCTGGTCTTCTTCGGACGGCAGCGCCGAAATTCGCACACCTTGCTTGGTCAGGGTGTTGACCAGGTTGGGGTCGTCGGGGGCATAGGTCTGGAAGGTGCGGCTGTCGCGGAAATGGCCGGTGATCTCGTGGCCCTTGATGGTAACGTCGCGAACGTCGCCCGCTTGGACCGAGGTCAGGAAGTCGGAAAACGCCAGGGTCGAGTGCATCCCGCGCGGCGCCGTCCCCTGAAACAGATTGAAGAGAGCGAACACCAAGAGCGCGATGATGATCCAAAGCGCGAGGTTCCTGCTGAAGTTCAAATCGTCGTCCTTTCCTGAAAAACGGCCCTGGCCAAACCCGCCCAGGATTTTCCAACCGCCCTAAAGAGATAGTACGTGCGGTCCATTAAGCAACAAAAAACCCCGAACCGGAAAGGGTATTTGTCGGCCGCAACGCCAGCCGCGCGAAATCCGCTTCGCCCGGACGCCGAGCGGCCCTTCGGTAGCCGAGGTGTGGAACGCCGACGACGCCGCCGCCGTCGATCAACGCCGGCAGCGTGTGAAGCGCCGGCAGCGGCACCGCCGTCTCGCGAAGATCCGGTCTTCGTTCGGCAATCTCCACCCATCCGGCCCGACCCAGCGCCGCTAGGCGGACAGATCCGTCGGCGCCGCCGGTTAAGCCAACCTCGTAACGGCCGTCCCAAACCAGACCGGAGGCTTCGGCCACGGCAAGCGGCGGCGGCAAACCCCGGTCTTCGCGGCACATCATCAAGCGATCGGCGGCCGGCGCGATCAGACAACGTCCAAGCGTTCTCGGCTTGGCCGGCATCGATGTCACTTCGCCGAGCAATCTCTCGACACGGTCGCGGCCGGGCGGATAGGCGGTCCCGCCGAGCGCCGTCAACAGCCGCGACAGGACGCGCACCGACAAATCCGCCGGCGCACTCGCCAGAGCCTGCCGGTCGACATAGGCGAAGCCGGCCGGGCTCGCCGTCACGCAACGCGCCATCAGCCGCGAC
>CAYFMP010000020.1:18694-46654 GCA_964344215.1 uncultured Thalassospiraceae bacterium | reverse complement strand
GCCTGTCGTCGTTGGAGGGGTCTTCGATCCAGTCCTGACCGACCGCTTCGAGGGTGGCTCGCAATTTCGCCTTCGATGTCCCCAGCAATGGGCGGACGAGGCGGCAGGCGGGCAATTCGCGGATCGCGCTCATCGCCGCCAGACCGTCCGGACCGCTTCCTTTTTCGAGCCGCATCAGAAAGGTCTCGGCCTGATCTTCCAGCGTATGGGCGAGCACCAGATGGAGGGCTCCGTGGTCGCGACACCAGGCGCCGAGCAGGTCGTAGCGAAGGGCACGGGCGGCGGCCTGAACACCGGAAGACGGCGTCGGCCCGGTCCATGTCAACACCCGGTGTTCGATGCCGAGCCGGCCGAGCCAGCGGCCGACTCGGGCCGCTTCGTCGGCGGCTTCCGGGCGAAGGCCGTGGTCGACGGTCAACGCGGTCGCTCTGCCGCCGCGGGCGCTGCACCAGGCGTCGCCGAGCAGCGCCAACGCCAGGCTGTCGGCGCCGCCGGACACGGCGAGCGCGAGATGCGGCCGGTCCTCGAAAGGACCCAGCCTGGCCATCAGGTCGGCAAATTCGTCGTTCGATAGTGGTTGGGGGCCGGAGCCCATGGCCTTCATCCCGTCAGGAACAGCCGATCCGCTTGCTTTCCCGTTTGACGGCGTTCTTGATGCCGCTGGACGCCTTCGGGAAATCGGCCTTCAGCTTTTCGAAGGCGGCGCAGGCCTCGCGTTTCTTGTTGAGGCCGGCCAGCGACATGCCGAGCTTGAGCAAGGTGTCGGGCGCCTTCGGCCCCTGCGGGTCCTTCTGGTAGCCTTCGAGAAAGACCTCCGCGGCCTGCACGTAGGCGGCCCGTACATAGAAGGTTTCGCCGAGCCAGTACCGAGCGTTGCTGGCCAACGGTTCGCCGCCGTGCGCTTCGATAAACGCCTTCAAAGCGATCTCGGCGCGATCGTATTGGGCCTGACGCAGCAGCCCGAAGGCATAGACGTAGCGTTCCTTCGGGGTGCCTTCGGGCAGGACCGAAGCGGCCGGAGCCGGGGTCGGGGCCGGGGCCGGCGGCGGGGCAACGGCCGCCGTTTGCGGGGTCGGCGCGGCGGTTGCCAACGGCTGGTCCGCGGAAACGGCGGGGACCGCGTCGGCAGAGACCATGCCTAACGATTGTTCCGGCTGCGCGAAACCGCCTGCGGCCTGTGGAACGACCTTTTGGACGCCCGGCGGCGACGGCGCCGAGCTGACCTGCGGTTCGGCCGGCACCGCCGCAGTCGCCCGCGCTTCCAGGGCACTCAAGCGGTAATCGACATCGCTGACCAGCTTGTCCAGGCGCTGGCTGATCTGGTTGATCCGGAATCCCATCTCCTCGAGGCTGCCTGTAGCCGCCCGCAGGTCCTGCTCGAGATCCGAAATCCTCACGCCCAACCGGGCGACGGCCGGACTGAAGCCGGTCGGCGGCGGGGTCAAGGCGCCGGTAGCGGTTTGCGTCGAGGCAGCGGCGGGCGCCGCCGACTTCGCTCCGGCGCCGCGCGACAGCTGGATGTTCAGCGTCCTGATGTCGCGCTCGAGCCGTTCCATGCGGTCGAGCAACGGCTTGATTTCCTGGGCTTGAACTTCGGCGCAGACGAACGACGCCGACGCCGCCACGACTGCGGCCACAAGAGCGGGCGCTGTTAGGTGCCATGGCCGGCCTGTCATCGAAAGCATCCTGCTGGTCGTTCCATTCACGAAAAACACGCCAGAAGATTGATTGGTATTCTAGGCAAAATTAAGGCGCTTGCCCATGCCGACGGAACCGGTGCGGGCAAACGCCTTGACTGTTAGCGAAAGGGTTCCGGCTCTAGCTGCCGGCACCCGTGACGGTGGTGACCCCGCGGCGGTTCTGCGACCAGGCCGCCTCGTTGGAGCCGAGGGCGACCGGCCTCTCCTTGCCGAACGATATGGTCTTGAGCCGGTTCGGGTTGACGCCGAGCGCGGTCAGGTAGTCCTTGACTGCGTTGGCGCGGCGTTCGCCGAGCGCCAGGTTGTACTCACGGGTGCCGCGTTCGTCACAGTGGCCTTCGATGGTTACCGTGACCGACGGGTTGGCCTTCATCCAGGCGGCCTGCTTGCCGAGAGTGCCACGGGCGATCGAGTCGAGGTCGTACTTGTCGAACGCGAAGAACACCCGGTCACCGACATTGACCACCAAGTCTTCCTGGGTCCCGGCCTTGATGCCGCCGGTCGTCGGGCCGAGCGGCGTGGTGAAGGTCTCGGCCGGCGCGACGGCGGCACCCGCGCCGGTCGCGGCACCCGAATCTTCGGGGGCTGTCTCACAGGCGCTGACCAAAGCGACAGCAGCCAGGATGCCCAAAATCTTAAAGCGCATGAAATTCTCCCCCTCAACGGGATTTATGAGGTATCGCAGACGCCGCTGAAATCAGCGGATAAACACTACTTGGCCCGTATAGGCCGTGAATTGAGTCTATTAAAGGCTATAATCCCCAATTCCAAGTACTTTTTTCCGTCAAACTTGTTGAATCACAAAGATATTACGGCCTAGTCATGGAATCAAGGGCGACCAGGCCGGATCGGAAGCGTCGACCGGGGTAACCATTTCGCGTTCGTTGTGCCCGGTCAGGTCGATGGAATAGAGTCGCGAACGCCCGCCCTTGCCGTCCTTCGTGGTCCGGCCCTGGCGGAAGAACATCAGGACCCGGCCGTTCGGCGCCCAGGTCGGCGCCTCGACCAGGAAGTCCTCGGCCAACAGCCTCTCGCCGGAACCGTCGGGACGCATGACCCCAATGAAGAAGCGGCCGCGATGGATCTTGGTAAACGCGATCAGGTCACCGCGCGGCGACCACACCGGCGTCGCGTAGCGGCCGCCGCCCGAACCGTAGCTGATGCGCCGGACGTTGCGGCCGTTGGCGTCCATCACGTAGAGCTGCTGGGTGCCGCCGCGGTCCGAGTTGAAGGTGATCTGCGCGCCGTCCGGCGAATAGCTGGGCGAGGTGTCGATGGCGCTATGAAACGTCAGTTGTTTGGTAACCCGGGTGTTGAGGTCCATGGCGTAGATTTCCGAGTTGCCGTCCTTCGCCATGCTCATGATGACCCGCTTGCCGTCGGGCGAAAAGCGCGGCGCGAAGGTCATGCCCGGAAAATCGCCGAGGATTTCCTGGCGCCCCGAATCGATATTGAAGATGTAGACCCTGGGCAGGTTGCCGAAGTACGAGAGATAGGTGATCTCCTGCAGGGTCGGCGAGAACCTGGGCGTCAGTACCAGGTTGGTGCCGTCGGTCAGGAACCGGTGATTGTGGCCGTCCTGGTCCATGATGGCGAGGCGCTTTACGCGCCGGGTCTGCGGTCCGCTCTCGGCGATGTAGACGATGCGGGTGTCGAAGTAGCCGTCCTCGCCGGTGATCCGCTTGTAGATGGCGTCCGAGATGATGTGGGCGACTCGGCGCCAGTTCTCGGGGATAGTGAAATAAGCGAGCCCGACCATCTGCTGTTCGGCGAACACGTCCCACAGCCGGAACTCGACCCTCAAGCGCCCGTCGGAGACGATCTCGGTCCGCCCCTGAACCAGTGCCTGGGCGTTGATGACGCGCCAATCGCCGAACCTGGGCAGGGTCAGCGCCGCCGCCTCGGACTGGATGAACGCCTTCGGGTCGATGGGGCGGAACAGGCCCGAGCGCTCGAGGTCGGCGGCGATCACGCGCGAGATGTTGCGGCCGTACTCGGCGCCGCCGCCGCTCCCGACCAGGTCGGTGATGGCGATCGGCAACGGCTCCACCGTGCCCTGCGTGATATCGATCCGAAGTTCGGCCGCGGCCCGGCCAACGATTCCGAAAACGACCGCCGCCGCCAGCAGCCCGATCAGCCCCAAGCGCGCAGCCGCGCCCCCCTTTTCCGTCGTCCCCGTCATGCTTAGAACATGTCCCTTGGATTGAAGTTGAGAGTCATGGTTTGCCAGTGTTCGTACTTGTCCCGTGGCAATCTGAGAGGATTGCACTTCGGATTCAAGACCGCTCTTAACGCCGACTCGGCGGCAGCCCGGAAAAATCCGTCGGATCTGAGCCGCGCCTGGTCGACGATGCGGGCCTCGCGGACGCGTCCGTCCGGATTCATGGCGACGAAGATCTCGATCGTCAGGTTCTCCGCATCCTTGGCCCCGGCCGGCAGATTCCAGCACCGCCGAATCTGCTGGCGCACTAAATCGATCTCGCTGATCGCCAAGGGTCGCGATGGAATGTGTTTTCTTGATGGCGAAGCGATCGCCTTGGCGATCTGCTCCTCGAAGGCCGGCTTCTTCGGTTCCGGTTTCTTCTTCCTTTTCTTTTTCTCCGGCTCCTCCGGTTTCGGGGTCTGGCGTTTCAACTCCTCCAGGGTCTTGAGGACAGACGCGAAGGCGTCCGGCGGTTTCGGCTTGCGGCGCGGCTTGATCTTCTCGAGCTTCGGCTTCGGCTTCGGCTTCGGCTTGGCCTCCGGTTTCGGCTCCGTCTTGGGTTTGGGCTTGGGCTTGGGCTCGGGTTTCGGTTCCGGCGGCAGCGCCGCCACCTCCGGTTCGGGTTCGGGCTCGGGCTCGGGCTCGGGCGGCGGCGGCGGGGCAGCCGCTTTCGGCGGTTCCGGCGGCGGCGGCGGTTTTTTCGGTTCGGGTTCGGGTTTCTTCTCCGGTTCCGGTTCGGGCGGCGGCACGTTGGTGACTTCGGAGACGTTGACGATTTCGACCAGGATCGGCGTTTCGACCGGCACCGGCGCCGGGTTGAGGTACGGCAGACCGAAGTAGCCGAGCGCCATGACGGCGGCGTGGAAGACGATCGATACGGCAAAGCCCTGGCGCATGGCGGCTCGGTTAGTTGGCGCCCTTCTTGCGCCTCTTGGCGGGGACCAGCTGCTGCTGCGCGACGAGGGCGACCTTGCGGTAGCCGGCGGCGTTGATGACCCCCATCACCTGCATGACGCGCCCGTAGTCGATGGCCTTGTCGCCGCGCACGAAAATGCGAACGTCCGGGTTGTTGTCGGTGATCGCACTCAGTCGCGGCACCAGGGCCTCGACCTCGACTTCGGTATCCTGCAGGTAGACGCGGCCCTCGCCGTCGATGCTGACGGCGAGCGGCTCGTCCTCGCCCTGGATGACCGACGCGCTGGTCTTCGGTAGGTCGACCTGGACGCCGACGGTGAGGAGCGGCGCCGTCACCATGAAGATCACCAGCAGCACCAGCATGACGTCGACGAACGGCGTCACGTTGATCTCGCTCATCGGCGCCGAATGCCGTCTCTTGAAGCGGCCGACGCCGGGCTGCAGGGAAACCGCCACGGCTCAGCCCTTCCCTTCCATCTCGCGCGACAGGATGGCCGAGAACTCGCCGGCGAAGCTGTCCAGGCGCCCGGCGTAGCGGTCGAGGTCGCGGGTCAGCTTGTTGAAGGCGACGACGGCCGGGATCGCGGCCAAGAGGCCGAGCGCGGTGGCGAACAGGGCCTCGGCGATGCCCGGCGCCACCACCGCCAGGCTGGTGTTCTTGGACACCGCGATCGACTGGAAGCTGTTCATGATTCCCCACACGGTGCCGAACAGGCCGACGAACGGCGCCGTCGAGCCGGTCGTCGCCAGGAACGTCATGTAGCGCTCGGCCCGGTCCATCTCGCGGGCCAGCGTGATCTGCATGACCCTATCGATGCGCTCGCCGATGGCGATGTAGGCGGAACCGTTGTCGGCGGGGCGCGAAGGCGTCCGCCGCCATTCGCGCATGGCGGCGACGAAGACGGCCGACATCGGATCGCGCGGTTGATTGGCGATGCGATCGTAGAGGTCGTCGAGAGAACTGCCCGACCAGAACGCCTGCTCGAATTCGGACGAGCGCGCATTGAGGCGGCGCAGGCCCAAGACCTTGTCGAAGATGATCGCCCAGCACCACACCGAAGCGGCCAGCAGCAGGACGATCACCGATTTGACCACCCAGTCGGCCCTCAGGAACAGCGACCAGACGCTGAAATCCAGATCGGCCATGGAACCGCCCAAGGTGACGGCGTCGATGATTTGGTTTTCCATTTTCGTTTAAGAACCTATTCGTTTGAACAACTGTATTCGTCGAGCCGGGACTTGAGGCGGCCCGGCAGCCGGACCGGCTTGCCGGCGGTGGTCATGCAGCCCAGCTTGAGCTCGATGCGGACCAGGGTTTCGGCGTCGCGCCGGATCACCTGTTCGGCTTCCAGCGTCGCGCCGCCGACCTTCAGGAGCCGGCTGTCGACGCGGATCGAGTCGTCGAGGCGGGCCGGGCGCAGAAAGTCGATCGTGCAGCGCCGAACCGCCAGGGCGACGCCGTCCTCGGCCATCAGCGCCGAGCTTTCGATGCCGAGACCGCGCAGGAACTCGGTGCGGGCGCGCTCGGCGAACTTCAGGTAGTTGGCGTAGTAGACGACGCCGCCGGCATCGGTATCTTCGTAATAGACGCGCAACGCCAGACTGTGGACGCCGCTCCCGGCCCCCGCCTCGGGTCCTGTCTCAAGCATCGTCGTCTCCCGCATCCTCGATCAATTCCAGCTGCGAGAGCCCGGCCGGCGGTTTGAGGCCGAGATGCTTGAAGGCTTCGGCGGCCAGCACCCGGCCGCGCGGGGTGCGGGCCAGGAAGCCCTGCTGGATGAGGTAGGGCTCGATCACCTCTTCGACGGTGTCGCGCTGTTCCGACAGGGCGGCCGACAGCGTCTCGACGCCGACCGGGCCGCCGCCGTAGTTGTCGGCGATGCAGCTCAGGTAGCGGCGGTCCATGGCGTCGAGGCCGCGGTCGTCGACCTCCAGGCGGTTGAGGGCGGCGTCGGCGGCATCGGCGTCGACCACGCCGTCGCCGGCGACGGCGGCGAAATCGCGGACCCGGCGCAACAGGCGGCCGGCCACTCTCGGCGTGCCGCGCGACCGGCCGGCGATCTCGGCGGCGCCGTCGCCGGTCAACTCGACGCCCAGCAGCCGGGCACCGCGGGTGACGATGCGCTCCAACTCCGGGCCCGAGTAGAAGGCGACCCTGAGCGGGATTCCGAAGCGCTCGCGCAACGGCGCCGAAACCAGCCCCGAACGCGTGGTGGCGCCAATCAGGGTGAACGGCGGCAGATCGATGCGCACGCTGCGCGCCGCCGGTCCTTCGCCGATGATGAGGTCGAGCTGAAGGTCCTCCATGGCCGGGTAGAGGATTTCCTCGACGACCGGGCTGAGGCGGTGGATCTCGTCGATGAACAGGACGTCACGGGGCTGCAGGTTGGTGAGGATGGCGGCGAGGTCGCCGGCCTTGGCGATGACCGGGCCCGAGGTCGCCCGGAACCCGGTCTCCAGCTCGTGCGCCACGACCTGCGCCAGAGTCGTCTTGCCGAGCCCGGGCGGACCGTGAAACAGCACGTGGTCCATGGCCTCGCCGCGCTTGCGGGCGGCGGCGATGAAGACTCTGAGGTTGTCGCAGACCTGGCTCTGGCCGACGAAATCGTCGAAGCGGCGCGGCCGCATATCGGCGTCGGCCGGACGCCCGTCTTCGGCCACGGTCTCGGTCGCCACCATGCGCTCGGAGTCGTTCATGGCTCAGTCGCCTCCCCGCGCGTCGGCCGGCGCCAGTTCGCGCAGGCCCTCGCGGATCAGCACCTCGACGCCGACGTCGTCGTCCAGGTGGCCGGCGGCGCGGGCGACGGCGCCCAAGGCCTCGGACGGGTTGTAGCCGAGGTTGACCAGGGCGGAGGCGGCGTCGGAGACGGCGCTTCCCCCGGCGGCCGCGGCGTCCGCCGGCGCGTTGGCCGGGGCCGCCTTGGCGGCGGCGCCGATCGCCATGGCGCCGACCTTTTCCTTCAATTCGCTCAAGATGCGGGTGGCCAGTTTCGGTCCGACTCCGGGGGCGCGGGTAATGGCGCCTTTATCGGCGGCGGCGACCGCCTGCATCAGTTCGTCGGGGCCGAGCACGCCCAACAGCCCGAGGCCGACCCGGGCGCCGACCCCCTGAACGGTGGTCAACAGCCGGAACCAGTCGCGCTCGGCAGTGTCGATGAAACCGTACAGATGGATATGGTCCTCGCGGACATGGGTTTCGACCTCGAGGACGACGGCGTCGCCCTGGGCGAGGCGGGCCAGGGTCCGGCCCGAGCAATAGACCAGGTAGCCGACACCGCCGACGTCGACGATCGCCTGGTCGTCGGCCAGCCCATCGACCCTGCCCTTGAGCCGGGCGATCATTGCGCCGCCCCCACCCTGAGCGCGACGTCGGCGGCGTTGCGGTGATGCGCGTGGCAGATGGCGACGGCCAACGCATCCGCCGCATCCGCCGACTCGATGGCGCAGCCCGGTAGCAGCGTGCGTACCATCATCTGAATCTGCTGTTTGGCGGCGTGGCCGCTGCCGACGACCGTCTTCTTGACGAGGTTGGGCGGATATTCGGCGACCGGCAGCCCGTGGTTGGCCGGCACCAGCAGCGCGACGCCGCGGGCCTGGCCCAACTTCAGGGTCGAGGCCGGGTTGGCGTTGACGAAGGTCTCCTCGACCGCCGCCTCGTCCGGCTCGAAGCGGCCGATCACCCCGGCCAAGCCGTCCTGCAACTGGACCAGTCGCTCGGCCAACGGCTTCGAGGCGTCGGACCTGACGGCGCCGTCGGCGACATGGCTGAGCCGGTTGCCGTCGACCTCGATAACCCCCCATCCGGTGATCTGCAGTCCAGGATCGAGTCCGATCAATCGCATGGTTCGTTGATTTCGCTCCCGAGTTTGCGGCGGCGCGCCGGGTCTTAAGCGCTGAGCCGTTCCATGACGTCGTCGGCAACATCGAAGTTGGCGGCGACGCGTTGGACATCGTCGTTGTCGTCGAGCACGTCGAGCAGTTTGAACAGCGTACCGGCGGCGTCCTCATCGACCGGCACCGAGTTTTGCGGCTTCCAGTCGAGACGCGCGTCTTCGGCCGCTCCGAATTTGACCTCCAAACCGTCGCGCACCGACGAGAAATCGTCCGGCTCGCAGGTGATTTCGTGGCCCTCGTCGGAACTCTCCACATCCGAGGCGCCGGCTTCGAGGGCGGCCTCGAACATGTCGTCGGGCGTGGCCGCGACGGCCGGGTAGACGACCATGCCGACGCGTTCGAACATGAAAGCGACGCTGCCGGTCTCGCCCAAGGTGCCGCCGAACTTGGTGAAAGCGGCGCGGACCTCGGAGGCTGTGCGGTTGCGGTTGTCGGTCAGGGTCTCGACGATGACGGCGACGCCGCCCGGCCCGTATCCCTCGTAACGGATTTCCTCGTAGTCGGCGTCGGCGCCGCCGGCCGCCTTCTGGATGGCCCGGTTGATGACGTCGTTGGGCATGTTCTGGGCCTTGGCGTTGGCGACCGCCAGACGAAGGCGCGGGTTGAATTCGGGGTCGGGCCCGGCACGCGCGGCGACGGCTATTTCCTTGCCGAGTTTGGAGAAGATTTTCGCCCGCTTGGCGTCCTGGCGCCCCTTGCGGTGCATGATGTTTTTGAACTTGGAGTGCCCGGCCATTCAGTCAAACCCTCTATATTCCGGTAGTCGGGGAATTCTATACCACATGTAGTATGCGAACGCACGGACGCCGTGCACTTAGATGACAGGCCAATATGGCAACAATTGGGCCGCGTCGGCGGCTGCCGCCGGGCCGTTCAATCGGGCCAGGCCTCGGCCAGCCGGCCGCCGATTCGAATGGGAGAAATCCGCTTCGCCAGGCCGCTGGCGTCGTCGGTTTCGACGAAGACGGCGCAAAACGTCGCTTCGCCGTCGGCCGGTTCCAAACGCCCCTGCGGCAACTTGGTCGTGAACCGGGGCACGGCGAGGTCTTTCTTCATGCCGATGACCGAGTCGTAGTCGCCGGTCATGCCGATGTCCGACAGGTAGGCTGTGCCGTTCGGCAGGATCCGGGCGTCGGCGGTCGGCGCGTGGGTATGGGTGCCGACCACGGCCGACACCCGGCCGTCGAGGAAGTGGCCCATGGCCTGCTTCTCGCTGGTCGCCTCGCCGTGCACGTCGACGACGATGGCGTCGACGTCGGCGCCCAGCGACAGGCCCTTCAAGACTTCGTCGACGGCGGCGAACGGATCGTCGAGCGGCTCCATGAACAGACGGCACATGGGGTGGACCACCAGGACGCTGCGACCGTTCGATGCGTCGTAGATGCCGGCCCCCTTGCCGGGCGTTCCTTCCGGGTAGTTCATCGGCCTCAGCAGACACGGGTCGTCGTCGATATAATTCATGATTTCGCGCTGATCCCAGACGTGGTTGCCGGAAGTGATGACGTCGGCGCCGGCCTCGTAGAAAGCGGCGCAAATCCTGTCGGTGATGCCGAAACCGTGGGCGGCGTTTTCGCCGTTGACGACGGTGAAATCGATCTCGAGCCGGGAGCGCACGACGGGCAGATGCTCGAAGATCGCCTGCCGGCCCGATTTTCCCACCACGTCGCCGCAGATCAGCAACCTCATGCCTTCACCCCGATTTCGATGACGCCGGCTTCGGTGGCGATCCAGTCGAGCGGTTGATCGCGATCATCGTGCGGCACCGCTTCCGCTCGCTGGCCCTCGTAGGCGACGCCGATGGCGACGACCGGGCCGGCGGCCCGCAACGCGGCGATGGTCCGGTCGTAGTAGCCGCCGCCCCAGCCGATCCGGTAGCCGCCACCGTCGAAAGCCAGCATCGGAACCAACAGGATGTCGGGCGTCAACTCCTCGCTTTCGGGGCCGGGATGACGGGTGTTGAGAGGACCGTCCTCAAGCTCGATACCCGGCCTCCAGCGGCGGAAAACCAGGGGCCGGTCGGTTCCCGCCACCACCGGCAACGCGCAAGCGACGCCGTCGGCATGCAGCCTTTCCAGGAGCGGCGTCACGTCGATCTCGTCGCCGATCGGCAGGTAGCCCGACACCACCGTATCGGCCGCCGCCGACAGGATGCCCAGCACATTGCCGGCCAACGCCGCCGCCGCGCCGGGCCCGGCCGCGGCGGCGGCGTGGGCACGGGCCGCCTTGGCCAGCGGCCGGAATTCTCGTTTCTCTTGATCGGACGGCATCGGCAAGGGAACTTCGGAAACTGAATGGACTGCGGGCGGCGCTGCAAGACCGTCGGCCGAATGATCCTCCGTGGCCTGCAGTTGCAGGTGGGCGCCATATACCGGACCCACGGGTCCGGCAGGGACAGCTCCCGGAAGGTCGTTATTGGCCCCAGGGATGACTTGGCCTGACGTATCGCGAAGCGACCCGCCCGCGTCTCGAATCTAGGCTCCTTCGAGGCGTTCGGCAATGCTTTCGATCCGGCCCGCCAGTTTTTCGATGCCTGCGCTCAAGGCCTCCTCGGCTTTCAGCGCCGCCGCCGCGCCCTCGTCGGCGCTGCGCGCCACGTCCAATTCAGCGTAGGCGTCCGACAATTCGTCGGCGACCAGCAAGGCGACCATGACCAGAAGACGGGCATCGCCGACCTGGCCGACGGCAGCGATCAATTCCTGCACCCGGTTGTCGATATAGACGCCGAGCCGGCTCAAGTGCGCCTCCTGTCCGTCGTCGCAGGCGATCTGATATTTACGTCCGTTGATCTCGACCGGCACCTGGCCCATCCGCCCTACTCCCCGACTGCTTCCCGTAGCCGTCCGATGGCCGAATCGAGGCGGGCCGAGGCTTCGTCGCGAAGTCCTCGAAGCTCGGCGTTTTCCATGCTCAGTTCCTCGATGCGCTTGTTCAGGTCCGCCACCTGGCCGGAACCGGAAACCGCGTCGGACTCGAGCGCCGCTTCGAGTCGGGCCACCGCCGCTTCCAAACGGGCCTGGGCGCGTTCGACCTTGGTCGGTTTGCGAATGGACGATTCTTTGGCCACGCAAGTTCACCTTTCGATCGGCGGGGATCGGCGAAGGCAAGATTAAGCGGGGCTTTCGGATTACGTCAACCATTGTCATAAAAAATCATCATAAAACATTTCCATTAAAGGAAAAATCGCCGTTCAAGAGACGGCGATCCGAATCCGGCCGCTCACATAGTGATTGACGAACCGGAGCAATCGTCTAGATGTTGCCGCCCGAACGGTCTGGCCCGCCCGGAAGCCAGAATATTGGTGAAACGGTGCGCTCAACGGCCTCTGAGACCCGGCTCTTCGGCGTGGCGTCCCGCGTAAAGACTACAAGGAGGAGGGAATGACGGTACGTGTCGCGATCAACGGTTTTGGTCGAATTGGCAGACTGGTTCTGCGCAGCATCATGGAAAGCCGGCGCAACGACGTCGAAGTGGTCGGCATCAACGATCTAGGCTCGGTGGAGATGAACGCCCATCTCCTCAAATACGATTCCGTTCACGGCTCCCTGGATGCCGACGTCACCGTCGACGGCGACACCATCGACGTCGGCTCCGGGCCGATCAAGGTAACAGCCGAGCGCGATCCGGCCGCCTTGCCGTGGAAAGACCTCGGTGTCGACATCGCCATGGAATGCACGGGCCTGTTCACCGACCGCGAGTCGGCCTCCAAGCACCTGGAGGCCGGCGCCGGCAAGGTCCTGGTTTCGGCGCCGGCCAAGGACATGGACAAGACCATCGTCTACGGCGTCAACCACGACTCCCTGGGCGCCGACGACAAGGTCGTCTCGAATGCATCCTGCACCACCAACTGCCTAGCCCCCGTGGCCGACGTGCTCAACAAGGCGATCGGCATCGAGAAAGGCTTCATGACGACGATCCACTCCTATACCGGCGACCAGCGCCCGTTGGACACCCTGCACAAGGACCCGAGGCGGGCTCGGGCCTGCGCCGTTTCGATGATCCCGACCTCGACCGGAGCGGCCCGCGCCGTCGGCCTGGTGTTGCCGGAACTGGCCGGCAAGCTCGACGGCACCGCCATCCGGGTGCCGACGCCGAACGTGTCGCTGATCGACCTCACCTTCACGGCCAGCCGCGAGACCACGGCCGACGAAGTCAACGCCGCCGTCAAGGAGGCCGCCGAGGGCCGCCTCAAGGGGGTTCTCGGCTACATCGAGGACGCCCTGGTGTCGATCGACTTCAACCACAACGCGGCCAGCTCGTCGTTCGATTCGACGCAGACCCAGGTCATGGAGGGTAACTTCGTTCGGGTGCTGAGCTGGTACGACAACGAATGGGGCTTTGCCAGCCGCATGCCCGACACCGCCGTCGCCATGGCCAACGCCGGCTGAATTCCGGCCAACGGTCGGCGAGCTCGATTGTCGCGTGAGGGGGCCTTTCGGCCCCCTTCCCGCTGTCGCTCAAAGACCGGACACAATCGGGTTCGCGGTTGGACTTCCGCGAATGACCAAGTAATCCGAGGTTCGATTCTATTGTTGCGCCACCATCTTCGCCGACCTGGTCTATCGACTTCATCGATTCCTGGCCGACATTTCTTTTGACTGGCCTCATTCGATAAGGAAAAGGCGGAAGGTGACGTTGTTCGATCGACGCACACCTTCCGCCAGGCTAGCAAGTAGCCGGCGGAGGAAGTCTTGGGAGAAAACCACGCCGGCACCATGCTAAATCCATAAGCTGTCTGCCGCTACTACACCTGCCTTCGAAACATCTCCACCGGCCTCAACACCCGAGGACGTTTTCCTCGATGCCGGCCAGGTAATGGAGAACGAGCTGCGCCTCCGGGTCTTTCTGGTCGGCGGCTTTCCTGATCCACGAAACGCCCTGATCCTCGTTGGCCTCGACCCCGAGGCCGAGGAAATAGAGGAGTCCGAGGTTGAGTTGGGCGCGGGGGAATCCCTTGTCAGCGGCGCGTCGGGTCATTTCGAAGGCCAGTTCGGGGTTGCGGAGCATGCCGAAACCAGTCTGCGCGATGATGCCGACAGTCGCTTCACACGCGGCGTTGCCTTCGGCTGCACAAGTCTCGATGTACGCCGTTTCGTTCGGGAACGCGGACAAGTGCTCGCCGAGGTGGCCGCCCTCACGGATGACGTAACCGAGGATGGCGGCGGCCGACAGCGCGGCACACGCGAGCGCTCCGTTGGCGAACCCGCGCAAGCTTCGCTTGTCGAACGGATTCTGCGGCTTCCTTTGCATTGTCTGTGTCGTCATGATTTTCAAGGAACCCTTGGTCTCGAGGAAATTTCTGGAACCGTCATCCGGCAACAGCGGTGCGGCGAGGAGAGAACCGGGGTCGTTCGGATCGGGAACCTCCGACACGTACCAGGTTCGCCGGTCCACCGGATAGGGATCGACGAAAACCTCGAGAGCCAGCAGCCCCGTTCGCGTCCAAAGACCATGTATGTTGCCGGCGTCGGGCGTCAGAAACGCCGCTTGGCGCACACCCGCCCGACCGGACCATACGATTGCCAGTGAGGCGGACCGAGACGCGGACGCAGCGGTGCCGTTCGCCTCGGTCGATCGTTGGACCTTGCATTGTATGATCTCGACACTTCCCTGCAGAACCAGCAACGCTCCCGTGCTGCCCGGGTGGTCGTGGAACGGTATTCGTCCGTCGGGTTCCAAAGTCAGGAGTCCGACACGGATTTCTTCGTCCTCGAACACCTTGTGCCAGTGCCATGGCATATCCCGAGCGCCCGATCGATGGACATTCCGGGTCAACCGCCGGTACGACCGGTGAGCGGCGAAAGAGCCATCGAGGCGCCCAAGCAGCATGGCCGCCCGCGAGCGTTGCCCGGCATCGGTCGGATCGGCCAGGGCGCGCAACCCCGCGACCGCCCTGGATTTCCAGGTTCGGCAGGCGCGCTCCAATTCGTGCATCGGCATCAATCTTGTCCCTCCCAAGTTCGAATCCCGGCCTCGAGCCGGCACTCACTCCATACTTTGGTTTGGATCGATGGTTCTCAAGAACCCCTGCAATGTCTGTCGCAAGGCGACGCAATGGTAATTGCCGGCGAAGGCGCCGCTTTCCATCTGGCGCTTGAAGTCGTTGCAGGCCATCTCGCCTAAAGAACTGAAATCGAACGTGGCCACGATCTGCGTCCCGTAGCCGCTAGCGGTCAGATAGACGGCAATGAGGAGCCACTGCATTCACAAATCCCCTAGTAAGGGTTGCTGATTGTGAGTTCATGTTATCGGGGGCGCAGTACCTGCATCCTGAATTTGGTAATCAGGTGCACATGGAGCGATGAAATGTCTGGTCCATGTTTTTTTCGGCTATCCGCTTCCCCGTCCACTCCCCCGTGTTTCGGACAGGGGTCATTGTGGAGAAATGTTCGCGGCTATTGATCCCTCAAATGAGGGACATGGTTTTTTTGTCGTGAATAAGGGATAGGTGGCCGGCTGCGCCTCCGGGGGGCAATCATTAGGTGATTGCCTGCCCGATCGTTTTGGAGATAGTTTTGCGCGTTTGAGAAAACTTTTCCCGCTGCTCCTGCGCCTTGACCCAGATCGGCGTCGAAAGGACGCGTTTGACCAGTTGGCTCTGGCGCTTGGTGCCGGTCTTTTCGAAGGCGACGCTCAGATGCTGGCGCACCGTATATTGGCTGAGGCCCAATTCCTCGACGATCTCGGCCACCGATTTGCCGGCCACGACCCGTTCGACCACACGGGCTTCCGCCGGAGTCAGCCCGAACAGACGTTGCAACAACTCGGATTGCGCTTCCTGCGGACGGTCCGGGTCGGTGACGTGGATGACCGCGACCGGGTCGTCCAGCAACCCCAGCCCGAAGCGGATGTGGTTGCCCCAGACGGTGGCGATGACCACTTCGTACGGGAGCGCTCCAGACGGCCGGGTGATGTTCAGTCCTTCGGCCGGCAATATCTGATCCTCTCGCGCGCTGTGGACCGCTTGGCCGATATAGTCCAGCATCCGTGATCGTTCCTCTGGCGCGTGGGTGAAGAACCGCTCGCCGTCGAGGCCGAAACCATCGCCGTCGTTCGATATTTCTCGGGCCGCCCGGTTGGCGAAACGGACCCGACCCATCTCGTCGGCCAGAAACAAGCCGATCGGCAGGGCATCGAGAGCCTCGAAGGCCGCACGCTCTCCGAAGTCGAGCTCGGCCAGGCGACGGTGCAATTCAAAGGCCCGCTTCAGCGCCGGAACGAATGCGCCCATCAGTTCGCAATCCGTCTCGTCGAACGGGGCGTCCTCGGGGCCACGAACCACGGCAATGCCCGACGCCACGCCATTCTCGCCGGGAAAATGTACCGCCACCGAATGCTCGGCGCCGATGGGCTTCCAGAACTCCCTGTACATGCGCGACGCGCGCCAGGTTTCCTCGTCGACGGTCATGGGAATGGTCACCGGCATCGCCGGATGGCGGCGGCCAAACGGAACGCGTGGGTCTTCCGGGGTCAGTTCCTCGAATTTCCGGAGCATGGCGGCATCCACGTGATCGAAACCGTATTTGGCGGAAAACGTGAGTTTGCTGTTGTTGTAGTCGAAATGCGCGACATGGGCGCCGCGCGCCTCGAACAGGTGGCTGAGGCTTTCCAGGAACACCGGCCACTTGTCGAAATCGACCGCCGCGTCGATCAGTTGCGTGAACGCGCGCGCGAGCTGCACTTCCCTGCTTGACAAGGACTCCTCCCCTTGCTCCCCGTTCATCCCACGTGTGACGATCGAACTTTCGATCGAATATTGATGTTCGACGGTCAGTTACATGTATAGTTGATCTGTAAGCTTTCTGTAAGCATTGTTAATCCACCCGGCATGACGGAATATCAATCGTTGCGTCGGAGGACAACCGAAACGACGGCCATCGAGCAATATACGGATCACTAAATCTCAAGAAACGGAAATCGCGACAGACATTAGGGGGGGCGATGCCGCCGCAGAGGGGAAGCGCGCGTCGACGAATTGCCGGTGCAAGGAAAGTTCGGGAATTTTTCGGTCTGCGCGATTTTGGGCAAGCCGGATACTTCGCATTCGCCACCTTCGCCGTTTTCTTTTCGCCACTCATGGCGCTGGCCCATGATTCTGCGACGATCGGTCCCGGCGATTCACACCAGCAACTCGCCGACCATCCCCTGGTCATTGAAATCAGACCGCTGCCAAGCCAAACGATAACAACCAGGCGTGTCGAGGAATCCCTGGAAAGGGCGCCGGTGAGCGCCAAGGTCTTCGACCGCGAGACGGTGCGCGAAGCGGATTTTCGTGATGTCGTCGACGTAATCGAGGCGACGCCTGGAATCAATTACACGACATCAACCGATAGCGACCGAACAACCAACATATCGGTTCGCGGCGTCGGGTCGGTGATCATCGGCGCCGGCGTGGATTCGGCGCTCGCCTACTACGTGGACGATGTCTTCATCGGCAATCCCATCGGGTTCAATTCGGACCTGTTCGATGTGGACCGCATCGAGGTTTTGCGGGGGCCGCAGGGAACCTTGTTCGGCAAAAACGCCCTGGCCGGCGCGATCAACGTATTTTCGGTTCGGCCGAGTGCGGAACCGGCCCAGGAATGGGAAGCGGAATTCGGGAATTACGATTTCTACAAACTGCGGAGCGTGGTCGGTAGCCCGATCGTCGATGACGGGCTAAGCGGGCGGCTCGCAGCCGTGTTCACCGACCGCGACGGCACCATTCGCAACACCGCTGGCGATCGAGGCGACATCAAGACCATCGAGAATTGGGGCGTGCGGGGACAGCTGACCGGCAAGTCCGACGGACCCTTGCAAGCATCGCTGTCGTTGGATTACTCCGAGGACCGGCCGACGGTGACGGCGGCGGCGGGATTCGACGAAGTCCTCGACCGCGTGGTGGCGATCCGCGATCCCTTCGATGAAAAACGCAACCTTTGGGGCGGCTCCGCCAAGGTCACTTACAAAAAGCCGAACTTCGAGTTGACTTCGGTGACCGGTATACGCGGGTTTTCATTCGCCTCCGAGGGCAGCGATTTCGTCGCGACGGACAATTTCATCCAGAGCCAGGAGGACCAGCAGACCCAATTTTCCCAGGAGATTCGAATCGCCTCGCCCGAGGACACGCGACTTCGCTGGACCGGTGGGGTTTTTGCCTTCTACGAGGACGTGAACACCGTATCGTTTCAGGAGCTTCGGGATCTGGCCGCGACATTCGGCGTCGCCCGAGGCCACCGCGAGACCTCGATCGCCGATCTAACGAGTCAGAGCTATGCGTTGTTTGGCGACGCGACATGGGAGCTTGCTGATCGTCTCGACGTTTCCAGCGGGCTCAGAATTACTCATGAGCGCAAAACCATCGATTACAGCCATTCGGGCAGCACGGGGGTCGGGGTGCTGGCGACCCAGCAGGTCTTTGGGGGCTCATTGAGCGAAAACGACCTCTCGCCGCGTTTCAATGTCAGCTACCGCCCGATGGAAGACGTGATGCTTTATGGCTCCCTATCGCATGGCTTCAAGAGCGGCGGGTTCAGCAACGTTTTCGTCAGTGGAGATCAATTTGCGTTCGAAGCGGAAAATGCCTGGAATTACGAGATCGGGGTCAAGTCTCACTGGTGGGAAAGACGTCTAGCCATCAACGCATCGGCCTTCTATTTCGATTGGAAAGACCAACAGGTCCAGGATTTCAACACCAGTTTCGGGGTGATCACGGCCAACGCGTCCAATGCCACCAGCAAGGGCTTCGACATCGATGTCGCGGCGCGCCCCTTGAATGGAGTGGATATCAACGCATGGATCAGCTACGCCCTCTCTACCTTCGAATCGTTTGTCGATTTTCCGACGCCGGTTGCCGGAGATTTGACCCGGACCACGGACGTTTCGGGAAACCGCGTCCCTTTTGCATCCAAGCTCAGCTACAACGCCGCCGTGCAGTATAAGCGGCCATTGTTTGCGGACGTGTCGCTGATGGCCCGGCTCGATTACAGCTATAAGGGACCGTTCTATTTCGATGCCATAAACTCCTTGAAACAGGGCGGTTATGGCTTGCTTGACGGACGGATCGGCATAACCGGAACGAACCGTTGGGGCAAGGATTGGGACCTGTCGGTTTGGGTCAAGAATATATTCGATACCAAATACCGAACCTTTGCCGCCGATCGCGGCGCGGTATTGGGCATCGTGGCTTCCGTCGGCGACCCAAGGATGTTTGGGATAAGATTTAGGACGGTGCTGTAGCCGGACTTGAAGTCGCATCCAAGATTGATCGGGCGTCGCCAAAAAAGGGCGGTCCCCGGAGCTCACCAAGACCGGGGACCGCATCCAAGCTGCTTCTCTATCGGAAGACCGATCCTAAGCAGCTTGGGAGACGGCAAGACGCTATCCGACGATCGGCTACCGCGTATCCCTCAGATGAGGGATATGGATGGGTTAAGAGGCTTGTCGCCCGCCGTAGTTAGGTATCACTGAAATTGTGAGAATTGACCTTCCGACGATCTATTTGAAAGTCCGTTCTTGGCTGAGGCGGTTGAAAAACTCCCTGTTGTCCGAGAGTTGAGATATTGATTCGGTTTTCCAGGTCGATGATGAAGGCCAACGCGGCCAGCTCGTCGTTCGATTCGACGCAAACCCAGGTCATGGAGGGCAACTTCGTTCGGGTGCTGAGCTGGTACGACAACGAATGGGGCTTTGCCAGCCGCATGCCGGACACCGCCGTCGTCATGGCCAACGCCGGCTGAATTCCTGCCAACGGTCTGCGAGTTCGACCGTCGCGTGAGGGGGCCTTTCGGCCTCCTTACTTCATCCAGGACTCGATCTCGACGGAGATTTCGACGCGGCGGTTGGCGGCCCGGTTTTCGGGCGTCGAGTTGTCGACCAGAGGGCGGCTGTCGGCGAAGCCCTGCGCAGTGACGCGGAGCGGGTCGAGGCCGGCCTCGTCGACCAGGTGGTGGACCACCGACACCGCGCGCGCCGCCGCCAAGTCCCAGTTGGAGCGGAACTGAGCGGTCGAGATCGGCTGGTTGTCGGTATGCCCGGAAACCAGGATCTGCCCTTTGGTCGCTTTCAGGATATGGGCGATCTTGTCGAGGGTCGGGGTGATCGTCTCGGACAGTTCGGCGCGGCCGAGCGCGAACGCGGTGCGGTCGGGAAAGCGCACGGTGATGTGGTCGTCCTGGATCACCAGTTCGACCAACCGCTGGGAGGTCTCGGTCGCCATCGAGGAGCGCAGCGCCTGTAGGAACTCTGTCTTGGCCTCGTGCTTCTTGACGATCTCGGGATCGGAGCTCGGCACCGCGACCGGCGGCGGCGATTTTTCGCGGATGTCGCGGGCGAAGTTGACCGAGTCCTGGATCTTGCCGCCGTGCCCGAAGGACGCCCGCATCGGGCCGGCGTTCTTGCGGAAGCTTTCGCTGTCGACGTCGGCGAACGACAGCAACAGCACGAAAAGCGCGAACAGCAACGCCATCATGTCGGCGAAGGTGACCATCCAGCGCGGCGCCCCTTGCAGCTTGCGCTTGGCGGCGCTCATCTCAGGCGGCGCCCCGGCGTTCGGCGGCGCGGCGGTCGGTCGAGCGCCGGCCCATGTTGACGCCCTCGCCGCCGATCTTGTCGGTCGAGCGCCGGCCGTAGTTGATGGCCCTTTGCTTCTCGGGCAGGTAGGCTTCGAGCACCTCCATCACCATGGTCGGATTGTTCTTCTCGTAGATCTGCGCGATGCTCTCGATGATCAGCGTGCGGTTGGCGCGCTCGAGCTCGTTCTTGCTCTCCAATTTGTCCGAGATCGGCAGCGCGATCAGGTTGGCGATGAGGACGCCGTACAGCGTGGTCAGCAGCGCCACCGCCATGGCCGGGCCGATCGAGGTCGGGTCGTTCATGTTGGCCAGCATCTGGATCAGGCCGACCAGGGTGCCGACCATGCCGAAGGCCGGCGCCGCCTCGCCGATCGCCCGGAACACCCGTTCGCCGACCTCCTGGCGCTGGATGGCCAGTTCCATCTCCTTCGTCAGCATCTTGCGCACCACGTCCAGTTCGCGGCCGTCGGCCAGCAGTTGCGTGCCTTTCCGGAAGAAGGAATTGCGCACCCGCACCTTCTCGAGGCCGATCAGGCCGGTCTTGCGGGCCCGTTTGACCAGGCTCAGCGCGGTGCCGATGATCTCGCGCGGGTTCTCGCGTTCGTTGACGAACGCGACCTTGATGCCGACGAAGAAGGCGGTGAACACGCCGGCAATCGGGAACTTGATGAGGGTGGCGGCGAAGGTGCCGCCGACGACGATGAGAAAACCCGGAAGGTTGAGGAAAATCCACAGGTCCGATCCGGTCATGATGGCGAGCGTAACGACGGTCACGCCCAGAATCAGGCCTCCGAGGGTCGCAATATCCAACTGTCACCTCCGCCCAGAACCTAAGAGTGTGTTCTCAAGAGCCGCCTTCGAACGGTGCCGCCATGGGCGCCGGTCGGGGACCGACGGTCGTTGGGGAGGAATCCGTCCACCCAAGCGTTTTACCGTATCTTTTTTCCCACTGTATCAAGGGTTTGTCTGATACGCTTATGTCAGTATATGTCGTTTTGTTACGGTTTGCAGTGATCCCGCGCACAGGGCGCTTTCGACGAGGCTGGCACATTGAGCCCTTCGACGGTCATCGTTCACGATTTGAGGCAGGCCAAGGCGGCGGTGGCGGCGGCGGCCGAGCTCGGCGTGCGGTTGACCTTGAGGAGCGCGCCGGGAGCCGCCGCCTACCTCGGCGCCACCGTCTTCAAGGAGATCGTCGAGCAGGCCGCCGACAGCCGCCCCGAAGCCGCCGTCGACGGGGTTCTCGACTGCGGCGACGATGCCGGATCGGCGTTGGCCGCCCTGCGCCACGGGATCAAGCGGGTGGCGCTCGACGCACCCGACGCGGCCGGCGACCGGGTCCGCGACATCGCCGCCCAATTGGGCGCGGCGGTAGAGCCGTCGAACGGACCGGCCCTCGATGTGGCCGGCGCCGACGATGTAAAGGCGGCGGTCCGCCGATGGCTGGACGACCGGGAGACCTGACATGGGCGCAGCCGATTGCCGGCTTTATCTGATCACGCCGCCGAGCCTCGACCCGGCGTCGTTCGGCGCGGCGCTGGCGGCGGCGCTCGAGGCCGGCGACATCGGCGCCGTCCAGCTCAGGCTCAAACAGGCCGACGACGACGAGGTGCGCCGCGCCGTCGACTCGCTGCTGCCGGTGGCCGACGCCTACGGGGTCGAGTTCATCCTCAACGACCGCGCCGACCTCGCCGCCGAGACCGGCTGCGACGGCGTCCATCTCGGCCAGGAGGACGGCTCGTTCGAGGACGCCCGCCGCCTGCTCGGGCCGAGCGCAGTGATCGGGGTGACCTGCCATGATTCGCGCGACCTGGCGTTGGCGGCCGGCGAGCGGGGCGCCGACTACGTCGCCTTCGGCGCCTTTTTCCCGACCGAAACCAAACGGGCGAAGACCCGGGCGCGGCCCGAGATTCTCGAATGGTGGAGCGAAGTGACCATCGTTCCGTGCGTCGCCATCGGCGGCATCACGCCTGAAAACTGCGCGCCGCTGGTCGCCGCCGGAGCCGACTTCCTGGCCGTCGTCTCAGCCGTCTGGGAACACCCCGAGGGACCGGCGGCGGCCGTCAGGGCGTTCGACGAAGCGATTGAAAAGGCGGCTTCCGGGGACGTTGCGTCGTCCGCGCCAAGCTGATAGGTTCCGCGCCCGAAACCCCTTACTTCTCTGCACTTCGGGCGAATTCAATGAAGATCAACGGCAACGCTGTACGCCCCGGTATGGTGATCGAGCATCAGGGCAACCTGTGGCGGGCGGTCAAGATTCAGCACACCCAGCCCGGCAAGGGCGGCGCCTACCTGCAGGTCGAACTGAAGGACATCCGTCACGGCACCAAGCTCAACGAACGCTTCCGCTCGTCGGAAACGGTCGAACGGGTCCGCCTCGACCAGAAGGAATATCAGTATCTCTACGAGGACGGCGGCGTATTCACCTTCATGGACACCGAGACCTACGATCAGCTGCCGATCGGGGCCGACATGGTCGGCGAGGAGCAGGTGCCGTTCCTGCGGGAAAGCATGGTCGTCATCATCGAGACCTTCGAGGACAGCCCGATCGGCGTGCAGTTGCCCGATACGGTCGTCCTCGAAGTCACCGAGGCCGACGCCGTCGTCAAGGGCCAGACCGCCTCTTCCTCGTACAAGCCGGCGGTGCTGGAGAACGGCGTTAAAACCCTGGTGCCGCCGCACATCGAGGCCGGCACCCGGATCGTCGTCAACACCCACGACGGCACCTACGTGGAACGGGCCAAGGATTAGTCTCGGATAGAGGCAGACGGATGGCTCAACGCTCGGCCCTGATCAACGTCATGGCGAAGGCCGCCGGCAAGGCCGGGCGCGGCCTGATCCGCGCCTTCGGCGAGACCGAAAGCCTCCAGGTATCGAAGAAGGGGCCGGCCGATTTTGTGACCGAAGCCGACCACCGGGCCGAGGAGACATTGCTCCGCGAACTCGGCAAGGCCCGCCCCAACTACGGTTTCCTCATGGAGGAATCCGGCGAAAGGCCGGGCAGCGATATGTCGAACCGGTGGATCGTCGATCCGCTCGACGGCACCCTCAACTTCCTGCACGGGCTCCCGCATTTCGCCGTCTCGATCGGCCTCGAGCGCGACGGCGAACTGTTCGCCGGCGTCATCTACGCCCCCGTCACCGATCAGATGTTCTGGGCCGAAAAGGGCAAGGGCGCATTCCTGAACACGACCCGGCTCAGGGTCTCGACCCGCCGCAAACCCGAGGAATCGCTGTTCGCCACCGGCATTCCCCATTCCGGAAAACGCGACCATCCGGAATTTCTCGGGCAGCTCGAGCGCGTCATGGCGGTGTCGGCCGGGGTGCGCCGCTTCGGCACCGCCTCGCTCGATTTGGCCTACGTGGCGGCGGGCCGCTACGAAGGGTATTGGGAACAGGACATCTTCCCCTGGGACATGGCGGCCGGCATCGTCCTGGTGCGCGAGGCCGGCGGCTTCGTCAGCGACTTCGACGGCGGCGGTGCAATGCTGGCCTCGGGCAGCATCGTTGCCGCCAACGACGCCCAGCACAAATTGCTGCTGAAACTCGTCGGCGCCGGCAGCGGTTGATTCGGAATCCGCAAGTTCCGCCCAAAATCCGCTATATTGCAGGTGTTTGATCCGCTCCAGGCTTGAACCTGTGGGCTGCAAACCGGTTGTGCCGGCCGCAACCGTTGGGTATGTTGAATCCAACGAGTCCGGTCGAGCACGGGACCGAAAAAGCCCGTCTGCAGTCATCGCTGGGGAGCGATCCTTCCATGGAAAACCATCGATTAGCCGCCCGCAAGCTCTCGGCACGGACCATGGCGTACCCGATAGCGGCGTCCGTCGTCGCCCTTTCGGCCGTGCTGCTGTGGGCGGCGGCGGCGTCCGCCCAATCGAGCCTGAGCACCGACAACGTGATCGTCGACCTCAGTGTCCTTGAAGGTGGCGGCCAGGCCGGTTCCCTGTTGCAGCCCTACGCCGATACGGGAGTACGGTTGAAGCTGCCGCCGCGCGCCAATCCGGTTTCAAAGCTTCACGTCAAGCCGAAAGTGCCGGCGGCCCCGATCGCCGCGGCGCCGGTCAAGAAGTCGCCGCCGCCGGCCGCCGACAAACCGGCCGAACCGAAGGAACCCGAGGAGATGACGGCGAGCGCCGCGCCACCACCGCCGGCCGAAGCCAAGGCGGAACCGGCACCGATGCCGAAAGCCGCCGAAGCCCCGGCGGCACCGCCGCCGACCACTCCGCCCGAACCGAAGGTCGCCGAGGCGCCGCCGCCGCCGCCCGCCCCGAAGGCCGCCCCCGAACCGGCGGCAGCGCCGAAAAGCGCCGCCGAAGCGCCGCAACAGGCGACCCTGTCTCCGAGCACCGAGTTGGAGCCGGGACGCGCCATCCGGGTCGAATTCTCCGAGACCGAGTCGAGGCTTCCGGCCGGTTGGAAGGACAGCCTGAAAGCGCTGGCCGAAGCGGCCAAGGACAAGACCGATATCCGGCTTCAACTGATGGCTTACGCCGGCGGCCCGTCGCTGTCCGCCAGCAAGGCCCGTCGGCTATCGCTGTCGCGGGCGTTGTCGGTGCGGTCGTTCCTGATCGAGAACGGCGTACGCTCGACCCGCATCGACGTCCGCGCCCTCGGCAACAAGACGACGGAGAAGCCCGTCAACCGGGTCGACATCGACATTGCCAAGCGATGAGCGGTTCGACGCTGCAGGAGCGGTCATCCCTGTCGCCTGAACGGGGCACCGGGGGATTGTTCCGACCATGACCCGCCCACACCGTTACCTGTTTCGCATGGCGCTGTTCCTGATCACGGTCATCGGCTTCTGCGCCGTCCTCTATCTGCCGCTGCAAAGCTATTTCATGGCCAACGCGCCGCTCAACTTCTCGATCGTTCTCGTTCTCGTCCTCGGCATCGCCTACAATTTCAGGCAGGTCGCCGTGCTGTTTCCGGAGGTCGCCTGGATCGAGGGTTTCCGGCGCAATGTCAATTCGGACGCTAGCCGAAGCGCGCCGCTGTCCGAAGGAACTCCACCCCGCTTGCTGGCGCCGATGGCGACCATGGTCGGCGACCGCGAGACGTTCAGCCTGTCGACCATGGCCATGCGCTCGCTGCTCGACGGCATCCTTTCCAGACTCGATGAGTCGCGCGACATCTCGCGCTACACCATCGGCCTGCTGATCTTTCTAGGCCTCTTGGGCACCTTTTGGGGGTTGTTGGAAACCGTCGCCTCGATCAGCAACGTGATCGGCGGCCTCAGCGTCAACGGCGGCGACGCGACGACCGTGTTCGACGACCTCAAGCGCGGCCTCGAAGCCCCGATGGCCGGCATGGGCACGGCGTTTTCCTCCTCGTTGTTCGGCCTCGCCGGCTCGCTGGTGCTCGGGTTCCTGGATCTTCAGGCCAACCAGGCGCAAAATCGCTTCTACAACGAGCTTGAAGACTGGCTATCCAGCGTAACCCGGCTATCGACCGGAGCGCTTGTCGGCGACGGCGAGCAGACGGTGCCGGCCTACGTCCAGGCATTGCTCGAGCAAACGGCCGAAAGCCTGGAAAACCTGCAGCGGACCTTGCAGCGGGGCGAGGAAAGCCGCATCTCTGTCAATGCCAATGTCATAGCGCTCGGCGACAAGCTGGAAACCCTGACCGATCATATGCGGACCGAACAGGCGCTGATGAAAAGCCTGGCCGAAACCCAGGTCGAGATCAAACCGCTGCTGGCTCACCTGGCGGAAGGGACGAAGTCGGGCGGCGTTCTCGACGAAGCCAGTCGCGGACATTTGCGCAACCTCGACGTCTACGTGGCGCGACTGACCGAAGAGCTTCAGTCGGGCCGCGAGGAAATGACCCAGCAACTGCGTAGCGAAATAAAGCTTCTCGCCCGCCTCGTTGCCGCCGCCGGCGGCGAAGAGGACGTGTGATCAACGAATAGGCGATCCATGGCCGTTCTGGCGCGACGCGCACAACGCAGCACCAATATCTGGCCCGGCTTTGTCGACGCCTTGGCAACGCTGTTGATGGTTACCATGTTCCTGCTGATGGTGTTCGTGCTGGCCCAGTTTTTCCTGAGCGAGGCTTTGTCGGGACGCGACGAAGCCTTGAACAAGCTCCAGAATCAGGTCGGTGAACTGGCCGATCTGTTGGCGCTGGAGCGGCGCGACAACACGGAGATTCGGGCCAACCTCGCACAACTCTCGGAAGAGCTTCAGGTTTCCGTGGCGTTGCGCGACGACCTCAAATCCAGTCTCGCCCAACTGCGTCTGCGCGCCGACACGCTGGAAACCGATCTCGCCGAGGCCGGGCAGACCATCGCCGGACAGAAGGAAACGATTGCCGGGCAGAAGGAAACGATTGCCGGACAGAAGCAGACCATCGCCGGACAGATGGAAACGATTGCCGGGCAGAAGGAGACCATCGCCGGTCACGAGAAGAGCATCGCCGCCCATGTCGAGACGATCGCCGTGGACAAGGAAACCATCGCCCTGCAGATCAAGGAACTGGCGGCTCTAAACCACGATATCGCCGCCCTTCGCGCTCTGCGCGCTGAACTGGAGGCCAAGATCGCCGAACTGGCGACGAAGGTCGAGACGTCGGACAAGGCCCTGCTCGAGGAACGCGAGCTGTCCGATAGCGCCCGCGCCCAGGTCGCTCTCTTGAACCAGCAGATGGCGGCGTTGCGAGAACAGCTCGGCAAGATCTCCGAGGCGCTCGAAGCCTCGGAGCTGTTGACCAAGGAGCAAAAAGTTCAGATCGCCTCGCTCGGCAAGCGCCTGAACGCGGCACTGGCCAGCAAGGTTCAGGAACTTTCGCGTTACCGCTCCGAGTTCTTCGGCCGCCTGCGCGAGGTGTTGGGCGCGCGTCCCGGCATCCGTGTTGTCGGCGACCGGTTCGTGTTCCAATCGGAAGTCCTGTTCGCCAAGGGGTCGGCCGACATCGGCGACAACGGCGTCGTGCAACTCGACCAGTTGGCCACGACCCTTCTCGATATCGCCGGCGAAATTCCCGGCGAGATCGACTGGGTGTTGCGGATCGACGGCCACACCGACAGCGATCCGATCAAGACACCGCGTTTCCCGTCGAACTGGGAGCTGTCGTCGGCGCGCGCCATTTCCGTGGTCCAGCACTTGGTGACCAGGGGACTGCCCCCAAACCGTCTGGTGGCGGCCGGTTTCGGTGAATTCCAGCCGATCGACACGCGACCCGACGAGATCGCCAAACGACGAAATCGGCGTATCGAACTGAAGCTGACCCAACGTTGAGTCCCGTTTTTTCTTAGACCCACCCGAGTTGCATGCTGGTTCTGTTTCTCATCGTCGTTATCGACCTGATCGGGTTTGGGATCATCATCCCGCTGTTGCCATTCTACGCCGAATACTACCAGGCCAATCCGGCGACGGTCGGCCTCGTCATGGCCACCTATTCGTTCACGCAGTTCCTGGCGGCGCCCTTCTGGGGACGCCTCAGCGATCGCGTCGGGCGTCGCCCGGTCCTGCTGGTCAGCCTGTTCGGAGCGGCCTTGTCCTACGTCTGGCTGGGGTACGCCGAGACGTTGTGGATGCTGTTCGCGGCGCGCGGCTTCGGCGGCTTCATGGCCGGCAACATCTCGACCGCGTTCGCCTACGTCGCCGATACGACGACGCGGGAAGACCGCGCCCGCGGCATGGGCATGATCGGTGCCGCCTTCGGGGTCGGTTTCGTCATCGGTCCGGCCTTGGGCGGA
>CAYFMP010000020.1:0-18684 GCA_964344215.1 uncultured Thalassospiraceae bacterium | reverse complement strand
ATTGCTGGCCGGCCCGGACCCGGTCAACGCCGACTTCCGCAGCCCGGCTCTGGCGGCGGCCGGGCTCTCGTTCCTGGCGCTGGCGCTTGGCGTCTTCATACTGAAGGAATCGCTCCCCTCCGAGGCCCGCGCCCGCCTCGCCGCCCAATCGTTTTCGACCCGCCACCATATGTTCCGCCGCGCCCTGGCCATACCCAACGTCGGCCTGCTGATCGGCATGTCGTTCCTGGCGACGTTCGCGTTCGCCGGCGTCGAGGCGACTTTCGCCATGTGGTCGAGACGGCAGTTCGGCTGGGGGCCCGAACAGAACGGCTATCTGTTTTTCTTCGTCGGCATCCTGAGCGCCCTCATTCAGGGCGGCCTGGTGGGACGGTTGGCCAAGCGGTTCGGCGAAGCCCGCCTGATCGGGCAGGGATCGGTCGCGCTTTGTCTCGGTCTTCTGCTCATTCCGTTTTCCGACAACCTCGTCCTGTTGGCCGTCTCCATGGCCGTCGCCACCTACGGGTTCGCAGTCACCTCGCCTGCTTTCAACAGCTTGATCTCGTTGCATGTCGGCGAGAGCGAGCAAGGCGGCGTCATGGGCGTGACCCGCTCGGCGACGACCATGGCGCGCGTGCTCGGGCCGGCCTGGGCCGGTCTACTGTTCGCCGTCCTCGGCAAGGACTGGCCGTACTTCGGCGGCGCCCTGGTGATGGCCGGTGTTTTCATAATTGCCTGGCAAACGCGCGCCCGGTTCGCCTCCCCGCGCTCCGATGCCGCCCTTTAGAGCAATATCCGACTGGCTTGAACCAATCAGGCTCAAGCTAATCGGATTTACTTGCTCCATTTTCCAATGAATTAGAGCGCTGTAATCCGATCGGATGGAACCGTTCACCGATTCCAACCGAACGGAAGCCGCTCCAGCAGGCCACCGAAACCGCGCTTGATCGGTCCCGTCCGTTCGCCTATATAGAGCGCCCGTACAGTTCGGAGCGGACCGATGAAAAAAGACATACACCCGGATTATCATGAGATCACCATCCAGATGACGGACGGCTCCACCTTCACCACGCGCTCGACCTGGGGCAGCGCCGGCGACACCATGAAGCTGGATATCGATCCGAAGACGCATCCGGCCTGGACCGGCGTTCACCGCCTCGTCGACAGCGGCGGGCAGCTCGCCAAGTTCAAGAAGCGGTTCAAGGACTTCGGCCTGGAAAGCTGAAGTGACCATGCGATACCGACGCATCCGGCGGCCGTATCTGACGGCCGCTTTTTCTTTGCCCGACCCGGTCTGAAATATCTCGTTGGAAACAGGAATTTTTTTTGTGATAGACTCGTTTTCTAGCAGCGGCGGCGATTCCGGATTGGCGTCGGTAGCGCCGCCGCAGATGGAAGGTGAAAACCGAGCGCCCGGTGGGCAAGCGAGTCCGGCGGGGGTTTGGTTTTGCGGGTTTTCCCCTTCCTAGGAGGAACCCATGCGGCGTCAAACGCACTTCGAGGTCCACGTCCTGCAGAGTGGTCAATGGAGCGTTCACGCTCAGTTTGACGGCAGTCAGAAGGAAGCGGCTCTGGAGGAAGGAAAGAGCCTGTCGCGGCAATCGGGCATCGGCGACGTCAAGGTCATCCGCGAGGTCTACGACCCCAACGAGGGCTCGTACGAAGATTACACGATCTACCGCAGTTCCGATTCCAAAGCCAAGACCGGGCGCGACTACGCCAAGGGCGAGGAGCCGACCGGCCCCGCCTCCTACGACGCCTATGACGATGGCGACTACGCCGATTTCGACTACGACGAGGGCGGCGGCCGGGGCAGGAAGAAGAAAAAGAAAAAGGGTACCAAGGTCACCACGATCCTCGTCAAGCTGCTGCTGGTGACGCTTTTCAGCATCTGTCTGGCGGCCTTGTTCACGGTGATGGCGTCGTCGATGTTGAGCGGCACCACGCTGTTCGGCGTCAAGATCAAGGGTAACGCCGAAGCCAACCTGCTGTTCGTCGTTTTCGTCGGCACCTTCCTCGTCGCCGCCACGTCGATGGCGATGACTTTCCTCAAGGGCGAGAGCATCTCGGACATCGATCTCGATATGGACATCGACATGCCGCAACGACGGCGCCGGGCGAAGCCGAAACCGAAACCGAAGAAGAAGGTCGCGAAGGAGCCGCCGAAGGACGAACAGGCGATGGCCCAGGAGGCCCGCGAGCAAATCGGCGCGGCGATGGAGGGGATCGAGGAATTCAAGGTCGTCGACGAGGAAAAGGCCGCCGAGGCGGAGGATATCAATCTGCGCCTGCAGGAAGCGATCGGCACCGCCGAGCAACAGGGTGAAGCCGCCGCCGAAGAACAGCCGGCCGAGGAACAACAACCGGCCGAGGCGCAGCCGACCCCCGAACCGAAGCTGTCGCAGCACGCCGAGGAGCAGAAAGCCTACATGATGACGTTCCTCGATCAGGCGCTCAAGGAAGTCGGTTCCGATCAGCAGACGATGGATAACTTCAACAAGTTCGGGGTCAACCTGTTCCTGGCCGGCGCCTGTGAGTCGGTATCCGAAAAACGCCAGCTCGACGTCCGCTCGCGGTCTCAGGTTCTGGCCGACAGCGTTCGCGTCATGGGTTTCAAGAAATCCCACGCCGCTTCGTTCGCCGAGCGCTACGAGGAATACCTGATGCAGGATCCGCGTTACATGCAGATGTTCCAGGCCGGCCGCAACGCCATGAGCACCTATTTCACGGACGAGCACGCCGGCACCCAGCACCTTGATCGCGCCCTGGAGGAGTGGAACAAGCCGAAGCAGAAGGAAGAGCACGCCGGTCCGGTGACGGTGCTGTTCACCGACATCGCCGGCTCGACCGCCATGACCCAGGCCTTGGGCGACGCCGGCGCCCAGGAAGTCGTCCGCGCCCACAACCGGATCGTCCGCGAGGCGTTGACCGATTGCATGGGCAAGGAAGTCAAGCACACCGGCGACGGCATTATGGCGTCCTTCAACAAGACCACGGACGGCATCGACGCCTCCATCCAGATGCAGCGCCAATGCGAGGTCCACAACCAGCAGCACCCGAACCTGCCGCTTCATCTGAAGATCGGGCTCAATGCCGGCGAGCCGATCTCGGAGGACAACGACCTGTTCGGCTCGACCGTGCAGATGTCGGCCCGCATCGTCGACAAGGCGCAGGCCGACGAAATCTTCGTTTCCGAAGTGGTGCGCGGCATATGCGCCGGCAAGGACTACCAGTTCGTCAACCGGGGCGGCTTCGCGATGAAGGGTTTCGAGGACGACCCGATCCTCTACGAGGTGGTCTGGCGCCAGAGCGAAGCCGCCGAATAGGCGGCGCAAACGCTTGGTTTTCAGGGAAAAACCGTCACACCGAAAAACCACCGCCGACCCCTTGCGGGCGCTCGCCCCGGTGACTATCTCTGGCTTGGCGGCAGGTGCCCAGACGGGATTTGCGCGCCTGAACCCCCTGGCCGATGCCGGGGATCCATAGAGGGTTCGGCCACATCGGCGGACCCGGAGAACCCATGTAGCTTCTTCGCAAAGGAGGATATGGCTATGCGTACCAGCGACTTTTCACCTCTGTTTCGCCATTCCGTCGGCTTCGACCGCATGCAGCGGCTGATGGATGCCGCCGCGCGGATGGATTCGAGCGCCACCGCCTACCCGCCCTACAACATCGAGCAGGTGGGCGAGGACGGCTACCGAATCACCATGGCAGTCGCCGGTTTCGGCGAAGACGACCTCGACGTCACCGTCAAGGAGAACACTCTCGTGGTCTCCGGCCGGTTGAGAGAAACCGAAGACGAGGACGTCACGTACCTGCACCGCGGCATTGCCGGCCGCGCGTTCGAGCGCCGTTTCGAGTTGGCCGAGCACGTCAACGTGGTCGGCGGCGACTTGGTCAACGGCTTGCTGCACATCGACCTCGTGCGCGAAGTGCCGGAAGAGAAGAAGCCGCGTAAGATCGCCATCGGCACCAAGGCGATCGAAAGCAAGAAAGCCGCCTAGGCGCGGCTTGCCGACCTGCCGACGGCGCGTCCGGCCCGGTGCTTTCAGGGCCGGGCGCGCTCAGGTTTTGCGCTCACATAAAGCGTTCGAAGACGGCGCGCTTGGGCTCCGGGATCGGCGCCGATTTCTGCTCGGCCTGATCGGTGAACACCTCCACGAAGTGGCCGCTCGCCGCCGGCGTCTGGTCGCCGCTGCCGAACAGGGCAAGGGCGAAGGTGACGCTCGAATTGCCGATGCGTTCGACGCGAAGGGCGGCGTCCACCGTATCGGGGAACGACAGCGGCCGATGGAACCGGCACAGGGTTTCGACGGCCTGCGGGTGGACGGGGTCGCCGAGCCAGTCGACACCGGCCTCCTCCATCATGAAGCGCACCACGGCGGCCTCGAAGTAGCGGTAATAGACGACGTTGTTGACGTGGCCGAGCATGTCGTTGTCGCTCCACCGGGTCGGCACCGCGATGACGTAAGGGAAATCGGCCCGGGTCAGGCTGTGCGCGTCACTCATCGGAAGCCGCCTCGCGGTCCGCGGTTCGGATGCGCTCCAGGGCGGAGCGCAAGGGCTCCGGAATGGGGACCGGCCTGTTGGCTTCGCGGTCGACGAAGACATGCACGAAATGCCCGCCGGCCGCCGCTTCGGCCTCGCCCTCGCGGAAGATGCCGATCTCGTAGCGGACGCTCGACGTGCCGATGTGGCCGACCCGCAGGCCGGCCTCGATGGTTTCCGGATAGGTGACGGGTTGAAAGAAATTGCAGTGAGTCTCGACGGCGATACCGATCACCGCACCTTCGTGGATGTCGAGCCCGCCCTCGTCGATCAGGTAGCAGTTCACCACCGTGTCGAAGTAGGAATAATAGGTGACGTTGTTGACGTGACCGTAAATGTCGTTGTCCGACCAGCGCGTCTGGATGGCCAGGAAATGCGGATAGTCGGACCGTGATTGGCGGGTGTCCATGACAACGCGTTCGAACCGTCGGTTGCGGAGCAAAATGATCGGGGAGCCAAAATTATTGGGGGCCGCCCTCCGGCAGCCCCCGCTTTATTGCCTAACCCTGTTAAACTCGCCTGAAACTGGATTGTACGGTCGCGACTCTAACCACCCCGGCCTATCCCGGTCAATACCTCCGTTGCTATATATTTCGAGTGCCCCAATTTTTTTCGGGCCCGGCCCGGCCCGGACGAAAAAAGGCCGCCCCGAGTGTGGGGCGGCGAGTGTTCAACAGGGAGGCGTCGAAGTTGAGTGGATGATGTTGATCCTCATCCACGCCTCGGACCCTATCCGAGAAGCCGTTAAATTAGCGTTAATGGCGGCGATTGCGCTTTGACCGCGGCCGGGGCCGGCGTGTTAGAGCACTATCCGGCTGATTGGAACCATTTGACCGGGACGAATTTGCGTCGTGGCCAGGCGCGGTTGGCCTGGCGATGCGGCCCATCTCCGAACAAGCGCAACGCCGCCACGGCGCAAAGGCGCCCGGCCTGAGGTGGGGCAAATCGCCTCCCTGCGGGCGTTGCGACGCTCGCCCGATGTCCCGCATCGCGTCCCGGGGGTCACCGGGGGCGCCCCCCGACAGCAGAAAGACGGGGACACCCCGTGGCCCCGTGGCCGCGCCTGCCCGGGAACCCGATTTGCTCCCATCAAATTGATCCCAATTAACCGGATAGTGCTCTAAGCTGCGCCGACCGCCGGTCCGGTCACGGAGACGCCGCCATGAGTCCGCTCGCCGCCTCGATCGTGTTGCTCGTCGGCTACGGCCTGCCGCTGCTGCACGTGGCGCTGTCGCCGGCGGCCGGACCATGGCTGCGCCCCGAAGGCGCGCGGTGCCCGTTCGGACCCAGGCTGGGCTGGCTGGTCGTCGTGCTGCTGTTGGGCGTCTTCGGCTGGCTGCTGTTTTTCCTGCATCGGCGCCGCGCCCGACGGGCGGGTGGCGAAGGCGAGCCGCTCTAGGTCTTGAAGACGCTCTCGGCGCCGTCGCGGGCCGCCTCCTTGGAAGCGATCATCTCGCGGACCCGGGCGATCTCGGCTTCCAGCTCCTCGATGTACTCGGCCAGCGCCTCGATCGACATCACTTCCAGGTTCTTCGGCTCGGGCTTCGGTTGTTGCGGTTCCAGATCGTCGGTGTCCATCGCTGCTACTCCCTCGGGCTGCGGCGCCGGTCTTGCCAGCCGCGCTTCTGCATATTAGTACGTTCCGGCCGTCCGAAAAAAGAGAACCGAGTGCACGGAGCCCGCCATGACCGACGCCGACACCATGACCTGCGTAGAGATCTCCGAACCCGGCGGACCGGAGGTTCTCAAACCGGCCGTCCGGCCGATACCCGGGCCCGGCGACGGCGAGGTCCTGATCCGCATCGCCGCGGCCGGCGTCAACGGCCCCGACATCGTCCAGCGCAAGGGCCTGTATCCGCCGCCGAAAGGCGATTCCGACCTGCCGGGGCTGGAGATCGCCGGCGAGGTCGTCGCCGTCGGCGGCGGCGCGGACGCGTGGTCGGTCGGCGATCGGGTGTGTGCGTTGACGGCCGGCGGCGGCTACGCCGAGTACTGCGCGGTCGACGCCGGGCATTGCCTGGCCGTCCCCGACGGCCTCGATCTGATCGAGGCGGCGTCTTTGCCTGAAACCTATTTCACGATCTGGAGCAACATCTTCATGGGCGCCGGCCTCGAGGCGGGCGAGGTGTTCCTGGTGCACGGCGGCGCCGGCGGCCTTGGCACCACCTCGATCCAGCTCGGCCGTGCGTTCGGGGCCAGCGTGATCGCCACCGACAGCCCGGCCGAGCGCTGCGCCGTCTCAGCCGAGCTCGGCGCCGAGCGCGTCGTCGATTACGCCGCCGAGGACTTCGTCGAGGTCGTCCGCCAGGAATTCGGCGGCGCCGACGTCATCCTCGACATCGTCGGCGGCCCCTACATCGAGCGCAACATCAAGGCGGCGCGGCCCGACGGCCGTATCGTCCAGCTCGCCTTCAACCAGGGTTCGAAGGTCGACATCAACCTGATGCCGATCATGCTGAAACGGCTGGTCTACACGGGCTCGACCCTGCGCAGCCGGCCCCGCGACTTCAAGGCCGAGGTCGCCCGCCAGCTCACCGAGCGGGTGTGGCCGCTGCTGGCCGACAAGCGGATCCGCACGGTCGTCCACGCAACCCTGCCGCTCGGGGAAGCGGCCGAGGCGCACCGCCTGATGGAAAGCGCCGGTCACACCGGCAAGATCGTGCTGACGGCGTAATGCCGGGACCGCCGCAGACGTGTTTGACCGAACCGAGAAAGCGGCGGTATAAAGAGCCCGATCGATTACCGTAATCCGCCGATCCCGCAATCGAATCGGCGCTTTCTGGAATGGGAAGAAATCGAGATGGCAGCTCCCCTGATGCCAAAGGCGACGGCTGTTTGGCTCATCGACAACACGACGCTCACCTTCGACCAGGTGGCGGCGTTCTGCAGCCTGCATGAACTGGAAGTCCAGGCCATCGCCGACGGCGAGGTGGCGGTCGGCATGCAGGGCCTCGACCCGATCGCCGGCGGCGAGCTGACCAAGGAGGAGATCGAGCGCTGCGAAACCGATCCCGACGCTCGCCTCGAGATGGCCAAGCCGACCATCCCGCAGCCGAAGGTGCGCCAGAAGGGTGCGCGCTACACGCCGGTATCGAAGCGCCAGGACCGCCCCGACGCCATCGCCTGGCTGCTCCGCAACTACCCGGAACTGACCGACGCCCAGATCTCGAAGCTGATCGGCACCACCAAGCCGACCATCAACGCCATTCGCGACCGCACCCACTGGAACACGCCCAACATCAAGCCGCAGAACCCGGTCGGGCTCGGCCTGTGTTCCGGCGCCGATCTCGAGAAGGTCGTCGCCATCGCGCGGGCCAAGGCCGGCACCGTGCATACGCCGGGCGCGGCGACGGCGCCGGACGGCATCAACCCCGTCGCCCCGGAAACCCCAGCCGAACCGCAAGCCGCGCCGCAGTCCGAAGCGGCGAGTGTCCCCGAAGCGGCAGCGCCCGAGATGCCGGCGGCGGAACCGGACGCCGCCGCCGTGTTCGGCGACACCGCGCCAGCCGCCCCCGAAGCGGCGCACGAGGAACCCGACGCGGCGGCCGTGTTCGGCGAGGCGCCTGCGGCGACACCCGAGGAGCCGGCGCCCGAGGAAACCCCGGACGAGCCGGCGGCCGAACCCGCATCCGAGGAGCCGGCACCCGAAACAGCACCCGAGGAGCCGGCCGCATCCGAAGAACCGGCCGCATCCGAACCCGCATCCGAGGAGCCGGCCGCGGCCGAACCCGCACCCGAGGAGCCGGCGGCCGAACCCGCATCCGAGGAGCCGGCGGCCGAGGAAACCCCGGACGAGCCGGCCGCAGCCGACGCTCCCTCCTCCGAGGCGGAAGAAGAGCCCGATCCGGGCGCTTGACGAATCTTCTCTAAGCCACCGGTACCGTGTAGTTGAGTCCCAATCGGCCGCCGTCGGCGTAGATCGTCTCGCCGGTGATGTAGCTGGCCTCGTCGCTGGCCAGGAAGGCGGCGATGGCGGCGATCTCCTCGGGCTCGCCCAGCCGCCCGATCGGGGTGCGCGACAGGATCTTGTGGCTGGCCGCCTCGTCGACCATCAACTGCTTGACCATGTCGGTGGCGATCGAGCCCGGGCCGATGGCGTTGACGCGGATGCCACGGTCGGCCAGCGCCAGCGCCATGGCGTTGGTCAACTGTTTCACGCCGCCCTTGCAGATGGCGTACGACAACAGGTTGGGGTTGGTGATGACGGCCTGGATCGACGACATGTTGATGATGGAGCCGCCTTCGCCCTGCGCCACCATCTGCCGGGCGGCGGCCTGTCCGGTCAGGAAGAAGCCCTTGAGGTTGACCCGGATGACGGCGTCGAGGTCCTCTTCTTCCAGGTCCAGGACGTCGCCGATGCACAGGATGGCGGCGTTGGAGATCATCACGTCGATCCGCCCCCAGGCCTCGACCGCTGCCGCGACCAGCGCCTCGACTTGGCCTTTGTCGCCGACGTCGCAGGCGGTGAAGCGGGCTTCATGGCCGGCCTCGGCCAGCACCTCGGCCTCGACGTGGCCCTTGTCGGCGTTGACGTCGGACAGCATCACACGGGCGCCGTCGCGGGCGAACCGCTTGGCGCAGGCCAGGCCGATGCCCTGGGCGGCGCCGGTGATGACCGTGACCTTGCCTTCGACGCTCATCAGTTGGCCCTCCCGCCGTCTCTTCCACGGGCGTAGCCGATGGCGGCGAGCGCGTCGGCGATCTCGTCCAATATGGCCGGGTCGTCGATGGTCGCCGGCGTCCTGTACTCTTCGTTGTCGGCGATCTTCTGCATGGTGCCGCGCAGGATCTTGCCGGACCGCGTCTTCGGCAGCCGCTCGACGACGGTGGCCTGCTTGAAGGCGGCGACCGGGCCGATCTTTTCCCTGACCATGGCGACGACGTCGGAAACGATGTCGGCGTGGTCCTTCTCGGCGCCCGCCTTCAAGACCAGGAAGCCGACCGGCAACTGCCCCTTCAAGTCGTCGGCGGCGCCGATGACGGCGCACTCGGCGACGTCCGGGTGCTCGGCCAGCACTTCCTCCATGCCGCCGGTCGACAGCCTGTGGCCGGCGACGTTGATGATGTCGTCGGTGCGGGCCATGATGTAGAGGTAATCGTCGTCGTCCATGTAGCCGGCGTCGGCCGTCTTGTAGTGGCCGGGGAATTCCTCGAGATAGGCTTCCTTGAAACGATCGTCGGCGTTCCACAGGGTCGGCAGCGACGACGGCGGCAGCGGCAATCGCACGCAGATGGCGCCGATGGCGCCGCGCTTCACCTCGTTGCACTGGTCGTCGAGGATACGCACGTCCCAGCCCGGCACCGCCTTGGTCGGCGAGCCCGGCTTGACCGGAAACGCGCCCAAGCCGACGCAGTTGGCGGCGATCGCCCAGCCGGTTTCGGTCTGCCACCAGTGGTCGATGACCGGCACGCCGATCTTCGCTTCCGCCCAATGCAGGGTGTCGGGGTCGGTCCGTTCGCCGGCCAGGAACAGGGTCTCGAAGCGGCTGAGGTCGTAGGGCTTCATCAGCAGGCCTTCCGGGTCCTCGCGCTTGATGGCGCGGAACGCGGTCGGCGCCGTGAACATGACACGGACGCGGTGATCGGAGATCACCCGCCAGAAGGCGCCGGCGTCCGGCGTGCCGACCGGCTTGCCTTCGTAGAGGACGGTGGTGCAGCCGTGCAGCAAAGGCGCGTAGACGATGTAGGAATGGCCGACCACCCAGCCGACGTCGGAGGCCGCCCAGTAGACGTCGCCGGGATCGACCCCGTAGATGTTCTTCATCGACCACTTCAGCGCCACCATGTGGCCGCCGTTGTCGCGGACCACGCCCTTCGGCTGGCCGGTGGTGCCCGAGGTATAGAGGATGTAGAGCGGGTCGGTGGCGGCGACGGCGACGCACTCGGCCGGCTCGGCCGTCTGCATCGCCTCCGCCCAATCGATGTCGCGCCCGGCCGCAAGCTCGCAAGTGTGTTCGGGCCTTTGCAGGACGATGCAGCTCGACGGTTTGTGCGAGGACAGCTCGATGGCGCCGTCGAGCAGCGGCATGTACTCGATGACGCGGCCGACCTCGATGCCGCACGACGCGGTGACCATGCACTTCGGCTTGGCGTCGTCGATGCGTACGGCCAGCTCGTTGGCGGCGAAGCCGCCGAAGACGACGGAATGGACGGCGCCGATGCGCGCACAGGCCAGCATGGCGATGGCCGCTTCGGGGACCATCGGCATGTAGACGATGACCCGATCGCCCTTTTCGACGCCCTGCCCTCTGAGCACGCCGGCGAACCTGGCGACTTCGTCCCTGAGCTCGCGGTAGGTGTAGGTGCGGACCGTGCCGCCGGTGACCGGGGAATCGTAGATCAGCGCCGGCTGATCGCCACGGCCCTTATCGGCGTGGCGGTCTAGCGCGTTGTAGCACGTGTTGCACTCGGCGCCGGCGAACCAGCGATGGAACGGCGGGTTCGACGAATCCAACACGCTCTCCCAGGGCTTGATCCAGTCGATCTCGCCCGCCACCTCGCCCCAGAACCCCTCCGGGTCTTCGAGCGAACGCCGATAGGCTTCCTCGTAAGCTTTGCTCATGATCCTCCCCGCCTCTCGAACTCTCGGGTGCGTCCTCTCGCCGCCGCCCGTCTGAATCCTGGCGGGCGTTCGGCGGAGACGAGTCTGGGGCAAAACGGCGCGTTTTGCAAAGGGGGTGTGGAACGGCTACATGGCAAAGCAGTTGCAATTATTATAGTACCAATCCTAAGTTCATCAGCGTCGACGGGGAAAGGGCCATGAGGATTGAACCTGAAATTGATACAGTAGCTGTTGTTCTGTTGGGGAGACTCAACCCAGCAATTTTTCAACCGCAGTGGTTTGCTCGATGTGGACTTGTATCAGATGAGGACGCTGAGGCTGCTCATATCGAAATCATTCACCCTGAAATCTCAAAGTTTCAGATTGGGAAGTTTGAAATCTCTGTTGAAACGGGTCGACTGGTAGCGGAGCTACAATCTCCACCGTTCGTGGAAGTCGTAGATTTCCTTGAGCGCACGTTTAGGGAATTCCTGCCTCATACACGCATTTACCAGATGGGTATAAATCGAAGCGTTCACTTCAGTGTCGGCACTGAGGAGGCTCGAAATGAGATCGGAATGAGATTGGCCCCGCATGAGCCCTGGGGGAATTGGGGAGAAGCGATTGAGCGCCCTTTTCCAAATCGCGGGGGCCTTCGAATCTTGACCATGGAAGAGCGAGGACTCGAAGACAGGCCTAACGGCCATTTCCAAGTCAGAGTGGAACCTTCATTGAAAGTTAAGGGTGATGTGGGTATCTATGTGTCAACGAACGATGATTACCGAGTTGCAGACGCTGAAGACGTCGACGGTTGCCGAGAAATACTTGACCTACTCCACTCCAGCTTTGAGCCGTCGATGAAACGCGCTGAAACGATAATCGATCAACTGATGTCCCTTAAACCGTAGGCAGATCAAACAAGTCATGTCCAGTCTCGGTGCACTCCAGCAAACAGAAACACCGCCGACGAGGCATTCAGATAGCGTTGCTATCGATCCTCAACGCACAGAGATCATTCAGCAAATGGTTTTGCGGAAAGCCAAGTCCGTCAACGGCGGTACCACCACCAGCGCGGCAGTTGGGGGAACAGAAACGAGGTTGCCAGCATCAGAAGAGATGACAATCTCATTGGACCTCCCAAGATTTAGGCCAAATCCAGTCGTGTCGCGTCCGACGTTCGTAGCAATGCAAGAGTGGGAAGGTTATGTCATCGAAATCCTTGACGATGTTTTCACCGCTCACTTGATCGACAAGAGTAGTGGCGACATATCTGATCCTGAGGAGGCCGAGTTTCCCATTTCTGATGTCTCCGACGATGATATGGACCTCCTGACAACTAACGCGATCTTCCGTTGGTCGATTGGTTACATACGGGATCGCGGCACCAAGATCCGCGCGTCTCAGCTAGTATTCCGTAGGCTCCCGCAGTGGCGTGAGCATGATCTGCAGGATGCATGTGAGAAGGCTGAGCAGTTGGCAAACTCCATACCTTGGAAATGATCTATGGGTGCCCACCAGACAGCGACCAGCTAGAGATAACTTTGCTGGGGCCTGGAAGAGGTGAGTGTTGTCTCGTACACGTCGGAGACGGGAGGTGGGTAGTAATCGATTCTTGTATCCACAGTGAGACTCGTCAGCCAGCGGCACTGCATTATTTGGAATCGCTGGGAATAGAACCTGTTGATGCAGTTCACCTTATTGTTGCCACGCATTGGCATGATGATCACATCGCCGGAATAGCTCGTATTGTTGAAGCTTGTCCAAATGCAAGTTTCTGCACCGCCAACTCTTTGACAAAGCAAGAGTTTCTTGCCGTGGTTACTCCTTATGCTGAGAGGACTTCAGTCGCGGGTGGGTCAGGAGTGGGTGAGCTATTTCAAGTTATTGACCATCATCGGCGCGCGGACGGATCTTTTAAGTCAATGATCTACGCTGCAAAGGATCGGACCGTCTTAACAACTGACTCAAACGCACATGGGCGTTCGATTGAAGTAAAGACTCTTTCACCTTCTGACGCACAGTTTGAGAAATTTCTGACCGAGATTGGTTCACTCATGCCGAAGGTTCGCGAAACCCGACGGCGTCTGACACCCCAAGCCCCCAATCACCTATCTGTTGTCACTTGGTTTGGCGTTGGAGAGGTAGGGATACTCTTAGGAGGAGATCTTGAGGAAACAACTGATGTGGATACAGGGTGGTCCGTAATTGTCAGTTCAACGACTCGTCCGAAAGGCCGAGCGTTCGCGTTCAAGGTTCCTCACCATGGGTCAGACAACGCGCACTCAGCAGACGTTTGGACCGAAATGCTCACTGATGGGCCCTACGCTATTTTAACTCCGTTTAACAGCGGCCGAACTAAACGCCCTTCACGAGGAGATGTGAGCAGGATCACCGCGTTAACGCCCAATGCATATATCACTGCTGGCGTCAAAGGACGCAGAGCAAGACGTCGTTCGCCCATGGTTGAACGAACTATTAGAGAAACAGTGGGGCGGTTGCGTCATGCTGACAGCGGTACCGGTTGCATTCGTCTTCGAAACGGTGGCACAGACGCATTCGAAAGTTGGGAAGTGGAATTGTTCGCCCCGGCAATGCCTCTTTCTGCGCTCTACGCGGCATAACGTCACCAACCCTAACAAATATGTGAATTCGCTGCGGTCGGGTAAAAGTAGTTCTTGATCTTTCTTCCCAAAAGAGGCCGAAGGGAGCCGGTTGAGGAAGAAAGGAGAAACCGACATGCCGATGAAGAACCCGCCGCATCCGGGGCTGTCGGTCCGCCACGACTGCCTGGAGCCGTTGGGGCTCACCGTCACGTATGCGGCAAAAAAGCTTGGCGTCAGCCGCAAGCAGATGTCCGACGTCGTCAACGGCCGCTCCGGCATCTCGCCGGAGATGGCGATCCGCCTCGACAAGGCGTTCGGCGGCGGCGCCGACACCTGGCTCCGCCTGCAGGCGGCCTACGACCTGGCGCAGGCCATGAAGAACGCCGACAAGATCAAGGTCGAGCGGTTGAGGGGCGTGGCCTGAACGGCTCCGTCTCGCCACGCCGATCCTCCTTGAGCGCCTCGGAGGCGAGGCGGCGCAGCTTCTTTTCGTCCCTGCGGAACTTGCGCCGCCATTCGGCCTCGTCCTCGATCTCGTCGATAGCTTCCTGGAGGCGGGCGGCATTCGCGGGACTGGCCATCAGGTGGGCCGTCTCCTCGTAGGACCGAACCTCGTCGAGGATGATGCGCGCCAGGGCCTCGCGCTCGTCCTCGGGAAGCGCCTTGGCCTTCTTCATGGCTGTTTCGAACAATGACGGCATGCTCCGAATATAGTGGTTTCGCCGAAAACCCGCACCCCGAAATTCGACTTCCGAGCGCCCCGGACAGTTGGGAAAAAAAACCAGTTTATGTTCCTTTTTTTCTTGATCTTAGTCCTATTATATGCTATATGGTATCTTTCTAACGCCATCGGAGGACTTAATGTCATGTCTCGGGCCGCCGCGTTCCGAAAAATTCCCGTTTCTTCAGCCATCCGGGGACACGCGGACCGACGTGGGTTGTTATCAGCAAAAATCGGCATTTATCGGCATTCATCGTCATTTTCCGGCGACCCCCGGTCGAACAGGACAAAACCCGACATTCATGGACATTTCGGGACGTTTTCGGACGTATTCCGGCGCCGCCCCGGGACGACCGCGCCGGCCCATGAACCGTGCCGGCGGGCCGGGAGATGATAACAAATGCTAAGGTTCTCGACATCGGGGTCGGTCCGTCCCGTTTTTCAAGAATTCCCTGTTTTCAAGGGCTTGACCGGCGACGGGGCGGTGATTTCGGGGCGTCGTTCCGGGCTTTTCTCGAACACGCCGAAACGCTTTCGCCGCCGGGCCGGTTTGTGGCAAGCTTCGGTCCTGAAACCCTAGGCCGGAATCAATGAACAGCCGGGGAGGCATCATGGCGAACGACGATAAATCGGCCGGCGGGCCGGACAACATCTATTCGCGGGGGCTCGAGCGCTCGGCCGCCAACTTCGCCGAGCTGTCGCCGCTGTCGTTCCTGGAGCGGACGGCGGCCACCTATCCCGAGCATTGCTCGGTGATCCACGGGAAGAAGCGCTTCACGTGGGCGGAGACCTACGCGCGGTCGCGGCGGCTGGCGAGCGCTTTGGCCGGGCGCGGGGTCGGGCGCGGCGACACGGTGGCGGTGATGGGTTCGAACACGCCGGAGATGTACGAGTGCGCCTTCGGCCCGGCCATGCTCGGCGCCGTCGTCAACACCCTGAACGTGCGCTTGGACGCGGCGGCAATCGCGTTTTGCCTGAACCACGGCGAGGCCAGGCTGCTGATCACGGACAGGGAGTTCTCGGCCACCGTCAAACAGGCCTTGGCCGACTTGGGGCGCAACATCGCGGTCATCGACATCGACGATTCGGAGGAGCAGGTGGACGGCGAGCTTCTGGGCGACAAGGACTACGAGGCGTTTCTGAAGGAAGGCGATCCCGAGTTCGAATGGTCGCTGCCCGAGAACGAATGGGACGCCATCTCGCTGAACTACACGTCGGGCACGACCGGCGATCCGAAGGGCGTCGTCTATCACCACCGCGGCGCCTACCTGAATGCGTCGTCCAACATCATCGGCTGGAACATGGGCCATCACCCGGTCTATCTGTGGACGCTGCCGATGTTCCACTGCAACGGCTGGTGCTTCCCGTGGTCGATCGCGGCGGTGGCCGGCACCAACGTCTGTCTGCGCCGGGTCAACGCCGCCAACATCTACGCGGCGATCGCCGAGCACCGGGTGACGCACTTCTGCGGGGCGCCGATCGTCCTCAATTTCGTCATCAACGCGACCGACAACGAGCGCCGCCAGTTCGACCACACCGTCAACGTGATGACGGCGGCCGCCCCGCCGCCGGCCGCCACCCTGCAGAAGATGCAGGAGGCCGGTTTCGTCGTCACCCATGTCTACGGACTGACCGAGACCTACGGGCCGGCGGTGATGTGCGCCTGGCACCCGGAATGGGACGAGTTGCCGATCTCCGAGCAGACTTTGAGGAAAGGCCGCCAGGGGGTGCGCTACCACATGCTCGACGGGCTCACCGTGATGGACCCGGAGACCATGCAGCGCGTACCGGCCGACGGCGAGACCATGGGCGAGGTGATGTTCAAGGGCAACATCGTCATGAAGGGGTACCTGAAGAACCCGAAGACGACGGATGCGGCGCTGGCCGGCGGCTGGTTCCATTCCGGCGACCTCGGCGTCATCGAGCCCGACGGCTACCTCAAACTCAAGGACCGCTCGAAGGACATCATCATCTCCGGCGGCGAAAACATTTCCTCGATCGAGGTCGAGGACGCGCTCTACGCCCACCCCGCCGTGCTGGCCGCCGCCGTCGTCGCCCGCCCCGACGACAAGTGGGGCGAGACGCCGTGCGCCTTCGTCGAGTTGAAGGACGGCGAGGACGGAGTGACGGAAGCCGACATCATCGCCCACTGCCGCGACAAGCTGGCCCACTTCAAGGCGCCGAAGACGGTGGTGTTCGGCGAACTGCCGAAGACGTCGACCGGCAAGATCCAGAAGTTCAAGCTGCGGGCCCGGGCGGCCGAGATCTGAGAGAGAGCGTCCGGGCCGCTGTCGGGTTTCGGAAAGCCGACCGGTTCGGGGACACCGGCGGGCGAAGCGAAGCGGCAGCGGCGACGGATGGACGGCCGATGGGGCGGCGCCTGGACGGCCGGAGGGCCGCAGCCGGGCTTTCGAGTGGGGTTGGAAATTCGGATATGCGCGTCGTCTCTCGCGGGGCTCGGGGATGTTAAGCGCCGCGTCACGGCGTATCTGGGGGGGCTCGGCGGCGGGCGTCGCGCCCGACTCGTTGCGGCCCCGGAGTGGGCTTATTCGCCGGCCGTCAGGCTGGCCAGTTCGTCCTTGATCAGGAGCTTTTGTTTCTTGAGATTGGCTACTTCCAAATCGTCTGGGTGAGGTCGGAGGTTCTGTTCTTCTATGGCGACTTCGAGAGCATGATGTTTTTCCTTCAACGCTTCGATCCTCTCCTCCAGGCTCATGGCGTTTCCTCCTTGTTGTCTAAGGTGTTCGGATACAAGGAGTGTAGCGCAATCGGGGGCTTAAATCCACTGCCGCGGCGGTCGCCCGAGGGGCGTTGTGCGGTGTGGTGCGGGCGGCGGCGCGGCTCCCTACCGCGCGTCCGCTCAATCTGTTATGATCGGGGCCTCCCGCGAACGGTTGGCGAGGCCCATGGACGAGATCGACGCCCTGAAAAAGAAGTTGGCGGACTTGCAGAGCGAACATCGCGACCTCGACGACGTGATCGCCCGCCTGATCGACAGCCGGCCCTTCGACCAACTGCAGATCCAGCGCCTCAAGAAACGCAAGCTGGTGTTGAAGGACGAAATCAACCGAATCGAGAACCAACTGCTGCCCGACATCATCGCCTGAAGCTTGAGCGTGGCGGCCGGCCGGGCCGGATGGCGACCTCAACCGGTGAGCAGGTTGCGGTCGGCCGCTTCCAAGGCGCGTTCCGGCGACAGCCCGCCCTGCAGCACGCTAAAGCCGCTCTTGACCTCGAGGCTGTGGGTGACGCCCTGCCAGGTCAGCGGCTGGTCGGTCAGCGCCGCCCGCAGGCTTTCCGCCTTGTCGGCGACGTTGCCGGGCTCGCCGTCGAGCAGCACGACGCCGAAGTCGTTGCCGCCGAGGCTGCCCAAGGTGTCGGTCGGATGCAGGGCCGCCGTCAGCCGCACGCAGGCGTGGTCGAGGACGGCGTCGAGCGCGGCCTTCCCGACGCTGGCGCGGATGGCGTCGGCGTTGGCGATATGCAGGACGATCAGCGCCGGCGGCGTCGACAGGTGCTCCATGTGAGACAGCACGTGAGCGAGCTCGCGCAAGAACTCGCGGCGGTTGGGGATCGGCAGGAAGGGATGCTTCTCGGCCTGTTCGCGCAGGCGCGCCTCAAGGCCGCGGGCCGCTTCGAGCTCGGCCCGCATCGGCTCGATCTGCGCCGACAGGTCGTTGAGAGCCTGTTGGAACTCTGGCGACACGCCTTCGGCCAGCAGCCCGTCCATGGCGACGGCGGCGCCGGCGCGCGGCTCCTCGGCGTCGTCCTCGCCGTCGTGCTCGTCGTCGTCGTGTTTCTTGTCCTTGGGGCGGCGCTCGCGTTGCCCCAACGGCGTCAGCGCCTCGGCCTTGTTCACGTCCATTCGGGTCTTCCTCCAACCCTTCGTAGGGCATACGGAAGGATCGTCATTTGCCATACTAGCACGGGTATGGTTAACAGAACCTTGACGGCGGCGCGGTTCGGTATCGATCTTGCCATGACGCGGCGCATTCCTATAATGGCCCGCTTTCCGGGGGCCGCGGGCCTCCCGGCAGCCTAAGGAAAGCAGCCATGAACACCTCGTCTCCAATCGTCGGTATCCTGATGGGCAGCCAGTCCGACTGGGACTGCATGAAGAACGCCGCCGCCATGCTCGAAGAACTCGGCATCCCCTTCGAGGCGCGGGCGATCTCGGCCCATCGCAACCCGGACCAGCTCGACGAATACACATCCAGCGCGGCCGAACGCGGCCTCAAGGTGATCATCGCCGGCGCCGGCATGGCCGCAGCGCTGCCCGGCGTCGTCGCCGC
>CAYFMP010000019.1:22221-53591 GCA_964344215.1 uncultured Thalassospiraceae bacterium | reverse complement strand
TCACACGTTTTGTCGTCGACACCCCGTGTTTCCGACAAAACGTGATCCGATCTAGCCGGCAGGCCGCAAAACCGATCTCAGCCGCTTCCATATCAACGTGACCCGCTCTAAGAGTGAACCAGAGGGCGATTCGCGTTTCAAATCGTTTCAATTCGAACCGATTTGAAACGGTCGCGCTCTAGACGGTCTCCCAAACCCGGGTCTCGAACTCGAACTCGCGCTCGAAGGCGAGGATTTCGATACCCTGGTAGTCGTGGGTCGATACGATGCCGTAGCCGCCGCCCGCCAGTCCGTGCACGACGATGTGGTGGACGCCCTCCTCGCGCATGGTGCGGATGGCTTCGATGCCCTGCTCGTCGGCGTGAAGCATTACCGGATCCCGGGTCATGACGTCGCCGAGAATGGTGCGGTCGGGGTCGCGGCCCTGGTCGAGGACGCGCTGCAAGAGATCGCGCTCGGTGAAGATGCCGACGGCCCGATCGCGCTCGACGACGAGAACGGTGCCGACGTGGCGTTCCTTCATCTGCCGCGCCGCTTCGTGGACGCTGATCGACGGCGCCAGGCTGAGGAGATCCTGGTCTTCGACGACATCACGGAGTCTTCTGTTCGGCATGGCGATCCTCCCTTGTTATGTTATTCCGGAGCCGTCCGAATGTTCGTCTCGACGTCAATTATGGACCCGTCCGCAAACGGCCGCAACCGGCTCGGCGATCACTTTTTCCGTCTTCAGGCTATCTGGTCTAAACGAACGTCGTGGTTCTTCGAAACGTTGAATCAGCCTCTTCCGATGATCCGATGGTCAGCTATCGCAGTTCGCTGTCGGCGACTCGAAAAACGCCTTTGATCATGTTCGAGTTTCGCACACAAATCTGGATATGTGTCTTCTCCCGGAAACTGGAGCCCGAAAACGCTTTACCCCCTTCAAAAAAGATGCCCTTGACAGTATCGATGGCCGGTTCATCAAGTCTTTCCCTTGCAAAATGTAGCCAGTTGATAACCGCGCAATCGAGATTTCGACGAAGTGAATCGGGATCGTCGCTGTTCGTCGGCATCGATTCTCCCACTTTCTCCGAAGTCGCCTTGAAGCTGTCATACGCGGATCGCAGGATTTCAACTCCTGACGAGGTCGTTGTGTCGAGACATAGGCCGAGATCGATGACCGCACCGACAACGAAGGGTGTCTTGATCTTGGGGCTTCGTCTTCCGGATTCAGCTAGGAATTCGGCAAATTCCAGCCCTCGTTTCGGGTTCGCCTCCCAAAAACAGATTCCGTGGCCAAGCCAATCGTAGTCGTTCTCGCTTTGCTTGAACGGGTTTCCGGAGAGAAGTTTCTCTCCCACCGATTGATCGCATCCGTGGTAGCCTAAGACAAAAGCCGAACTTAAGCGATGCACGGTCTACTTCTTGTAGGGGGCCGTCAGTCCACCGGATTTCTTATAAATTCCCGACTTAATCAGTGTCGTGCGGGCCGATACCGTGGTCGCTGTGGAACTCTTGGTGAAGTTCGACAAAGATGCTCGAACCTGTTTTGCATCCAGCTTGGTTGATGAGACACCGGAGGCTTTTGAAACATTTCGTTTTTCAGCCATAAGGAAATATGGCTGTTTCCTATAACAATCGCAAGGCCGAGTTCTTCCTCTTGGCGTCCCTGGTGGGTTGATCACACCACCAGCCCGGCGCCGGAGACCAACAGCAGCAGCAGGACGATGCGGCGGAACCGCGTTTCGTCGAGGTGGCGGTAGACGACGAGGCCCAGTCCGGAACCGACGACGACGGCCGGCACGCACCACAAGAACCTGACGCCGGTTTCGGCGGTGAGTATCCCGGTCCAGGCGAGTCCGGCGAGCGTAAGCAAGTGCATGACCCAGACGAAGGGCTGATAGACGCCGCGTTGACGCTCCTTCGACCAGCCGCGAAGGCCCGCCCACAGCGTCGGCAGGACGCCGCTCAGGCCGGCCAGTCCGCCGAGCACGCCGCCGGCCAGGCCGATGGCGCCGTCGGCGGCGCGGCCCCCGGCTTCGGCCACACGGACATCGCGCCCGAGAGTAACGAACAGACTGTAGGCGATCAGGAAGACGCCGGTGGCGAGGCGGAAAGGGTCTGGGTCGAGGTGTTTCAGCAGTGTCGTCCCGACCGGCACGCCGACGACGCCGGCCAGGACGAACGGGGCCAGCCGGTCGAACTGGAGTTCGCGGCGCAATCGGTACAGCGGCAGCGTGTGCATCAGCAGACCCGACGCGACGATCAACGGCACCGCCTCCACCGGGTCGATGAAATGCAGCCAGACGGCGGCCATGACCAGGGCGTCGCCGAATCCGGCCGCCCCGACCACGAAGGCGGCCAGGAAGGCGCCGGCCGGAATGATCATCACCTCAAGGCCCACCGCCGATGTCCTCCTCGACGAACGCGATCACCGCCCCGAAGGCATCGTCCGGCCCGATCCACAGCACATCGCCGGTGTCGTTGCAGGCGATGTCCGTCGCCTGTGTCAGCCAGCGGACCTGGGCAAGGTCGGCGACGGCCAGGCGGTAGCCGGCCAGCCGCGCTTCGCCGGGCGCTATGGTGAGGCCCTCAAAGCGCGCCTCGAACGCTTTCGGCGTCGCCACGCTGACGCAGTCGCCGATCCCGAGCGCGGTGATGAAGGCCCGTGCCGGCCCTGGATCGGCCGCCGTCATCATGACCTCCGAAACGCCGACGGCGCCGTTGGCGTGGTCCTGGTACTTCGGCTTGTAGAAATAATCCGGCGCATGCTGGTGGTGACACGTGAAGAACAGTAGCCCGGGCAGGTCGGGGGCGGCGACGAAGGTCAGGCGAAAACCGATCGTCACCTCCGAGCCGTCGGGCTGTCTGGCCCGGCGCTCGAACCCGAACGGTTCGAAAATGTCCAACCCCTGCCCCTCGAAGGCGGCGCGGTCGGCTTGCCAATCGGAACTGGTCAGAGCCAGCATCGGCAGCCCGTCGCCGTGTCCCAGGAAATCGCGGACCTCGGCGCCGAAGCTGATCGCGCCGGGGGCCGCCTCCGGCACGTCGTCGGGGTTGATCACGGAGAGCACCTCGACGAAATCGCCCTGCAACTGGGCCAAACGGTTGCCGGTGCCGAACGGATGCCGGGCCTCGGGCGTCAGGGTGAATCCCAGCGTCTCGTAGAACGCCGTCGCCGCCTCGAAATCGCCGGCCGCGTGCAGCACATGGTCGATGCCGCGGGCCTGGCCGTTACCGGAAGACATAGACCGGGCTCGACCAGATGAAGTGGCCGTCCTCCTGGGTGATGCGGACGTAAAGGGCGTTGTCGCCGACGTCCTTGAGGGCGAGGCGGCGCTCCAGTCTGGCTTGCGCGTGCCGGTTGTCGTCGGGCAGGCGGAAGACCCGGACCCTGCGCTCGATGCCGCCGGCCTCGAAGGCCGTCTCCTCGAGCCCGATGTCGGCGACGGCGAGCGTTTCCTTGACCAGTGGGGTGTCGATTTTCAGCGTGCCCGTATGCGGATCGTCGAGCCAGGCGTCGAAGCCGCCGAAGCCGCCGGTGGTCAGCGCCGACCATTCCAGCGTCCCGGGCGCGGTCTGCTCGAAACGACGGTCGATGTTGTAGCGGTTGATCGGCCGGACCCGGGCAAAGGCGTTGCCGTCGAGGACTGCGGAACCGTCCCAGATGGTCTGGCGGCCGCGGCCGCGGTATTCGGAGCCCTCCCAGACGACCCGGATACGGGCTCCGAGATCGGCCTCGCCGTAGGGCCTGAAGGTCTCGACGGTGTCGAGGCCGTTGCGGATGTCGATGCGCTCGATGGGGGCGGAAGCGTGGGCGTCGATGACGAAAGTGGCCTCGGCGTCCGGCGAGCGCACAATGTCGCCCATCATCGCTTCCGTCACCGTCTCGGAGGGACCGTCGCCGATGTTGGGGTCGACCGCGAAGCGCTCGGCCTCGCCATCGAAGCGGACGCGGGTATCGAGCACCATGCGGCAGCCGGTGGTGCCGTAGTGATGGCGTCTGCGCAGCGCCTCGATGAGGCTGGCGCGGCTGAACTCGGCGGCCAGCATACAGGTCAGCCCGCCGTAGGCGCCAAAAGTGGTGGCGCCGGGATGGCTGGCGCCGGGGCGGCCCTTGTGGCCATCCGAGTTCGACACGATGCCGACCCTATAGCCCTGCTCGAAGGCGTCGTGGACCAGCCATTCGAAGGTGCCCCAGGCCGAATGGACCTCGACGGCCGATTCGAGGCGCTGGTCGTGGGCCATCTTGATGTCGGCGTAACGGCCGCCGATGTGGGCGAAGACGACGCAATCCTCGCTTGCGAGCGCGCCGAACAGGTCGTCGGCCGAGTTGGCGTCGGTCGCCTCGTCGCTTAAATCGCCGACCAGGGCGTGCGAGGAACGGTGGATCTGGCGGCCCTCGTCCATGAACAGCACGTTGCGGTCGCCGCCCAGACCGGTGTTGCCCGACCATTCGTAGCCCGGGAAGGTGACGAAGCGCCCGTCCTCGTTGAATTCGGCGGTCAGCTCGTTCAAGTGCGCCCAGAATTCGTTGGTGATCTGAAAATCGTTGCCCTGGTGCGAGACGGCGTCGAGGAAGGCGCGGTCGCGGGCAAAGGCGTGGAACTCGCGTGCCGAATTGGTGCCGATGGTCTCTTCCGACTGGCCGTGCAGGTCGCCCCAGTAGGGCAGCAGGTCGGCCTCGGCAGCGACCCGCATCGGGTTGGAACGGGCAATAAGTTCGCCGTCGTCGCCGACCAGTTCGACGATCACGTCGCCCGCCTCGGCGGCGCTCAGGCCCTCGACGATCAGCCCAAAGCGGCCGGGCTCAAAGGTGATCGCCTCGGGCAGGCCGTCGACCGGCCGGTTCGATCTCAAGGCGAAGGTCTGCTCGCAGCGATCGGACGGGTTGCCCCACTTGTCCTCGCCCTTCAGGCACAGCCGGAACGCCTCGCCCGTTCGCCTCAGCGTCGGCAGCACCGCTTTCCAAAGCACCGGCGGCCCGGCGACGACGGCGATCTCCGGCGATTGCGGCAACTCCACGTAGTGGTAGGCGGCGAAGGCGTCGACCAGCACCTTGAACTCGAAGGTTGGCTCGGCGAACGTCTGCATGCGGATGCCGGGCGAGCCGAAGCGGGTGTCGCCGATGCGCACGGTGATGGTGTCGCCCTCGCGCATGAAGCCGCGCTGAACGCAGACGTACAGCGTCTTGTCCCACGGCCGGGTGTTCTGCTTGCCGTCGTAGCGGACCTCCATTTCGGCCCCGTTGGAGGCCTCGACGGTGACGTAGTTGGGGGCTTTGGGGTCGTCGAGCTGCGGCTTGCCGGTATCGGAAGCGAACCGCCACACCACCTTGAGGCTGCCGGTGTCGTCGATACCGAAGTAGCCGCAGGTATAGGTCAGCGTCAACGACTGCCAGGAGCCGGCCTCGACGGGTCCGGCCGGCTCGATGACGGCGCTGCCCATCCTCTCGGGCAGGTAGGTGGAGTCGGACATCCCCCGGGGCTCCCGTGGTTTTTTAGCGAGAGGCGATGATAGCGCTCCGGCCCCTTGCCCTCAAAACCTATATGGCTCTATCGTTCGCTCTCGAGGCCCCCGCCCGGCGGGGGCCGGTTCTCGAAGGGCGGAACGGTCATGTTCGGTTTAGAGCCGGCGATGCTGGCGATCATCTTCGGCGCCGTCCTGATCGGCGGCCTCGTCAAGGGCATCACCGGCCTCGGCCTGCCCATCGTCTCCATCGCCATCCTGCTGAACTTTCTTCCCCCCACCACGGTGTTGGCCCTGGTCACGGTGCCGATCCTGATCACCAACCTGTGGCAGGCGTTCCGCTCCGGCGACATGTGGGAGCCGGTGCGCCGGTTCTGGCCGATGGCGCTGGTGCTGCTGGTCAGCCTGTGGTTCTCGGCCCGGCTGGTCGTCGTCATGGACCCGAGGCTGCTGTTCGGAGTCTTGGGCGTCTGTGTCTGCATCTTCTCGGTGTCGAGCTATGTGCGGCCGACCGGCGCCTTGTCGCCGAAGACCGAGCGCTGGCTGGGACCGGTGGCCGGCGCCGCCGGCGGCTTCCTCGGCGGCATCTCGACGATCTGGGGGCCGCCGATGATGATGTTCTTCATCATGCTGCACCTGCCGAAGGAAAGCTTCGTTCGGGCCGTCGGCTTCATCTGGTTCGCCGCCACCATCCCGCTGTTGGTCGCCTACATCGACATCGGCATCGTCAACGAGAAAACCCTGCCGCTGTCGATCTACGCCTGCGTGCCGGGCATGATCGGCATGTTGATCGGCGCCCGCATCCGGCGCCGCATCAACCAGGAGACCTTCCGCAAGATCATGCTGGCCGCCATCTTCCTGATCGGCCTCAACCTGATCCGACGGGCGGTTTTCTGAAGCCCAATACGCGCAACGGTATCCCGCCGCTGCTTTGCCGGGCTTCGAGGCGTTCGTGGGCGACGGCGGCTTCAGATACCGCAGCAAAGGATCGCTAATTTCGATTAAAATGCCCCCTTGCCTTTCTACCGTGAGTCACAAAGCGAAACATTACCGAAATACCCACGAAATTATTGTGGTTTATAGGTGGGTCGGCCCGGCCGTCAACAGCCGCGCCGACTCAAAAAAATCATCAGGGAAAGGCTCGAAAAAATGATATCCGACTTCATCTCCAATATGAAAATTTCGCAAAAACTGATCGGCGGTTTCGCCATCGTCCTCGTCGTATTGACCGTCGTCGTCGGTTTGACGCTTTTCGAGGTTTCCGCGATCTCCAAGGACAACGCCCGCATCGTCGATCTGCGCATGCCGACGGCTTCCGCCTCGCAGCGCATGGTCCAGAACATCTACGCCTCGCTGGCCAGCTTGCGCGGCTGGATGCTGGTCGGAAACACCGCCTTCAAGGACGCCCGCGCCGCCGTCTGGGCGGACATCGACGCGACCCGCGCCGAAATGGACAGGCTGTCGGAAAATTGGACCAATCCGAAGAATGTCGAGAATTGGACCGGATTCAAGGTTGTTCTCGATGAATTCCGTATCGCCCAGCAGAAGGTCGAGGACATCGCCCATACCGCCGACGAACAGCCGGCGACCAAGATTCTGGTCACCGAGGCGGCGCCGCGCGCCGCCGTCATGGTCAAGAACATCAGCAAGATGATCGACCTGGAACTGGCTACTGCGCCAGCCGCGAAATCCGGCACTGGCGACGATCGCTTGAAGCTGTTGGGCATGATGGCCGACGTTCGCGGAACGCTGGGCCTCGGCCTCGCCAACATCCGCGCCTACCTGCTGACCGGCGACGCCAAGTTCGCCGCCAACTTCAAGAAGCTGTGGGCCAAGAACGACAAGCGGTTCAAGGATCTGACGGTGGCTTCCTATCTGTTGACGTCGGAACAGCGCCCAGCGTTCGACGCCTTCGCGGCCAAACGCACGGAATTCGCACCGTTGCCGCCCAAGATGTTCGCGATCCGCGGCTCCAAGAAGTGGAACATGGCCAACCACCTGCTGGTCACCGAGGCGGCGCCGCGCGCCGGCAAGCTGCTGAACACGCTGTTGGGCGCCAAGGGCGACGACGGCACGCGCGCCGGCGGCATGGTCGCCAACCAAAAGAGATTGCTGCAAATCGATGTCGACGACGCCAATGCCGTGACCAATCGACTGGTCGTGTTGCTATGGATCCTGCTCGCCATCGGTGTCGGCAGCGGCGGCGCCATCGCCTTCTTGTCGGCCCGTTCGATTTCCAACCCGGTGGTTGAAATGACCGGCGCCATGGGCCGACTGGCCAAGGGCGATCTGGAAACCGATATCCCGGCTCAGGGCCGTGGCGACGAGATCGGCGAAATGGCCGGCGCGGTCCAGGTCTTCAAGGACAACATGATCCAGACCAAAAAACTCGAAGACGAGCAGGCCAAGCTCCAGGAAGAGCAGGAGAAAGTCCGCCAAGCTCAACAGAAGCGGGCCGCGGCCATCGAGAACCGGACCGGCGAGTTCGACGAAGTCGTTTCCAAGGCGCTGGAAGCCGTCTCGTCTTCATCGACCCAGATGCGGTCGTCGTCGGAAGCCATGTCGGCGACGGCCGAGGAGACCAACGCCCAGTCCGTCGCCGTCGCGGCGGCGGCCGAACAGGCGTCGGCCAACGTCCAAACGGTGGCGACGGCGGCCGAGGAGTTGAGCTCGTCGATCAGCGAGATCAGCCGCCAGGTCAGCCAATCGACCAATATCGCGGCCAGTGCGGTCAAGGAAGTCGAAGGGGCCAACGAACAGGTCCAGGGCTTGGCGCAGGCGGCGCAGAAGATCGGCGAGGTGGTCGAGCTGATCACCGACATCGCCGAGCAAACCAACCTGCTGGCTCTGAACGCCACCATCGAGGCGGCCCGGGCCGGCGACGCCGGCAAGGGTTTCGCAGTGGTCGCCTCGGAGGTCAAGAACCTGGCCAACCAGACGGCCAAGGCGACCGACGAGATCGGCAGCCAGATCGGCGGTATCCAGGGCGCTACCCAGGACGCGGTCAGGGCGATCGAGGGAATCGGCGGCATCATCAACGAGATCAACCAGATCTCGACGGCGATCTCGGCGGCGGTGGAGGAGCAAGGCGCCGCCACCCAGGAAATCGCCCGCAACGTCGAACAGGCGGCGGGCGGCACCCAGGAAGTGACGTCGAACATCACCGAGGTGACGAAGGCCGCCGGCGACACCGGCCAAGCGTCGAACCAGGTCTTGGAAGCCGCGACAAACCTGGCCAGTCAAGCCGACAGCCTGCGCACCGAGGTCGATTCCTTCCTCGGCGACATCAAGGCGGCCTGATACACGGATACCTGCAAACCCGCCAAACCGTCGAAGGGGCATGGTAAATTCGCCGTGCCCCTTCTTTCGTCGATCGTCGGCCTCTGGCTATGGAAGAGGTTCGAGGGCTGTCCCTCGATTCCAACGCGACGCCGCGCCATCCCCTGACGTTGGGGAATCATACCGCCAGCAGTACCTTGCCGCGGGTTTGTCGTGCTTCCAGTTTGTCGTGGGCGGCCGCGGCATCGCCGAGTGCCAGCGTCGTATCGATGGAAACCCGAAGATCGCCGTCCGTATGGAGCCGAAACAGGTCGCCGGCGCGCATCGCGCGCGCTTCCGGTGTCGCGATGTAGTCGGCCAGGTGCGGGCGGGTGAAGAAAACCGAGCCGGCCTCGGCCAAATCCAAGGGATCGAGCGCGCCGATCGGCCCCGACGCGTTGCCGTTGTTGGACAAGACGCCCCTCGACCGCAGGCACCTGAGGCTGCCTTTCAGCGTATCGCGGCCGACCGAATCGTAAACCACGTCGACGCCCCCGCCGCCGGTCGCCTCGAGCACGGCGTCGGCGAAGTCGACCTCGCGGTAGAGGATGACGTGATCGGCGCCGAGCCCTCTGACGATATCGGCCTTGTCGGCGCCGCCGACCGTCGTGAAGACCTCGGCCCCGGCCCGCTTGGCGAGCTGGATGGCGAGCTGGCCCAAGCCGCCGGCGCCGGCGTGGATCAGGCATTTCTCGCCCGCCTTCAAGGGATACAGCGAGCGCGTCAGGTAGTGCGCGGTCGAGCCCTGCAGCTGCAGGGCGACGGCGACGTCCATCGGCACATGGTCCGGCACACGAACCAGCTTCCAGGCCGGGACGGCGGCCTTCTCGGCATAGCCGCCCAACGACAGGCAGTAAGCGACACGGTCGCCGGGCTTGACGGTGTCGACGCCTGGGCCGACCGCCGAGACGACGCCACCGGCTTCCATGCCTGGCGTGAACGGCGGCGAATTGGGATAGGTGACCGAGTCCTTGAAGACGCCGGTCCGCATGTAGACGTCGATGAAGTTGACGCCGGCCAGTTCAATATCGACCACCGCCTCCTCCTCGCCCGGCACCGGGTCGGCGGCCTCGCCGAGCACAAGCTCCTCGGCGCCGCCATAGGCCGCCACCCGCACCGCCTTCATCGTCCCAGCCGCTCCTTCAGCACATCGCCGACGTGAGACGGCGTGTCGAGGACGCTGACGCCGGCCGCCTCCAGGGCATTCTTCTTCGATTCGTAGGTGCCGCGCCCCTCCGACACGATGGCCCCGGCGTGGCCCATCTTCTTGCCGGCCGGGGCGGCGCCGCCGGCGATGAAGGCAACGACCGGCTTCGACATGGCGGCGGCGTACTCGGCCGCCTCTTCCTCCATGGCGCCGCCGATCTCGCCGACCATGACGACGGCCTCGGTGCCGTCGAATTCGTCCAAGGCTTGCAGGGCGTCCAGCGTCGTCGTGCCGATGATCGGGTCGCCGCCGATGCCGATGAAGGCCGACTGGCCGAAGCCCGTATCGACGATGTTCTGGCACAGCAGCGTCCCCAACGAGCCCGAGCGCGACAGCACGCCGATCGAGCCCTTCCTGAAGATGCGTTCGTTGAAGGCCGGCATGAAGCCCAGAAAACATTCGTCGACCGTCACCGAGCCGGCGGTGTTGGGGCCGGTAACGGCGGTGCCGGCCTCGGCCGCCGCCGCCATCACGTGCATGACGTCCTGCACCGGGATGTGCTCGGTCAGGATGCAGATGTTCTTGGCGCCCGCTTGAATGGCGTCCAAGGCCGCGTCCTTGACGCCCAACGGCGGGATAAACAGCACGCTGGCGTCGAAACCGACCTCGTCGATGGCGTCTCGGGCCGAGGCGAAGACCGGCACGCCGCAATGCTCGGTGCCGGCCTTCTTCGGGTTGACGCCGCCGACCACCCGCGTCCCGTAGGCCTGCATCTTCTCGGTCCAAAACGTGCCCTGCTTGCCGGTGATGCCCTGCACCAGGACCCGATGCTCGCCGCGGACGATCCTCACGACGACGCCCCTTCTGCGGCGGCCGCCGCCTCGACCGCGGCCCGGCTGGCGGCGTCCATGTCCGGGTACGGGTCGAGGCCCAAACGTCGTTTAAGCATGGCGATGGCTTCGGTATCGCCGGTGCCGGCGATCGAGAAGAACACCGGGATGTCGGGCTGCATCTCCTCCCAGGCGTTCAGCAGGCCCTCCATCATCACCTCGCAGCGGGCGAAGGCGCCGCAGAAGTTGACGACCAGGCTGTTGACGCCGGGCTTCGAGAGGACCAGGTCGAGGGCCGCCTTGCCCTTGGTGTAGGCCTCGCCGCCGATTTCGCAGAAGTTGGCGGGCCGGCCGCCGTGGTGGCGAACCACGTCCATGGTGGTCATGGTCAGGCCGGCGCCGTTGGCCAGCACGGCGACGTCGCCGTCGAGCTCGATGTACTTGATGCCGAGTTCCTCGGCCTTCGCCTCCAGTCCGGTCAGCCTGTCCGGCGTACCCAGCGTCGCCGTCTCCTCCTGGCGCTTGACGCCGGAATCGTCCATTACGAACTTGCAATCCAGGGCCACCACCTCGCCGGTGACGGTGAGCGCCAGCGGGTTGATCTCGAGGAGCTCGGCGTCGTTGGCGACGTAAGCGGCATACAGCTTGGCCAGTACGTCGGCGACGGCGCCCAGCGTCGGCCCGTCGAGCAACCCTTCGACCACGGCGCGGGCCGCTTCGGCGTCGAAGCCCCGGCGGACATCGATCGCCGCGCGGACCAGGGCGTTTGGGGTGGTGGCGGCGACCTCCTCGATGTCCATGCCGCCTTCGGTCGAGAACATCACCAGCGGTCCCTTGGTGCCCGGGTCGTTGAGGACGGCGGCGTAGAACTCGCGGGCGACGATCGAGCGTCCCTCGATCAAGACCCGGCGCACCTTGTGGCCGGCGATCTCCATGCCGAGGATGGCGTGTGCGGCTTCCGCCGCCTGTTCCGGCGTCTCGGCGGTCCGGATGCCGCCGGCCTTGCCGCGCTTGCCGGTCGGTACCTGCGCCTTGACGACGCACGGCCCAATGGCGTCGGCCGCCTCCAGCGCGGCGACCGGGTTGCTGGCGACGATGCCTTTCGGCACCGCGATACCGGCCGCCTTCAACAACGGCTTGGCGGCATGTTCCTCGAAGTTCATTTGCCGGCCCTTTCCCAGTGCTTGGCGAACAGCTCCTCTTCCGACGGGCGGTCTTCGGGGATCTCGCGGACCAGATGGGTGACGTTGATGAAATGTCGGTAATTCAGGTTCTCGGAGATCGAGTTGCCGGCCCAGGTGCCGCAGCCCATGCTGAGCGTGAAGTTGAGGCCGTTGGTGAAGCTGCCGCCGTTGCCGAAGGTGTGGGCCTGGTTGACCAGCACGCGGACCACGTCGAGCTCCTCGGCCAGGCGCTTAGGCCTATCGGCATCGGCGGTGTGGATGCCGACCGAATGGCCGCGCCCGCATACCGCCATCACCTTGTTGACGCGGTCGATCGCGGCGTCGAAGTCGGCGACGCGGTAGACGGTCAGCACCAGGGACAGCTTCTCGTCGGCGAACGGATGCTCGGCGTCGGCGGCGTCGTCCTCGACCATGAAGAACCTGGCCGATTTGGCGTCGTCGCCGAGCCCGCACTCGGCGGCGAAGACGTCGGCGTCCTTGGCGATGACGCGGCGGTTCAGGTGACCGTCGACCCACAACGTCTCCTCGATCCTGCGTTTTTCGTCGGCCGAGCAAAGGTGGCCGCCGGCCCGCTTCAGGGCTTCGATGGCGGCGTCGTAGACGGCGTCCATGATGGTGATAGAGTTCTCCGATGAGCACGAGGTGGCGTTGTCGAATATTTTCGATTGGCAGATCTTATCGGCGGCGGCGAAGACGTCGGCGCTGTCGTCGATGATCACCGGCACGTTGCCGGCGCCGACCCCGATGGCCGGCGTGCCCGAGGAGTACGCCCGCTTGACGTTGTTCTGCGAGCCGGTGACGACAACCAGGTCGCACTGCTCCATCAGCGTCTGGGTCAGCGCCTTGTCGACCGGCGCGGGGAGCACCTGCACGAGGTCGGCCGGCTCGCCGATCTTCTCCAACTCCGCCCGCATGTGCTCGACCGTCCTGGCCGTGGTGCCGTAGCCGGCCGGGCTCGGCGCCACGATGACGGCGTTGCGGCCCTTGATCGCCATCATCGCCTTGTTGACCGGCGTCGCCGCCGGGTTGGTCGACGGCGCGACGGCGCCGACGACGCCGACCGGCTTGGCGTACTTGACGATGCCGGCGGCCGGATCGTCGTCGATGACGCCGACGGTCTTGACCCGCATCAGGTCGCGCAAGGCTCCGAAGGTCTTGCGCTGGTTCTTGACGACCTTGCTGTCGACGTTGCCGAGCCCGGTGTCGCGGACCGCCTGTTCGGCCAGTTGGCGGGCGCGGCCCGGTTCGTAGATGGACCAGGCCAGCGCCGTCACCGCGGCGTCGACCCTTTGCTGGTCGGCTTCGGCGAACTGGCGCATGGCGGCACGCGCCTTGTCGATCAAGGCGCCGACGACCTCCTTGGGGTCGGCGGCGGGCGCCTCGGTGGGCCTGTTTGGGGCGGTTTGCGGGTTCACGGTTCTAATCCTCCTCAGGTGTGTGTTCTCAAGCGCTTCCGGCCCACGGATAGGGGCAGAGCGCGTTCAAGGGTTCGGAAATCTCGGTGACGCTGGCGACGGCCAGGTTGTGGTCGAAGGCGACGCCTTCACGCTCGGCCCGCCTGCGCAGGCATTCCTCGTGAACTTCGCGCACGTCCTTGGGCAACGGCAGGTCGGCGGCGTCGAAGATACGCAGACAGCCGTCCGAGTCGCGGGCCGGCATCACGCGCGACTTGACGAAACGGTTTGGCGACCACGGGATGTCGAGGACGCCGGCCTCGAAGGCGTTGACGGCGCCGATGGCGGCGTCGCCGTCGCCCATCTCCAGCACGCGATCGACGATGGCGCGGACCTCGCGGCCGATCAGTTCGCATTCGGCCCGGAATTCGGGCAGGTCGTCCAAGCGGACGTGGCGCGCCAGATAGACCGCCATGCGCGTCGTGCGCAGCGCTTCCGCGTTGGCGGCAGGCGTCGGGATGCCGATCGCCTCGTGGGTCGATTTGGTGGTGACGCTGACGGCGCCGCCGATCGCCGCCAACGTGCCGCCATAGGCGACCAGGGCTTGGGCCTGGGCTTCGTCCTCCGGCCACGCCCCCATCCAGTGCAGAGAAGTGACCGGCGTGAATAGGTCGTCGAAGCCGGCCCGGCTCAGGTACTCCTGGGCCAGCACCCGGCACATGCGGATGGCGGCGGCGTCCTGCACCAGGTGCAGGGTCTGCCCCAACTCGAGGCCGTAGTTGCGAACCCCCTGGCCGGCCGCCAGCAACGCGTCGAGAACGGCGACGGCGATGGCGATCGACGGCGGCACGTTGGTGCCGGTCAGGAAGCCGGGCTGGCGGCGGTGCAACTCGACGCCGCGTTCGGCATAAAGGGCGGCCAAGCGGTCGAGGTACTGGTAATTGCGGATGCCGGCCTCGATGGAGAGGTCCTTGGTGTACGACGTGGTGTAGGCGATGCCGGACCCGAGGTAGCCCGAGAAGCCGGCCGCGAACCCGACTTCGCAGGTCAGCCTCGGCATGGCGGTGCCGGACAGCACGATGGCCGGCTTGCCGATGGCCTCGATCAACCGGCGGGCCTGCCTCGGGCCGTAGTTGACCATCGGAAAGCCGTTCAGCATCGAGCGTCCGGCGTTTTCCGATTCGGCGACGCCGAGGGCGGCCCGCTCCCACTGTTCGTTGCGGGTGTAGCTGTCGGTGGTGGTCGGCACGATATCGGCCATGCCGTCCTCGTCGAGGGTCCGCATCAGCTCCAGTTGCAGCTCCAGCGTCCCGAAACCGCCGCGCGGCTGGGTCAGGCACCTGCCTTCCTCGTCGGCGCGGCGCATCACCCAGCCGAGCCGCTTGTGTTCGGGGAGGCTCCGGTGGAAGGCGACGGCGTCGTCGAGGTCGACTTCCGCGCCGGTCGGCCAGCGCGCCAGATTGGCCGACCGCATGTCGGCGAACAAGTCGGCGGGGATGGCCGCCGCCGACAATGCCGAGGGCTCGGCCTCAGGCCGCGGTGTGGCGCCCATCGCCGGCTTCCCCTTTCAGTTCCCTCAAACCGTTCAGCCCCAGCCGAAGGGCCGCCTCCGGTTCGATCCCGGCCAGCAGGCCGACGGCGAACAGCAAATAGTCCCTGTCCAGCAGCAGCCGCGCGCCATCGGGGCGCAGCGAGTGGGGCTCGTCCGGATCGGCCAGCCCGGCCCCCAGGATCGCCGCCGGGTCGGCGCCGCCTGCCAGCACGCCGCCGGTGCCGATGACGGTGGCGACGCGGCCCAGGTCCTTGCCGTCCTGTACGACGATCGGCCCGGTCACCGTCTGCACGATGCGCGTCTTCCCGGCGTGGCGACGCATGGCGACGGAAACGGCGGTCCGCGCCAGGGCCGCGTCGAGGCGCTTCTCGTCGTCGCTCGCCGGCAGCCGCTCGACGTCGGCGCCGAGTTCCGAGACCAGTTCGCCGATCCGTTCCGGCGGCAACCCGGCCCGCTCGGCGAGCGCCGCCGCGCCGCCCGCCTCGACGATGCCGGCGGCACCGGCGCGCATGCCGAGATCGCCCTCGACGGTGCGCATGGCGTAGGGTTCGGGCAGGCCGTGACGGACCACGTCGTCGCCGCCCGGCGCGCCGTCGGCGATCGAATGGACGTCGGTGGTGGCGCCGCCGACGTCGGCGACGACGAGCGCCCCCAGCCCCGGCGTTTCGTCGGTGCCGTCGGCCAGCAGCCGCGCCGCGTCGAGGACGGCGGCCGGGGTCGGCATCAGGACGCCGTCGAACAGGCCGGATACGGCGTCCATGCCCTTGGCGTGGACGATGCGCTCGATGAAGATCTGCCGGATGGCGGCGCGGGCCGGTTCGACCTCGAGCACGTTGAACTCGGGCATGACGTTGTCGGTCACCGAAACCGCGATGCCGGCCGCATCGAGCCTATCGGCGACGGCGTCGGCCGCCGTCCGGTTGCCGGCATAGACGACCGGGCAATCGACTTGGGCCGCGGCCAGGCGCTCGGCGTTGGCCCGCACCACTTCGTCGTTGCCGCCGTCGGTGCCGCCGGCCAGCAACACGATGTCGGGCGCCAATCGCTCGATGTCGGCGATGTCGGCGTCGGTCAACCGATAGGCGAAGGTACCGACCAGCCGGGCGCCGGCGCCGAGCGCCGCCAAGCGGGCGGCCTCGGCGGTCAGTTCCCTGACCAGGCCGACCGTGACCATGCTTAAACCCCCGGCGGCGCTCGACGAGGCCAGTCGGTAGGTGAATTCGGGCAAGGCCCCGAGGTTCGCTTCGAGGTCGGCCAGCGCCGAGCGCAGGCCGTCGCCGATGTCGGTGGCGACGGTGGACGGTCCCTGGCCGCTGCCGATCATCTTGGCCTGGTCGAGATCGACGGCGCGCAGCTTTGTGTAGGTCGAGCCGAAATCGATCAGCAACGCGGTCCGGCCGGCGCTCATCGCACCCCTCTTCTGTCTGCTTCGCCGCGGGTCCCGAAGTCGCCGGCCAGAGCGGCGATCACCTCGTCGGTCCTGGACCCCGGCGGAAAGGCGCGGTCGAACCCCATGTCGAGGTAGGTGCGCTCGGTCTCCGCCCAGTCGCGCTTGCCGACCACCAGGTTGCCGCCGACGTAGAGTAGGATGTCGGGCAGCCCGGCCTCGATGCACATGTCCCGGAAACCGCGGCAATCGAGCTCGCCCTGCCCATAGAGCGACGACACCATGATGGCGTCGGCCGCCGTTTCGATGGCCGCCTTGACAAATTCGTCGGCCGGGGTCAGCGCGCCCAAGGCGACCACACGGTAGCCGGCCTCCTCCAAGGCCATCGACAGGATGCGGTTGCCGACGATGTGGGTGTCGGCGCCGATGACGCCGGTGACCAGCGTGCGCCGGGCGGTGTCGGCGGGTCCGCTCATTGGGCCGCCTCCGAAACGCCGTTCTGCATGTCGCAAATCTCACGGCTCAGCCGATCGGCCGCCGCCCGCAACGCCGGCAGGTGGGCCTCGGCCTGCGCAAGCGACATCCGCGCCTCCGGGCAGTGGACGGCGAGGCCGGCGACGACGCGGCCGCCGGCGTCGCGGACCGGAACGGCGAGCCCGAGCAGGCCGGCGATGCTCTCCTGGCGGCTGGTCGAGAATCCCTGCTTTCGGATCAGGCGCATCTCGTCTTCGAGGGCTTGGGCGTCGGTGATGGTGGTGTCGGTGAATTCCTCGAGCGGCGCGGCGCTCAGAAAGCGGCGGCGATCGCGTTTCGGGAGATGGGCCAGCAACAACTTGCCGATGGCGGTGGCGTGGACCGGCACCCGGCTGCCCGGACCGTATTGCAGGCGCAGCGGCCAATCGCATTCGACGCGATCGATATAGACGACCTCGTCGCGATCCAGCACGCCGATGTTGCAGGTCTCGCCGACGCTCGCTACCAGATCGCGCAGCACGGCACGCGTCGGGCCCGAACGGGTGGCGGCGGCAAGCGCGCCGAGGCCGATCCGGAGCAGGCGCGGTCCGGCCGTGAAGGTGTCCTTCGCCATCGTCCGCCCGACCAGACCTTCGCTTTCCAGTTGGCGGACGATCCGGTACGCGGTTTGGCGCGGCAGGCCGGTTTCGTGGGCGAGGTCGGCCAGCCCAACGGGACGTTCCGTGTCGAGCAGCGCATCAAGGACGAGAACCGCCTTGCCGAGCGCCGAGCCTGTTTCGCGTTGTCGGGACATGTGCGCCTCGCCTTCCTTGGCGAATTCGGGGGCGAATTCGGGGCCTGAGCCCTACCCTGGTCATTCCAGCATAGACAAGTAATCTGCAAAATCAATAAAAACAAAACAAATTTGTCCCATTTTATGATATTTCGCACTATTATGTTCCGATGATCGCCCCGCCCACCGCCACCGAAACGGCCTACGCCGACACCCGCCGGGCCTTCGTCGGCGGCGTCGGCGCCGGCCTTCGCATGCCGGTCCTGATGGTCACCGCCAGCATGGTCGGCTGGGGGTCGCTGGCCCGCGACACCGGACTGTCACTGGCCATGTCGGTGGTCTCGACGCTCGGCGTCTGGGGCTTGCCCGGCCAGGTCGCCATGGCCGAGATGTTTGCCCTCGGCGCCCCGGTGGCGGCGGTGCTGATCGCTTCCTCGATGGCCAACCTGCGGTTCCTGCCGATGGCCTTGACCATGATCCCGCTGTTTCGCGGCGACCCGGTCGGTTGGCGCTGGCGCTACCTGGTCGTCCAGGTCATGTCCATCAATATCTGGGCCGTCACCATGCAGCGCGCGCCGTTGCTGCCGACCGGACAGCGGTTTCCGTTCTGTATGGGGGTCGGCGTCATCTGTCTCAGCGGCGGCGTCGTCGGCACCGTCGCCGGCTTCGTGATGTCCGGCGCCATGCCGCTGCACGTCTCGGTCAGCCTGGTCTTCCTCAATCCGGCCTACTTTGCTTTCATGTTCTCCAGCGTGCGCCAGCGCAACTGCATCATCGCCGTCCTCATCGGCGCCGCGCTCGGGCCCTTGGCCCACCTGGCCTCGCCCGACTGGGGGCTGCCGCTGGTCGGGCTGGTTTCGGGAACGGCGGCCTTCTATCTCGACCGCCTCGGCGGCCCCGGCAAGGGGGGCGGCGATGACGGCTGAGATGTATCTGTGGACGTTGCTGGGCCTGAGCATCCTCGGCACGTTGGTGTGGCGCCTCTCGGGCGCCGCCGTCGCCCGCCACATCAACCCGACCGGCGCCTTCTTCCAGTGGGCGTCCTGCGTCGCCTACGGCATGCTGGCGGCGCTGATCAGCCGCGTCCTGATCCTGCCGGTCGGCATGCTGGCCGATACGCCGACCCTCGACCGCCTCATCGCCATGGCGGCCGGGTTCGCCCTGTTCTTCGCCGCCAGGCGCGACGTCTTCATCGGCACCATGGGCGCTTTCCTGACGTTTCTGGGCTTGGCCAGCCTGCGGGCAAGCGGCATGATCTGAGCCATGCGCACCGCCGCCGCCCTGCTGCTGATCGCCGTCGCGTGGTTCGCCACCGGCGTTCGCGCCGCCGGGACCTGCGAGGCGCCGGCCGCCGTCTGCGCCGTTCGCGAGCGGGTGTTCGCGGTGTCCTCGTTCGACCCCGAGGCCAGCGCCACCCTGATCGGGCCGGAACTGCTGGTCACCAACCGCCATGTCGTCGCCGATAGCGCCCGGGCCACGCTCAAGCGGGCCGGCGGATCGGTTGTCGAGGCCCGGGTGGTGCCGACCAGCTACGCCGGCGACCTCGTCCTGCTCCGCGCGCCCGGCCTCGGAGACGGCGCCGAGGACGCGTTCGAGACCGCCGCAGCCGGGCCGAAAACCGAGCTTCGCACCGTCGCCGCCGATGTGGCGGATGGCGGCATTCGCGTCTACGCGCCGGGACGCGTCATCATCGCCCCGGCCGAGGGCGCGCCGCTGGCCCGGCTGCACCACACCGCACCCAGCCTGCCCGGCAACTCGGGCGGCGCCCTCGTCGACGACGAAGGCCGTCTGGTCGGCATCGTCACGTCGGGCGGCCAGGGCCGCTACGAGGCCATCCCGGCCACCGAACTCGCCGCCCTGAAAGAGCAATCGGGACCGGACCACGCGGCGGCCAGCGTCCGCATCGGTCGCGCCTATCGCGACTGCGTCGAGACCCTCGACAAGGCGGGGCCGGGGCGTGCGCTCGACGGTGCCGAACTGGACCGCCTGGAGGAGCGCTGCACGGCTTCGGGGAACCGCCAACTCATCGACCTGGCCGGCCAGGCGTTCGGCCGCCAGCGCCTGTACGCGGAAGCGGCCAGGCTGTTCGAGGGCGCGCTCGCCCAAGACCCCAACGCCATCAACACACGGCTGTCGCTGGCCATTACGCTGCATCTGGCGCGCCGCTTTGCCGACGAGGTTCGACACCTCAACCGATTGATCACGGTGCTGCCCAGCGACCGCCAGGTGCTGACGCTCAGCCTGCAGGCCGGCAAGTGGGGCGGCGACGAGGACCTGGCGTTGCGGGCATTTGCGCTGCTGGCCGCCCACTACCCCAACCAGGCCGCCGCGGCCCGGCAATTCATGGACAATCCGCCACCACCGCCGAAATCGCCCTGACCACGCCCTCGGCCACGGAAACGCCGAGCGGCTGTGGGGGCTGCCGTCGCAGGACTGGCAGGCCGGCGGCCGCGCCATCCCCCGGAGAGGCGGTCCGGCCGAAGCTGATCCCGGTCATTTCGGACCGGCCGCAGCGGGCGCTAAACTGAGGCGATGGAACTACTACCGATCGGCCCGTCGATCTGGCTGGCGGAAGGCGGAATCGTCGACTTCTTCGGGTTCGCCTATCCGACCCGCAGCGTCGTGGTTCGGTTGAAATCGGGCGATCTCTGGGTGTGGTCGCCGATCGCCCTGGCGCCCGGCCTGAAAGCCGAAATCGACACCCTGGGTCGGGTTGGCCACCTGGTCAGCCCCAACAAGCTCCACCATCTGCACCTGCGCGAGTGGACGGACGGCTACCCCGAGGCCGAACTGTGGGGGCCGGCATCGACGTTGCGAAAACGCCAGGACCTCGAATTCCAGCCCGCCCTGACCGACAGTCCGCCCTCCGTTTGGGAGGACGACATAGATCAGGCGTGGTTTCGGGGCTCCATCGTCTTCGACGAGATCGTCTTCTTCCATCACTTATCGAAGACCGCGATCATCGCCGACCTGTCCGAGAACTTCGGCGACGCCTTCCTGAACACCCATTGGGCCTGGTGGCAGCGACTGCTTGCCGGGGCCTGGAAGATCACCGCCGATTACGGGTACCCACCGTTGGAACTCAGGCTGTCGTGGATCGATCGCAAGCCGGCCCGCGCGGCGTTGCGCAAGCTGATCGCGTGGAAACCCGAACGCGTCGTCATGGCGCACGGAGAATGGCGGAGAACCGGCGGACAGGCTTACGTCGAAAGAGCGTTTTCCTGGCTCGGCCCGACCTAGAGCGGTTCATGTCGATAGGGAATCGCCGAGACCCGCTCTAGCGCGTGTCTCGTCGCCCCGGCCGTCGACTGGGATGTTCGAGGGCGGGGCGCGGAAGCCGGCGCTTTAGACGAACCCGACCAGCGCCTCGTGGACCTGGTTGGGTCGTTCGGTCATCATCATATGGCCGCACTTGTCGATGACCACCGTTCGCGACCCCTCGATGGCCTCGGACAACGGTTTGGCTTTGGCGGCGGGGGTCATCCTATCGTCGCGGCCCAACACGAACAGGGTCGGGCAGGTAATCCGGGCCGCCGCCTCGAGACCGCCCGCATAGGCGTTGCAGGCCGCCAGGTCGCGTCCGAGGACGCCGGGAGCGCAAGCCTGCAACAGGGTCAGGCTGGCGCCCAATACCCACAGCCCGGAGGCCGGATGGCTGCCGGTTCGGGCCTTTTCGCCGAGTCCCCAGTAGACGATCAGTTCCGGCGCCAGCGGCTCGTTTCTTTCGGCCGCCGCCAACAGATCCGGGTGCACCGGCATCGACTTGGCGACCCCCATCAGGCACAGATTGTCGACCCGCCCGCCGTGCCGGGCCGCTGCCTCGAGGGCGATCAGCGCCCCCATGGAGTGGCCGATCAGGGTCGTGCCGCCGACGCCGGCGGCGTCCAGCATACGGACCAGCCAGTCGGCCATGTCCTCGATGGAAGCCAGCGGCCCGCCTTCGGAGCGGCCGTGGCCGGGTAGATCGACGGCCAGCGCGCGGCGTCCGCGGTTGGCGATCGAGCGGGTCTGCAACTGCCAGATGGTGCGGTCCAGTCCGGCCCCGTGGACGAGGACGACGGCCGGTTCGTCCGGGTTCAGTTGACGGCTGCCGGTGGCGGCATGGGCCCGCTTGCCGTCGACCTCGAAGTCCATGTCCGTCCGCCTCAGGCCTTTTGCGAGGCGCCGAGCGCCTGTTTCAGATCGTCGATGATGTCGCCCGAGTCCTCGATGCCGACCGACAGGCGGACCATCTCCTCGCCGATCCCGGCCGCCTTCAAATCCGCGGCGCTCATCTGCTGGTGCGTGGTGCTGCCGGGATGGATGACCAGGGTCTTGGCGTCGCCGACGTTGGCCAGGTGCGAGGCCAGCGACACCGACTCGATGAACCGGCGCCCGGCCTCGCGGCCGCCCCGGATGCCGAAGCTGAGCATGGAGCCGGCCCCTTTCGGCAGCAGCTTCCGGGCCAATTCGTGATCGGGGTGCGAGGCGAGTCCCGGGTAGTTGACCCACTCGACCTCTTCGGCGCCTTCCAGGAAGGCCGCCACGGCTTCGGCGTTGGCAACGTGTTTTTGCATGCGCAGCGGCAGGGTCTCGATGCCTTGGAGGATGTAGAAGGCGTTGGCCGGGCTCAGGCACGCCCCGAAGTCCTTCATGCCCTCGGCCCGCGCCCGCATGACGAAGGCCTGGGTTCCGAACTCGTCGGCGAAGTCGAGGCCGTGGTAGCCGGCATAGGGCTCGGTCAGGGTCGGGAACTTGCCGGACGCTTCCCAATCGAAGGTGCCCGAGTCGACGACGGCGCCGCCGATGGCGATACCGTGGCCGCCCAGGAACTTGGTCAGCGAATGCAACACCAGATCGACGCCGTGCTCGAACGGCTTCATCAGATAGGGCGTCGTAAACGTGCTGTCGATCATCAACGGCAGACCGGCTTCATGGGCGACCTCGGCAACGGCCGGCAGATCCATGACCTCGATGCCGGGATTGCCGAGCGTCTCGCCGTAGACCAGGTAAAGAGGTTGTGCGAGCCGCCATAGAGCGACGCGGAAGAGACGATGTCGGCGCCCTGGTCCATCAGCGTGGCTATGCCTAGGAAAAGCGCCGCCATGCCGCTCGCCGCGGCAATCGCGCCGACGCCGCCCTCCAAGGCGGCAACACGCTCCTCCAGGGTCGCCGTGGTCGGATTCGACAGCCGCGTGTAGATGTGGCCCGGCCGTTCCAGGTTGTAGAGAGCGGCGGCGTGGTCGGTATCGTCGAACACGAACGAGGTGGTCTGATAGATCGGCTGGGCGCGGGCGCCGGTCGCCGGGTCGGGCTGCTGGCCGGCATGCAGACTCAGCGTGTCGAACTTGAGGAACTTCGGTTTAACCATCGGGTCCGACCGTCGGCCGCCTCCGGGGCGCCGCGCCTTTACAAATCGTCCGTCACTGTATAGAGCCTGTCCTAAAGGTCAATTCGCCAATCGACGGCCGGGCCACCAGGGGAGGCGTTTCCAGATGAGTCGAAAGATCGAATCCGTCGCCGTCCTCGGCGGTGGCACCATGGGTACCGGCATCGCCGGTCTGTGCGCCGAGAACGACCGCCACGTGCTGCTGCTCGACGTCGACAAGGGCACCGCCGAGAAGGCGCTGGAACGGATCGTCTCGGGCCGCCCGCCGGCTCTCGATACGCCCGAAAAGGCGGCCAACATCGAGCTCGGCACTTTCGACGACGATCTCGACAAGATCGTCGGCTACGACTGGGTCTGCGAGGCCGTCATCGAGGACCTGGAGACCAAGCGCCGGCTGATGGAGCGCCTCGAGCCCTTGAGGCGGGAAGGGTCCGTGGTCAGCACCAGCACGTCGGGCATTCCGCTGCGCTCGATCACCGAGGGCATGCCGGAGCGCCTGCGCCGCGACATCGCCGTCACCCACTTCTTCAACCCGGTCAAGGTGATGCGGCTGATGGAGCTGGTGCCGGGCGAGGACACGGATACGGACGTCATCGATGCGCTCAGCGCCTTTTGCGGCGGCGTGCTCGGCAAGGGCGTGGTGCATGCCAAGGACACCGTCAACTTCATCGGCAACCGGATCGGCTGTTACTGGATGCTGATGGGCCTGCACCGTGCCAGGGAGGCCTTGGAAGAAGGGCTCTCCATGGAAACCGTCGATGCCCTGATGTCGGCGCCGGTCGGGTTGCCGCCGACCGGTCTCTACGGGCTGATCGACCTGATCGGACTCGACGTCATGGACCTGGTCGGCAAGAACCTGGCCGTCAATCTGCCGGCCGGCGACATGGGCGTCGATTTCACGGCTTTGCCGGAGGCCGAACACGCCATGTTGGAACGCGGCCAGTTGGGCCGCAAATCGGGCGGCGGTTTCTACCGCGTGACCAAGCTCGACGACGGCACCAAGCTGAAGGAGGTGTTCGACCTCGAGGCCGGCGATTGGCGCGATGCCGAGGACGCCGTTCTCGACGCGGCGCACCAAAGCCTCGACGCCCTGTTCGCCGACGACGCCGAGGGGCGGTTTTTGTGGCACGTCATGGGCGGGACGCTGGCCTACGCCGCCGATCTGATCCCGGAGATCGCCGACGACGTCGTCAACATCGACCGCGCCATGCGCTGGGGTTTCGCCTGGAAGCAGGGACCGTTCGAGATGCTCGACGCGCTGGGGCCCGAGAGGGTGGCGCGCAGGTTCGAGGCGGAGGGCCTGCACGTGCCGAAGATGCTGGTGGTGCTGAGGGAGTCGGGCGGCGATGCGTTCTATCGCGAGGACGGCGCCGAGTTCCTCGGCCTCGATGGGCAATACCACGCGACGCCGGCGGAGTAGAGGGCTCCATATATTCGCCAGCCTTCAATATGGGACGAATTGTCCCGTATATTATCGATAGCCTTTACCATACAGGCAATTTCGATCTATATTAAAGGCTGCCTTCAATATAGATGTCAAAATGCCTGTTTATACCGAAACCCGAACCGGAGCCTACGTTCGCCAACCTGGCGGATATTCCGCATTCGTTCCGAATCCGCTTCCGCCGACACCAGAATTCGGGATCGACGGAGAGATGCAACGGCTGCTCTCCCGCGCTGATCGGGCTCTCGGACGCCTTGACGGGTCCATACAGTCCCTTCCTAATCCCGACTTATTCGTGCTCATGTACGTTCGAAAGGAGGCCGTTCTTTCCAGTCAAATTGAAGGAACCCAATCTTCTATCAACGATGTTCTCGAAGCCGAAGCTCGCATGTTTTCACCTCAGCGACCAAACGATGTCGCAGAGGTTCTAAACTATGTGAATGCCATGAACTACGGCTTGGAACGGCTTCGGGAGTTGCCGCTGTCAGTTCGGCTGATTCGTGAAATCCATGAACGTCTCCTTCGTGGCGTTCGCGGCCAACGCGAGCAGCCGGGCGAAATTCGGACGAGTCAAAACTGGATTGGCCCGGATGGTTGCTCGGTCAACGAGGCTGCTTTTGTTCCCCCACCGCCTTCCGAACTCCCAGATGCGATGGCAGCGTTCGAACGCTTTCTTCACAGCGACACTCAGATACCGGCCCTCGTCAAGATTGGCCTCGCCCATGCCCAGTTTGAAACCATTCACCCGTTCCGCGACGGTAACGGGCGTGTTGGCCGACTTCTGATTACCTTTCTTCTGTGTGAGAAGGAGATCTTGTCCAAGCCGTTGCTCTATATATCCCATTACTTTCGGAAAAATCAGGAGATGTATTACCGATTGCTGCAGCGGACCCGAGACGAAGGAGATTTAGAGTCCTGGCTCAATTTTTTTCTCGAAGGGATTGCACAGGTTTCAAACGAAGCAACCGATACGGCACGCAGGATCGTCGACTTGCGTGAAAATCATCGAGACTTAATTGTAGCTGAGTTCGGTCGATCGGCGGGCAACGGAATCACGCTGATGGAGGAGTTGTTTCAGCGCCCCATCATCCAGGTCAATGATGTCGTCAACATCCTCGGTGTCAGCTTCACCAGCGCCAACAGCCTCATGGGAAAATTCGTCGAACACGGTCTCGTTTCGGAAATAACCGGCCAGGTTCGGAACAGAAGGTTCAGATATTCGCCTTATATCGAACTGTTCTCGAACATATGACGTCTCCCGGCCCGTCTACTTGACGACCGGGTTGCCTTCCTTGATCCATTTCATGATGCCGTCCTTGACGTTGTAGACCCGGGTGTAGCTGGCCTGCTCGGTCAGCATGTTGGAGAGCACGGCGGAGCGGTTGCCGACGCGGCAGATCACGATGACTTCGTCGTCGGGCCCGGTGAAGTCCTCGAACTCGATCGGGAATTTGCGGACGAAACGGCCGCGGCCGTCGAATGCGGTCATCTTCTTCGAGCCTTCGATGACGCCGGTCTTCGCCCATTCGTTGGGGCGGCGGATGTCGACGAGCTTGACGCCCCTCTCCAACAGCGCCTTCAACTCGTCGTTGCCGACGTTGGTGTAAAGCGGCGGCGCCACCGACAGGAGCTCGATCTCGAACTTGAGCGTCGCGTTGGGCGGTATGACGCCGCCGGCGCCCTTGGCCCCGTAGGCCAGCTCCGGCGGAATGGTCAATTCGCGTTTGCCGCCCACCTTCATGCCCTCGACGCCCATTTCCCAACCGGGAATGACCTGGCCGCCGCCGAGTGTGAACGAAAAGGGCTTGCCGCGATCGAGGCTCGAATCGAACTTGGTGCCGTCCTTCAGCCAGCCGGTGTAATGGACGACGACCTTCGAATGGCGCTCGGCGACATCGCCGTTGCCGGCCGCGATCTCCCTGATGTCGACTTTGGCGCCGGTATGGGCGGCGCCGGCGGTGGGCGCGTCGACGACGCCCAAAATGAGGGCGGCGGTGACGACGAACGGGAGGATCAGCGTTCTAATCTTCATTGTTGTTCCTTGTTTTCGAGGTAACGCGGATTGCTCTCTAACACGTTCCGGCGGGTGATGCCCTTCAGAAAATCGTGAACGGCGCGGTGATCGAGCGCCGCCGGGCGGTAGAACCCGGCGCGAATGCCGGCCGCCAATTGCCGGTGCAGATCCTCCAGCGAGCCATCCTTGCCGAGCAGTCTGCGCAGCTCGGCGAGTTCTTCGCCTTCCGGCCCGTCGCCGGCTTCGGCTTGCCTGGCGGCGATGGCCCGCGCGTTGGCCACCATCAGGTCGCGGTAGCGGGCGCGATCCGGAGCGTCCGACAGGTCCTCGGCCTCGGCCTCAGCCGCGATGTCGAGCAAGTCCCGTCCCGACGGGCGTTCACGCAAGGTCCGACTCCCTGGTCATTTCCAGTATCTCCAACTCCAACTCCGGGATGACGTGGGCGGTCAGCGCCAGTTCCAGCGACGGCTCTTCGCCCGAGACGTGCCGTTCGGCCTGCTGGGCGGCGATCACCGCCCAGCGCAGATGCGCCATCACCTCCCAGTAGGCGACGGCCCGGCGGTCGATGGCGCGGCCCGATTCCGCCTCGTAGCCTTCGTAGAACGGCTCGCGCCCGGCGATGCCACCGGCTTCGCGCCGATCGGCCCGGAACCGCCAGCACTTGGCGCAGAACCAGGCGATGTCCTCGAGCGCGTCGCCCCAACCGGCGAACTCCCAGTCGAGAATAGCGGCCAGCCGGCCGTCGTCGACCAAGTAGTTGCCGGTCCTGAAATCGCGGTGGCATAGTACCGCCTCGCCCGGCGGATACGAATTGTCGGCCAGCCAGATCATCGCCCACTCGAGCACCGGACGGGCGACGGAGAGCGCGTCGATATGCGCCATGTAGCGCTCGACGGCGGCCTTGGCCGGGTATTCCGGCGGCGCGCCCAGAAAATCGAGCCCGGCCCGGGCCGGGTCGATGGCGTGGATGCGGGCCAGTTGGCGGCCGAGTTCGCGGACCAGCTCCGGGTTTTCCGGCTGCCGCACCAGCTTGTGTCCGGCGGCGACTCCGTCGATCCGATGCATCAGGAAGAACGGCCCGCCGAGAACGTCCGGATCGTCGCAGGCGAAACACGGTTCGGGGACCCTGACGCCGGCCTCGTACGCCGCCTTCAGCAGCCGGAACTCGTCCACGCGCCCGTGGCTGGTCCGGACCGCCGATTTGGCGTCGCGGCGCAGGACCAGCCGGTGATCGCCGGCCCACGCGCCGGCCGCGACCGCCACATCGAGCGCCCAGTTCTCCTGGATGGCGCCGCCCGACAAGCGCTCGAGACGGCCGACCTCGACCTCGCAGCCGGCGACGGACGCGATGTAGTCCCTTAGCGGGCTGATGATCTCGGCCGCCTCTAACCCCACGACCAGAATTCCAGCCCTTCTCTCTGAAAGAACCCGGCCAACACCATCTTGTGGACCTCGGAGGCACCGTCGACGAGGCGGGCCTGGCGGGCGTAGCGGTACATCCACTCAAGCAAGGTGTCCTTCGAATAACCCTTGGCGCCGCACAGCTGGACCGCTGTGTCGACCGCTAGGTGCAGGGTGTCGGCGACGGCGACCTTGGCCATCGACACCTCTTTCCTGGCCATGTCGCCTTGGCTGAGCTTCCAGGCGGCGTGCATGACCAAGAGCCGGCCGGTGTGGATGGCCATCGCCGCCTCGCCCTGCATCAACCGCACGCTCTCGCGCTCGGCCAGCTTGGTGCCGAAAGCCTCGCGCTCGGCCACGTAGGCGCCGGAAATCTCCAGCGCCCGCTTGGCCATGCCGAGCCACCGCATGCAATGGGTGAGGCGCGCCGTGCCGAGCCTGATCTGCACGCACTTCATGCCGCGCCCCTCGTCCATCAGGCGGTTGTCGTCGGGGATTTCGAGGCCGTCGAAGGAAAGCTCGCAATGGCCGCCGTGCTCTTCCGGGCCCATGATCGGGATGCGGCGCACGATCTCCCAGCCGGGCTGGTCCCGGTGGAACAGGAACGCCGTCAGCTCGCGCCGAGGCTCTTCCGAGGTACGGGCCAGCAGGATGAAATGCTCGGCCGCCTCGGCCCCGGTGATGAACCACTTGCGGCCCTTGACGACCCAGGCATCGCCGTTCCTCTCGGCGGTGGTCTGCATCATGCCGGCCGGGTCGGAACCGGCGCCGGGATGCGGCTCGGTCATGACGATGGCGGAGCGCACACGGCCGTCGATGATCGGTTGCAGCCATTTGTCCTTCTGGGTCTCGCTGGCGACCCGGTTCAGGACCACCATGTTGCCGTCGTCGGGGGCGGCGGCGTTGAAGACGACGGGCCCGAAGATAGAGCGCGCCATCTCCTCGTAACAGGCCGCCATGCCGACCGTGTCGAAGCCGCCGCCGCCGCGCTCCTTCGGCATCGAAAGCGCCCACAGGCCTTCGCCGCGGGCCTTGGCGCGCAGGTCCTCGAGCAGCTCTTCGCGGACGTTCTCGTGGCTATCGAAGCTGGCCGGGTCTTCTTCAAGCGGCAGGATGCGCGCTTCGACGAAGGCGCGGATGCGCTGGCGCGTCTCTTCCACTTCGGGGGCCAGGGTGAAGTCCATCGGCTCGATCCTCTATACGGCGGACGGGTTGTGGCCGTCGAGCACGGCGCCGGACAGCGAGCCCCGGTTGGGGTCGGCGTCTGTGGCGCGCGGTTCCCACTTACCTTGCCCGACGGCTTCAAGGAAATCCAGCAGCGCCCGGTTGAAGCGCTCCGGTTCCTCCAGGTTCAAAAGGTGCCCGCTCTTCGCAAACACCAACAGCCCGGCCGTCGGGATGGTGCGTTTCAGGAACAGGTTGACGTCGAGGCAGGGGTCGTCCTCGTCGCCGACCATCAGCAGCACCGGAATCTCGACTTCCCTGAAGGCAGTCTCGAATTCGTAGAGCGACGGCCGCGCCGCTTGCACTTGCTTGAGCGTCAGGGCGGCGCCGATCGGGTCGTGTCCGGCGAACGCATCGCGGAACGCGGCCCAGCCGGCCGGGTCCTTGGCCCGGTACTGGACGCGGGTCGGCCCCGAGGCCAGCGCCTCGGCCGGAACGGTTCCATCGGCGAGGATGTTGCCGGCCGTCCGCAACGCCTCGGCAACGAACGCCGAGCGGGTCGCCGGCAACGAGCCGGCGCCGCCGCTGGCCGCCACCACCGAGGCGACCCGCCCGGGGTGCGCGAGGGCCACGCGCAGCGCCGTATAGGCCCCCATGCTGAGGCCCACGACATGGGCGCGCTCGAGGTCCAGATCATCGAGGACGGCGACGGCATCATTGATCGCGATGTCCTGGCCGTAGGCGTCCTCGTTCTCGGGCACGTCGGAGCCGGGGTAGCCGCGGGCCGCCGTGACAATACAGCGGTACGTGCCTTCGAGCGCCGCCACCTGGCCGCGCCAGCTCGCCGCCTCGCCGGCGTACTCGTGCAGGAACAGCACCGGCGGGCCGGAGCCGGTATCCTCGAAATACAGACTGACGCCGTCGGCGGCCGGGGCGTGCGGCATCGCTCCGCGTCTCCCTCCTACAGCGAGTTGACCAGATGGCCGCCGTCGATCGGGATGACGGAGCCGGTCATGTAGGCGCCGGCCTCGGAGGCCAGCAACAAAAGCGGCACGTCCAAGTCGGCCATGTCGCCGGTGCGGCGCTGCGGGATGCGCTCGATCAGCTTTTGCCCGTAGTCGCTCGTCAGGAACTCGCGGTTCATGTCGGTTTCGATATAGCCCGGCGCCAGCGCATTGACTCGGATCCCGAAACGCGCCCACTCCAGCGCCAACGCCTTTGTCATCTGCACGACACCGGCCTTGGAGATCGCATAAGGCGCGATACCGGGCCGCACCCGGAAGCCCAGGATGGAGGCGATGTTGACGATGGAGCCGCCGGCCTCGGCGGCGATCATCCGTTTGGCGGCCTCCAGCGATACCGCCCAGGCACCGGTCAGGTTGGTGTCGATGACCTGACGCCATTCCTTCTCGGTGGTGTCCAGCGACGGGGCGCGGTTGGCGATGCCGGCGTTGTTGACAAGCACCGTCACCGCGCCGGCTTCCTTTTCGGCGGCGTCGAAGGCGGCGGCTATCGATCTCTCGTCGGTGACGTCGATTTCGACCGCGAACGCGCGGCCGCCGGCCTCCTCGATCAGCGCTACCGTCTCGGCGACCTTGTCGGCACGTCTGGCGGCGACGGCGACGGTGGCGCCGACGCCGGCCAGGGTCTCGGCGAAATGCCGGCCCAAGCCACCGGACGCACCCGTTACCAGGGCGACGCGGCCATCGAGGGAAAAACGATCGTTGCTCACCGTCTCACAACTCCCCGGCCCGCTCACGCAGCACGTATTTCTGGATCTTACCGGTCGAGGTCTTGGGCAGCGGCCCGAACACCACCGTCTTCGGCGCCTTGAAATGGGCCATGTGGTCTCGGCACCACTGGATGATATCGGCGTCGGCAACCTCGTCGACGCCGGGCTTCAAGGTGACGAAGGCGCACGGCGTCTCGCCCCACTTGTCGTCGGGCTTGGCGACGACGGCGGCCTCCATCACCTCCGGGTGCTTGTAGAGGCACTCCTCGATCTCCAGGCTGGAGACGTTCTCGCCGCCGGTAATGATGATGTCCTTGGAGCGGTCCTTGATCTCGACGTAGCCGTCGGCATGCAGGACGCCGAGGTCGCCGGTGTGGAACCAGCCGCCCTCGAAAGCGGCCCGGCTGGCGTCGGGGTTCTTCAGGTACCCCTTCATGATGGTGTGGCCCCTCAGCATCAGCTCGCCGATGGTCTCGCCGTCGGCCGGAACGGCCTGCATGGTTTCCGGGTTCATGACCGCCTGGTCGGAAAGCGTCGGATAACGCACGCCTTGGCGCGCCATCCGGGCGGCGCGACCGCCCGCGTCGAGGCCGTCCCATTCGTCCTGCCAGGCGCAGAAGGTGGAGGGGCCGTAGGATTCGGTGAGCCCGTAGAGGTGGGTGACGTGGAATCCCAAGCGCTCCATGCCGGCGATGACGACGCTCGGCGCCATCGCTCTGATGGTCGCGACCCTGATGGCGG
>CAYFMP010000019.1:0-22211 GCA_964344215.1 uncultured Thalassospiraceae bacterium | reverse complement strand
ACGCTCGGCGGTGCGGCGCCGCCGGTCGCCACCTCGATGGTGCGCCCGAACTCCGTCTTCACCTCTTCAGGCGCGTGGACCAGCATGTTCAAGACGATCGGCGCCCCGCACATGTGGGTGACGCCGTGTTCGGCGATCATCGGGAAGATCAGCGCCGGGTCGACCTTGCGCAGGCAGACGTGGGTGCCACCGACCGCCGTCACCCCCCAGGTGTAGCACCAGCCGTTGCAGTGGAACATCGGCAGGGTCCAGAGGTAGACCGAGTGCCTATTCAGGCCGAACACCAGGGCGTTGCCGAGGGCGTTGAGGAAGGCGCCGCGGTGGTGGTAGACGACGCCCTTCGGGTTACCAGTGGTGCCCGACGTGTAGTTGAGGCTGATGGCCCGCCACTCGTCGTCGGGCAAGCGCGGCTCGAAGCCGGGATCGCCGCCCTCCAGGAAAGCCTCGTAGGTGGTCTCGCCCAACAGCTCGCCGCCCTCGGCCAGCGGGTCGTCGCAATCGACGACCAGAATGTCGCGTCCGAGGATGTCCAGCGCTCGACTGATGACCGGCGACAGCTCGCGATCCGTGATCAGCGCCTTGGCCTCGCCGTGTTCGAGGATGAACGCGATGGTGGCGGCGTCGAGGCGAAAGTTCAAGGCGTTCAGAACGGCGCCGGTCATCGGCACCCCGTAATGGGCCTCCAGCATCGGCGGCGCGTTGGGCGACATCACCGCCACCGTGTCGCCGCGGCCGATGCCGCGAGCCGACAAGGCCGAGGCCAGCCGCCGGCAACGTTCGGCAAACTCGGCATAGGTGTAGGTCGTATTACCGTGGATGACGGCGGTCTTCCCAGGGTAGACGGCGGCCGCCCAGGCCAGCAGGCTCAGCGGCGTCTGCGGCTGGTGGTTGGCCGGGTTGCGGTCCAGATGCCGGTCGAAAATTCCGTCCGCGCTCAACGACGCGTCCTCCCCATCGATTTCTTTTGACAAATAGCATGATTGGGATATGGGAGAAAGCGGATCACAAGCATGAAGTTCCTTGTCTTTCAACATATTGATGTCGAACATCCGGGCGTTTTCCGGGAGTTCATGGCGGCCGACGGAATCGCCTGGGACACGGTCGAGCTGGACGCCGGCGAGCCGATTCCGCCGTTCGACGCTTACGATGCGTTGTGGGTGATGGGCGGACCGATGGACGTCTGGGAAGAGGACGCCCATCCCTGGCTCGTCGAAGAGAAAGCGGCGATCCGCCAGGCCGTCGTCGAACGCGGCCTGCCGTTTCTCGGCTTCTGCCTCGGCCACCAATTGCTGGCCGACGCGTTGGGCGGCGCGGTCGGTCCGATGCCGGCGCCGGAGGTCGGCGTCCTCGAGATCGAACTGACGGAAGCCGGCCGCGCCGATCCGTTGCTCGAGGGCCTGGACGCACAGGCGCTCTGCCTGCAATGGCACGGCGCCGAGGTCACCCGGCTGCCCGACGGAGCGACGAGTCTCGCCGCATCGTCGGTCTGCTCGGTCCAGGCCATGAAGGCGGCGGAACGGGCCTACGGTTTCCAGTACCACCTGGAACCGACCTCCGACACCGTTGCCGACTGGGGCCGCATACCGGCCTACGAGGCGGCGCTGGAGCGAACCCTCGGTCCCGGCGCCCTTGCCGAGCTGGACCGCGCCGTCGCCGACAACCTGGCCGACTTCCGGCGCAACGCCAAACGGCTTTACGACAACTTTTTGGAGATCCTCTAGGTCACGGCTTCAGAGATTCGGTGTTCGTTTCCGCGCCATCCGAGTCCGCAACACCCCCGTTACCGGACGCAATCGAGTTTACCGAAGAGTTCCCGCTCTTGACCCGAAACGGGCATCGCGGTGCAAACACATGATGCAAATTGGCATCCGACAATCGCGGCGGCCAACCGGTTTGCGATGTCGCGATTACTCCGACTTTTTCCATTTTGCCCAGTTCATTTCGGCTTTCCGCCGCATGAACTCGTCGGCCATTTTTCGGACCCTCGAAACCATCGTTAGCACCATGCCTTTCATTGCCGGATCCATGGTCGATAGCCTTTCCAGAAATTCCTCCGTAGGCATTTCGATCACCTCGACATCCGTCAGCGCAATGGCCGACGCCATGCGCGGACGGTTGTCGAACAAGGCCAACTCGCCCAACACGTCTCCCTTTCCCAATTCGGCCAATCGCTGGGGGTTGGAGCCATGAACCCCCTTGCGGATCTCTACCTTGCCCGAGCGAATGATGTAAGCCGCGTTGCCCCTTTCTCCCTCTTCGAAGATGACGGCATTCGCCGTGAAACGGGTCTTCTTTAGTTGAGTGGAACCGCCTCTATCCTTGTCATTCATTGCGCACAAACACTCCGCCAAGTATCGAGATGTTGTCCCTCACCGTATGTCGATCTTTTTATCGCTTAACAAACAAAACGGGAATTCGTTAGGATACTTTACTTGCCACTTCTTCGCCAAGCGCTCAGCTTTGGCTTCTTGTTTTCCCGCCTCCGATCCTCGGCCGACCTATCGCCGCAAGTGATCGCGTTTCCGGGCAGGCGCGGCCACGGGGTGTCCCCGTCTTTCTGCTGTCGGGGGGCGGCCCCGGTGACCCCCGGGGCGCGATGTGGGACATCGGGCGAGCGTCGCAACGCCCGCGGGGAGGCGATTTGCCCTACCGCAGGCCGGGCGCCTTTGCGCCGTGGCGGCGTTGCGCTTGTTCGAAGATGGGTCGCATCGCCAGGCCAAGCGCGCCTGGCCACGACGCAAATTCGTCCCGGTCAAATGGTTCCAATCAGCCGGATAGTGCTCTAGGTTCGGCTCGGGAGACACGAAACACCGAGGGAGAGGGATCGTGACAGCGAACGACGTATGGCCGAACGGGATGCCGGAGGTCGGTCAAACCGCTCTCAGGTCGAGGAAGGTGGCCGACGGTGACATCGAGCTGTTCACCGAAATCAGCGGCGACTACAACCCCTTGCACTACGACGAGGAAGCCGCCCGGGCGACCCCTTTCGGCGGCATCGTCGTCCAGGGTGGGATCACCAGCGCCATCCTCAACGCCGTCGTCGCCGAGGACCTGCCGGGTCCCGGCACCGTGTTCCTGCAGGTCAACTGGAGTTTCAAGGCGCCGGTTCATCCCGGCAACACCATCACCGGCGAGGTCGAAGTCACTAAGGTGCGCCCCGACAAGCCGATCACGGAGCTTCAGACCCGTGTCGTCCGTGACGACGGCACCGTCGTGCTTGAAGGCGATGCCGTCTGTTACACCATGCCGCTCGGCAAGTAAGCCTCCACCATCGTCCAGTCGTCCGCGTATTCGCCGCTTGCCGTATAGCGTTGCAACGGCGTTCGCCGGCTGGCTGTCGATATCGTCCCCTTGGTGATCGAAAGCGGCTGACCAGAGCAATATCCGATCTACTCGCTCTATTTTTCAATGAATTAGAGCGCTGCAATCCGATCGGTTGGAACCGTTCACCGATTCCATCCGATCGGAAGCCGCTCTAGGAAACGGTTGAACGAGTCATCGTCATTTTGATGGGACATGTGGCCTCGACTCACAGCGGACATCGCGACATGGGCCAAACCCTTGACCTCAGCCCCCATTTTCTATTAAAGTATTCAAGTAAACAATTGAATATTAGAGCTATGGCCGCTATCTGTGAACGGGGCATCTCGAAAACCGTCGAAGTTCACGAGAAAGAGGAAATTGATAATGAGCGAACTTATTCTTCAGAACGAGCCGATCATCCGACTGGGGTTCTTTGCGGGAATTCTTGTGGCCGTCGCCCTGTGGGAGGTGTTTGCACCGCGCCGGGCGTTGTCCCATTCGAGATTGACGCGATGGCCCAGCAACTTAGGCATCGTGGCGTTGAATACGTTGGTACTTCGTGTCGTTTTCCCGATCGCGGCCGTCGCCATGGCGTGGCTGGCCGCCGAGCACGACTGGGGTGTGTTCAATCTGCTCGACCTGCCCTATTGGCTCGCGGTCGCCCTGTCGGTCGTTCTGCTGGACCTCGCTATTTACCTCCAGCACGTGATGGTTCACGCCGTACCCCTATTGTGGCGGCTGCACCGGATGCACCATGCCGACCTCGATTACGACGTAACCACGGGCGCGCGCTTTCACCCCATCGAGATCATGCTATCCATGGGGATCAAGCTCACCGTCGTAATCCTGCTCGGCGCACCCCCTCTCGCCGTGTTGATCTTCGAGGTCGTCCTCAATGCGACGGCCATGTTCAACCACGGCAACGTCCGCGTTCCATCGGACATCGACAGGCTTCTTCGTTGGTTTGTCGTAACGCCGGACATGCACCGGGTTCACCATTCGGTCGCGCCGGAAGAGACCAACAGCAATTTCGGCTTCAACCTGCCGTGGTGGGATCGGATGTTCGGAACCTATCGGGATCAGCCTGCCGCCGGGCATGAGGGAATGACCATCGGCATCGAGCAGTTCCGCGATCGGAAGTATCTGCGGCTCGACTGGCTGTTGGTCCAGCCGTTCCTGGACGAGGTCGGCGACTACGCCATCAACGGCGGAAAGGAAAGATTGCAAGAGGAGTGCGCTCTCACCGACGCTTGAGCATCCAGCTCTTTGGACAACCGGAGGACTTCATGCATGAGAAACGATCTTTTCGCATCCATGAAAAGAGCACAACGATTAGTCTCGAATTGCCATTTTGGCGATCACTCGAGGAAATAGCGAAATCCCGGGAAATCAGTCTCGTCACCCTGATCGCGCATCTTAAAGACAGTTTCCAGGAGAGTGGCGAAACGAACTTTTCTTCATTTATTCGTGTCTTCTGCTTGTCGCACTATTCAGGGCTCACGGATACGGCGGGCGGGCCGCGTCCTTTGAAAGAGGGAGAATAAGTATGGAGCAAGGTATTACCAAGGAAGGCCGCTCGTTTTCGCGCATTCTGATCGCCCTGCTTCTGGGGGCCGCCATCGCCGCAGCTTTATTCTACCTGCGGGACTTGAAGCCGTCGGCGTTGGAAGCACGATTGGAATCTCTCGGCTCTTGGGCGCCATTGGTATTCGTGACCGCCTACGCGCTGGCGACGGTCTTGTTCCTGCCCGGCTCCGTCTTCGCCCTGGCCGGAGGAGCTCTGTTCGGCCCGGTCCTGGGAACCGTTTACAATCTTGGCGCGGCGACGGTGGGCGCGACGGTCGCTTTCTTGGTGGCCCGCCACCTGGCCTCCGAATGGGTCGAAAAGAAGAGCGGGCGGAAGCTGAAACAACTCATGGACGGCGTCGAGGACGAGGGTTGGCGCTTCGTCGCTTTCGTTCGTCTCGTGCCGCTCTTCCCATTCAACCTGCTCAATTACGCACTGGGTTTGACACGGATAAAGTCCCTCCCCTATGTCTTGGCGACGGCGATCTGCATGGTTCCGGGCGCGATTGCCTACACCTATCTCGGCTACGCCGGGCGGGAAGCCGTCGCCGGCAGTGGGGACGCCATACAGAAGGGTTTGTTGGCGCTCGGGTTGCTGGCGGCCGTCGTATTTCTGCCTCGCCTCGTCAAGCGGCTGCGGAAACCAAGGATTATTGGGGTCTCCGATCTGCATCATCGCATCGATTCCGGAGACCGGGTTTTGGTGCTCGACGTTCGCGACGCGAAGGACTTCAACGGCGAACACGGTCACGTCCTGGAGGCCGTGAACATTCCGCTCTCAGACCTTCCGAACAACCTGGACGGATTGAAGAAATATCGCGAATGGCCGTTGGCGGTGATGTGTTTCACCGACAACAAATCGAAAGCGGCCGTCAAGATTCTCAAGAATATGGGATTCGTCGAAGCGTTTCTGGTCGAAGGCGGCATGAAGGAATGGAACCGGCTTGGCCTTCCAGCCGAGCAGGAAAACGGGGTGAAGTCATGATGGGTGGCATGAGCGGCTTAGGCTGGTGGGGGCCGGGTTTTGGCGGGATCTTCATGATCCTCTGGTGGGGGCTCGTCATCGTCGGAATCGTCGTTCTTGTGCGATGGCTGATATCGTTTTCGCGCGGCGGCGGTGCCGAAAAGGATGTGCTGGACATTCTCAAGGAACGATACGCGCGTGGCGAAATTGACCAGGTGGAATACGAAAAAATGCGACATGACCTTGAGCATTGATCGGATGCCCGGACGACACTCGGTTGTCCCGCAACAAAATGAAGATGGAGAATGGAAGGAGAAAGACAATGGAAATGGCGGACATTCTAATTCACGTGCATGCGGAAATTTCTGCAGATGATAGACAGAAAATCGAAGAGGATTTACAGGGCCGTGATGGCGTAATTTCGGCGCACTTCAGTGCGGACCACGAACATATGCTGAAGCTTGTGTACGACCCGGCGGCGATAACGTCGAAAGCGATCCTGAAGCGCGTCCTCGACCAGGGGGCAGAGGCCAGCATGATCGGATTTTGACGGTCTCTTGCGCTGAGACATCGAAGCGATCAGCGTTCGGAAGTGGGGGGCTATATTCGTGTCTCCACTATTCCTAGAGGAGGGGCATTATGTGTGAGTTGTTTGGGATGAGCGCCAGCCATGCCACCGATGTGAACCATTCGTTGGCCTTGCTCAAACCACGAGGCGGTGAAATCGGACCCCATGCCGATGGTTGGGGCGTCGCCTTCTACGAGGGCCGGGCCGCCCGCATCTTCAAGGAGCCGGTTCCGGCTGCTGAAAGCCGATGTCTGGCTTTCATTGCTGAATACGACTACCAAAGCACGACCGTCATTGCTCATATTCGAAAAGCCAACCCGGAAAAAATCGGACGCGCCTCCGCCAACACCCATCCATTCGAACGGGAATTGAATGGCCGTTCCTGGGTGTTTGCTCACAACGGAAAACTGCCGGGATTGAAAGAGAACCCGGCCTTCGTCATCAAGAGGTTTCAGCCGCTCGGGGAGACGGATTCGGAGTATGCGTTCTGTTTGCTCCTCGACACGATCGCCGCATCGGGCCGTTGCCGAAAGGACAGCCCCTCGGTCCGTGATCTCGTCGAGGTCATCGGCCCACTTGTCGGGGAACTGTCCGCCTTGGGGGAATTCAATTTCATGCTGAGCGACGGCGAATACCTGATCGCTCACGCCCATACTCATATGCACGCGTTACACCGGACATGCGGGATCGACGGCTGTAGGCAAGAAGTCGTGCTGCTGGCTACTTCACCGCTGACTGACGAGGCATGGAAGACGCTGAATCCCGGCAGCATGAACATTTACATGAATGGAGAAGAGATCGCTTCGATTGCGAGTTTGCAACCTTCTCAAGCTGCTCCGAAGTCGACCTTGGGTTCCGCGGAGACATCTGTTTTCGAGACGACGGGCACCTGAATTGAATCACAGACCAAAGGATCGTTAATGACCGACGTTACCGTTCTCGGCACCGGATTTGCCGCCCTGACAGCCGTTCGTAAACTGCGCGCCGCCGACAAGGATCTTGAAATCACGGTGGTGGCGCCGGAGCCGATGCTCGTCTACCTGCCTAGTCTCATCTGGCTGCCCTCGGGCCAGCGAAAGCCTGCGGATATTGCTGTCCCCTTGGACGGTTTCTTTCGCCGAAAAGGCGTTGATTACGTTCAAGGAAAGGCCGAATCCCTGGATGAAGGCGGCCGGGTGGTGAAGACGTCCAACGGCGATGTCCGCAACGATGGGCTGATCATTGGTACCGGCGGCCAATTCATCAAGAAGCTTCCCGGTATCGAACACGCGCTGACGCCCTGTGAAGGGATTGCGCCGGTCATGCAGTTCAAGGAAAGACTGGAGAGCATGGACGGGGGCACCCTGGCTTTCGGCTTTGGCGGCAACCCCAAGGAGCCCACCGCCATGCGCGGCGGGCCGATGTTCGAATTTCTGTTCGGCACCGACGAACTGCTCAGGAAACAGGGACGTCGCGACAAGTTCGAGTTGGTGTTTTTCAGCCCGGCGCCGAAGCCCGGTATTCGGCTGGGAGAAGCGGTCGTGCCGAAACTCCTGCGGCGCATGGATAAACTCGGCATCGCCACGCACCTCGGTCACAAAATGGTTCGCTTCGAGGCCGACAAGGTGGTCACCGAGGGCGGCGAGTTCGGGGCCGATCTGATCCTCTTCATGCCGGGCATAACCGGCAATGCCTGGTTCAACGACACCGATTTACCGCGTTCGCCGGGCGGCCTGATCGAGGCCGACGGCCACTGCAAGGTCGCCGGGTTCGAACGGGTTTACGTGGCCGGAGATTCCGGCAGTTTCCCGGGACCGGACTGGATGCCGAAACAGGCTCATATGGCGGACCTTCAGGCGGCCGCGGCGGCGAAAAACCTGATCGCCGAATTAAACGGGCAACCGGCCAAGCACGCCTTCCGGGTCGAGTTGTTTTGCATCGTCGACGACAACCGCACCGGCGCCCTGGTGGCGCGATCGCCCGGATTGAGCTTGTCTCTGCCGCCGATGGGGCTGGCCCATCTATCGAAGGACTGGTTCGAACGCCTGTATCTTAAACGCTACCGGTAAGTTGATTCATAGAATGGAGGCCTCACAATCGGCTACGATACTGTGCTCAGTTCGTGAGGCCCGGGAATTTGGAAAAGAGGACTCGTGCAGATGAGAAACGCGCTTTTGATTTCGGTTTCGGCGACCGTTCTGATGTCGGTGCCGGCCATGGCACAGACCTACGGCGACCATCCGCACATGGGGGGTTGGGGATGGGGTTGGGGCGGGATGATCTTCGGCCCGATCCTGATGATCGCATTCATCGCTTTGGCGGTGGCCGCGGTCGTGGTCGTGGTGCGCTGGCTCGACGGGTCGGGACGTGGCGGCGCTCTTCAAGCCCCTCCGGGCAAGACGCCCCTGGACATCCTCAAGGAACGGTTCGCCAAAGGCGAGATCGACAAGGAAGAGTTCGAAGAACGGCGCCGCGTGCTGGGTGAATAGAGCACTTGCAGAAGGCATCCGTCGGTTGTCCCTTCTTGAACTGAGCCCGGACTCGAGCGCCCTTCGCTTCGGCCTCGGAATGTCGAAAGGCGGAAAAGCCGGCTGCCGTGGAACGCCTGTCGATCGGTAGATGGCCTGGTCCCGATCAACGTCCGCCGGCGCCAATGCCGCGCCCGTCGCCGGTGACGAGGACGATCTTCACGTCAGCAGGTTGGTCTCGGCGAGTCCAGCGAAGGCGTCTTCCAGGATCAGCCGCCTGACCGCCTCGATGGCCGGGGCCAGCGGCCGGTCCTCGTCGAAGAAGGCGACCTCATTGCGGACGAGCGCGTGGGCCTCGGCCAACTTCGGCGACGTCTTCATCGGCGCGTGGAAATCGAGGCCTTGGGCGGCGGCCAGCATCTCGACGGCGACGATACCGGCCAGGTTGCCGGTCATGTCCAGCAAACGCCTGGCGCCGTGCGCCGCCATCGACACGTGGTCTTCCTGGTTGGCCGAGGTCGGCACCGTATCGGCCGAGGCCGGATGGGCCAGCAGCCGGTTCTCGGCGACCAGGGCGGCGGCCGTCACCTGGGCGATCATGAACCCCGAGTTGACGCCCGAGTCCTCGACCAGGAAGGCCGGCAGGCCGCTCATCTTGGGATCGACCAGCAGCGCCGTGCGGCGTTCCGACATGTTACCGATCTCGGCGACGGCGAGCGCGATGGCGTCAGCGGCGAAGGCGACCGGCTCGGCGTGGAAGTTGCCGCCCGAGAGCACCTCGCCGGTATCGGCGAAGATCAGCGGGTTGTCGGTGACCGCGTTGGCCTCGCGCTCGAGGAAGGCGGCCGCGTTCCAAAGCTGCTCCAGGCACGCCCCCATCACCTGCGGCTGGCAACGCAGCGAATAGGGGTCCTGGACGCGGTCGCAATCGAGGTGCGAATCGCGGATGGCGCTGCCGTCCAGGAGCGATCGCAGAACCTCGGCGACCTCGACCTGGCCGGGCTGGGCGCGCAGGTCCTGGATGCGGGGGTCGAACGGCGTCGTCGAGCCCTTGGCGGCGTCGACCGACATGGCGCCGGCGACGAGGGCGGCGCGGAACACGGTGTCGGCCCGGAACAATCCGATCAGCGACAGCGCCGTCGATACCTGCGTGCCGTTGAGGAGCGCCAGTCCCTCCTTCGGTCTCAGCACCAGCGGCTCGAGACCGAGCTTGGCGACGCCGTCGGCGCCCGCCAGAACCTCGCCATCAAGGCGAACCTCGCCCTCGCCGATCAGCACCGCGCTCAGATGCGCCAGCGGCGCCAGGTCGCCCGACGCGCCGACCGAGCCCTGCGACGGCACCACCGGCAGGGCGTCGGCCTCGATCAGCGCCAACAGCCGGTCTATGACGTCCGGGTGGACGCCTGAATGGCCGCGGGCCAGGGCATTGGCCTTCAGCGCCAGGCTCAGGCGCACGGCACCATCGTCCAGGGCCGGGCCGGTGCCGGCACAGTGCGAAAGCACCAGGCGGCGCTGCAGATCGGCGAGCTGATCGTGTTCGATATGGGTGCGGGCGAGCAGCCCGAAGCCGGTGTTGATGCCGTAAACGCTGTCCTCGCCGGCCGCCACATCGGCGACGACGGTCGCCGCCGCCTCGACCCGGTCCCGCCAATCGCCCATCAACTCGAGTCTGCACGGCCCGGCGGCGATGCGCTTCAGGTCGGCCGCCGTCATGTGGCCGGGTTTGGCCCGGATCGTCGTCATCCTAGAGGTCCGCCATCGGCAGGTTGAGGTGCTGGTTGCGGGCGCAGTCGATGGCCTCTTCGTAACCGGCGTCGGCGTGGCGCATGACGCCGGTCGCCGGGTCGTTGGTCAGGACGCGTTCGAGCCTGCGGTCGGCCTCTTCCGAGCCGTCGCAGACGACGACCATGCCGGCGTGTTGGGAGAACCCCATGCCGACGCCGCCGCCGTGATGGAGGCTGACCCAGGTGGCGCCGGAAGCGGTGTTCAAAAGCGCGTTCAGGAGCGGCCAGTCGGAGACCGCATCCGAGCCGTCCTTCATCGCCTCGGTCTCGCGGTTGGGGCTCGCCACCGATCCCGAATCGAGATGATCGCGGCCGATGACGATGGGCGCCGACACGGCACCCGAGCGTACCATCTCATTGAAGGCGAGGCCGGCCCGTGCCCGCTCGCCCAAGCCGATCCAGCAGATGCGGGCCGGCAGCCCCTGGAACTGGATGCGATCTTTTGCCATGTCGAGCCAGTTGAGCAAGTGCGCGTCGTCGGGGAACAGCTCCTTCATCTTGTCGTCGGTGCGGTAGATGTCGTCCGCGTCGCCGGAAAGGGCGGCCCACCGGAACGGCCCCTTGCCGCGGCAGAACAGCGGCCTGACGTAGGCCGGCACGAAGCCGGGGAAGTCGAAGGCATCCGTCAGTCCCTGGTCGAAGGCTTCCTGGCGGATGTTGTTGCCGTAATCGAAGGTCGGCACGCCGGCCTTGTTGAACTCCAGCATGGCGGCGACGTGGACCTTCATCGAGGCGCGCGCCGCCGCCACCACGCCAGCCGGGTCGGATTGCCGCTTCGCTTCCGCCTCGGCCCAGGTCCAACCGATAGGCAGGTAACCGTTCAAGGGGTCGTGGGCGCTGGTTTGGTCGGTGACGGCGTCGGGCCTGACTCCGCGTTCGACGAGTTCGGGCAGCACCTCGGCGGCGTTGCCGAGCAGCCCGACCGACACCGCTTCGCCGCTGGCGCAGGCCGCCTCGACAACGTCCAAGGCCTCGTCGAGGCTGTCGGTCCGCCGGTCCAGGTAGCCGGTCTCCAAGCGGCGCTCGATGCGCGTGCCCTGGCATTCGACGGCCAGCATCGAGGCGCCGGCCATGGTCGCGGCCAGCGGCTGGGCGCCGCCCATGCCGCCCAAGCCGGCGGTCAGGATCCACTTGCCGGTGAGATCGCCGCCGTAGTGTTGGCGGCCCATCTCGGCGAAGGTCTCGTAAGTGCCCTGGACGATGCCCTGGCTGCCGATGTAGATCCACGAGCCGGCGGTCATCTGGCTGTACATCATCAGCCCCTTGCGGTCGAGTTCGCGGAAATGTTCCCAGTCGGCCCAGTGCGGGACCAGGTTGGAGTTGGCGATCAGCACCCTGGGCGCGTCCGCATGCGTCTTGAAGACGCCGACCGGCTTGCCCGACTGCACGCACAGGGTCTCGTCGTCGGCCAGGCCGGTCAAAACCTCGACGATCTTGTCGAAACACGCCCAGTCGCGCGCCGCCCGGCCGATGCCGCCGTAAACGACCAACTCGTCCGGGTTCTCGGCGACCTCGGGGTCGAGGTTGTTCATCAGCATGCGAAGCGGCGCTTCGGTCAGCCAACTCCTGGCGGTCAGTTCGGTGCCGTGCGGGCTCCTGACTTCGCGGGCGTTGGCGAATCGGTCTTCGCTCATCTCCCTCTCTCCTCCGTTACGCGAACCCTAAACCGGCTCGCCGGCCTTGACCACACCGGTGCACGGGCGGTGGCCCATGGCATAGGCCAGCTCGGCCGGCTCGGCGATGTCGTAGAGTGCGAAATCGGCGACCCGGCCCTCGGCCAGAACCCCGTGCGTCGCACCCAGGCCCAAGGCCCGAGCCGCGTTGCGGGTGGCGCCGGCCAGCGCTTCTGCCGGAGTCAGGCCGAACAGGGTGCAGGCCATGTTGAGCATCAACAGGATCGAGGTGACCGGCGAGGTGCCCGGGTTGCAATCGGTAGCGATCGCCATCGGCACACCGTGCCGGCGGAACAGCTCGATCGGCGGCACCCGGGTCTCGTTCAGACAGTAGAAGGCGCCGGGCAGCAGCACCGCCGCCGTTTCCGCGGCCGCCATGGCCCGGATGTCGTCCTCGGTGGCGTATTCCAGGTGATCGGCCGACAGCGCGCTGAACCGGGCGGCTAAGCCGGCACCGCCGAGCGCCGAAAGCTGATCGGCGTGCAGCTTGACCGGCAGCCCGGCCGCCTCGGCCGCCTCGAAAACCCGCTCGGTTTCGGCCGGGTCGAAGCCAATGCCCTCGCAGAAGGCGTCGACGGCATCGGCCAGGCCGGTTTCGGCGGCGGCCGGGATCATCTCCGAACAGACCAGGTCGATGTAGCCCTTACGGTCGCCGGCGTACTCGGGTGGCACCGCGTGGGCGCCGAGCAGCGTGGTTCTGACCGTCACCGGGAAGCGCTCGCTCAGGGCCCGCGCCGCGTTCAGCATCTTCAACTCGTCTTCTGTCCGCAGCCCGTAGCCTGACTTGATCTCGACGGTGGTGACGCCTTCGGCCAGCAGCGCCGTCAGACGCGGCGACGCCGCCTCGACCAGGTCGATCTCGGAAGCGGCCCGGGTGTGACGGACGGTCGACAGGATGCCGCCGCCGGCCGCGGCGATCTCGGCGTAGGTCTCGCCGGCCAGGCGTTGCTCGAACTCCGCGGCCCGATTGCCGGCATAAACGATATGGGTATGACAATCGATCAGCCCCGGTGTCAGCCAGCGCCCGTCGAGATCGATGACTTCGCGGGCCAAATCGCCGGCCGCGCCCGGCAGGCCGGCGGCCGGGCCGAGATAAGCGATGTGGCCGTCATGGGCGGCGACGGCGGCGGCGTCGAGCGCTCCGTAGGCGCCGTCGCGCGCCGTGTCCATGGTCGCGATGTGGCCGTTGATCCACAGCCGGTCCCACATGATCGGACCCTCGCTTGCCTACGCCTCGCCCGACAGCGTCTTGCGGAAACGCTCCTTGAGGACGACGCCGTCCTTCGGCGGCAGCACGAAATCGAGCTCTTCGGCGCGTACCTTGATATCGTAGAACACCGGCCCCGGCCCGTCGCGGATGAGCGCCGCCGCCGCCGCCAACTCGGCCTCGTCGCGGACCGTTCCGGTAACCGGAATCCCGCATGCCTCGGCGATGGCGGCGAGGTCGGTGCCGTGGGCCGTATGGGTCAACTGCATGCCGGTCTCGCCGAACCGTTCGTTGTCGAGGACGACGATGGCGAGGTTGGCGGGCGCCTGCGCCGCCACGGTGGCCAGCGAGCCGATGCCCATCAGCATCTCGCCGTCGCCGGTCAGCACCAGAACCCGCCGTTCGGGCCGGGCCAGGGCGAGCCCCAGCGCCATCGGCACGGCACCGCCCATGGCGCCCCAGATCGGGAAGTTGAGGTCGCAATCGCCGACGGCGGTGGCGTCCCAGCAGCTCGATCCCAATCCGGTCAGGACCAAGAGGTCGCCGCGCCCGGCCAGCAGCTTCTCGACGACGGCGCGCCGACGCAGCGGGTACGAGGCGCTCGGGTGATCGTCGATGGTCATTTGCCGAAACTCTTCACCGGCATCAGGCTCTGATGCAGGATGACGGCCTCGGCCGACTGCTCGGCGAAGACGCGGGCCGCGCAGTCGCCGACAACGGCGCCGACCAGTTCCGGATCGTCGACCGTCTCGGTCGTCACGCCGGCCGCTTCGAGCACCGGCATGGTCGCTCCGCCCATGTGGTTCTGCCACGGATTGAACTCGTTCCACTGGCCGCGCATGGTGATCAGCATCAGCAGCGGGAAACGGCCGATCCGGGTCAGGCCCAGCATGTTGACGATGTTGCCGACGCCGGAAGACTGCATCAGCAAGACGCCCTTGTCGCCGCCGAGCCAGGCGCCGGCCAGCAGCGCCACGCCTTCCTCTTCGGTGGTCAGCGGCACCGCCTTGATCGACGGCTCGGCGATGGCCTTGTCGATGACCGGCGCGTGGCCGGCGTCGGGCACGTAGGCGACCTGTTCGATGCCGTGGGCGCGGATCGCCGCGAAGATGTCGTCGTGCCACTCGGCCATGCTCGGGGGGCTCCGGGGTCGTGTTTCGGATCAGTGTACAAGGCCCGCCCGGCCGCCGCCAGAGCCGGTTTTCCGGGGTCCTCCGGTCGTGTTGTGCGGCCCCGGCGCGGGCGCTAGAATGCGCCTCTCGCGACCCCGGACTACGGAAACAGCTATGCGAAATCTGGAACTCCCCGGCCGTTCGACGGCGCACGGCCTCAACGGCATGGCCGCCACCTCGCAGGCGCTGGCGACGTTGACCGCGCTCAATGTCCTGCAGGCCGGCGGCAACGCCATGGACGCGGCGGTGGCGGCGTGCGCCGTGCAATGCGTGGTCGAGCCGGGGTCGACCGGCATCGGCGGCGACTGCTTCGTGCTGTACGCGCCCGGCGGCGGTTCCGACATCATTGCCTACAACGGCTCGGGCCGGGCGCCGCTGGCGGCGATGCCGGAATGGTTCGCCGAACAGGGCATCGCGGCGATCGAACAGACGGCGCCGCACGCCGTCACCGTGCCCGGCGCCGTCGACGCCTGGGACAGGCTGATCGGCGATCATGGCAGCAAGGACCTCGGCGAGTTGCTGCAACCGGCCATCACGTTCGCCCGCGACGGCTACGCGATCAGCCCCAGGGTCGGGGTCGACTGGGAGGCGGCGGTCGATCTCCTCAACAACGATGCCAACGCGGCCGCCGTCTTTCTGCCCGAAGGGCGGCCGCTCCGGGTCGGCGAAGTACACCACCAGCCGGCGTTGGCGGCGACACTGGACAAGATCGCCGCCGAAGGACGCGACGCTTTCTACAAGGGGCCGGTGGCCGAGGACATGGTCGAATACCTGCAAGGGCTGGGCGGCCTGCACACCTTGGACGACTTCGCCGGCGCCGCCGGTCAGTACGTGAGCCCGATCAAGACGGAGTTCCGCGGCTACCAGGTCCACGAATGCCCGCCCAACGGCCAGGGCATCATCGCGCTGTTGCTGTTGAACGTGCTCAAGGGTTTCGACCCCGACGACGCCGGTCCGCTGTCGGTCGAGCGCCTGCACCTGGAGATCGAGGCGACCAAGCTGGCCTACGCGGCCCGCGACGCCTACGTGGCCGACCCGGACAAGGCCGAGGTCGACGCGGACGCCATCCTGTCGGACGCCTACGCCGACGCCGTGCGCGCCAGAATCGACCTCGAGCGCGCCAACGACGACATCGAGGCGCTTGATCTGCCGCGCCACGAAAACACCGTCTACATCAGCGTCGTCGACAAGGACCGCAACGCGTGCAGCTTCATCAACTCGGTCTACCACAGCTTCGGGTCTGGGCGCGTCGCGCCGAAATCGGGCGTTTTGCTACAGAACCGCGGCGAGGCCTTCGTCGTCGACTCAGGCCACCCCAACTGCATCGGTCCCGGCAAGCGGCCCATGCACACCATCATCCCGGCCATGTTGACCAAGGGCGACCGCGCCCAGATGTCGTTCGGTGTGATGGGCGGCAATTACCAGGCGCACGGCCACGCCCATTTCCTGAGCCGCGTCATCGACTACGGCTTCGACGTGCAGGAGGCCATCGACCTGCCGCGCCTGTTCCCCGACCCCGAGCACGACGGCCTCGACATGGAAAGCGGTTTCTCCGAAGACATCGTCGAGGGCTTGAAGAAACTCGGCCACAGGCCGATCCCGCCCGGCAAGCCCTTGGGCGGCGCCCAAGCGATCTGGATCGACTGGGACAACGGCGCGTTGATCGGCGGCTCGGAGCCGCGCAAGGACGGCTGCGCGCTCGGCTACTAGACCGCCGGCGGCGGTTCAGGCCACGCCGCGCCGCAGCAGCGGAAAACCGTAGTTCAATTCCGGCCGCAGTAGGTTCAAGAGAAAATGAAGGATGCCGCCGGTTCCGACCATGAGGTCGGCGAACGGCGTCAGCGGGTCTTCGGTTCGCCAGACCACGGCGCCGTCCCGGTCCTCGTATGCGAAGCCCTCGAGCGTCGTTGCGATCGCCCGGGCTCGGGTCAGGAAATCGTCGTCGCCGAGCGCCCGGTGCGCCTCCAGATAGATCTCCCCAATTCCGGCCAGTCCGTGGCAGGCGCTGAGGTTGGGATACAGCAGGCGCTCGGGGTGGATGGCGAGAGCGTGGCGCGCGGTGGCGGCATAGCGCGCTTCGCCGGTCATCCTGTAGGCCTCGAGAAAGGCCAATGCGATGCCGGGTCCGCCGTGGCACCACCACCGCCATTCCTCGTCGTTGGTGTCGCTGTAAGGCCAGTTGACGGAGCGGCCGTCGGCCGTCGGTCGTCGTTCGTCGATCAGCCAGTCGAGGGCGCCGACGGCGGCCCGTTTGGCGGTGGCCTGTCCCGCCTCGTCGGCATAACGCAACAGATAGAACGCCATGCCGGCGATGCCGTGGGCGAAGCCGGGCAACGTTTGCCCCGACATCCCGGGCATGCCCTCGGGCATAATCCAGGAACCGTCGCCGGCTTGGCTGTCGAGCAAGTACCGGGTGCAGCGCTCGGCCGTCGCCAGCAACTCCGGGTTGTCGAGGAGCGCCGCGCAGTGCAAGGCGGCAAGCCCCTGTCCGGCGGCGCCGTGGGTGATATCGGGCCAGTCAAGCGGGCCGGCCAGGAGTCGGTCGATCCGCGCCTCGATTGCGGCCGCTTCGACGAGATCCGCCGAACAGGCCTCGGCCAACGCCAGCGCCACGCCGGCGTCGCCGAAATGGAGGCCCGGCATGCCGCTGTCGGGGGCCGGCGCATCCGATAGAAGCCAGCTAATCGCCGCCTCCGCCCGCCTGGTCGCCGCCTCGTTCTCGATGCCCGCCTTACGGAGGCGGGCGATGGCGATGACGGGCCCGGCGACGCCGCGGTTGGCGCTGCGGCGGATCTCGAAGTCGCCGACCAAGGTGGCGTTGCCGGCCCGGCTCTGTTCGGTGTCGAAGGCCGGCGACACCCATAGCCCGGTCGCGGCATCAACGGCCGTTCCCTCCACCAACCCGCGCAACCCGCCGTCCAAAAGGAAAGCCAGTTCGGCCACGGCGGGCGGCGGCCGCGACCGGTCGTTGCCGCAGCCGTCGATCGCTTCGTCGACGACAGCCAGGATACGGTCCAACCGGGGCCGCCGGGCGGCCTCGCCCGCCGTGCACTCCTCGATCAGGGCGACCAGCGGCCCGGGAACGCCCGGGGCCAGGGCCGTCCACCGTGCCGCCGGTGACTCGGTTGCGGTCGCGACCGGCACCCGGCGCGGGTCGATGCCCGTCAACAACAGGACCAGCACGCAGCCGAGCGCATAGACGTCGTCGGCCAACTCGGGAGGCCGGCGGCTTGCCTGCGAGGGCGACATGAACCCGGTCGTGCCCAGCCCGAAGGCGGGTGTCTTATCGGCGACGGGGTGGGCCAGCTCGAGGTCGAGCAGATAAACCCGGCCGTCGTCGCCGACCCACAGGTTGGAGGCGGTCAGGTCGCGGTGCACGTAGCCGCGATCATGCAACCGAGCGACGGCGGCGACGAAATCCCGGTACAGAACAAGCAGTCTCTTGCGGTCGGCCGCCGCCAGGTCGGCCCAGGGACGATCTTCGTGAAGCCCATAAATCAGCACCTCCAACGACTGGCCGTCTATGTATTCGACGACCAGGTAGCCGTCGCCGTTGACCTCGAAATACTCCTCGGCGCGGGGAAGAAAACTCAGTCCGGCAAGCGCTTCCGACGTCGCCGACTGGCGCTTCAGCCGGTCCCTGATGTCCCGGCCCGAGGCGTCGCTCAGACAGTGCTTCCGGCCCTGCTTGAGAACCTTGAGCGCGACCTGCTCCTGGGAGCGCAGGTCCACGGCCAGGAACACGCTGCCCTTGCCGTGCGCCTTCAGCGTCTGCAGGACGAGAAACCCGGGTCCGAACAGGTGCGAGCGCTTTTTCGTTTGCGCCGCCGGATCCGACGCGCCGGCCCTCCTTTTCAAGGCGGGCAGGTCGCGGCCCTTGAAGGGATCGGGGGCCCAGGCCGGATAATCGGCGGGTATCGTGTAGTCGTCGGGCACCAGGTCGCCTTGCGGATCGCGAAGGTATTTATTGAAACCGCCCAGCCGGTCGCGGCGGACGACCGGATTGACGCCGCCGAAGCGGGCGAACACCTGTCCACCGAGCGCCAGGTCGGTTTGCACGACGGGACCGCTGAATCCGTCGGTCGCCCGCACAAGTTCTTCGGCCAACCGGGCGGCGTGGTCGTCGTCGTCGGGGTAGACGGTCACGAACTTGCCGATCTGGGTGGCACCGATCTCGCCCTCGTTCAGCGATCCGAGCAGCGATGGCGAGGCCGCGAACTTGAAGGCGGCGCCGGCCGACTTGAGAATCGGCAACACCCTCTCGAGAAAGGCGGGCGCGTCCTCGGGCGTCGCCGACAGGTGCAGTTTCCATCCCTGGATGCGTTCGGAAGCGCCGCAGATCGCCCACGGCCACTTGAACACGGGCTCGAAGCCGAAGGAGCGGGCGGCTTCGAGGTATCGCCGTTCGGCCCCGGCGCTTACCTCCGGCGGCTCTTCCGTCGCCGCCGGCGGCTCCGGTGCGGCGAGCCTGGGACCGGCGTCCATGGCCCACGCGACCCTAGCGAAGCCGCACGAATGCCCGGCCGCCGAGCCGGCTGTTGGTCGTGTAGCCGCAACTGTCGCCGCAGGTGTTGCCGCAACTGTCGCCCGTGCAGGTGGCCGAACAGGTGCCGCCGCCACAGGTGTCGCCGCCGCAGGTGCCGGTGGTGCACGAACAGGTCGAGCCGCCCTCGCTGCAACTGCCCGCGGTCAGAATCAGATCGCGGAGGAACGCCGCCGGGTCGATGCCGCCGCCGACGCCGTCGGCTTCCGGGCCCGGTCCGAGAAACTTCTTCAGCGTCGGCTCGGAGCGGAAGACGAGGTCGTGGAAGAACTTCTCGTCGGTTCGGCTTTGCTCGACGAGCCGCCGCAACTGCCGTGTGTTCATCATCACCTCCCGGTGCTCCCGGACCCGGAGACCCGGGACGACACTAAGACTCCGGATAGAGCGGAATTAGCCGACCAGCACTTCACCCCAGTCGCCGGGCGTGCGGTTGGTGGTAAACCCACAACTCTTGCCGCAGGTATTCTTGCAGCTCGACGTGCAGGTGTTGCCGCAGGCCGCGACCGGCCCGAAATCCGGCTGAACAGCGGCGAGAACCGGTTCATCCGGAACCAAGTTCGTGGTGAATCCGCAACTTTTTCCGCAGGTATTCTTGCAACTCGACGTGCAGGTATTGCCGCAGGCCGCGATTTCACCGACGAGGCGGGCGATGACCTCTTCCGGGTCTATGGCGACCAGGGCGCCTTTCGATTTGCGGTCCAGGTAGTCGAGCTTCGAGACCACCTTTTCGGTGTTGAACACCAGCTCGTGAAAGAATTTGGAATCCTTCTTGGCGGCCTCGACCAGTTTCTGGAAATTCTTCGGATCCATAACGACCTCCCTATCTTAAATAGTTAAGAAATTATCTAGATTACTTAAGCTAGCAATCTGACGGGCAAGATATCCTGGGTGTTCCGTCCACCTCGCCCGACTCAACACATCGAAAACACAACACGGCCTTTTCAATCCACGATTGTGCCTTATTAAAAAGACTCGTTTAACGATAGTATCTGCTTCACCAACTCTTTTCAAGAGCGGACCGGCAAACCGTCATCTCGGCATGGCGCCGGACGCTTCCGTTTGGCAGGATACGGGTGGCATGGCGAAACGATCGGTCATACGGGAGGAAGGCCCCGCTTCGGAGCGCGACCGACGCATCGAGGCGACGACGCGGCAAATCTTCGAGGCGTTCGACGCCTACTATGTCGAGTCGCGCGGTATTCCCGAACGCGCCCAGACCGCCTTCGAGGCCCGCGACCCCGCCCTGTCGCTGGACTTGAGCCGGCGACGGCTGTCGATCTACAGCGAGAGCATTCACGCCCTCGGGCCGAGTCTGGCCGGAGCCTATCCCGAGTTGACCGAGGACGACCGGCCGTGGCGCCGCATCGAGGCGCTTTACGTGCCGATGATCGAGGGCCGTTACGAAGCCGACCTCGCGTACGCTTTTCTCAATTCGGTGCGGCGTATGATCTATCAGGACGAATGGAAACCGGTCGAGTACGCCTTCGGCCGGACCGGCGGCACGTTGACTGGACCGTCGCGCAAGATCTACAGGAGCTTCGCGGGCGGCGACAAGCTGGACCCCGGTACGGTCGAGGAGGTCCTCTCGATTCCAGGCTTCGCGACGCCCTACCAGGACTTCGCCAACGACGCCCGTCTGGTCGCCGAGCGCGTCAACGACGATCTGGGCTTGAGTGACGAGACGCCGGAGGCAATCGAGATCGTTCAGTTCATCGACGCCGGTTTCTATCGCAACCGCGGCGCCTATCTGGTCGGGCGCATCGTCCTGCAGCCGTCGACCATCGTGCCCTTCATCATCGCCCTGGAGAACGCCGCCGACGGCGTTTTCGTCGACGCGGTACTGACCGCCGAGGCCCACACCCACAACATCTTCACCTCGACGCTGGCCAACTTCCACGTCACCGACCCTCATTATCACGAGCTGTCGGCCTTCCTGCACAGCATCATGCCGAAGCGCGGTCTCGGGCTGCAGTATTCGACCATCGGCTTCAACCACGTCGGTAAGGTCGCGGTAATGAACGAACTCAAGGACGGGATGGCGATCAGCGGCGAGCGCTTCGAAGCGGCGATCGGCTTTCCCGGCACCGTCGCCATCGCCTTTGCGGCGCGATCGTCGGCCTATATTCTGAAGGTGATCCGCGACCATCCGACCGAGCAATACAAGTGGGGAACTTTCGATGGTGTCGAGTCGGTGCTCGGCAAGTACGGCCGCGTTCACGAGATCAACCGCACCGGATCGATGCTCGACAACATCATCTATTACAACCTGAAGCTGGAGCGCGACCTGTTCGGGCCCGAGCTACTGTCCGAGCTGCTGGAAAACGCCTCGGAGAACGTCTCTTCCCAGGGCGACGCCATCGTCTTCAAGCACCTCATCGTCCAGGCCAAGGTAGTGCCGCTGCCGGTCTACCTGCTGACGGCCTCCGACGACGACGCCGAGGCGGTCATCAACAGCCTCGGTCACTGCATCCGCAACAACGCCGCCGCCAACATCTTCAACAAGGACCTCGACGTCCGCAATTACGGGGTCGGCGCTTTCCGCAAGGTCTACCTGTACGACTACGACGCGCTGGAACCCTTCACCGAGGTCAAGATCCGCACCAACCGGGACCGCATCGACGGCGAGGAGGACGTGCCGGAATGGTTCTTCGAGGACGGCTTCATCTTCCTGCCCGAGGAACTGCAAGCCGGCCTGCGCATGCCCGAGCACCAGTTCGCGCGGACCTTCAGGCGGATGCACGGCGAGCTCATGGAAATCGAATTCTGGCAGGCGGTCCAGGACGAGCTTTTACGGGGCCGGGTGCCGCGCGTCCGCGTCTACCCGGAGGCCTGCCGGCTGTGGCGCGACGACGACGGCCTCGGCACCTACTATTAGGGGGGCCTAGAGCAGATCATGTTTTGTCGGAATCGCCCGGGCGTTCCGTCAAAACATGTGAATCCGCTCTACATCATTGAAACCGATCGGATTCACACGTTTTGTCGTC
>CAYFMP010000018.1:50871-54351 GCA_964344215.1 uncultured Thalassospiraceae bacterium | reverse complement strand
CCCGGCGGCGACAAAGGGCTCGGAAACCTTGACCAACAACACCGCAATCAGACAACTGTCGGAGGCTCTCACCGTTCCGGTCGGCTACTTCTTCGAGGGCTTCGACGGACCCGATTCGGGCGGCGCCGTCGACACGCCGCCGGCGGAATCGGTGGTCGAGGTCGAGTCCTTCATTCGAGCTTTCTACAGGATCGCCGACAACCGACAGCGCCGGGACATCCTAGGCCTGATGCGGGCCGCGGCCGAGGCGGCCGACGACGACACCTGAGCGGTGGTTTTCTTGCTTGACCGGGCCGCCGCCCGGCCGCCATCTATAGCCGATGCGATATGCCGACATCGAGAACGCCCTGGCCGGATCCGGCCTGATGTGCCGGGGTGGCTTTCACCCGAGGCCGGAAGACGGCGTGCCGGAACCGTCCGGGCCGGTCGCCACCGTCGTCATGGTCGGCAACGCCGGCCCCGACATGTGGCGGACTTTCAGCGCCGCCGTCGACGCCAAACGCCGGGCCAATGATGCCAATCCCCTGGATGCGTGGACGGAAGCGACGTTGCGTGCGACCGCCGCCGAACTCGGCGCCGACGTCGCGTTCCCGTTCGGCGGACCGCCCTATCATCCGTTCCAGCGCTGGGCCATGCGCGCCGAAGGGATCGAGGCCTCCCCGATCGGACCGCTGATCCACCCCACTTTCGGGATGTGGCACGCCTATCGCGGCGCCGTGTTGTTCGGCCAACGGGTTGCGCTGCCGGTGGCAGCGGAAGAGCCGAATCCGTGCCGGTCGTGCGCCGACAAGCCGTGTCTCGCGGCCTGCCCGGCCAATGCGTTCAGCAACGGCACCTACGACGTTCCGGCCTGCACGGACCATCTCGCCTCGAGCGCCGAAACCGCATGCATGGAAACCGGCTGCCTGGCCCGCCGCGCCTGTCCGATCGGCCACGACTACGTCTACGAGCCGGACCAGATCGCTTTCCATATGGACCGCTTCCTCAGGGCCTACGGGCCCGCCGCCTCTTGAGCGGTGGGCCCGGCCGCTGGCGAAACCAGTGGACATCTCCGAACTTGGCGACATATTAGGCCCGTTATGAGCGGACTGGCCTTCACTAAAATGCACGGACTCGGCAACGATTTCGTGGTCTTGGACGGTCGCGGCGGCGGTCTCGCTGTCGGCCCGGCCGAAGCCCGCGCCATCGCCGATCGGCGCACCGGTATCGGTTGCGACCAGGTGCTTATCATGGAGCCGGCCGCCAACGGCGCCGCCGACGTGTTCCTGCGCATCCGCAACCCGGACGGCGGCGAGGCCGAGGCCTGCGGCAACGGGACGCGCTGCGTCGCCGCCATGATCATGGGCGAGACCACCGCCACCGAGCTGAACATCGAGACCGTGGCCGGCGTTCTCCGCGCCGAAGCCGCCGCCGACGGCATGATCGCCGTCGACATGGGACCGGTCGCCACCGAATGGCGCGACATTCCGCTGGCCCGCGAAGCGGACACCCTCAATCTCGGCATCGGGGCGGGGCCATTGAACGATCCGGCCGCCGTCAACATCGGCAACCCGCACATGGTCTTTTTTGTCGACGACGCCGAAGCTGTCGCCCTTGCCGAGGTCGGTCCGGAACTCGAGGGGCACGAGCTTTTTCCCGACCGCGCCAACGTCGAGGCGGTCCAGGTCATCGGCCTCGACCGCCTTCGTATGCGGGTATGGGAACGCGGTGCCGGCATCACCAGGGCCTGCGGGTCGGGCGCCTGTGCGGCCGCCGTCGCCGCCCACCGCCGCGGACTGGTCGGGCGAAAGGTCGAGGTCGTGCTCGACGGCGGGCCTCTCTTGATCGAGTGGCGCGACGACAACCACGTCGTCATGACCGGACCGGTCGCCGTCAGCTTCACCGGCCGCATCGACCCCTCGATGCTGGCCGGGACGGAGTGAAGCCGATGGCCGCGCCGAGCCTCGTCACCCTGGGTTGCCGCCTCAATACCTTCGAATCCGAGATCATGCGCGGCCACGCCGCCGCCGCCGGCCTTGAAGACGCGATTATCGTCAATACCTGCGCCGTCACCGCCGAGGCCGAGCGCCAAGCCCGCCAGGCCATCCGCAGGGCGAGGCGCGATAACCCCAAGGCCCACCTGATCGTCACCGGCTGCGCCGCCCAGCTCGACCCAGAAGGTTTCGGGGCGATGCCGGAGGTCGACCGCGTGCTCGGCAACGCCGAGAAGCTCGACCCGGCCAGCTACCGTTTCGACGGCGAAGCCGAGCGCGTCGAGGTCGGCGACATCGACATGGTCCGCGACACCGCGCCGCATCTGGTCGGCGGCTTCGACGGACGGACCCGGGCCTTCGTCCAGATCCAGCAGGGTTGCGACCACCGCTGCACGTTCTGCATCATTCCGTTCGCCCGCGGCGCCAACCGCAGCCTCGGTTTGGGGCGCATCGTCGAGCAGACCGAGAAGCTGGTCGCCGCCGGCTACCGCGAAGTGGTGCTGACCGGTGTCGACATCTGCTCGTACGGCACCGACCTGCCGGGTGAAGGCGGCCTCGGCGACATGGTCGGACGGCTGCTCGACGCGGTGCCGGAATTGCGGCGCCTGCGCCTGAGCTCGCTCGACCCGGCGGCCTTGGACGAGGCGCTGTACGAGGTGCTGGCCACGGAGCCGCGCCTGATGCCGCACCTGCACTTGAGCGTGCAGGCCCTCGACGACATGGTCCTGAAGCGCATGAAGCGCCGCCATACGGTGGCCGACGTCGTCGATGTGGTGGCACGCGCCCGCCGCGCCCGCGCCGACACGGTGTTCGGGGCCGACCTCATCGCCGGCTTCCCGACCGAGACCGATGCCATGTTCGAGAACACGCTCCGCGCGCTCGACGATCTCGAACTGACCCATCTGCACGTGTTTCCCTATTCGAAACGCCCCGGAACCCCGGCGGCGCGCATGCCGCAGGTCGAGCCGGCCGTGCGCAAACGCCGGGCGGCGGCGCTGAGGGCGGCCGGCGATCGGGCGTTGGCACGTTTCCTGGAGACCCAGGTCGGGGCGACGGTCGCCGTGCTGGCCGAGACCGAACGGCGTGGTCTGAGCGAGCACTACGCGCCGGTCGATCTCGATTTCGAGGCCGAGCCCGGCGCCATCGTCCGGGCCAGCGTCACCGGCGCCGAAGCCGGGCGGCTGACGGGAAGCCCTGCCCGATGAGCGAGGACAACGGCGGCGGCTGGCTCGGCCGCCTCAGGAAAGGCCTGACCCGGTCGTCCGAGAAGATCGGCGGCGGCATCGCCGGGCTGCTGACCAAGCGCAGGCTCGACGGCGCGGCCTTGGAGGAACTCGAGGAAGTCCTCATCACCGGCGACCTCGGCGTCGCCACCGCCGCCCGCCTCACCCAGTCGCTGGCCAAAACCAGGTTCGAACACGACATCGACCCCGATGACGTGCGTCGGGCGCTGGCCGGCGAGGTAGCGGCAATCCTCGAGCCGGTCGCAGAGCCTCTGGTCATCGAT
>CAYFMP010000018.1:7131-50861 GCA_964344215.1 uncultured Thalassospiraceae bacterium | reverse complement strand
CAACCGGCCGCACGTAGTCCTGGTCTGCGGCGTCAACGGCAGCGGCAAGACGACGACCATCGGCAAGCTCGCCAAGCAGTACCGCGATAAGGGCCGCTCCGTCGTCATCGCTGCCGCCGACACCTTCCGCGCCGCCGCCATCGAGCAGCTGCAAGTGTGGGGCGAACGGGCCGGCTGCCCGGTGGTCGCCTGCCAAACCGGGGCCGACGCCGCCGGTCTCGCCTTCGATGCGCTCGAACAGGCCCGCGCCGAGGACGTCGACGTGCTCTTGATCGACACCGCTGGCCGCCTGCAGAACCGCAAGGACCTGATGGCCGAGCTGGAGAAGATCGTCCGCGTGCTCCGCAAGCTCGACGACACCGCACCCCATTCGGTGGTTCTGGTGATGGACGCCACCATCGGCCAGAACGCCCATTCGCAGGTCGAGATCTTCAAGGAAATGGTCGATGTCTCCGGGCTCATCGTCACCAAGCTCGACGGCTCGGCCCGCGGCGGCGTCGTGGTGGCGCTAGCCGAGCGGTTCGGCCTGCCGGTCCACGCCATCGGCGTCGGCGAGGCGGTCGAGGACCTGCACGCCTTCGAGGCCGAGGCCTTCGCCCGCTCGTTACTTGGGCTTCAAGACTCGGGTGAGAATTTCGACTGATTTGTCTTGGTCTTGAAGCAGCCGGGTCAAACGCGTCGGTTAAGAATTGAGTTTCTGAACTATTGGCGCGGCATCCAGACTGACGGTAAGTCTCCAGTGGTCCAGTTGCATTACCTCTAGAATCTTGGAGGGGCGGTAGGCGACAACTTTAGTGCCGCCAACCAGCCGCAAACTGTCGTAGACGATACCGTCGGCGCCTGAAGCCCTTTGTTCCTCACCATAGAGCTGCGAATAGATGTAGCTCTCGCGGTCAAAGAGGCCGGGGTTGGTATCTTGCGTGCCTCTCAAGTCCTCGAAGTCCCCCTCTAACCGCGAAGCATAATTACGATAGTCGCGAAAAGCCGCCTGTTTCCCGGTGTTATAAAGTTCCCTTCGAAAATGATGGGCAACCTCGGCAACGGCTGTACGTAGTTCGAAGGCTGCGTACCATGCTCCTAGTTCGGAACTGTTAAAACGATTACCATCCGGGGACGCGTGAAGAAATGCAGCCATAACGACGCTCGAATTCGACCGACCATAAACCCATTCGTCTTGTGGAAGCCGGGCTAGTCGCTCAGGCACCAGGCGATCATTAGTCCAGCCCTCCAACTCCATTACGGCTATGAGATCATCCGTTTCTGTGACCTCGTCGAAGATCTGAATAGGAGGGAAACGAGACGGAACCAACCGTAGCGTTCGATCAGGTGCCGCAACCAATCTGAAAACCCCTAATCGACGATAATGATCTCGTCAGGGTGCCACGGTTGCTCTTCAAATTGAGCGGTTGTCGGAGCCGCAAACACTCCGCCTCTCTGCGCGTCTAGATACCGACGAACCTGAAGAAGTCCGTCCTGAGTGCCTGATGTAACAACGTCAATCGGTCGTTGTCCACCAAAGGACGGTGCTGAGTTGGGACTTTGAAGCCACTCAACGCCTTCACGAGGAGTGAGATAGAGAATCTGCAACGCCTTATGGATTCCAAGAACCGTCGATATCCGAATAAGAGTATCGACTGACAACGTGATTGCCTCATGTTCTTGCGCTCGGCTTGCCCAATTGTGAAATGTGGATCGACTAGGCATTCCAAGTACAAGTAGCTTCTGACGCTCACTCAATCCCCAAGCAACAGCAATGTTAAGGAATGTACGCATTCCCGGTCCACTAAGCCGCTGGCGGTTAGGAGAGGAAAATCGATCGGCCTCCAAGGTTTGAGGGGCCACCGATAGATTCTGGCTTGCTTCGGTAGTTTGCGGCATTTGATACCCTTCAATCCGTATGTCTATTATTAGATAAAATGTCCAAATATAGACAATTGTCAATTGCCATTTCTCGTTGGTTCCCATAGCCATTTAGGATTTATACAGATTGGCAAGAACTTCCTCCGTCTCCCGCGCCAGTCGTTCGACCAGTTCGGCGGCCGGCAGCGAACGCGACAGGGCGGCCGCTTGGCCGGCCCACAGCGACATGAACTCGCCGTCGCCGGCCTCGGCGCTGGCCTTGCGCAACGGCCCGGTCAGCGTGTTGAGGATGGGGAAGTCGGGGAAGGCATCCTCGTGGCCCGACATCTCGACCATGTAGCGGTTCTCGATCCCGCGCGCCGGGCGCCCCGAGAACGCCTCGGTCAGACGGGTCCGGTCGTCGCGGGCTTCCGTTAGGGCTTCGCGGTAGCGCGCGTGAGCCGCCGATTCGGGACAGGTCAGGAAGGCCGTGCCCAGCTGCACCGCTTCGGCGCCCAAGGCGAGGGCGGCGGCGATGCCGCGGCCGTCGCCGATGCCGCCGGCGGCGATCACCGGCACCTCGACGGCGTCGGCGACTTGCGGGACCAGCGCCATGGTGCCGACGTGGCCGGCCTCGTACGGCGGTGCGAAGGTGCCGCGGTGACCGCCGGCCTCGAAGCCTTGGGCGATGACGGCGTCGACGCCGCGCGCCTCCAATTCCCGGGCCTCGGCCACCGTCGTCGCCGAACCGAGCACGATCAGGCCGGCCTCCTTGACGGCGCTGAGGGAAGCTTCGTCGGGCAGCCCGAAATGGAAACTGACGACCGGTGGCCTTGCTTCGAGGACGGCGTCGAGTTGCGCCTTGCCAAAGGTCGGATGCGAGGCCTTGGCCGCCGGCACCTCGCCCAAGCCGTATTCCTCGTAATAAGGCGCCAACAGGGCGCGGGTCGCTTCGCCGCGGCGGGTATCCTCGCGGGGTTCCTGGTGAACGAAGAAGTTGACGTTGTGGGCGCCATTGGTGGTGGTGCGGACGGTGCTGCATTGATCGAGAAAGGCGTCGGCGTCGAGAAAGGCGCAGCCCAAGGAGCCGAGACCGCCTGAGTTGGTAACGGCGGCGGCCAGCTCCGGCGTCGTCGAGCCGGCCATCGGCGCCTGGATGATCGGCAAACGGATGCCGAGAAGTTCGGTCAGTCGGTTGGTCGGCCAGGCCCCCATCGCGGTTTCCTCCGGCGGCGTCGCGGTTTGCAACGGTTGCAGCCTCCTTCTAGCATGACCGCGCCCAACAGACGACGGTCCCGTGATGACCCTGCAATTGCATCTCGTTTTCCTGGTCCTGGTGGCGGCCCTGGTCCATGCCGCCTGGAACGCCGTCGTCAAGGCGAGCGGAGAGCGGTTACTCACGTTCACGGCAATTCAGGCGACCGGCACGGTCCTCGGCTGCCTGGCGGCTCCCGTGGTCGGACTGCCGGAGCCTGATGTCTGGCCGTTCCTGCTGCTATCGACCGTCGTCCACAACGCCTATTACGTGCTGCTGCTGGCCGCCTACAGACACGGCGATCTGAGCGAGGTCTATCCGGTGGCGCGCGGTTCGGCACCGGTTCTGGTCGCCGTTATGGCGGCGTTGGTGGCCGGCGAGGTGCCAGGTGCGCGGGCCGCCCTCGGCGTCGGTCTGGTTTCGTTGGGCATCGTGTCGCTCACCTTCGCCGGTCGGCGCACCGTCCACGCCGCCGCCGTGCCGATTCTGCTGGCGCTCCTTACCGGCATGCTGACCGCCGGCTATACGGTGATCGACGGGCTCGGCATGCGTCAAACGGCCAGCCCCTGGGTCTATATCGTCTGGCTCAACCTGCTCGAGGGAATCCCGTTGTCGGTGTGGGTGCTAACCCGGCATAGGGCCGAGGCCCGGATGTACTTGCGGTGGCGCTGGAAGCACGGAGCCGGCGGCGGGGCGCTTGCCATCCTCGCCTACGGCATCGTTCTCTATGCGCTGTCGCAGGGCGCCATGGCCCATGTGGCGGCGCTGCGCGAAACATCGGTCCTGTTCGCCGCCGTCATCGGCGCCGTCCTGTTGAAGGAGGGGTTCGGCCGCAAGCGGATCGCCGCCGCCGCCGTCATCGCCGTCGGCGTCATTGTGCTGCAAGTCTCCGGCGGCGGATAGGGGCGGTTCTGGCATTCGGTCCGGCCTTCCCATAAGATCGGCACCACCGAACCGGCCCCTCCAAGAGACTCCAGGGAACTTCGACACATGCAGCAACCCGCCGTCGAATTTGGCGATCTGATCGCCCCGGTGACGACCGGGGAGTTCTTTTCGCGCTACTACGGCAAGGAGCCGCTCTATGTCCCGGGCGAGGCCGGCAAGTTCGACCACATCTGCGGCTGGGACGAGTTCAACCGGCTGCTCGGCATGACAACGCTGTGGACCGACGTGACGCTCAAGATGGTGCTCGACAAGCGTACCCTGGAGGCTTCTGAATATTGCCGGCGGGAGTCGAGCCGCGACGGCGGCGGCATCATGCAGCCGCGCCAAGCCAAGGTCGCCGAACTGATGGAGCAGGGGGCGACCGTCGTTCTCGACCTGATCGAGCGGCTCACCCCCGGGCTGTCGGCGGTGACGACGGCGCTGGAGATGGCAACGGGCGCGCGGGCGCTGTGCAACGCCTACTGCTCGTTCGCCCAGCGCCAGGCCTTCGATTCGCATTTCGACACGATGGACGTGTTCGTGCTGCACATCGAAGGGGCCAAGGGTTGGCACATCTACGAGGGATGCTTCGACAACCCGATAGAGGCGCCGGGCTACAACTACCCGAGCTTCGCACAGGACCATCACGACCGGACCAAGGGCGGCGTCCTCTTGGAACCCGAACTGACGGCCGGCGATTTCCTGTACCTGCCGAGAGGCCAATACCACGACGCGCTGGCGTCGAGCGAAGCCTGCCTGCATCTGTCGTTCGGCACGACGCCACCGACCGGGCTCGATTTCATGTCGACCCTGATCCCTTCTCTCGCCGACGTCAGCGAGTTTCGCGCCGCGTTGCCGTCGTTCGACGACGAGAAGGCCCACGACGCCCACATCCGCATGCTGGCCGAGTGCCTGAACGAAATTCTCGGTGACCCGGGAGTCGCTCGTCAGATGCGCGACGACCAGCGCCGCCGCGCCTTTCAACACCTGCCGGTCATCGAGCTGCCGGCCGCCGTCCCGGAGGTCCGCTTTCGGGTCCGCACCGGCGGCAAGGGGGAGAGCGGGCTCGACGCCGACAACGGCGCAATCGCCGAGTGGGTTGCGGCCCGCCAACACTTCACCTGGAACCAACTGGCCGAGGCTTTCCCGGAGGCGGAGGAGGACGCGCTCGGCGACGCCGTCGCCCGGCTCGCCGAGGGCGGGTGGATTGAGCCTCTCTGAGCAGGCCTGTTATGATACCGGGCCGGGCGCGAGATCGGCGGGCAAGGACGGGCGGACAAACGATGAAAGACAAGGAAACGGACCTCTGCTATATGCCGGCGACCCAGCTGGTGGCGCTTTACGAATGGAAGACGTTGTCTCCTCTCGAAGTCACCAAGGCGGTCCTCGACCGAATCGCCGCCGTCGATAGCGCCGTCAACGCCTTCTCCTATGTCAACGCCGAGGCCGCCCTGACGGCGGCGGCCGAGTCCGAGAAGCGCTGGATGGAGGACGAGCCGATGGGGCTATTGGACGGCGTCCCGGTCACCGTCAAAGACATCGTCCTGTGCCGGGACTGGCCGGCGCAGCGCGGTTCGAAAGCGTCGCCGGCCGACGAGTTGCCGGACGAGGATTCGCCATGCGTGGCGCGCCTGCGCGAGCACGGCGCCGTCATCGTCGGACGCACGACAACGCCGGAATTCGGCTGGAAGGGTGTTACCGACAGCCCTTTGAGCGGCATCACCCGCAATCCGTGGAACACCGATTTGACGCCGGGCGGATCGAGCGGCGGCGCGGCGGCGGCGGCGGCGCTCGGCATGGGTGCTCTGCATATCGGTTCCGACGGCGGCGGCTCGATCCGCATCCCGGCCGGTTTCACCGGCGTCTTCGGATTCAAGGGCAGCTTCGGACGGGTGCCGGTCTATCCGCCGAGCGCGTTCGGCACGCTGTCGCATTGCGGCCCCCTGACCCGCACCGTCGCCGACGCCGGGTTAATGATGGACGTCCTGATCCTGCCCGACAGCCGCGACTGGCAGGCGTTGCCCTACGATCCGTGGTCGTACCGCACCGGCCTCGATATCGGCGTCAGTCACCTGCGCATCGCCTATAGCCCGAACCTGGGTTACGTCGATGTCGATCCGGAGGTGGCGGAAATCGTCGGCCGGGCAGTCGACGTCCTGGCCGAACTCGGCGCCGTCGTCGAGGAGATCAACCCCGGCTTCGAAAACCCCGTCGATTGCTTCAACAAGCATTGGTATACCGGCGCCGCCAACCTGGTCGCGCGCTATACGCCCGAGCAGCGCCAACTGATGGACCCCGGTCTGCTCGAGATCGTCGCCGAGGCGGCCAGCTATTCGCTGACCGACTACACCGACGCCATGCAGGTCCGCGTCGGACTCGGCCAGCACATGAATGCGTTTCACGACGAGTACGATATCCTGGTCACGCCGACCCTGCCGATTGCCGCCTTCAAGGCCGGCGACGCGGTCGCCGACCTGAAAGAGCAGAACCGCTGGCCCGATTGGACGCCGTTCACCTATCCCTTCAACTTGACCGGTCAGCCGGCCTGCTCGGTGCCGTGCGGATTCACCAAGGCCGGCCTCCCGGTCGGCCTGCAGATCGTCGGTCCGCAGCATGCCGACCCCCTGGTGTTCAGGGTGGCCGGCGCCTTCGAAACGGCGCAGCCCTTCGCCCTGCCGGAAGAACCGAACCAGGCGTAGTCCCCTACAGGTCAGGCCGGCGCTCGGTCCAGCCGGCCTCGCACTCGTAGGCGTGGCCGGTCCGGTACAGGGTATTCTCGTCGAACGGCCGCCCGACCAGTTGCATGGCGCTCGGCAACCCCGACGGCGTGAACCCGCAGGGCACGGTCAGGCTCGGCAGGCCCAAGTAGTTGAACGGCCTCGTGCAGTGGCCCATGCGGGTGATGAATTCGGAGAACCCCGGATTGCCGGCCAAGTCCGACTCGGCCAGGGTCGGCACCTCGACGACCATGGTCGGGCAATGCAGGACGTCGGCCTTGGTGAACACCGCGTCGGCGAACTCGGCCAGTATCCTGGGGCGCAGGCTCAGGGCCTGGATGTAACGGGTGGCCGGGTTGCTGAGCCCGGTCAGCAGCCGGCCCAGGGTCTGGCGGCCGTAATCGGCGGCCCGTTGCTCGACCCACTTCTGGTGCAGCGCCGCTCCCTCGGTCATGGTGATAAGGTTGTTGAGGCCGTTGGTGGCGGCGATCGAATCGGGCACGCTGACTGGTACGATTTCGGCGCCGAGTTTACGGAAGACCTCGACGCTGTCGTCCAGCAGCGTCCGCACCGCCTCCTCGACCGGATCGTAGAAGTAGTTCTCCGGGACGCCGATACGCAGGCCGTTGACGCCGCCATCGAGGCCGGCCAAGTAGTCCGGTACCGGCAGTCGGCTGCTGGTCGGGTCGTTGTCGTCGTGCCCGGCGACGGTGCGCAGCATCAGCGCGTTGTCGGCGACAGTCCGGGTCAGCGGGCCCAAGGTGTCGGCCGACACCGACAGTGGCATGGCGGCGAAGCGGCTAACCCGGCCGTAGGTCGGTTTCATGCCGACGACGCCGCAACAACTGGCCGGGAAACGGATCGAGCCGCCGGTATCGGAGCCCAGCGCGCCGTAGACCAGCCGGCCGCCGACCGCCGCCCCCGAGCCGCTCGACGAGCCGCCGGTCATGTGCCGACGGTTCCACGGGTTCTTTGGCGTCGGCACGACTTCATTGTGGCCGGTCAGACCGAGCGCGAACTCGACCATGTTGAGCCGCGCGATATCCAAGGCGCCGGCGGCGTCGAGTCGTTCGAGAGCGGTCGCCGTCCGCTCGGCAACGTAATCGGCCATGATCTTCGAGCCGCAACCGCTGATCCGGCCCTTGCGGAAGTACATGTCCTTGTGGGCCAGCGGTACGCCGTGCAGGGGACCGCGAAGGTCGCCGGCGGCGAGTTCGGCGTCGGCCCGGCGGGCGGCCGCGATGGCGGCTTCGGGGTCGACGTCGGCGATGCAGTCGAGTTCGGGGCCGAACCGCTCGATACGCTCGAGGCAGGCCCGCGTCGCTTCCTCCGAGGAGATTTTCCGGTCATGAATGGCCGTCGCCGTTTCGGTCAGCGACATCGCCCAGAGGTCATCACTCATCGGCCGATCCCTTGCGCAGGTTTTCCGGCGCCAGGTCGTGCAGCAGGCGGGCGAAGGCAGACGGCTCGGCCTCGGTTCGAAGATCGGAGATCAACGATTGCGCAAGGTCGCCGAGGCGGGCAGCGGCGGCGGCCGGGTCGGCGATCTCGGTCTGCGGCAGTTCGACGTTCTGGTATCGCCGCAGCCAGGTCTCGATGGCATTGAGTTCGTCTTCGTTCATGACCGTCTCCCCGGACGTTGACGGCCGCCGGCAAGGCACGATGTTGTGAATCCGACAGCTCGCCAGACGATGGTATACTATTCGTCTCGAAACGAAATCCAGGATCGAGGTTCGGAGAGAACGACATGCCGGCGTGGATCAAGAATCTCACCTGTGCTCTATCCGCAGCGACGCTGGCCGGTTGCGCCGTCGCCGACGCCGCCCGGCCGGGGTTGCGCACGGTCGAGCCTGGCGAGGCGCGGGTAGTGTTCGCGGCGCCGGCCTTTCGGAGCGCCGAACCCGGCCGGGTCGCCTTCGCCGACATTCACCAGCGCGAAGAATACGCTCGCTTCGAGGGCGTCGGCGCGCGGGCGGAACTGGTCCATATTTCGACCCGCCACTACCTGATCAAGAACCTCATCATCGACGGCCTGAAGGTGACCGAACCAATGGCGCGAGGCTGGAGTTTCATCGCCCGCCGCAACCCGGTTTTCGAGGAGGCCCGCAAGGTGGAGACCGGCTGGGCGACGTTCTGGATCCGGCCGTTTCGGGCCGGCGACCCGGTCAGGTCCTGTTTCGCCCTGACCTCTGAATGGGACTATCGCCAGGAAGACCCGCTAACCCGCCCCGAAAAGGCCCTGTTCGGCTATTACTGCGCCGAACCGGGGGGCCGGCTGAACGCCGCCGAGACCGACGCCTTGGTCGCCGCCATCGGCGTCAACGGGGTCAACCTGCCGCGCGCCGAGCCGTTTGCCGAGGAAGGGCCGTTGCCGACGGCGCTCTCGCAGGCGGAACTGGAGAGGCTGGCGCGGGGCGGGGCGGCGGACGATTTCGGCAACCCGGCGTTTCCCTTCATGCTGGTGCGAATTTACGTCGAAGGCGGCGAGAGATGCAGCCGCCCGCCTTGCGTGTGACCGGCCGCCCCGGGCCGTCTAGTAGGTCAGCGGAACCTTGATCTCCGCTCCTTCGGCCGGGACCTCGACGACCGCATCGCTGAAAGCGGGCGCGCTGAGCAACGCCTTGGCGCCATTCGAGAACCCGTAGCCTTCGAGGGGGACGCCGAAGAGCCCGGTATCGAAATCGTCGTTGCCGTTCTCGTCGTGGAAGGCGGCGACGGCGTAAACCCCCGGCGGCAGGCCATGGAACACGGTGCGGGCGGTGTCGTCGGCGATCACTGCGGTCCTCTCGACCATCATGCCGTCGCCTTTCGGAAACCCCTCGGCGTGGTCGTAGACGGCGATGTGAACGTCGCCGTCGGCGCTGCGCAGTTGTGTGACGACGACGCCGAGCTCAGCGGCAACGGCCGGCCAAACGGTGGCCAGCAGATAGATGGCGATTGCAAGAGTCCAGGTTCGCATCGGCGGTCTCGTCCCCGGCCCCGGTTCAAACTTCGATATTGAGGTAATAGCCCCTGGGGACCTCGTCGTTCAATGGCTGATCGAGCGACAAGATACGGTTCAAGCGCCTCAGGCTTTCACGTTCCTCCGGCGATTCCCGCTGCTCGACGGCGGCCGCCCGGGCCTGAACCTGGCGCACGGAGTCGGCTTGATAGCCGCTCTGCCGGCGAACGATTTCGGTGAGTGCGGTGCCGTTGGCATTGATCCCATCCGTCATGGTGACAGCTTAGGCCGAATTGGTTAACGGAATCTCAAAATCGGCCGGCAGCCGGCGAAGAAGAATCGCTATCGCGTATCCGCCGCGTAGTCGGTGTGCAACGTCACCACGGGAGGGATATCCTCGCGATATTGACGAAGCGCCCAGGTAATGCTGGGAAAGGCAATATCGTCCCACGGAATATCCGACCAATCGACCAGTTCTACCGCTTCGCTTTCCGGTCCGGCCTGGAAGTCGGGGCTGTCCATGACGGCCCGGTGGATGACGTAGAGCTGGCTGATGTGGGGTATCTCGTAGATTCCGACCAGACCGGCGACGGTGACGTGGGCGCCTGCCTCCTCCCACACCTCCCGCGCCGCGCCCTCGGTCATGGTTTCGTTGAGTTCCAGGTATCCGGCCGGGATCGTCCAATAACCTCGGCGCGGTTCGATGGCGCGGCGACAGAGCAAGACGCGGTCCTGCCAGACGCAGACCGCGCCGACCACGACCTTCGGGTTCTCGTATGAAATAAATCCACAATCGGGGCAGACCAGCCGGGCTCGGTCGTCGCCGTCCGGGACCGTTTCGACGGTGGGGCCGATAGGGCGTTTCGTGTTCATCGCTCAACTGTGGCCCGAGAGGACCGCTAGAACAAGCCGCCGCAGCGCCGATCAGACGAAACACCCGCTCAAGCCAGCAGGTTGATCAGTTGGCCGCGATTCGGCGATGTCGATTTGCGGTCGGTGCGCCTTTGTTCGGTGGGAAGGTTGCCGAGACTGCGCCTGGCCTCGTTCAAAGCATCGGCGGAAACCGGCTCCTCCTGCTTCAATTTGCGCTTCAGGTATTGAATCCCGAGCGGGTTCTTGCCGACGCTTGCCGCTTCTTCGACCATGCCACTTGCCTTCCCTCGGCCACTCCGGCCCGCCGCAATCGGTTTTCTTTAGAATGGCATAAAGCGGCCGATCTGGGAATCCCGGAATCGCCGGGTCAGCGCCCGGAAAAGACTGGCCGAAAAGGGTTTCGGCCAATCCGAACAAGGTGTTATAACAGGGCGCAACGGCGCGCAGGGGGATTTATGCCTCAAGATTCCAATCTTGAGCACGACTTTCTGGAGTTGCGGACCGAAGGCATCGACGAGAAGACGTTCCTCGGCAGCCTTACGCTCGCCACCCGCAGTAGTTTATTCCTGATTTTCGGCATCGTCGTTTTGGCCGCTTTCGCCGCCATGTATTTCTATGTCGACGAACGCCTGTCGCGCGCTCTCGACGGATTGACCGCGTCGCAGTCGGTCGCCGGTCATGTCGCCGAGGTGGAGCGCGGCGTCGCCCGCATCGTCGGTCACGAGAAGCGCTTCCTGCTCAGCAAGGACCCGGGGATCGCGGCGGATTTCAAGCGCGACCTGGTCGGCGTCTCGAAATCCCTCGATGCCCTCGATCAACTTCCCGGCAGCGCCCCGGCCCGGCCGCATCTGGCGACACTGCGCGACGGACTGGCGCAATACGAACAGCGCTTCGCCGAACTGGTCAAACGCGAGCAAGCGCTCGGTTTGAGTGATGATTCGGGCGTCAGCCTGCGTTTGCAGGAGACCACCCGGGCGCTCGAGGAAGGCTTCAAGGCAGCCGGCTTTGCCAACCTCGCCAATCAGGTCGAACGCATCAACCAGCAGGGCCAGGAGACGTTGCTGTCGGGCTACAAGAAGGGCGTCGAGGAAATTCAGAAGCGCTATCAGGCCCTGACCGCGTTCCTCGATTCGGCCGAGATCCCGCGCGGCGAGAAATCGGCCCTGGCCAACCTCCTGAAGACCCACGAAACGGACATGCTGGCGATGATCAACAGCCGTTTCGCGCTCGAAGGCGAGACCCAGCGCTTCAACGAGATCCTGACCTATCTGACGCCGAGCCTGGAAGGCCTCGGCGCGTTTTCCGGCGAGTCGGCGGCGATCGCGGCGCGCACGCTCCGTAAGAACCAGCAGTTTGCCCGCTACACCATCGCCGGTGGCAGCGCCACCATCCTGCTTTGGTTCCTGTTCGCCGGCCTGCTGCTGATCCGCAGCGTCATTGCGCCGGTCCGCTCGTTGGCCATCGCCGCCGGCAAGCTGGCCGAAGGCGACCGTGGCACCCGCGTCCCGGCCCGCGGCAACGTCGATGCGTCCGGTCAACTGGCCCGTTCGCTGGACAACTGGATCGACGATTTGATCGAAATGGACCTGTTGCGGCAGGAACTCGACCAGACCCGCGCCAAGCTCGAACAGACTGCAAAACTGGCCGAGAAGGAGGCCATGGCCGCCACCGAAGCGGCCAGGGCGGCGCTGCTGTCGGACAAACGCGACGAAGCCGAACGCGAGTCCGAGCCGGCGCCCGCTGCGCCGCCGCCGAGCGCCGAGCCGCCGTCGGTTTCACGGTTGCCGGAGATCGCCCAGGGCGGCGGACCGATCTCGTCGGTCTCCCAGCAACTGGCTCATTTCAGCGAATACGTCACCGCCGCCGCCCACGATGTCGAGCGCACCGAGGCGTTGATCCGGGGATTGACCGAAACCACCCGCCAGATCGAGGATATGGGAAACCTGGTCACCTCGATCCGCGATCAAACCAACTTGCTGGCGTTCCGATCGGTGCCCAGGGAGGGGCGCGATACCCGGGACCCGAGGGCGGGGGTGGAGGCCGAGAACCTGATCCCCTTCAACGGCGACGAGCGGCGGCTCGGCGGCGAAGCGGAGATTTCCGACGTGACCACGGCGCAGCGTCTGGAAGCCATACGCGAGGCCACCGATCGGGCCGAGCGGACCGTTCAGGCGGTACGGCGCTCGATGTCCGACGTCACCGGTCTGGCCCAGGAAATCGCCACCACCGCTTCGCACCAGGCCCTCGACGCCACCAACAAACTGCTGCACCAGTCGGAATACCTGCAAAACATGCTCGACGACATCGTCAGCAGGATCAGCCCGCCCAAACAGGGTCGGTTGTCGGCGCCACAGCCCGACAGCGAGCCCGACGGCCGCGAGAAGAAACCGCCCGGGAAAACCTAGAGCGCGATCGTTTCAAATTGAATTGATTTGAAACGTGAATCGCCCTCATTTCCAAATATTCAGGGGCTTATTCTCGACCAAGGATCGTTTCGATTCCTGGACGAAAAAAGCGTGGAACGCTATCTGTCGCCGCCGGCCAGAGCAGCGACGCCGGGCAGTTCCTTGCCTTCCAGCCATTCGAGAAAGGCGCCGCCGGCGGCCGACACATAGGTGAATCCATCGGCGACGCCGGCATTGGCCAGCGCCGCCACCGTATCGCCGCCGCCGGCGACGCTGAGCAGGCCGCCGGCTTCGGTCAGGCGGGCCGCTTCGCGGGCGACGGCGTTGGTGCCGGCATCGAACGGCGGCACCTCGAAGGCGCCCAGCGGACCGTTCCAGATCAGCGTCTTGCATGCGGCCAGCCTGGAAACCAGGTCGGCGATGGAGGCCGGGCCGACATCGAGGATCATGGTATCGGCCGGGACGGCGTCAAGCGGCACCTGCCGGGCCTCGGTACCGGCCTTGAATTCGGTGGCCACGGAGACGTCGATCGGCAGCAACACTTCGCAACCGGCCTGGGTGGCCGACGCCATGATGTCCTGCGCCTGATCGCTCATCTCTGTCTCGCACAGCGACTTGGCGACGTCGACCCCTTGCGCGTGCAGGAACGTGTTGGCCATGCCGCCGCCGACGATCAGAAGATCGACTTTCTCGACCAGGTTGCCGAGCACCTCCATCTTGGTCGACACCTTGGCGCCGCCGACGACGGCGGCGACCGGATGGGCGGGCGAATCGAGGGCGCTGCCGAGAGCCTCCAGCTCGGCCTGCATGAGGCGGCCGGCGGCGGCCGGCAGCAGGCGGGCGATAGCTTCGGTCGAGGCGTGCGCCCGGTGCGCGCAGGAAAAGGCGTCGTTGACGTAGATGTGCCCAAGCTGGGCCAAACGGCCGGCAAATTCGGCGTCGTTCCGCTCCTCTTCGGCGTGGTAGCGCAGGTTCTCGAGGACCACGATGTTGCCGTCCGGCACGGCGGCGACGACCCGTTCCGCTTCGTCGCCGACGCAATCGGTCGCAAACGCGATGCCGCGCCCAGCCGCCGCGCCGAGGGCCTCGGCGACCGGCTTCAGGGACATTTCCGGCACGACCTGTCCCTTCGGTCGGCCGAAATGGGACATGACGATGACCTGAGCGCCGCGGTCGGCGAGCTCCAGGATTGTCGGCAGGCTGCGTTCGATGCGGGTGGCGTCGGAAACCCTACCGTCCTGCATCGGCGTGTTCAGATCGGCCCGCACCAGAACGCGTTTGCCGCCAACGTCGAGGTCGTCGATGGTCTTGAAATCGCTCATCTTATTTCTTTCCGTTGGCAGGTTGATATTGGCGGGACGCCGGGCCGACCCTATTTCGGTTTATAGGGGCGATGGGCCTGATTTACCAGCCACGAACTCAGTTGCCCTGCAACGCCTTTATGCGCTTCGCCGCCTCGTCGGCCTTGGCGGTCTCGCCCAACACCCGGTAGGCACGCTCCAGGCGGACCCAACCCTGCAGGTCGTCTGGCTCGTCCTCGAGGCGCTCAGCCAGGCGCTCAACCATGGAGCGGATCATCGCCTGGCGGTCGCCGGCCGACATCCCGGCGGCGTCCTCCATCTGCTGACGGGTCGGGCCGGGCGCACCCGTCGTCGCCGGCGGCGTCGCCTGCGGCGTCCGGCGGACCAGTCTGGGCAGGCCGGGCGACGGCTCGAGGGTGTTGGGATCGATGCCGATCTCGGCCGCCGCCTGGTCGATCTGGTCGATCAGCCTGGGCAGCCAGGTCGCTTCCGGTCCGCCGATGGCGGCGAGGTCGATCCAATCCTGCAGGGCGCCCGGCATATCGTCTTTTTGCGCCTTGGCGAGGCCAATATAGAAGCGCGCCACCGGGTTGTGGAAATCCTTGTCGAGAACGTCTTCGAGCAGCGCCAGCGCTTCCGCACCGACATCGCCGTCTTTCTGGAAAATCAGGGCTTCGGCGTAGGCGGCGGCGATGTCCTTGTGGTCGGGGTCGATGCGCCTGGCGTTCTTGAAGGCGTCGGCGGCGTCGTCATAGCGGCCGAGCGTCATCAAGGAACGTCCCAACAGATGCCAGCCGTCGACGTTGTCGGGGTCTTCCTTGAGACGGGATGCCAACTGGCCGACCACGGTTTCGATGTCGCCGGACATGCTGGGTTCGGCCATGCGGTTCTGGGCGGCGACTTCCGCCTCCAGGTCGCGCGCCGCGAACGGCAGGTCCGGCAGGCCGTGCGCGCCCAATCCGAGATAGACGGCGACGGCGCCGGCCGGGGCGAGGATGGCGACGGCGACGGTGACGATCCTGCTCAGCGCCGGCGACGGGGCGTGCTCGGCTCCGGCCCCGGCTTCGTCGGCGGCCGCCAGCAGGCGCCGCTTGATCTCGGTGCGGGCCGCTTCCGCTTCGTTTTCGGTGAGCAGGTTGCGCTCGACGTCGCGCTCGACCTCGGCCAGTTGGTCTTTGTAGACTGCGACGTCGAAGTCGGCTCGGCTGACCGGCGTCTTGCGGCCGCCATAGCGCAGCGCCGCGAACAACACGGCGGCCGCCACAAACGCCATCAGGCCGACGGCAATCCAAAACTCGGTCATGGTTCGTCGTCGTCCAGAAGTTCGGCGATGCGGCGTTCCTCGTCGGCGCTGAGCGTTTTCGGCGCGGTCGCCGCCGCGCTCGACCGGCGGCGGCGGAAGAAGACGATCAGCCAGACCAGACCCAACGCCACGATGACGGCGGGGCCGATCCACAGCACCAGGGTGGCGCCCTTGAACGGCGGCTTCAGCAGCACGAAATCGCCGTAGCGCTTGACCACGAACTGCACGACCTCGTCGTCGCTGTCGCCGGCGACCAGGCGTTCGCGAACCAGGACGCGCAGGTCGCGGGCCAGTCCGGCATCCGAATCGTCGATCGACTGGTTCTGGCAGACCAGGCAGCGCAGCCCCTTGCTGATCTCGCGAGCCCGCTTCTCGAGGAGCGGGTTGTCGAGGACCTCGTCGGGCAGAACCGCCAGCGCCGGCGGGCCGGGCAATCCGGCCGCGAGCAGGGCGAAGACGAGGAACAGCAGTCTCATGGTTTTTCCTTCAGCTTTCGAATGATCGGCAGGATCTCCGTCTCCAGTTTTCTGTCGTCCAGCGGCCCGACGTGTTTGTGGCGGATTCGGGCGTCGGCGTCGGTGATGAAAGTCTCCGGCACCCCGTAGACGCCCCAGTCGATGCCGACCCGGCCGTTCTCGTCGGCGCCGATGGCGGTATAGGAATTGCCGAGCTCGGCCAGCCAACGTCTGGCGTTCTTGGCCGGGTCCTTGTAGTTAAGGCCATAGACCGGGGCCACCTTCATGGCGGCCAGGCGGTTGATGACCGGGTGCTCGGCCCGGCACGGCACGCACCACGACGCGAACACGTTGACCACCGAAACCCGGCCCTTGAGGTCGGCGGTGGAAAACCCGGAGCCGTCCATGCCGGCAATGGGGGGAAGCTCGAACTGCGGCGCCGGTTGGTCGATCAGCGCCGACGGCAGCACCTTCGGGTCTTTGCTCAGGCCGATGGCGAAATAGACCGCCATCAACCCGAACACGGCGACCGGCACCAGGAAGAGAAGGCGTTGTTTCATCGCGGACCTCAGGCGTGGGCCGCCGCTGCGATCCGTCGCTTCGGGGCGCCGACCCGGTGTCGGCGGTCGGTCAGGCTGAGCGCGCCGCCGAGGATCATGACGACGGCGCCGATCCACATCCAGGCAACCAGCGGATTGAAATAGAGCCGCGTCACGAACCCGCCGCCTTCCTCGGGCTCGCCGACGACCGCGTAGAGATCGCCCGACAGCAGCGGGTGGATAGCGGCTTCAGTGGTCGGCCGTCGCGACACCGTGTAGACCCTGTTCTCCGGCCTCAACGTGACGATCTCGCGGCCGTCGCGGCTGACCACGAAAGATCCCCGGGTCAGCACGTAGTTGGGACCCCGTCCGCGCTCAGCGCCATCGAAGGTGAACTCGTAGCCGGCGATGGCGACGCTGTCGCCCGGTTTCATGACCTGGATGCTCTCGGTCTTCCAGGCGCCGGCGCCGGTCATGCCGGCGATGCCGATGGCGAGGCCGAGATGGCCCAGGGTCATTCCCCAGGTCGCTCGCGGCATCCTCCTGAGCCGCCGCCCGGTTTCGGCCGGCGACGCCCGGAACAGCCGCAGCCGGTCGGCCAGCTCGCCAAGCGTCCCGAAGAACAGCCAGGCGGCCAATGCGATACCGAGAACGCCCATCAACGATTCGTGCGCGACGACCGCCCAGGTCGCCGCCGCCGCCGCCAGCGTGACCAGAAACGTCCATCTGAGGCGGTTGAGGGCGGAAACCAGATCGCTGCGCTTCCAGTTGAGATACGGCCCGACCGCCATGGCGGCGATCATCGGCACCATCAGCGGAATGAAGACGGCGTTGAAGAACGGCGCCCCTACCGAAACCTTGCCACCGCCGATGGCGTCCAGCATCAACGGGTAAAGGGTGCCGAGCAGCACCGCGGCCGCGGCCGTCGTCATGCCGAGGTTGTTGAACAGCAGCGCCCCTTCGCGCGAGATCGGCTGGAACAGCCCGGTGCTCTTGAGCTGCGGCCCGCGCCACGCGAACAGAATCAGCGATCCGCCGATGACGACGATCAGTAAGGCCAGGATGAAAACGCCGCGGGCCGGGTCGGTGGCGAAGGCGTGGACCGAGGTAAGGACGCCGGAGCGCACCAGGAAGGTGCCGAGCAGGCTCAGCGAAAAGGCGATGATGGCCAGCAGGATCGTCCACCCCTTCAGGGTGTCGCGTTTCTCGACCACGGTGGCCGAGTGCAGCAGCGCCGTTCCGGCCAGCCACGGCATGAACGAGGCGTTCTCGACGGGGTCCCAGAACCACCAGCCGCCCCAGCCGAGCTCGTAGTAGGCCCACCACGACCCGAGCGCGATGCCGCCGGTCAGGAAACACCAGGCGGCCAACGTCCACGGTCGCACCCACCGCGCCCAGGCGGCGTCGACCCGGCCTTCGATGAGGGCGGCGATGGCGAACGAGAAGGCGATCGAGAAGCCGACGTAACCGAGGTACAACATCGGCGGATGCAGAGCCAGGCCAGGGTCCTGCAGGAGCGGGTTCAGGCCCTTGCCGTTCAAGGGCGGAGGCACCACGCGCTCGAACGGGTTCGAGGTCAGCAGCATGAACAGATAGAAACCGACGGCGATCATCGCCTGCACGGAAAGCACGCGGGCGCGGAGGCTGGGCGGCAGATTGGTGCCGAACAACGCCACCGCCGAGCCGAAGGTGGCCAGGATCAGCACCCACAGCAACAAAGAGCCCTCGTGGTTGGCCCAGACGCCGGAGATCTTGTAGATCATCGGCTTGTCGGTGTGCGAGTTCTGGATGACGTTGAGGACCGAGAAATCGGAGGTCACGTAAAGGTTGGTCAGGCAGGCGAACGCCAGCCCCACCAGGGCGAACTGCAAGTACGCAGTCGGCCGGGCCAGCGCCATCCACGGCCCGTGGTTGCGGTGCGCGCCAAAGAGCGGCAGGCTGGCCTGCACGGCGGCGACGAACAGCGCCAGGATCAACGAGAAATGCCCAAGCTCGGCGCTCACTGCGACGCCCCTTCGGTCTCGCCCTTCCACTGGCCGGATTTCTTGATGGCTTCGGCGACCTCGGGCGGCATGTAGGTTTCGTCGTGCTTTGCCAGCACCTCGTCGGCCTCGAAGACGCCGTCGACGAAGCGGCCCTCGGCGACCACGCCCTGGCCTTCGCGGAACAGGTCCGGCAGGATGCCCTTGAAAGAGACGGCGACGGTGTTGGCGGTATCGGTGACCCGGAACCTGACGACGGCGCCACCCGGTTTCTCGACGCTGCCTTCCTCGACCAGGCCGCCGACGCGCAAGCGCAGGCCGGGAGCCGGCTGCTTGGCGACGAGATCGGTCGGGCTGTAGAAGAACACCAGGTTCTCCTCGAAAGCGGTCAGAATCAGCGCCGCCGCCGAAGCCAGCAGCAGCATGGCGATGGCGACGAAGGTCAGGCGCTTGTGTTTACGTTTCATCGGTTGTCTTCCGGCCGGGAATCTCCATGCCCGCCAACTCGTCCTCGGCCGCCTTGGCGAAGCGCCGGCTGGCGACCAGCAGAACCGCAAGCACGCCCGCCACCAGCACGTAGGCCGGCCAGACGAAGGCCGCGTAACCGCCCATGTCGAGAAACGATTCCATCATCCGTCGGCCTTTGCGGGCGCCGGAACGGCGCTTTCATGGGCCTGCCTGAGTTGCAGGGCGCGAATCTTGTTGGCGGCGATCTCGGCCCTGATCCGGATCAGCACGACCCAGACGTAATAAGTAGTGAAGGCCAGCCCCATCAGCAACAGCGGGATCAGCATCGAAGGGTGGATCGCCGGGCCGCCCATCTTGACGACGCTGGCCGGCTGGTGAAGCGTGTTCCACCAATCGACCGAGAACTTGATGATCGGTACGTTGACGAATCCGACCAGGGCGAGAATGGCCGAAGCGCGGGCGCCGCGGGCCGGGTCGTCGAAGGCGTTGTTCAAGGCCATGTAGCCGAGATACAGGAAAAACAGGATCAGCACCGACGTCAGCCGCGCGTCCCATACCCACCAGGTGCCCCACATCGGCTTGCCCCACAGCGATCCCGTGGCCAGCGCCAGAAACGTGAAGCAGGCGCCGATCGGCGCCGTCGCCCGGCCCGCCACGTCGGCCAGCGGGTGCTTCCATATCAGGCCGACGGCCGAGGCCGCAGCCAACGCCGTATAGCAGAACAGCGCCATCCAGGCGGAAGGCACGTGGACATACATGATGCGGACGGTCTCGCCCTGCTGGTAATCGGCCGGCGAGGCGAACAGACCGAAATACAGGCCCGATACCAGCAGGACGCCGGTCAGGCCGGCCGCCCACGGCTGGATGACGTTGGCCAGGCGAAGGAAGCGGGTCGGGTTGGCGAAGCGGTGAAGAAACATATTCGATTATTATAAAATGTATCTCGTGAAAGCCAATACACCCGTTTCGGATGCGTCTGTGATCAGCACCCTAGCCTTTCCCGCCTAGCTGTCCAAGGCCTGTCGAACGGCCGCCGCGCCGGCCCACGGGCAGAGCGCCGCGGCGCCGATCAACAGCCCGCCCAGGATCATCAGATGCGGCTTGACGCTCAAGCCCACCAACGCCGCTTCGACGGCGCTGACGCCGAAAATCAGGATCGGGATGTAGAGCGGCAGGATCAACAGCGACAGCAGGACACCGCCGCGCCGGGCGCCGAGGATCAAGGCGGCGCCGATGGCGCCGATCAGGCTCAGGCACGGCGTCCCCATAGCTAAGCTGACGATCAGAACCGTGAAGCCTTCGGCCGGCATGTTCATGAGCACGGCCAGGACCGGGGCAGCGACGATCAACGGCAACCCGGTGGTCAGCCAATGGGCGGCGACCTTGGCGACGACCAGAAGTTCGAGCGCCATCGGTTGCAAGACCAGGAGTTCGAGGCCGCCGTCCTCGAAATCAGCCTGGAACAGACGTTCGAGGGAGAGCAGAGAGGCCAGCAGGGCGCCGACCCAGATGACGCCGGAGCTGATGCGGGCCAGAATATTCGGCTCCGGGCCGACGCCGAGCGGGAACAGGACGACGGCGATGACGAAGAACGCCACCACCATGACGTTGTCCATGCCCTGGCGCAGGGCCAGATGGAGATCGCGCCGGATTACCGCCAGCACGCCGCTCACGATGCGCTCGCTTGCGCAAATTGGCCGAGCATCAGGGTCTCGGCGCCGTCGATGCCGAGGTCGGCATGGGTCGAGATCGCCACCATGCCGCCTTCCGACCGATGCCGGGCGACAATTTCCCTAAGGTGGCCGACGGCCCGGTCGTCCAATGCCGTCGCCGGTTCGTCGAGCAGCCACAGCTGGGCCGGGGCGCTGGCGATGCGGGCCAGGTTGACCCGGCGTTTCTGACCGGCCGACAGGAACCGCCCCGGCACCTTCGCCAGGTGAGCAATGCCGAACGCCTGCATGGCCGCCTCGACGCGTTCCGGCGTGCCTCTCAGCCCGGCCCAGAAGGCGATGTTCTCGGCCACCGTGAAAACCGGTTTGACGGCGTCCAGATGACCGACGTAGTGGCTGCGCCCGTGGTGCGCCTCCGGATCCTCGGCGATCTCGGCGCCGTCCCAGGTAATGGTCCCGGCGATCGGACTGAGCAGGCCGGTCATCAGCTTCAGGAGGCTCGACTTGCCGCTGCCGTTAGGGCCCTTCAGCATCACCGCACCGCCCGCTTCGAGGGCGAACTCGAGGCCTTCGAAAACGGTTCGTTCGCCGCGGAAGCAGGTCAGATTGTGGCCGGAGAACAGAGGCATCGGGTCCATTCGGGTGAGAGGAAGGGCGAACCGGACGCGCAACCTAGCCCATAACGCCCGAAAAAAGAAGCCGTGCGGCGGTATCGGCGGGAGCCGAAAAGAAACGGCCGGGCGATAGTGCCGCCCGGCCGCAAGTGTCGGCAATTTGGTGCCGATAAGGGGACCAGAGAGGGGGATCTCTGGTTATAGACGAGGAGGTCTATGGTGCTGATTAAGCACCAGGAATGTGGCGACTTTATGCTTGTTCTTGGATATTTTGAGGGCGGCCGGCGCGGCCCCGGCTCAGGCCGGCCAGTCGCTCGGCGAGGTGATCTCGGTCAGCCCGCTGACGTTCTTCTCCAGCGCTTTCGGCAGACACAGCAGGTTCAGTGATACCATGTCGCCGAAGACGTTATCCGTATTTCGGAAGAAGTTTTCGGGATTGTAGAGCCTGGGTGCATGCCAGAACATCTTGTAGCCGGCCGACAGCAGGGTTTCGATAAGCTCCGGCGAGCGGTCGCGGCGGTCGTTCTCGACGTAAAGCGCCGGCTGGCACCTGGCGATGGTCTGGTGGGCTCCCTTGAGTACCTCGGTTTCCATTCCCTCGACGTCGATCTTGATCAGGTGACAGCTCGGCACCGGCAACGAATCGATGGCCATCAGTGGAACCTGTTCGCCGCTCTCGTACCCGCCGAGCTCGACGCCGCCGAAGTTGCCGCCGGCGCCGTACTCGATGTTGGGCACGACGATGGTGCCGGCCTCCGCCCCGGCCGCCGCATTCAGCGCGCGGACGTTCTCGATGGCGTTGAGGGAGAGGTTGGCGCACAGCGTCTGAAAGACGACGCGTTGCGGCTCGATGGCGATGACGGCGCCGCCCGGGCCGACTCGTTGGGCCATGAAGACCGTGTGACAGCCGATGTTGGCGCCGACGTCGATGGCCAGCATTCCCGGGTGCAGGATCTGTTCGAAGAACCTCGTTTCGGCAAACGAGAACTCGCCGTAAAGGTCGAGCGAGCGGCCGATGTAGGTGTCGGTGACGTTGTAGAGCATCGGGCCGAACCGGCATTGCTTGAGGCGCATGTGTTGGTGTTCGAGCAGGGCGCCGTCGCCAGCCATCACTCATAGCTCCGCACGTCGTCGATGACCTTGCCGTCGTTGGCGAGGCCGCCGGGTTCGACGAACGAGACCTCGCCGCGCAACTTGCAGACCGCATGAAAGGTCTCTGCGATCTTTTCCGCCAGCACCGGGTCGACCCGACCGACCTCGCAGTTCAATGTCGCCGCATCGGCGCCGTCGCGGCTGTCGACGACGAGCCGCGCCTTGGCCACTTCCGGGTGGCGCTCGACGATGTCGGCGATCTGCTCGGGGTGGACGAACATCCCGCGTACCTTGGTGGTCTGATCGGCCCGTCCCTTCCAGCCCTCGAGTCGCATGTTGGTACGCCCGCACGGGCTGGCGCCTTCGAGGACAGCCGACAAGTCTCCCGTGGCGAAGCGGATCAGCGGATATTCGGGCGCGAAGCGGGTGACAACAACCTCGCCGACTTCGCCCGCCTCGACCGGGTCGCCGGTGCCGGGACGGACGATCTCGACGATCAGGCTTTCCTCGACGACCAGTCCCTGACGGGCCGGCGTTTCGTAAGCGATGTTGCCGATATCGGCGCTGGCGTAGATGTTGTAGGCCTCGATGCCGGCCGCCTCGAAGGCTTCACGCTGGGCCGGCAGGAAAGCTTCGCCGCCGACCACCGCCTTGCTCAGGCTGGAGACGTCGGCGCCGGTCTCGTCCGCCTTGTCGAGGAGGATATTGAGGAACGACGGGGTGCCGACGTAACCGGCCGGGCGGATGGCGGTCATCGCCTCGACCTGCAGTTCGGTCTGGCCGACCCCGGCTGGGAAGACGGCACAGCCCAGCGCACGGGCGCCGGCTTCCAGCATCATGCCGGCCGGCGTGAAGTGATATGAGAAGGCGTTGTGGACGATGTCGCCGGCCCTGAAGCCTGCCGCATAGAGGGCGCGGGCCGTACCCCACCAGTCGTTGCCAAAGCCCTCGGGGTCGTGGATCGGCCCCGGTGACTGGTAGATGCGCAACAACCGGCCCGGCTCGACGGTGGTCAGGCCGCCCAGCGGCGGCGCCTTCTTCTGCAACTCGATGAGGTCGGACTTGCGCGTCACCGGCAACGCCGCCAGCGCCGCGCGATCGCCGACCTGGTCGGCGTCGACATCCTTCAAGAGCTCGGAGAAATAGGCCGAACCGCGCTTGGCGGCCTCGATATGGGCCGGCAGCCGCCCGAACAGGTCGGTCTCGCGCTGCTCGGGCGGTCTCGTCTCCAGCTCGTCGTAGTATTCGGCCGTGGCGGCCATGGCGTCACTCCGGCTACAGCCAGCGTTTGCGGCGTCGGTAGTGCTTGACGTCCCGGAAGCTCTTGCGCTGACCGGAACTGAGGCCCAGGTAGAACTCCTTGACGTCCTCGTTTTCGCGCAGCTGCTCGGCGTCGCCGTCCATGACGACGCGGCCGGTCTCGAGAATGTAGCCGTATTCGGCGAACCTCAGCGCCACCATGGTGTTCTGTTCGGCGAGCAGGATGCTCACCCCTTCGTTGCGGTTGAGGTCGCGGACGATCTCGAAGATTTCCTCGACCAGTTGCGGAGCCAGCCCCATCGACGGCTCGTCCAGCAGGATCATCTTCGGGTTGGCCATCAGCGCCCGGCCGATGGCGGTCATCTGTTGCTCGCCGCCCGACGTGTAGCCGGCCTGCGCGGTGCGCCTCTCCTTGAGGCGCGGGAAATAGTGATAAACCTTCTCCAGGCTGTCTTCGACGGCACCCGATCCGTCGGACCGCGTATAGGCGCCGGTCAGCAGGTTTTCCTCGACGGTCAGGTGCTCGAAGCAGTGACGGCCCTCCATCACCTGGATAACGCCCCGCTTGACCAGTTCGTTGGGTGACAGCGCGTCGACCCTCTCGCCCATGACCTCGATGGAGCCCTTGGTGACCTCGCCGCGCTCGGCATGGAGCAGGTTGGAAATCGCTTTTAGGGTTGTGGTTTTGCCGGCGCCGTTGGCGCCGAGGAGCGCCACGATGCTGCCCTCCGGCACGTCCAGAGAGACGCCCTTCAACACCAGGATGACGTGATCGTAGATCACCTCGATGTTGTTGACGGTAAGAAGCGGGGACGCCGTTTCCGGCGCCCCCGGCTCTTTCGCTGTGGCCGCTTCAGGCGACATGCGTTAGCAGCCGCGTGCCGTGATGTTGTTTTCCTTGGCGAAGTCGGCGGCGGCTTTCTCGATCATCGGCCGGACCACGTCCTTCATCACCGGAATCCAGTCGCTGACGTAGCTCCACTTGGAACCGTCCCACTGCTGGAACATCACCGGACCGCCGGTCTCGTGATCGGCGCACGATACCTTGACCGGATTGGTGAAGCCCTTCATGCCGAGCTCGGCGAGCCGGGCCTCGGTGACGTTGAGGTTTTCCAAGCCCCAGCGGACCTGTTCGCCGGTCATCGACTTGTTGCCGAACTTGGCCATCGCCGTGCGAATGGCCTCGACCCCGAACATGGCGTTGACCATGCCGCGGTTGTAGAGAACCTCGCCCATCTTGTTTTCCTTGGCCTTGGCTTCGTCGCCGCCGTAGACGTGCTTGACGATGTCCTTGTGGAGATCGAAGCCGGCGCCGGCGCCGTGGAAGGTGGCCGATTTGTAGCCGACCGACCCGCTGCCGGCCGGAATGACGTCGGCGTCCGTGCCCGACCACCAATTGCCGACGAAATGATCCATCGGGAAATTGATGCCGGCCGCCTCCTTGATGGCGACCTGGTTCATGACGCCCCAACCGGACATGAAGATCCAGTCGGGCTTCTTGCGGCGAATCTGCAGCCACGTGGCTTTCTGTTCCTGGCCCGGGTGGTCGACGGCCAGCAGCGTCAGCTCGTAGCCGTACTTCTTGGAAAGCGCTTCCAGGGTCGGGTTGGCTTCCTTGCCGTAGGCCGAGTTGTGATAGACGTGGGTGATCTTCTTGCCCTTCAGCTTGTCGAGCCCGCCTTCCTGTTGACCGACGTAGTTGATGAAGGCCGAAGCCTGGCTCCAATAGGTGGTCGGGAAGTTGAACACCCATTCGAAGACGCGGCCGTCGGCGGCCGCCGTGCGGCCGTAGCCCATCGACAGGATCGGAACCTTGTCGACGTTGGCCTTCGGGATCAGCTGATAGGTGATGCCGGTCGAGTACGGATTGACGAGGGAAGCGCCGGTCGGTCCCTTGCCCTTGAGCTTCTCGTAGCACTCGACGCCGATCTTGGTGTTGTACTTGGTCTCGCACTCCTCGAAGGTGATCTTGACACCGTTGATGCCGCCGTCGCGGTTGTTGACGAGGGTGTAATAGTCGCGGAAGCCGTTGGCGACGGGAATGCCGCTCGGCGCATATGGCCCGGTGCGGTAAACGAGCATCGGGATGAACTGCTCGGCGGCGGCGGCGACTTTCGCTTCCAACGCTCCGGCCAAGCCGACGGCGACGCCGAGGGCGCCCAGAAATACGCTACGGAATTTCATGCTTCTTCTCCCTAGTGGTTGATCGAACCATTGGTGGTTTCTATATGTTGTCACGAAGATTAACACGGCGGTCGAGCCGCCGCCAACGGGCAAATCCATAATCTCCGCCGTTCAATAGGGGAACGGCCATTGCCGAAGCTTCTCCTTGGCGATCTGCCACAGCCTGGCGAAGCCGTGTGGCTCGACGATCAGGAAAAACACGATCATGCCGCCGAAAATGATCTCTTCGAGGTGCTTAGACAGGTCGGTCGAGATCGGCAGGCCGACCATCGGCGGGAAGTTGGTCAGGAAGATCGGCATCAGCGTGATGAAGGCGGCGCCCAGGATCGAGCCCAGGATGCTGCCCAATCCGCCGATGATGATCATGAACAGGACCTGGAACGAGACGAAGATGTCGAAGGCCTCGGTCTCGGCGCTGCCCAGCCAGCAGAAGATGAACAACGCGCCGGCGACGCCGCAGTAGAACGAGCTGATGGCGAAGGCCAAGAGCTTGGTCTTCAAGGGCTCGATGCCGATGATTTCGGCGGCGATGTCCATGTCGCGAATGGCCATCCACGACCGCCCGATGCGGCCGCGGACAAGGTTCTTGGCGGCCAGCCCCATGACGGTGAGGAAGATCAGCGCCACGTAATAGCGTACCTGCGCCGTCGCCTCCGGCCCCGTCACCATGATTCCGAAAACGGTGCGCGGCGGCGCCGTGATGGTACCCGACGGGTTGTCGTTGTAGAACCAGCCGACCTTGTTGAACAGCCACAGGATGAAGAACTGCGCGGCCAATGTCGCCACCGCCAGGTAGAAGCCCTTGATGCGCAGGCTCGGCAGGCCGAACAGCGAGCCGACCGCGGCCGCCGCCAGTCCCGACATCAGGAAGACGACGACGATGTTGATCTCCGGAAAGGCGGTGGTGATCTTGTAGGTGGCATACGCGCCGACCGCCATGAAGGCGCCGGTGCCAAGGCTGACCTGGCCGGCGTAGCCTGTCAGGATGTTGAGGCCGATGGCGGCCAGCGAGAAGATCAGGAACTGGATCAACACGGCCTGCAGCCAGTATTCGTTGGCGATGAACGGCACCACCGCATAGGCGAGGACGAGGACGAGGGCGATGAACCAGCGGTCCTGGATGATCGGAAAGACCGCCTGGTCGCTCTTGTAGTCTGTCTTGAACTGGCCGGATTCGCGGTAAAACATGCCGAGGCTTCCCCTTACACCCGCTCGATGATCTTTTCGCCGAACAGACCCTGCGGCCGGAACAGCAGGAAGACCAGAGCCAGCATGTAGGCGAACCAGCCCTCGATGGCGCCGCCGAACGCCGGCCCCCAGTAGATTTCGGCGATCTTCTCGCCGACGCCGATGATCAGGCCGCCGATGATGGCGCCCGGCACCGACGTGAAACCGCCGAGGATCAACACCGGCAGCGCTTTCAGGGCGATCAGCGACAACGAGAACTGGACGCCGGACTTGGTTCCCCACATGACGCCGGCGACCAAGGCGACGATACCGGCCACCGACCACACGATGACCCAAATGGTCTTCAACGGGATTCCCACCGACATCGCCGCTTGGTGGTCGTCGGCGACGGCGCGCAAGGCGCGGCCGATGGTGGTCTTCTGGAAGAACACCGCCAGCACGGTAACCAGAATGGCGGCGATGAGGGCGGCCGACAGGTCGAAAGTGTTTAACAGCATGCCGATGGCCTCGAAGGATTTGTCGGGCAGGCCGACATCCAGTTTCTTGACGTCGCTGCCCCACGCGATCTGGCCGATCCCCTCGAGCAGGAAATTGAGGCCGATGGTCGCCATGAACAGGATGATGCCTTCCTGGTTGACCAGTTGGCGCAGCATGAAGCGCTCGATGGCCATGGCCAGAACCACCATCACGGCGGCGGCGGCGGCGATGGCGACGAAAACCGGCACACCCCTTTCCATCAGCCCGACCAGGGTCAATGCCGCGAACAGCACCATCGCCCCTTGCGCGAAGTTGAAGACCCCGGAGGCCTTGAAGATGAGGACGAAACCGAGCGCCACCAGGGAATACATGACGCCGGTCAGAAGTCCGCCGACAACGACTTCCAAGAGGAAGATCGGGCTGTCCGCCATGTCGACAAACGGTGCCACGAACAGGATGTTGAGAAGTTCCATGTCAGGGATTCCCCTGGATGCCGATATTAGTCATGGCGGATCCCCAGATAGGCGTCGATGACGTCCTGATTGCCGCGCACGTCGTCGGGCGTGCCGTCGGCAATCTTCTTGCCGTAGTCGAGGACGACGACGCGATCCGAGATGTCCATGACGACGCTCATGTCATGCTCGATGAGGACGATGGTCGTACCGAACTCGTCGTTGACGTCGAGGATGTAGCGGCACATGTCCTCCTTTTCCTCGTGGTTCATACCGGCCATCGGCTCGTCGAGCAGCAACAGGTCGGGTTCGGCGGCCAGCGCCCGGCCCAGCTCGACCCGTTTCTGCAGCCCGTAGGGGAGGCGGCCGACCGGGGTCTTGCGGATCGACTCGATCTCCAGGAAATCGATCACCTCCTCGACCACGGCCCGGTGTTCGAGCTCTTCGGCGATGGCCGGCCCGAAATACACTGCCTGCCACAGGAAGTTCCGTTTCATCTTCAGATTGCGCCCGGTCATGATGTTGTCGAGCGTACTCATGCCCTTGAACAGAGCGATGTTCTGGAAGGTCCGGGCGATGCCATGTTCGGCCGCCTGGTGGGTCTGCATCTGCTTACGGGTTTCGCCCTTGAAGGTGATCTGGCCTTCCTGCGGGTGGTAGAAGCCGTTGATGCAGTTCAGCATCGAGCTCTTGCCGGCACCGTTGGGGCCGATGATGGCGCGGATCTCGTGCTCGCGAACGTCGAAACTGACGCCGCTCAAAGCATTGACGCCGCCGAACGACAGGCTGATGTTCTCCACGTTCAGAAGCACGTCGCCGATATTCCGTTCCGCGCCCATTCAATCCCGATCCTATTCAGCCGCCTGCGCCCGCACCGCGTCGCCGCCGATGTCGCGGATCTGCAGGTCGGCGGTGATCAAGTCGGTGCGACCGTCCTCGAAGGTGACTTCGGTTTCGATCGGGCAGTGGGACTTGTCGGAATAGAGGGCGTCGATCAACTCGCCGTACTTGTCGGCGATGATGCGCCTGCGCACCTTGCGGGTGCGGGTCAACTCGCCGTCGTCGGCGTCAAGTTCCTTGTGCAGGATCAGGAAGCGGCGGATCTGCGAGCCTGTCAGCTTCTCGTCCGCCGCCAGGTCGGCGTTGACCTTTTCCACGCATTCCCCGATCAGGTCGTAGACCGGCGCCTGGCCGGCCAGGTCCGTGTAGCCGGTATAGGCCAGATTGCGACGTTCGGCCCAGTTGCCGACCGATTCCAGGTCGATGTTGATAAAGGCGGCGACGTAGTCGCGCTCGTGGCCGAAGGTCACGGCTTCCTTGATGTGCGGGAAGAATTTCAGTTTGTTTTCCAAGAACTTGGGCGCAAACATGGTGCCGTCGTTCAGTTTGCCGACGTCCTTGGAGCGATCGATGATCCGCAGGTGCCCCTCCGAATCGATATAGCCGGCATCGCCCGTATGCACCCAGCCGTCGGTGGTCTTGGTTTCATGGGTGGCTTCGTCGTTCTTGTAATAGGCCTGAAAGACGCCGGGGCTGCGGAACATCACTTCGCCGTTGTCCTCGATGCGAACCTCGACGTCGATGGCCGGCGTGCCCGACGTTTCGGGGTGGACTTCGCCGTCCGGCTGGATGGTGATGAAGACGGACGCCTCGGTCGAGGCGTACAGCTGCTTCAGGTTGAGGCCCAGCGACCGGTAGAAGATGAAGATGTCGGGACCGATCGCCTCGCCGGCCGTGTAGCCGACGCGCACCTTCGACAGGCCGAGCACGTTCTTCAGCGGCGCGTAGACGAGGAGGTCGCCGAGCCAGTAGCGTAGCCGGTCGCCGGCTGAAACCGGGTTGCCGTCGAGGATGTCCATGCCGACCCGGCGCGCCACCTCCATGAAGTAATGGAACATGCGCTGCTTGATCGTGGCCGCGTCCTCGATCCGGATCATCACCGTGGTCAGCAGGCTCTCGTAGATGCGCGGCGGTGCGAAGAAATAGGTCGGTCCGATTTCGCGCAGGTCCTCCAGCACCGTTTCGCTGCTTTCCGGGCAACTGGCGCAATACCCGGCCACATAGGCCTGGGCGTAGGAGAAGATGTTGTCGCCGATCCAGGCCATCGGCAGGTAGGCGAGGATTTCCTCGTCCGCCGTCAGGTTCTCGCGGATGATGCCGTTACGCGCCGTAATGATCAGGTTGTCGAAGGACAGCATGACGCCTTTCGGCCGGCCGGTGGTGCCGGACGTGTAGAGCATGATGGCGATGTCGCCGCCGCCCGAAGCTGCGATGCACTCCTCATAGAAATCCGGATTATCGCGATCGAACGCCCGGCCCCGGTCCTGAACGTCTGCCAGCAGGCTCAGGAACGGCTGGTCGTAGTGCCGCATGCCGCGCGGGAATTTGTAGACGATGTGCTCGAGGCCGGGCGTGCGGTCTCTTATCTCCAGCAGCTTGTCGACCTGCTCCTGGTTTTCGACGATAGCGAACTTCGCCTCCGCGTGCTCGTAGATGTACTGCATCTCGTCGGGCACCGAGTCCTGGTAGACCGGAACCGGAATGGCGCCCAGCGCCTGAATCGCCGTCAGCGACCAATAAAGGTGCGGACGGTTGTCGCCGCACACCGTCACCTTGTCGCCGCGCCCGACGCCCAAAGCCGCCAGCCCGCAGGCCAGGGCGCGCACCTCGTCGGCGACCTCGGCCCAGGTCCAACTCAGCCAGATGCCGTAATCCTTCTCGCGGCTGGCGGCGCGATCGCCGTGGATACGGGCGTTCTCGATCAACAGTTTCGGAAACGTATCGAGGGCCGTATCCGCAGGTGCGGACACGGCATTGCCGGTGTCGGTGTGGCCGTCGGCTGCCTGGCCGGCCATGGGGTTCCTCCCTGAAACCTCGCCGGGCGGTTTTTTTCCGCCACCCGTTCGTGTTTCACATTCGCTTGGCTTAACGACAGGGCCGAAAACCGTTCGGCATCCGTCGGCAGGTCCAATCTCGTACTCAAGTTGGGCCATCGGATCAAGTGCCAGTTGGGAGCGCGGCTGCGCTCGGGGCGCTCGGCGGCGATTTCTTGGTTTATCGGCTGGCCGCCAGCAGCTATAGAATCGTTGTGGCTTTGGGCCGCCCGACCCATCTATGTTGGAGCCCGCCGGTCCCGCCAATCCCAAGGAGGATCCCGCCCGTGCCTGTCACCGGTCAAGACACCCTGAAAACGCGCCGCACCCTCGATGTCGGCGGCCGGGAATACGACTATTTCAGCTTGAGCGCCGCCGCCGAGGCCGGCCTCGGCGACGTCTCCCGGCTTCCCAATTCGCTGAAGGTACTGCTCGAGAACCTGCTGCGCTACGAGGACGGCCGCAGCGTCACGGTCGACGACGTCAAGGCCGTCGCCGAATGGCTCGACAAACGTACCTCGAGACACGAGATCGCCTATCGCCCGGCCCGGGTGCTGATGCAGGACTTCACCGGCGTGCCGGCGGTCGTCGACCTCGCCGCCATGCGTGACGCCATGGCCCGGATGGGCGGCGACCCCGACAAGATCAACCCGTTGAGCACCTGCAACTTGGTCATCGACCACTCGGTGATGATCGACTACGCCGGCACCGCAGACGCCATGGCCAAGAACATCGAGCGCGAGTTCGAACGCAACGGCGAGCGTTACACATTCCTGAAATGGGGCCAGTCGGCGTTCAGCAACTTCACCGTGGTGCCGCCGGGGACCGGCATCTGCCATCAGGTCAACCTGGAATACCTGGCCAAGACGGTGTGGACCGAGGAAGAGTCGGGGCGCACCATCGCCATGCCCGACACCCTGGTCGGCACCGACAGCCACACCACCATGGTCAACGGTATGGCGGTGTTGGGATGGGGCGTCGGCGGCATCGAGGCCGAAGCCGCCATGCTCGGCCAGCCGGTCTCCATGGTCATCCCCGAAGTCGTCGGCTTCAAGCTCGGCGGTTCGTTGAGCGAGGGTACCACGGCCACCGACCTGGTGCTGCGGGTCGTCGAGATGCTGCGCGAGAAGGGCGTGGTCGGCAAATTCGTCGAGTTCTTCGGCCCCGGCCTCGACGAACTGGCGTTGGCCGACAAGGCGACCGTCGCCAACATGGCGCCCGAGTACGGCGCCACCTGCGGGTTCTTCCCGGTCGACGCCGAGACCCTCAAATACCTGAAACTGACCGGCCGCGACGCCGCCACCATCGCCCTGGTCGAGGCGTATGCCCGCGAGCAGGGCTTGTGGCGCGATCAGGCGACGCCGGAGCCGCTGTTCACCGATACCCTGGAACTCGACATCTCGACCGTCGAGCCGGCCGTCTCCGGGCCGAAGCGGCCGCAGGACCGCATCGCCCTGTCGGCTGCGGGGTCCGCCTTCGCGACGACGTTGAAGGATCTGGCCGGGGTCGAGGCGCCGCGCCAGGCGGCGGTCGACGGGACCGATTACGATTTCGCCGACGGCCATGTGGCGATCGCCGCCATCACTTCGTGCACCAACACCTCGAACCCGTCGGTGCTGGTCGCCGCCGGCCTGCTGGCGCGCAACGCCGTCGCCCGCGGCCTCAAGGTCAAGCCGTGGGTCAAGACGTCGTTCGGCCCGGGATCGCAGGTGGTCGCCGACTATCTCGAGAAGGCCGGGCTGCAGGACGACCTCGACGCGCTCGGCTTCAACATCGCCGCCTTCGGCTGCACCAGTTGCATCGGCAACTCGGGGCCGCTGGCCGACGCCATCGTCGGCGCCGTCAACGAAGGCGACCTGGTGGCGGTGTCGGTGCTGTCGGGCAACCGCAACTTCGAGGGCCGCATCAACCCGCACGTGCGCGCCAACTACCTGGCCTCGCCGCCGCTGGTTGTCGCCTACGCCATCGCCGGTTCGATGACCACCGACCTGCTGAACGATCCGTTGGGCGAGGACGCCGACGGCAACCCGGTTTTTCTCAGCGACGTCTGGCCCGGCAACAAGGAGGTCGCCGAGACGGTCAACGCCTGCCTGAGCCCGGAAATGTTCGAGCAGCGCTACGGCAACGTCTACGAGGGGCCCGACGAATGGCGCGCCATCTCGACGACCGGCGGCAACATGTTCGATTGGCCGGAAAGTTCGACCTACGTCAAACACCCGACCTTCTTCGAAGGCATGACGGCCGAGCCGGGCGAGCCCGAGGACATCCACGGCGCCCGCTTGCTGATGGTGCTCGGCGATTCGATCACCACCGACCACATCAGCCCGGCCGGCTCGATCACCAAGGACAGCCCGGCCGGCGACTATTTGCTGGAGTACCAGGTGCGGCCGGAGGACTTCAATTCGTTCGGGTCCAGGCGCGGCAACCACGAGGTCATGATGCGCGGCACCTTCGCCAACATCCGCATCCGCAACCAGATGGTGCCCGGAATCGAGGGCGGCTTCTCCAAGCACTACCCGTCCGGCGAGGAGAGCTCGGTGTTCGAGACCGCCATGCGCTACGAGGAGGAAGGCGTGCCGCTGGTCGTCGTCGGCGGCAAGGAGTACGGCACCGGCTCGTCGCGCGACTGGGCCGCCAAGGGCACACGGCTGCTCGGCGTCAAGGCGGTCATCGTCGAAAGCTTCGAGCGCATCCACCGCTCAAATCTGGTCGGCATGGGCGTGCTGCCGCTGCAGTTCAAGAACGGTGCCGGCCGCAACAGTTTGGGGATCGACGGCTCGGAATCCTTCGATATCACCGGCGTCGCCGCCGGCATCACGCCGGGCATGGACGTCGATTGCCGGATCACGCGGGCCGACGGCTCGGCCGAGGATCTGACGCTGACCTGTCGCATCGACACCGTGGACGAAGTCGACTACTACCGGCACGGCGGCATCCTGCAATACGTGCTCAGGCGGATCATGGCCGAGACCGGGTGAGGCGGCCGGGCGCCGGTTCCTTCACAATGCCGTGAGTCGACGGGATCCGGCCGCCGTTTCACCGCCATGTGATTGGCGGTCGGTCGAACGATCGGCTATCGCTGGCTGCCGTGAAACATCTGATTGCAAGTGTTGTTTTGAGCGCCGTCGTGCTGATCGGCGCCGCGCCGATCGAAGCCGAAGCCGGGGACGAGCGGCTGACGGTGATCGAGCTGTTCACCTCGCAAGGCTGCTCGTCGTGTCCGCCGGCCGATCAGCTGCTCGGCGAGTTGGCCGGGCGCAAGGACGTTCTGGCGCTGTCCATCCACGTCGATTACTGGGATTACATCGGCTGGAAGGACCCGTTCGCCGACCCAGCCCACACCGCCAGGCAGCGCGGCTACGCCCGGCTGTTTTCCCTGCGCTACGTCTATACGCCGCAGATGGTCATCGACGGCGCCTATCAGGCGGTCGGCTCGAAACGCTCGGAAGTGCGCGACTACATCGAGAAGTCGCGCAAGCTGCCCCGGGTGCCGGTGTCGCTCACCGGCGGCCCCGGCGACGTCCGTCTCGAGTTGCCGGCCAGCGGCGTCAGCGGCGACGTCTACGTGTTCTCGGTGTTCTTCGACCGCGAGCACAAGACCAGGATCGCCCGCGGCGAGAACGCCGGCAGCGAGATGCGCAACGTCAACGTCGTCCGCGCCTTCTCGAAGATCGCCGTCTGGAACGGCGAGGCGTTGAGCATGAAGGTGCCGGCGAGCGCGTCCGGCGGCGACGCCTGCGCCGTCCTCCTGCAATCGGCCGAAACCGGGCAGATCATCGGCGCCGCCCAAGTCGCCCTCGACGGCACTTAAAGAACGTCGCCCTCGACGATTGCTGAGCCGAGCCGCCGTCAACGGTACCGATACGAACACCGCCCTCAGGCCCGGCCGGTCTCCGCCGCCGCCTGCTCCAAGGCGAGGATGGCCCGCTTGCGTTCCGTCCCCCAGCGGTAATTGTGGATGGCGCCCGACTTCAGGATCACCCGGTGGCACGGAATCAGCAGCGAAATGCGGTTGGCGCCGACGGCGCGGCCGACGGCCCGCATCGCCTCGGGGCTGTCGACGGCGCGGGCGACGTCCTGGTAGGTGACGACCCGGCCCGGCGGAATGCGCAGCAGCGCCTCCCACACCTTGACCTGGAAATTGGTGCCGGCGACGTCGAGCCGCACCGGCTCGCCGAGGCCGCGCTCGCCCATGGCAAACCCGAAGGCGCGCGCCGCCGCGACGGCCGTACCGGGGGCATCCTCGATCAGCCGGGCGGCCGGCCATTCGCCGGCCAGCGCCGCCACCGCGGCTCCGTCGTCGCCGGCCTCGACGAAGCCGAGCCAGCAGATGCCGCGCTCGGTAAGGCCGACGAGGGCGCGTCCGAACGGACTGTCGTGCAGGCCGTAGCGGATCACGAGATCGCGGCCGCGCGCCTTGAATTGACCCGGCGTCATCGCCTCGCAGGCGACGAACAGATCGTGCAGCCTGGACGGCCCCGACAGGCCGACGTCGTAGGCCGCATCGAGCACGCTGGCGCGCGTCGACAGCAACCGTTTGGCGTGATCGACGGTCAGGTACTGCAGGAACCGTTTCGGGCTGACCCCGGTCGAGGCCTTGAAGGTGCGCTGGAAATGAAAGGCGCTCATGCCGGCGACGCCGGCGACCTCTTCGAGCGGCGGCTGTTCGGTGCGCCGCGCCACCAGGTAGTCGATGGCGGCGGCGACGCCGGCGTAGGCGGGCGGCGGGGCCGGTTCCGGTGCGGGTGTCGATATCCATTGCATGGCTCCTTGATACGCCTCTGCACGGCCGCCGGCCACCCGATTCTTGCGGACCTGTTGTCGACTCTTAAAGTTTCAGGCCGCTGGCCATGACGGCGGCCAGGCGCTTCGAGAAGGCGGCCGGGTCGGCGACCGGTTCGCCCTCGACGATGCGGGCCTGGTCCAAGAGCAGGAAGGCGGCGTCCTCGAGAGTCGGGTCGATGCCGTCGGCCTTCCTCGCCTTGCCGGCCAAGCCCTTGATGAGCGCGTGGTCGGGGTTGATCTCCAGCACCCTCGGCGTTAGGTCGGCATCACCCAGTTGCTTGTGCTGCTTGAGCAGGCGCTCGAGGTGGATGTCCATGTCGCCTTCCTCGGCGATCAGGCAGACCGGGCTGTCGGTCAGGCGGGCGGAAGCCCGCACGTCCTTGACGTGATCGCCCAAGGCGACCTTGAAGGCGGCGATCAGCGGGTCCAAGTCGGCGCCGCCGGCCTTCTTCTCGGTGCCGGCGTCCTTCTCTCGGTTGTCGGCCTTGCCTTCGACCTTGCCCAAATCGACGTCGCCGCGGGTCGCCGACTTGAAGGGCTTGTCGTCATAGGCGCCGACCGACGGCACCCAGAACTCGTCGACCGGATCGGTCAGCAGAAGCACCTCGACGCCCTTGGCCCGGAAGCCTTCGAGCTGCGGGCTCATCAGCGTCGTCTCTGCGTCCTCGCCGGTGATGTAGTAGATCGCGTCCTGGCCTTTCTGCATGCGACCGACGTAGTCGGCGAGGCTGCCGAGCCCGTCGCCTTCGGTACTCCTGAAACGGCTGATCTCCAACAGCCTGTCGCGGTTGTCGGCGTCCTCGTAGAGACCTTCCTTGACGACCGCCCCGAAGTTGTCCCAGAACTTGGCGTAGTCGTCCGGCTTCTTGTCGGCCTGCTTCTTGAGTTCGGCGATCAACCGCTTGACCAGCGCCTTGCTGATCTTCTTGAGCGCGGGATTGTGCTGCAGCATCTCGCGGCTGATGTTCAACGGCAGGTCCTCGGAATCGACGATGCCGCGGACGAAGCGCAGGTATGACGGCAGCAGGTCTTCGCAGTCGTCGGTAATGAAGACGCGTTTGACGTAGAGCTTGACCTGGGTCTTGCGGTCCGGGTTGAAGAGGTCGAACGGCTGGCTCTCGGGGATGAACAGGAGGTTGGTGTAGGCCAGCACCCCCTCGACCCGGTTGTGCAGGATCAGCCACGGCTCGTCGAAGGCGTGCGCCGCGTGGTGGTAGAACTCCTTGTACTGATCCTCGGTGATGTTTTTCTTGTCCCGCGTCCAAAGCGCCGATGCCGTGTTCAGCGTGCGCGGCTCTTCCGTCTCGCCTTTCTTCGCGGTTTCGACCAACCGGATCGGGATGCCGATGTGATCGGAGTAGGTCTTGACGATGTTGTCGATGCGAGCCGCGTCCGTGAACTCCTTGTCGTCCTTCTTGAGGTGGACGACGATGTCGGTGCCGCGCGCATCGCGGCTCGCTTCCTCGATTGTGAATTCGCCCAAGCCGTCCGACGACCACAGCCAGGCGGCTTCCTCGCCGGCCTTGCGGGTCACTACGTCGACACGGTCGGCGACCATGAAGGCCGAATAGAAACCAACCCCGAACTGGCCGATCAGCTCGACGCCGGCGCCGGCATCGGCGTCCTTGCTCCTGCCTTTGCCCTTGGCACCCTTTTTCGGCCTGGCCGCGCTCAGTTGCTGCATGAAGGCCTGGGTGCCGGAATTGGCGATGGTGCCGAGTGTCTCGGTCAGATCGTCGCGGCCCATGCCGATGCCGTTGTCCGAAACGGTCAGCGTCCTGGCCTTCGGATCGGTCGTCAGCGTGATCGCGAACTCGGCGTCGCCCGCGCTCAGGTTCGGTTCGGTCAGGGCCAGGTAGCGGAGCTTGTCGCAGGCGTCCGACGCGTTCGAGATCAGTTCGCGCAGGAAGATCTCCTTGTGGCTGTACAAGGAGTGGGCGACGATGTCGAGCAGCTTGCTGACTTCCGCCTGGAAGGTGAACTTTTCTTTTGCCATGGCTATCACTCGTCTTCGTAAGGTGGCGGTTTCGCGGCCCTGATATGGCCCGTCGGCGCCGTCGCCGCAAGCCCTGGCGGCGTGCTGCGCACGAATATGATCTCATTGTCATCCCGGGGAAGGCGCGGAGCGCCGGTTCGAAGGACGGGAATGCCCGCCGCCGCGGCAACCCCCTTGCCGAGGGTGCGCCGCTTCCGCCATTGTGAAGGGCTGCAGAAAGGCTTGTTCGATGAACCCCGACCGGTTCGATAGATCCCGCGAGGCCGACCGGTTCGACAAAGCGCGCCGCCGCTTGCTCGACGAGATCGCCGCCGACGCCCGCGACACGGCGGGGTGGACCGGCCGCGCCGCCTTCTCCGCGGTCACCATGGCGGCCATCGAACGGGTGCCGAGACACGCCTTCGTGCGCCCCGAGGACGCATCGGCGGCCTACGCCAACCGCCCGCAGTCGATCGGCTGTGGCCAGACCATCTCGCAACCCTATATCGTCGCCCTGATGACCGACTTGCTCGACCTCGAGGGCGGTGAGCGCGTGCTGGAGATCGGCACCGGGTCGGGCTACCAGGCCGCCGTGCTGGCCGAAACAGGCGCCGAGGTCTTCAGCCTCGAGACCGTCGAGCGACTGGCGAAGCCGGCCCGCGCCCGCTTGGACGAACTGGGCTACGACCGCGTCCGCACCCGTGTCGGCGACGGCTATCTGGGCTGGCCCGAGGAGGGGCCGTTCGACGGCATCCTGGTGACGGCGGCACCGGAGCGCGTGCCGGCGGCCTTGATCGACCAACTCAAGCCGATGGGGCGCATGGTGGTGCCGATCGGGCGGCCGCACCAGCACCAGATGCTGACTCTGGTCCGCAAGGACTTGGGCGGCACCGTCAGCGCCGACGCGGTGTTGCCGGTCGCCTTCGTGCCGATGGTGGCGGGTCGGCCCCGCGACCTCGACTGAGGCGGCGCGGCGGCCGCTCGAATGATGCGCCGCCGAAGCCGTCCAGCCGGGTTCAATCCTTAGCATTTGTTATCATCCGCACGACCACCCCGCCCTCGGAAAATGTCCGTGAATGTCCGGTTTTGTCCATATCAACCGGGGGCGGCCTGGACCTCGGCGGAAATTTTCGGCCGACGGCCTCCGCGACCACCTGCGACACCGTTGAAACGATCAAAGGAGAAAGACAGATAAAATAGACATGATGGGGATATATCAAATAAATTGTCATTTGTCAAGGAAAATAATCACTTTATAGATCGTTTTTCTGGGGAAGGATTGGATCGGTGGGCGGGCGACGGCAACGACCAGCGCCATGAACCAACGCCTGCCGAAGGGCTGCTTGCAGGCTTGAAGCGGACTAAGGTTACGGTCCGACGGAACGGCCGTTCGCAGCCGAGTTAGAGAACGGCCGTACGCAGCCGAGTTAGAGAACAGCCTCAGCCAAAGGCGGACATAAGGTCGGGGTGTAACTTCAGGCAACTAGAGCAATATCGGATTAGCTTGAACCAATCAGGCTCAAGCTGATCGGATTTACTTGCTCTATTCTTCAATGAATTAGAGCGGTGTAATCCGATCGGATGGAACCGTTCACCGATTCCAACCGATCGGAAGCCGCTCAAGGTCGCGGACTCATAAACGGGAGAAGTACGGGCAAAGCCGCTCGCGGGTCAAAACCAGACGTCGGCGAAGGAGCGCGATAGGGTCCGGGTGTGATCCATTTCAGACCTTAGCTGTGATCAACGCCGCAGGAACCGGCACTTTGAAGCCGGCACCCGATGCAAATTCTGCCTCGACCATTTCGATCATCGTTTCACGGATGGCGTCCACCGTCACGCGTGTTTGGGCCGCCAAAAGCATTGCCATGCGAACAGTCGCCTCCGAGTAAATTTTGAAAAGCTGATCGGCTGTCTCAAGATGCCAATTGCAGTCGATCGTTTGTTGGTCGATCTCCTTGAACCCGGCAGCCTCGAACATTCCATGAGCCACCTCCCGATTGGCGAACTGAAAGAAATCCGGCTGTGGAGGCGCCTCTTTCGACGGATCCGCATGCGCCTTGAAGGCGCCAAAAGCAATCTTGAACGACGGCGAAGCATCCGGACCCACCCAAGCGGTCATCCCAAACGTTCCGCCGGGTTTCAAAACCCGCCTTGCCTCTCTCAGCGCTTTCGGCTGGTCGGGTAAATGCATGATCCCGCAATTGCAGACAGCCGCATCAAAGCTCTGATCCTCGAAGGGAAGGTCTTGGGCATCAGCGTTTTTCAAGGTCGCCGACGGGGCGTTGTTTCTCGCGTGAGCGAGCATCTTTTCAGAAAAATCAAGCCCTGTGACTCGGCAACCAACATCACACAACATGGCCGTCATGGCGCCATGGCCGCAGCAGATGTCCAGAACCGTCGAACCTGACGCGAGAGCAACCGCCTCGACTAGACCAATCATGGCTTGGTCAGCGGCTTTCGCAAATAGGGAGACATAGTTGCTCGCGACGTCCTGCTTGGTCCACCCAACCCTTTCTGCTTTTCCAAACGCTTCGAACTCGCCCATGGTTCGTCCCCGATGTCGATTGCTACGATGGTGATAAGACGCTTCGCGAATTTATAAAGGATAGGCGTCGGCTCGTCAGCTTATGGCTAAATCCGGCAGTTCATCGACAGGGCGTATCTCGGCGGCTCCTGCCCTGAACGCAGACCCTGGTCTGGGCAACCCGCGCGGGATTTTTGGATACGAAGCCAAATTCGGATTGATGCCAGCTTTATCGTCGCGAGGTGGTTGGCGGCATGTTCTTCGAAGCGCGTGGCAATACGTCGGAAGTGTTTGATCCTGTTGAAAAAGCGCTCGACATGGTTGCGCTCCTTATAAAGGGCCTCCGAGAAGCAATGATGTTGCTTGCGATTGACCTTGTCGGGAATGTTCGGTGCCGCGCCCCGGGCCTTGATCCTGTCCCTGGTCCAGTCGGCGTCGTAGGCCGCGAAAACCGCGTCCATGATGCGGTCCCAGACGCCTGCCTTGCGCCAGCGGTTGAAGCGGTTGTAGCACGTCGTGTAGGGCCCATAGCGCTCCGGCAGGTCGCGCCACGGTGCGTCCGAACGCAACACCCGGAAGATGCCGTTCAGCACCCGCCGGTCGTCGACGCGTGGAACGCCTCGCGGCTTGTTGGGAAGAAGAGGTTGGATGACCGACCATTCGAAGTCCGTCAAATCGTAGTGCCCGCCCATGCGACTGCTCCCGCTGTTCGGAAGCTTGAATCGCATCACCGGCGAATTGTGAACTCCCTTTGTGGGGACATGACCTAGTTGAGGCGGTTGTCCCGATCCAAAACAATTTTTTCCGCCGACAGGGCGATAAAAGCGGCGCCGATTTCGCCGAGCATCCGCCCAAGCATGGGGTCCGCCCAGGCGAGAAGACGTGCCGCCATGCCGAAAGGCGGGTAGAAAACGGCCGCTCCAAACCCTTGAAACTCCAGTCCGGCATGTGCTGCCAACAAGGACAACTCGCCCTTGGTAAAGAAGCGCGTCTGTTGCCAAAAGCGATTACCGAATTTGGCACGTACCCGGCGGGAAAGGGCCCACAGGCTATGGACACCCAATTCACCGATTATCAGACGGCCACCGGGTTTCAGAACGCGAGCGATTTCCTCGACGACGCGTTCCCTGCGTCCCGTAAGGCAAAGGACGGTGATTGCGCTCACGCCGTCGAACGTTGCGTCGGCAAACGGCAAGTCCTTTGCAGAGGCGACAATGAACTGGCCGACGCCGCGCTGCCGTGCGGCTTCGATCATGGCGGTGTTGGAGTCGAATCCCGTCACGGAGGCGCCTTTCGTTGCCAGCTTCTCGGCAAGCGCCCCATCCCCGCAACCCACATCGAGCCAACGTTGATGTTCCACGGAGCCGGAAAGTTCCAGGATGAGATCGTGTTCCAGTCTTTCGGTGATGGCGCCCAGGCCGGATTTCCGCCATGCCCGGTAAACATCGGGAGAAAGTGCACCCCCCAGGGTCAGGCAGTGGCGTTCTCCACCGGCAGTCCGGCGGCGCGCTCTTCCGGATACGGAGGCACTCATGCTTCGACTCTATTCACCGATCCCCTGGGGACAAGGATATTTGTCTTAGGCGGGGAGCTTTGTGGTCGAAATGCACGGGTTAGGCTGATTGAGGCAATGACCGGCAAGGGTGGCAGACGTAACCGGATATTACGCGCACCGTTCGGTTATGTCCGCCGCTGGGGTAAGGGCGGACCTCGCCGAGTGTGGAAACCGATTTGAGGGTCGCCGCCCTCGACCCTCATCTTCATCCCATTCCCAACGCCCTTCCATCCCGCTTCACCCAACCGGCGCGGCGTCGTGGCCATGGTTGTATACGGCCACATGAACGAAGGCGCCGAACCGCTATGCCAATCCAAGTCGTAGTCGGTGGTAGAGGAAACCGGCCATGGCGACGATGACCGTATCCCTGCCCGACCTCATGCGCCAATAGGTGGGCGGGCAAAAGCAATGACGAGCGCTGCGATCCAACGGCTGCCGGAGGGCCGCTTTCAGGAGTGAAGCGGACGTTTCAACAGCGCCTATTTTCAAGCTCACAGCATGCCAGGATGTCGGGGTGATTGTTACAGCAATCACTGAGCAGGAAAGATATTAAGGCCCCGATGTTCTCAAAATTTGCGGAATAGATGATATTCCGCGATTGGCGTTCAGACGAGATCACGCCCGCACGTTCCAGTGCCGAAAGGTGAAAAGAAGCCCGTGAGGACGTCGCGCCGACCTCTTTACCGACATCGCCCGCCGATGCGCCCTCTTGGCCGCATTGAACCAAATACCGGACAACGCGCAACCGGGTTTCCTGTGAAAGCGCGCCAAGCATGTCGAGAGCTTGTTTTTCATTCATAGTTCAATATCTCTTGAAATGTTGAGATACGTCTTTTATAATCCTTTTTACGAGCGGCGATCAAGCCTTCTCGGGCAATTATATGGAGTTCGGCACTATGACCGGGACAAAGAAATCAGAAAGTTGCTGTGATACGCTGGATGCCGTCAAGCAAGCGCCGTCCGCGTCCGAGGCCGGGTGCTGTTCACCTTCCGACGAGGCCAAGACAACCAGTAATGCGTCCGTCTGTTGCGGTCCACAGGTCACATCTCCATCGGCAAGCGGAACCCGAGCGGAAGAGAGACGCCTGGATATCGATTTCCTGTATCTCGACTTGAGCGTATGCGAGCGGTGCCAAGATACGGAAGCCACTCTCGAAGACGCCGTTGAGGAGGTCGCTCGGGTTCTTGAAGCGGCGGGCTTTGACGTTGCCCTGAATAAAATTCGGGTGACGAGCGAAGACCAAGCCGTGGCCCTCGGATTCCTCGTGTCGCCCACCGTCCGGGTCAATGGCCGGGATATTCAGATGAATTACCGGGAAAGCCTCTGCGAGTCCTGCGGCACCCTCTGCGATTGCGAGGGAGGCGTGTCATGCCGCGAATGGGAATATCAGGGACAGTGGCACACGGCCCCGCCGAAAGGCCTGATTATCGAAGCCATCCTCAAAGACGTGTACGGCGGTACCGGAGAGGACCGAGACGAGCCCCGGAAAGCAGGAGAGGCGCCGGACAACCTGAAACGTTTCTTTTCCGGCATGCAAAAAAAAGACGCCGCAAACCGCTCCTGACAAATCGCTACCATTGCCCGGTGGAGAATATCATTCCGGCTGATTGTTCAATGTCCGGTTCTTTAATCAGGCATGGGAGTCAAGCTCGGTTGTTTTGGTCCCGGTGATGTCGTCGTCGCGTGGGTCACGCTTGTTTACCCGGTCGGCGCCGTTCGGTGTATGCGGGCTGCCACAAGCATGGGTCGGAACGGACTGGAGAGCCTCGTCTTGAGGCGCGCTCAGCACCTTCAACATCGTACGGAAGGAGGATGTCATGGCGGAAAGCGTCTACAAGGTCATTTAGGTGGTCGGCACCAGTCCCGGCGCCGGGAAAGAGCGGCCGGGAATCCGATGCCGGAGCCTGGTGGTGGTGTATACTCAGCCGATGAGCGTACCCGCCATCAAAGGCTGGAACTACCGGATCTACCCCAACGATCTGCCGGCGCGGCGGTTCGGTCCCTTCGAATCGCTGGTCGACCTGTGGCGCTCGAAGATTTGCGACGGCGGTCTTCCGAGCTGGCGGGACTTCGATTTC
>CAYFMP010000018.1:0-7121 GCA_964344215.1 uncultured Thalassospiraceae bacterium | reverse complement strand
ATTTCGAGGAGTTCGAGGCGTGGTGGGGACGTCTGTCGCTGGCCGACATCCAGAGCGATCCGCTCGACCTCGAGTTCGTGTTGTGGGGAACGTCGCTGACCGACTGGTGGGGTATCGATTACACCAAGAAGAAGATGTCGGCGACCTACGAACGACGGGAGGAAAACTGGGAACAATACGAGGGCCCGTACTTCCGGAGCCTGATCGAGCATCGCGGCATCGGCGTGATCGGCGGCACGTTGGTGGTTGTCGGTCGCGAGCACATCGCCGTTCAAGGCGTCGACCTGCTGTTGACGAAGGACGGCCGCGTTTCCCAAGTCCTGTCGGGCTACGTGAATCTCGAGTCGGGTCGGCCGGAATTCCCCGAAACCGAGCCGCTCGTCGTCATCTGACGGCGCCATCGGCTAGTTCTTGCGCTTGGATTTCCCGAGGTCGCGGGGGATGACATAGTCCGACAGCCGTCCGCAGCCCGGCCCCGCCGTCGACCATGTCCCCTTCTTGATCTCGATGCTGGCCAGGGCCAGGGTCGGGTATTTCTCCCGCATCCGCTTCAAGGGCTTGGTGTCGGTGCCGCTGGTCAGGGCCAGCGCCAGGTGCTCGATACCGGTGTTGTGGCCGATCATCATGACCGACGGGACCTTGTTCTCGACCCGCCGCAGCCGCTTCAACAAGGCTTGGCTGCCGGCCTCGTAGAGCCCGTATTCGAACCTGACCTCGCATCGCCTCGGGAAGGCGTCGGCCAGCAGGATGTAAGTGTCCCGCGCCCGCCGGGCCGGCGAACACAGGATCAGGGCGGGCGCGATCCGGGCCTTACGGATGTATGCCTTCATCGCCTCGCAGGCCTTCGTCCCGCGCGGCGCCAGCGGCCGCTCGAAATCGTCGAGCCCGGGTTCGTCCCAGCTCGATTTGGCGTGGCGTAGGAGAAAGAGGTTTCTCAAAGGATTGGGCCTGCCTTGTTGTGCGGCTTTCCAGTATGCTTGTATGCTTTTCCGGCCGGTCGGAAAATTGACTTATGTCATATACGTTTCAATCGTTTCAGACATAAACCAGTTGCCAGACCGGCCGAAACCCTAAGTTTCGGAAAGAAGTCCCGTGCGCGTGGACCAGGGAGACGCGGTTATGGACACGGAACACGAAGTCGAACCGACCAAGTCGGTCAAGCGGAAGATCCCGAACAAGGTCTACAACGAGGAACTGGCGCGCCTCCAGGTCGAGCTCGTCAAGTTGCAGGGCTGGATCAAGGACAAGGGCCTGAAGGTCGTCGTCCTGTTCGAGGGCCGCGACGCCGCCGGCAAGGGCGGCGTCATCAAGCGCATCACCCAGTGTCTCAACCCCCGCGTCTGCCGCGTGGTGGCGCTGGGAACGCCGACCGAGCGCGAGAAGACCCAGTGGTACTTCCAACGCTACGCCGCCCATCTGCCGGCCGCCGGCGAGATGGTGCTGTTCGACCGCAGTTGGTACAACCGGGCCGGCGTCGAGCGGGTCATGGGCTTCTGCACGGAAGACGAACACCAGTACTTCATGCACGCCTGCCCGCATTTCGAACGCCTGCTCACGCAGTCGGGCATCATCCTCATCAAGTACTGGTTCTCGGTCAGCGACGAGGAACAGGAACGGCGATTCCAAGGCCGCATCGACGACCCCACCAAGCAATGGAAGCTGAGCCCGATGGACCTCGAATCCCGCGACCGCTGGGTCGAGTATTCGAAGGCCAAGGACGAGATGTTCGCCCACACCGACGTCAAGCACGCGCCGTGGTACGTGGTCGAAGCCGACTCCAAGAAACGCGCCCGGCTCAACTGCATCCGCCACCTGCTGAGCCTGATCCCGTACCAGGACGTGACGCCCGACCCGCACCGGTTGCCGGAACGGAGCAGCAAGGGCGGCTACGTGCGGCCGCCGATGTCGGAGCAGACGTTCGTTCCCGATTGCTACGAGTGATGCCCCGAACGCCGGCCGTTGCCGGCCAAGGAAGAAGGTGAACCCATGGGAGAGACGACAGGCGCCCGAAACGAAAACGCCGTCCGGCCCGGCTCGGCCGCGAGAGCGGAGGCGCCGCCGAAAGGCGGGCTCGCCAACAAGCCGCCGGCCAAGAAAGCGGCCGCCAAGGGCGCCAAACGCAAGGCGCCGTCGGCCGCCGCTCTGCGCGGCGCCAAGTATTACCTGAACCGCGAGCTGACCTGGCTGAATTTCAATTTCCGCGTCCTCGACGAGGCCCGCAACCGCGACAATCCGCTGCTCGAACGGCTCAAATTCATCGCCATCGTCAGCTCCAACCTCGACGAGTTCTTCATGAAGCGGATCGGCGGCCTCAAGCAGCAGGTCGGCGCCGGCGTCCACGCCAAGACCGTCGACGGACGGACGCCGGAACAACAGATCGACGAATCGATCGCGCTGATCAAGGAACTCAACGCCCAGAAGCGCGCCGCCTTCACCGAGGTCGTCGACGACCTCGCCAAGCGCGGCATCGTGCTGGCCGATTACGAAGGGCTTTCGAAAACCGAACGCGCCGCCGTCCGCGACGATTACTACGAGAACATCTTCCCGCTGGTGACGCCGCTGGCGATGGATTCGGCGCACCCCTTTCCGTTCCTCTCGAACCTGTCGCTGAACCTGTTGACCACCCTGCAGATGCCCGACGAGGAGGAGACGGCGCAGGCCCGCGTCAAAGTGCCGGCCGACGGCAACACGCCCAGGTTCATGCGGGTCGGCGACAGCAACACGTTCGTGCCGCTGGAACAGGTCATGGCGCACAACCTGGACCTGCTGTTTCCCGGCATGGAGGTGCTGTCGTGCGAGGTCTTCCGGGTCACCCGCAACGCCAACACCGAGCGCGACGAAGAGAAGGCCGACGACCTGCTGGCCATGATCGAAACCGAACTCAGGGACCGCAAGTTCGCCACCACCGTGCGCCTCGAGGTCGAGGACGGCATCGACCCGACCCACCAGGGCATGCTGGCCAGCGAGCTCGGGCTCGACGAGGGCAAGGACGTCTATGCGGTCGAGGGGCTGTTGGGGATGGCCGACCTGATGGAGATGGCGACGCTCGATGTCCACGAGCTACACGATCCCGACCATCACCCGATCAACAACGTCAAGCTGATCGAGGACCGCAGCATCTTCCACATCATCCGCGACGCCGGCTCGATACTCCTGCATCACCCCTACGAGTCCTTCTCCGCCTCGGTCGAGCGCTTCCTGCGCGAGGCCAGTTCGGATCCCAAGGTGCTGGCCATCAAGATGGCGCTGTATCGGACCTCGGCCCAGAGCGAGATCATCAGGCTGCTGGTCGACGCCGCCAGGAACGGCAAGCAGGTCGCCGTGGTCGTCGAGCTCAAGGCGCGCTTCGACGAGGCCGCCAACATCATATGGGCGACGCGGCTGGAGGAGGCCGGCATCCACGTCAACTACGGCGTCGTCGGCCTCAAGACCCATTCGAAGGCGATCCTGGTCGTTCGCAAGGACTACTCGGGCTTGAGGCGCTACGCCCATATCGGCACCGGCAACTACCATGCCGGAACGGCCAGGCTCTATTCCGATCTCGGCGTATTGACCTGCGACGACGTGATCGGCGCCGATCTGACCGAACTGTTCAACTACCTGACCACCGGCTACAAGCCGTCCAGGAACTACCGCAAGATTCTGGCCGCGCCGAAAATGATGAAGAACAAGCTGCTCGATCGGATCGAGCGCGAAATCGCGCTCGCGGCGGACGGCAAGGAAGGTCTGATCCGCTTCAAGTGCAACGCGCTCGAGGACCCCGACATCATCCGTGCGCTGTATCGGGCGTCGCAGGCCGGCGTCCGTGTTCAACTGGTGATCCGCGATACCTGCTGCCTGAGGCCCGGTCTGGCCGGCGTCAGCGACAACATCAGCGTCGTCAGCATCGTCGGACGGTTCCTGGAGCACTCGCGCGTCTACCATTTCGCCAACGGCGGCGACGACGAATACTTCATCGGTTCCGCCGACCTCATGACCCGGAACCTGAAAAACCGCGTCGAGGTGCTGATGCCGGTCACCGATTCGAACTGGCAGGCCGAACTCGATTTCATCCTGGATTTGCAGATCGACGACGCCGTCTCGGCCTGGGAGATGCTGCCCGGCGGCGATTACGTCAAGCGCCGGCCGGCCGATGGCGCCGATGCAGCGGGCAGCCAACAAGCGTTGATGATGGCGGCCGAGAAGCGCGACTGGGAGGCCAACCGCCTCAAGAAACGCAAACCGCGCGGCGTCGCGCGGCGCAAATCGTCCTAGATTTTGAGAACCAGGCCGAGGCTGGCGGCCAGGTTGCCGAGGCGGCGCTCGATGGTCTCGCTCAGGAACGCTTCTTCCTTACCGCCGATGTCCAGCGTCAGGACGCCGTCCGCCACCGTCGGGCGCACCTTGTCGAGCAAGCCGGGCGCGCCGCCCGACAGCGTGTGGGCGAGGCGGAACGCCCGGCCGAGGTGCTTGGCGCGCTCGAAGCTGGCGGCTTCGAGCAGGCGGCGCGCCGGGGCGACGATTGCCGAATAGGGATCGCCGCCGTAGCGCACGAAAACCGTCACCGCCAGGAATGCCCGGTCCGGGTGGGTAAGGCCGGCGAACGGCAGGCGCAGCACCCGATAGAACGCATGCTCGGCGCGATAGTCGGGGTGTTCGGTCCAGCCGAGGTCGCTCAGCAGGCCGGCGGCGTGGCGCAGCCTGCTGCGCTCGGCGGCCTCGTCGGGAAACAGCGGCGCCGTCCATTCCATCAGCTCGTCGCCGCCGACGGCGAAGCGGCCGGTGCGTTCGGCCAGCGACGTGCAACCGCTGATCAGCGGGTCCTGCTTGCGGATCGGCTCGGGCAGGCTGTTGATCAGACGCCCTTCGCGCAGGCCGAATCCGGAAAACACCAGCCTCGCGGGGCGTCCGTGTTCGAGAAGCGCGCCGAGAACGATCGCCGCGAAGGGCAGCGAATCGATCCGCTTCTGAGGTATGTCGGCGAACCGGTGCGCGGCGCCGGCGCCGGTCTCGACGATCAGCCGGGTCAGCCGCATGGCCTCCGGCACCTGAATTTCGTAGTTGTCGATGACGTGAAGGGGATACGCCGTCTCGCCGATGAAAACGCGGGCGATGGTGCGAAACAAGCCGCCGACGGCGAAAAAGGCGCGTCCCTCCATGCCCTCGATCCAAGGCATCGCAGCCAGCCGTTCGGCGACGATGGCCGGCGCTTCCGCCGTCGATCCGCCGGCGTCCTCGGCCAATCTGAGATGACCGAGCGGCAATGTCCCGCGACGCCCGAAACCGCCCTCTTTCAGTTCCATCAACTCGAGGCTACCGCCGCCGAGGTCGCCGAGCACGCCGTCGGCGCCGGGAACACCGCTCAAGACCCCGAGGGCGGCGGCTTCCGCCTCATCGTCGCCGCTCAGCACGATCACCGGGTGGCCGGTCCGCTCCTCGATTCGCCGGGCAAAATCGTCGCCGTCGGAGGCCTCGCGCACGGCGGCCGTCGCCACCAGCTCGATGCGATCGACGCCCATGGCGTCGGCCAGCCGGGTGAACCAGACGATGCTTTCGAGCGCCAGGGCGGCGCCGTCTCGGTTGAGACGGCCGCTCGCCGCCAAGCCGCGGCCGAGTTCGCACTGGACCTTCTCGTTGAACAGCGGAACCGGCAGGCGCATCGGCGCGTCGTAGACGACGAGGCGCACCGTGTTCGAGCCGATGTCGATGATGGCGATACGACCGCGGCCGGATTCCGTATGCCGGTTCTGCTCTGTTCCGCTCAAAACGCTCGCCCGTACCTTCGGTAACCGGCAGTCCGGGCGATTATTTCAGGTTCGGCGCCGCCCGGCCAGGGGCACATCGTCGTCGGCGGGATTCGGGCGTCGCGCCCAATCAGGCCGGCCGGTCGGCGACGCGGGGACGGGGCTCGGGGCGTCCGTGCAGTACCGGCATCACGTCGAAATAGGGGCGGATGATGGACGACGCCGATTCCTCGAATTCGTCGAACGAGCCGTCGAACGATACGCGACCGTCGTGCAGCATGACGATTCTGGGCTGCAAGCGGGCCAGCAGGTCCTTGTCGTGGGTGATGATGACGGTCGTTCTCTCGAGCCGGTCGGCGGCGTGCTCGAAGTGGGTGTAGTAAATCAGGTCCTGGACCTGGGCGGCGCTGGTCGGGTCCAAGCCGGTCGTCGGTTCGTCGTAGAAGATGACGATGGGGTCCATCGACAATGCCCGGGCGACGGCGAGCCGTTTGGCCATGCCGCCCGACAGGCTTTCCGACGGGGTGTCGAGGAAGTCGGCATCGGTCGGCAGGCTGACCGCGTCGAGGACCGTCCGCGCGATCGGCTCGATCGCTTCCGTCTCCAGGTTTCTGATTTCCTTGAGCCAAAGCTCGATGTTGTCGTAGACGCTGCCCGAAAACAGGGCGTTTCTCTGGAAAACCACGCCCCAATGAGTATGGATGCGATCGAGTTCGTTGTCGCCGAACGCCGCCAGGTCCCTCAACGGCGCCCCCGGTTCGTCGTGGTCGGCGACCAGCACGCGCCCCGAATCCGGCGTCAACTCGCCGAGGATGTGATTCAGCAACACCGTCTTGCCGCAGCCCGAACCGCCGACGATGGCGACGATTTCGCCGCCGGCGACCTCCAGGTCGACGCCGCCCAGCACCCGGTGCCCTTCGAACGCCTTGTGCAACCCCTCGATCCGAATCTCGGCGGCAGGCCCTGTCATTTCGGGTTCCTCGAAAGTCCAATGCTGCGTCGCTTGCAGGGTAGGTGGACCGTACCAAGAGCGCCGCCGAGCGGCAATGACCGGAGTCAACCGGAGCGGACCGCCGCCGCCGGCCATGGCGATGAACGCCGGCGCCGGTGCAACGGAGGCGAAGGCGATAGAGGGGCGCGGGTCGGTGTCGTCGATCGTGCGACCGCCCTGGGCGGCGGACCCGGGCCGGGAAAAACGAGCCGATGAAACGGGGGGGCCGGTCGGGCCATTGCCGGAGAGCATCCGACCGAATTCGTGGGCCGACCATTGAATGCGGCCGCATACGATACTAGGATAGGATGCAACCGGGCCAATCGACACGAGGCCCGCGACCGGTTGTTCCTAGAGCGGATCACGTTGATATGGAAGCGGCTGAGATCGGTTTTGCGGCCTGCCGG
>CAYFMP010000017.1:0-56148 GCA_964344215.1 uncultured Thalassospiraceae bacterium | reverse complement strand
ATGATGAACAGCCAGGCGAAGATGCCGCCCATCAGGGTGATGCCCATCTGCTGGCTGTAGGCGTAGATCTCGGCCGCCAGGTAGTAGCCGGCGAACGGCAACGGCAGCAGCGCCGAAATGGCGATGAAGTTGGCGTTGTAGCCCATCCAGTCGTAATGCGCCCGATCCTGGCCGTTGGTCGCGGTCAGGAACTTGAAGGCCGCATAGGCGCCGACGATGGAGCCGCCGTAGGCGATATTGGCGATGAAACGGTGGATGTTGATGGGGTTCCACAGGAAATTGTGGATGGCGGCCCAGGCGTCGCCGCTATATACGCCGGCCGCGTCGACCCCGGCCGGGCTCATCATGAAGGTCAGCCAGGCATTGGCGAGCAGCATCAAGGTGGTGCCGACGGCGTTCAGTACCAAGCCGAGAGTCAGGTGCACCCATTTCCGGAACCCGCCCTGCAGCCAGTGCCATCCGTAGTAATAGACGTAAAGCACCGCGCTCTCGGCAAAGAACAGCAGCGCGTAATAGAACATGCTCTCCTTGAAGATCAGCGCCAGGTAATCGAACAGACCCGGATAGAACAGAACCAGCGAGAACACCAACAGGCCGCCCATGATGGCGGTCAGAGAGTAGGCGGTGATGCTGACCTTGATGAACTCGTAGGCCATGTCGTCGTAGCGCTTGTCGCGGGTCTTCATGCCGATCGCTTCGATGATGAAGACGAAGATCGGCACCGCCAGCACGAAGGCGGCGAACCACAGGTGCAGTTGGGCGACGATCCACACCGTCACCCGGCTGTTGACGCCGGTGATGCGGGGGTAGTCGGCCTCGCTCAAGTTCGGCGCCGGGCCGTAGAGAGTGCTCCCAGCAGCCTCGGCGGCCTGTTCGGCGGCGAGCGCGCTGCTCGCGCCAAGGATCAGGGCGCCGAACGCGAGAAAGAGCGCGGCCAGGAAAAGGACGGATGTCGACGATACCGGTGTTCTCGATCGGCGCCGGTTCATTTGTTGCCTCGCATCGGTCCGGCTCTCAAGGCTGATAGATCAGGTTCAGGCCCTGCATGTTCATCACGGCCACATCCATCAACAGGAAGGCTGCGCCGCAGACGACCAAGGCGACGACGAAGGGGACCAGGTAGCCTTTGCTCTCCATCGATCTCATTTTCCCGAGACCCCTCCGCTCAAGCCTGCACGAACCACCAGAAGAAGGCGACGGTGGCGATCAGGGTGACGACGAACAGGGCCGGTCCAGCCCATGGAAACCTTTCTTGCGGCGTCGGATTTTCGTTCATGACACGCTCTCGTTTTCGGTTCCGCGGATCATCGGGCGCCGATGGACAGCCCGAGGCGCGTACGATAGATTCCCGGTATGAAACCTTCCCGCAAACGCGCCACGGACGTCGTCATCTTCATCGGGATGGCGGTCAACGTGGTCGTCATCGTCCTGATCCTCTACTTCTACGTTTTCTGACCCCGGCCCTATCCCGGCTTGCCCTTACACTTGCAGAGCTTGCGCAGGTGCTTGACCAGGCCATCCACGTCGTCGGGCTTCAAGGTCTTGCCCCAAGGTGGCATCAGAGGCGATTTGTCTACGACCGGGCCGCCGTCGAGGATGACGTTCTTGATGTCTGCGTCGGATAGCTTGTTCATCTCCTTGGCGTTGGTGAAATTGCGCGGCGAGACCGGGAATTCCTTGGTCACGTTGGGACCGTCGCCCTTGCCGCCGAGGCCGTGGCATTGGGCGCAATAGAACTTGAACACCTTTTCGGTCTCGGCCGCCCGGGCCGGAACGGCGGCGGTCAGCGAAGCGAGGAAGACCAGAGCTGCGAAAATCATCAAAGGTTTCATGGCTTTATACCTTCCTTACTTCTTCTTCGACTTGAAGTTGGCCACGTGGGTCGCCACGTTCTTGATGTCCTTGTCCTTGAGGATGCCGGCGAAGGTCGGCATCGCCTTGACCGGCTTGAACACGTTTGGCGTCGTCAGGTAGGCGTAGATCCAATCCGGGTTGAGGCGTTCCCCGGCCCCGACCAGCGACGGCCCGCTCAGACCTCCCGAGACCTTGCCCCTGCGTCCCGGCGACTGATGGCAGCCGCTGCACGGCATCTTTTTGATGAATATCTGTTTGCCCTTGAGGTTCTTCTTCGGCTTGATAACGCCGGCCTTCACCGCGTCCGAGGTCAGGCTCATCAGGAAATCCGTCACGTTGGCGGCATCGGCGCCGGCCAGCTTCGGATGGTCGCCGGCGTTCTTCTCGGTCAAGGAGTTGAATTTCAGATGGCGGATCGGTTTCGGGTCCTGCAGCCATTTGCCGAGCCAGTCCTTCTGGAACTTCGAGCCGGCGTACCAAAGCTCGGGCCCCTTCTTGGCCAGCTGATCGTCGATCGTCTTTTCCTTGGCCGGTCCGTCCGTATAGTGACAGTCACCGCATCCCTTGCCCGCGAAGGCCGTCTTGCCGGCCGTCGCGTCGGCCCATGCGGATGGCATCGACGCCATGACCAACGCCGCCCCCACCGCCAGGATCAACAGGTATCTCATGATTTCCTCTCCTCTCGGCCCGGCCCAAACCGGCCGAGTACCCCCGAGTCACAATTGATGAAAAGGCGCAGCAGGTGCGGGCGCCCGGCTGTCCTGCCAGGTAGCGCCCGCAGCTCCGCGCCGTGCCTGAAACGCCCTATCCGGCCTCGGACCCGATGACCAGGTCGAACTTCCGGGGTTGGACGTCCTCCGGGAACTTCATGAACAGTTCGATCTCGAACGCGCCCTTCGGGTTCTTCGGGTCGTCGTGGTGATGGGCGATCGGCGTATGCAGGTGGCTGCCGTCTTCCGACGGCACCAGGAACCGCATCACCTCGAAGAAGTCGTCGCCGCCCTCCGGCAGGATTAGGATGAACGCCTGAAAGCGGTCGGCCCGGATCGGTTCGGTGAAGGCGTTGTACATGAACAGCTGGAACCCGCAATCGAGGGAATAGACCACCTCCATATGGTGAAGCTGGTTGGGCACCATGATGAATTCGCCTCCGCGGGCGCCCTTGTGGACGTTGTGGGAGCCCTCCATCCCCTTCATTTTCTCGCCGCTCATGGCGACGTTGGAAGCCGGCATCGCGCCCATCTTCATCACGGCCTGTTTGGCGGCCTTCGGCAGCGGTCCGTGGTACATGCCGCCGCCCATCTTCTTCTCGGCCGCCTCCGTCAGGTGCACGGGCGCCGTGCAGACCACGTTCTTGTGGTCCATCTTCATGCCCGGCATCTTTTCGTCCTCGTCGTGCTTCATGCCCTCCATCTTCAACTTGCCGTCGTCGTTCTTCTTCTCGTCGGCGATCGCCGGGAGAATGACGGCGAGCGAGAGGGCGAACGCGGCCATTGCGGCCGTCAATATTCTTCTCATCTTCGTTCTCCCGTGGGTCATCCGTTCTCACAAAATCCCTGAAGTTGAAAGTATGCAGGGATTTTGAACCGATGTAATCCGGAATCTTTCCCGACGGTCGATATGAACCCGGAGTTTCCGCCCATGCGAAACGATCACGCACCGGTCGCCGCCTCCTGTTTCGCCTTGCGCGCCAGCCAGATCCCGAGCCCGCCGACGACGAGCACGGCCAGTGCCGAATAGATGTAGACGGTGAGCGGCGTCGGCGCTTCGAGGAACACGTAATGCCAGGTGCTCAGGCTCATGATCAGCCCGTGCTCGCCGTTCGAGCCGTCCCAGGCGTTGACCGCCATCGGCGTGAAAACACCCTTGTCGAACTGAACGTCGTTCTTTTCGCCGGTGTTCAAGGGACGCTTCATGACCACGCTCCACCTGCCCTGGTCCCACCTAGCCTTGCCCGCAATCTGTTGGCCGTCTTCCGCCTGCACCTTGATCGGCTGTTTCCAGCCCCGCGCGTTGCCTTCCTCCGTCGCCCGCCGGCCTTCGGCGTCGAGGTCCGCCTTCCACACCCATAGATGAACCTGGTCGGACGATCCGCCGCGGTAGAAATGCGGTTTCTTGGTGCCCTCGGGGCGTTTGACGGGAAATTGAAGGGCGACGGAATCGCGAAGCGTCTCGAGCTTTCGCGGCACCATGTCGTTGGCCTCGACGTAAGAGCTGACGGCCCCGACCTTGGAGATCTCGGCGATCTCGAACTCCGCGTCCGGGTCGTGGACGACGTCCTTGAAAGGGTCGTCCCAGACGATGCGAAACGCGATGTCGGTGTCGTTGAAGAGGGCCCGGACCGTTACCATTTCGATGCTCGGGTTCTGCCAACGCGGCGGCGCCACCACCTGGCCGGCCAATCGCATGTCCATCGGCGCCGCGTCGTTCCAGGCCGGATCGTCCGGCCCTTCCGGCAAGCCTCCTTCGACGCGTTTCGCCTTCAGCACTTGATGGCTGGTCAACTGGTGTTGCAGGGACTTGATGTAGTTGGCCAGATACCAGCGGTCCTCCTCGGTCATCGTTTTGACGAATGACGGCATCGGCGTGCCGTTGATGCCGGTCGAGAAGCGCATGTAGATGTCCTCGACATCGGTGCCGGCCTTGATCTTCCACGGATGGGTGACATTGCGGATGCGGATCGGGAAGCCCCAGTCGTCCTTGCGGAACTCCTTGTTGCCGTCGCCGCGCCCGAGCATGCCGTGGCAGCTCCAGCACTTGGCCTTCTCGAACGCCTCCTTGCCCTTGGCGACGATGTCGGGACCGAAGGCCGGCCGGTTGGCCGGCAACGGCACCACCTTGCCGGTCTTGACGGGGTCCAGTTCCGGGTCCTCGAATTCCTGGGCGAAGGTCTTGATATAAGCGATGACCTGCCAACGTTCGTCCTCGCTGAGACCGTTCTTGAGGAGGTCGCTGTCGAAGGCCTGCATGGCGGTGCCGGGCAGGCCGCGGCTGACGGTGCGGAACAGGTCTTCGTCGGTCGGCAGTTGACCGCTTTGGGTGGTGCGGAACTTGAAAGTGCCGAGGGTGAAGTCACGCGGTCGCGGGTCGAGGTATTTCGCCGCCGGCCCCTCGCCGTCCCCCAACAGACCGTGACAGAAGCTGCAACGTCGGAAATAGACATCGCGGCCCTTTTCGATGAACTCTTCGGTTGCCTCGGGCATCTGCTTGCTCGGGACGCCGGCGGCCCGGGCGCCGTCGGCGGACCAACCCGTGACCGCGGCGAGGAGCGCCGCCAACACCGCATATGTGGCGAGGTTCGGCATCAGTGGCCCTCCGGAATGCGCGGCGTTTTCTGGGCGAGAGCGTATTCGGCGAGGATGATTTTCCAGCGCTCCTCCTCGGTCAGGCTCAGCTTCCACTCGGGCATCGCCGAATCCCACGGCGTCGCCTCGGTCGGCAGGCCGGGACCGCCGTTGGTCACCCGCCAGAACGTGTATCCCTCGACGATGGTCTCGATGGTGCCGTTGTCGGTGAAATTGATGGGGCGGAGCTTGAAGCCGTCGGCCATCGGGCCGTCGCCGGCAACGCTGTCGCCGTGACACGCCCGGCAGTTCATGGCGTACAAGGCGCGGCCCTCAAACAGGTCCTTCTCGAGCAACGCCGCCTTCGCCACGTCCTTGTCGATGTCGCCCGATTCCAGTTGGGCGAGGAACTTCTTCATCGGCTCGGTCGGAAAGAACTCGAGCGTATGGTCCGGCTCCGTTTCCTCCGTCCACCGCTCGATGTCTTCCTCGACCTGCGGGATAAAGACGATTTCGTCGGCCTTGGCCTGCTCGATGAAAGCCTCGATCCGCTCGTCCGTCGGTTTGGCGAGCGGGTTCTTGAGGGCCTCGAAGCTTTTCGGGAAGTTCGACGACGGATGTTGGATGCGCAACGCCGCCGGCGCCTCCACCTTCGGCACGGTGACTTCATACACCTGCCATCCGGCCAGCAACGGAACCGCCACCAGGACCAGCGTCCGGGCGGCGCTGCCGTAACCGCCGACGAGCAGTTTCTTGATCGGGCGCAGAAACTCTTCGAGAGCGTCGTCCGAGAAGGTGACGAACAGGAAGAGCGCGATCAGCGTCACCACCATGTACATGAACATCAGCGTACCCGGCACCGGCAGCGGGAACGGCAGCGTCGTGATTTCGCGCGAAACGGCGGGAATGCCCCATTTGACCAGCCCGTAGACGACGATCAGGGTGACGACGACCGACCAGAACGTGCCCAATCTGGGTATCTTCATGGCTTATCCCCCGCGTCCGCCTGCTCGACCTTCTGCAACATCAGGAAGGACAGAATGTCCTGGTAGTCCTTGACCGTCATCGCCTCGGACAGATCGTCGGGCATGACGCTCTTGGTGGTATCGACCTTGATGGTTTTGATGTCCGTCTTGGCGAAGGTCACCACATCGCCGTTGGCCTTGGTGATATCGACCTCGGCAGAATCGTCGCGGGTCTTGAGACCGATGGTCTGGCGACCCTCCTTGTTGACGACGACATAGGTCTCGAAGCCTTCCGTGATCTTCTTGGTCGGCTGGAGAATGGATTCGGAGATGAATTTCAAGCCTTTGGAGGCGATCCCCGTCAGGTCGGGACCGGTCTCGCCGCCTTCGTCGTTCAACAGATGGCATTCGGCGCAGTTGTCCTCGTAAACGACGACGCCGGCGCTCGGATCGCCGCCGCCGGCCGCCGCCGCGGCCGAGATCTTGGCGTAGAACGCCGCCGTCACCTCACTCGGAGCGGTGTCGATAGCCTCCATGTCGAGGTCGCCGCCCAGCGAGCTCATGTAGGCGACGATCGCTTTGATTTCCTTCAGGCTCAGCGAGATCGGCGGCGCGTAGACCACCGCCATTTCGTTCTTGTAGCCCTCGACAACATAGGCGCCCGGGCTGGCCAGGCTCTCGACGATGTAATCGACGGCGGTGAACTCCGTGCCTTCCTTCTGGCTGCGCTGTTTGGCGCGCTCGGCGGCCCGTGCCCCCATCGGCAACGGGAACTTGTCGCCGAACTGGCCGTGGTTCGGACCGCGCACGGCGCTGCCCTGGCCGCCGACGCTGTGGCAGGTGAAACACCGGCCCTTGCCCCAGTAAATAGCCTCGCCGCCCTCCGGGCTGATGTCGACGACCGCGCTCGACGTCTTGCCGCCGCCGCTAAGCTCGGTGATCGAATAGCCGATCCACAGAAAGAGGACGAGGACCACCAGCAAGAACGCGAACACCTTTGACATCGTATGGGTCATCGCTGCGCCCCAATCAATCCTTCTTGCCGCCGCTGATTCCACCCAGCCAGAACATGAAGGCGCAACCGATCATGAACAGCAGAACGGCGGCGCCGACCTGTTGGGTCATGACGAAGTTGCTCGGTGTGTAGGCCCACTCGGAGGTGTCGCGCATGATCCCGAAGATGTGCCAATCGCCGCGCAGGCCAGACCGGATGAAGCCCATCAGTCCCATGTTCATGGTGATGATGAAGGTCAGCAGCAACAGCGCGTACTGGCTGCGCACCGTCATTCTGCCCCAGTTGAGCGCACCGATCGACTTGGCGCCACGGAACAGGAATATATCGATCACCGTCACCAGCATCAGGCAACTGATCAGTTGCAGGAACTGGGCGACGGCGACGTTGCGCAGCACCGGCGAGGCCTTCTCCATGACCACGAATCCCCAAACGCCGAGGAAGATGGTGACGTTGAAGGCGGTGACGGCGAGATAGATTGCCTGACCGAGCTTGCCCCGGTCCATAAGCGCCAGCCCGATGACGCCGACGCCGACCAAGCATTCGAACAACAGCAGGTAACCGATCATCCGAATAAATTCGGCGCGGTCGGCCGGCAGGTCGAGCTCGCCCGGATCCATCTGCAACAGAGTGAGCGCATACTGGCCGACCAGGGCGATGGCGGCGGCGCCGACGGCAACGATCACGATCCGCGCCGTTTGACCCTGGGCGCGGATGGAGACGGCGTCCTCCTTGTTGCCGCGGCGGTACAGCAGGAAGCTGAAGAAGGTCGACAGAATGATCAGGTTGACGACCGCGTTCTTGGCCGGCATCAGGCCTAAGAACTTGAGCATGGGATGGTATTGGCTGCCACCCATTTCGCCGACTTCCTGGGCGCTCAAGGGCAGGTTGTGCGGAGTCAGCCAGATGGCGAAAGAAAGGATCAGCGCGAACAGAATGTACTTAATGAACTTGTAGTATCGCTCGGCGCCGGGAATGCGGGTCATGCCGCTCCACAGGTAGTAATTCGAGATGATGAACAGCGAGCCGACCAGCATCGCCTGGATGATAAAGGTCCAGGAGAAATCGCCGCCCATCATGTTGTTGCCCATGACGGCGCTGGTCGAATAGACCTCGCGGCCCAGGTAATAGCCGGCGAACGGCAGCGGGATCAGGGCGGCGATGGCGACGAAGTTGGAGATATAGCCCATCCAGTCGTAATGCGCCTTGTCTTCGGCCGTTTTGGCGCCGATGAACTTGACGGCGGCGTAGGAGCCGGCGACCAGCCCGCCGAACGCCAGGTTGCCGAGCATCCGGTGAATGGCGATAGGCGTCGCCAGGACGTTCTCGAAGGCGTGCCAAAGGGTGCCGACCATCGCCCCTTCGGCGTCGACCCCGGCCGGGCTCATCATGAAGCCGGCCCAGCTGTTGGCCAGTTGCATGATCGCGGTGCCGAAGACGTTCAAGAGGATTCCGATGAAGATGTGCGACGATTTCAGATCGCGGAGCAGCCACAGACCGATGCCGGTCGGCAGGATGTAGAGCAGCAGGATGAACCAGCGGGTATCGACCCGCATCTCCGGACCGATGACGCCGAAGGCGAAGATCGCTCCAAAAACGATGATGGCGAGGCCCAGGCCCTTGAACAACCATTGCAGGTTCTGAGCGAATGGCCGGTCGCTCTGCAGCCAGTTCCAGCCGTAGTAGTAAAGGTAGAGCGCGAAGGTCTCGCCGAAGAACAGTAGCGCGTACATGAACATGATGTCTTTGAAGACACCGGCCATATAGCCCATGAACGTCGGATAAAGCGTGAACAGCGCGAACGCCAACAGGCCGCCCAAGGCCGCCGTCGTTGCATAGGCGACGCTCAGCAGGCTGGTGAATTCGTAGGCCAGCTTGTCGAACTTCACGTCCTTGTTGCGCCAGCCGACGATCTCGATGATGACGGCGAACAACGGAACGCCGAGAACGAAGGCGCCGAAGAACAGGTGCATCTGCGCCAGGAACCAGATCAGACGGCGCGAATCGAGACCGACGAACTGACGGTACTCGTTGGCCTCGAGCGCCAGCGCCGGAGTCGACACCGCGATTAGCAAGAGGGCGCCGAGTACGGCGCCCGCCAGCCGCAACAGTCGACCGCTTGGCAAAATGCCGTTCATTGCTGCCCTGGCTGCCACCCGCATGATCGACGTCCGCCTCGCCTACTTCTTCGAGAAACTGAAGTTGGCGTCGACCATTCCTTTGGCCGCTACAGTGATCTTCGTCTTCTTGACGCCAAGCGTCGGATGCCAAGCCTTCACCGTGTATTTGCCGGGCGGAACGTTGTCGATGCTGAACGAGCCGTCGTCGCCGACGACGACGGCGTAGGGGTGGATCGGCGCCATCATGAACCCGAACATGAAGTTATGCGCTTCGCAGTTGATGCCGATGTAGTGGGAACGCCGGGGTTTTAGTTTTTCGACGATGTCGCCCGGATCGGGTTGGCCGAAATTGAAGATCCCCTTCTTGACGACGCGGCCTTTTTCGACACCGATCATTTCGCGGGCGTTGATGTTGTGCAGCACGCCGGGATCGCTGTTCCTGACGGTGATCTCACCGGGCCGTATGACCTGAGCCCAGGGCGTGAACCGACAATCCTTCTGGTCGACCAGATAGACGCCGCCGGCCGGCTTCTCCCACTTCTTGCCTTCTTTGATCTTGCTGATGAAGACGAAGGCGCCGCGCAGCGCGCCATCCTTTACATCGACCCACACGACCTCGCGTTCGCCGGTGCCGCAAACCTCCGGGTTCTTGGTGATGAGGATTTTCTCGACCGCGTCGTCGGGCAGGTCGCCTTCAAAGGTGACTTTGCCCTTGATGGTGCCGCCGTCGGTGACGTCGACTTCCTTGTAGGTCTTCTTGGCCGCCTCGCCGGCGCCGGGAATCCCGACCAGCAATACGGCGCCGACGGCTAGACCTGTGATTAGCTTGCTCGGTTTCATGGAATTCTCCCTCTTGAGATCCTTAGTCGGTGTCATGAGTGTCCCGCTCGTCCGTCGCCCGGCGCGATCGGTTCAGTTCCTCGAGGGCCTCGATCGCCACCGGCCAGTTCCGTATTTGGGCGTCGTCGCCGAGGACCTCGATGAAGCGCATGCTGGCCGCCTCGACGCCGAGACCACGGAGCAGACGGCCCGTTTCGCGGCGGTGATAGCCTTCGAACGCGAAAGCGAAGTCGACCAGCCGTTCCAAGGCGTCCTTGCCGCCGGCCCCGGCGATGGCGTCGGCCGCCGCCAGCCGCACCGCCGGATCGGCGTCGCCAAGCAACCGGTCGATGCCGGGACCGACCTCGCTCATTTTGGAAAGGGCCTGGATGGCCTCGGTTCTCACGAAGCTGTCGTCGTCGTCGAGACGCCCGATCAGGGCGCCGACGGCCTTTGCGGCGCCGATTCCGCCCAAGGCGCGAACCGCGCACATGCGGAGGTTCCTGTCGGCGTCGCTCAGGGTCGCCGACAGCCGATCGATCACGGGCTCGGGCAAGTCGTCGACGCAGGCGGCGAGACGGGCCAGTGAGTCGGCGGCCGCCGTCCGCACCTCGTTGTCGTCATCGACGAGCGCGGTGGCCAGTTCCTCGGCGATCTCGGGACGCGCGACATCGCCGAGCACCCGGGCGGAAAATCTGCGGACGTCCTGGTGCGGGGCGACCCGCGGTACCACGGGTAGTGTCCGCTTGCCCTTGATTCGCTTGGCCAGGGCCAGGCGTTCCATATCGGCCGGCGTCAATTCGACCCCTTTTTCCGGCAACCCAAGGGAATCGATGGCCTGGTCCTTTTCGCCGAGGATCGAATCGAGGGTAGACGTCGGAAAGGCGTTTTCCGGTTCGGTTACCGCCTCGGCATCGTCGGGTTCGTCAGGTTCTGGTTGATCGGGCTCGGGACGATCGACGACGGCGGCCGCCGTCTCATCCGTCGTCAATTCGCCGCGCAGGGCCGCCAACAACGCCGCGGCGGCCGGGTCGGGCCACGATTGGCCGGTTCCGGCCAAGCGCGCCAGCGCCGTCATCGCTTCGATACGCAGCGGCCGTTGGTCGTCGGCGATAACATCGATGATCGCTACCGACGCCACATCGCCGCCAATCCGGAGAAGCCCGCGAAGCGCGCCGATACGAGCCTCGACGGGACGATCGGCGTCGGCCAGCACTGTCGTCAGGCTGTCGAGGGCTTTTTGCCGCAAGCCGGCGGCGAGAGCGATAGCGGCGGCCGCCGCCAACTGCGGATCGGAAACGTCGAGGTTCGATTGGAGTGCGGAGACGAATTCGTCGTCCTCGCAAAGACCCGGTAACTCGGCCGCCGTGTCGAGAACCGTTTTCTGCACTTCCGGGGCTTGGTCGTCGACAAGCGCCCGAACCCGATGGGGATGGAACCTGCCGCAAAGGCGGACGGCGGCGCTCCGGACCTCCGGGCTGTCGTCGTCGAACGCCGCGGTCAATCTTTCGTCCGACGGATCGCGTTCGGCCAGGGCCGCCAGCGCCGCCAGCCGCACCGCCGGGTCGGAATGCTCGAAGGCTCGCCTCAAGGCATCGGCCGCCGTGGCGCCGTCGATGTCGCCGAGCGCCCGGGCGGCCCGGCGGCGGCGGCGTTCGTCCTGGTCGTCGAGGAAATCGACCAAAGCGGCGACCCCTGTATCCCCGAACCGGGGCAGCGCCTTGAAAACGGTCTCGCTCAGGTCCTGAGCGTCTTCGTCGGCCATCGCCTCGAGGATTTCGGGAACGGCCTCGGCATCTCCCAACTCTGCCAAGCTGTCGATTGCCTTGATCTGGACGTCGACCCAGTCGTCCCAGCCGCTTTCAAAGAAATCCGTATGGTCCCAGGCGATCTCCTGATCGGGACCGCGCACCAGGCGTCGCAGCCACGGCACGACCTGTTGTTCCTTCAGGCGCGTCAGAGCGTCGATGGCAGCGAGCTTGACGTCGGTGCACGGATCGCCCAGCAAGTTCTCCAACAGGTGCGGGCCGGCCCCGCACTCGATCCCCGAACCGGCCAGGCGGGACAGCGCCGCCGCCGCATCGGTGCGGACATCCTCGTCCTCGTCGAGGAGCGCCTCGATGAGAGGAGCGGCGGCGCTCGGATGGCCGATGCGGCCCAGCGCCTGGGCCGCCTGACAACGGTGGATGTCGACTCCCTCCCGAAGGATCCGGCCGAGCGGGCCGCAAGCTTCTCTTGCGGCCCGCTCGATGTCTCCGGTTGCTTCGGAAGAACGGGCTTGAGGGTCGTGGCAGTTCATCATTCAATCGCGCCGTTCGATCAAATGATGTCGCGTGGAGCGAACGACATCGACCGGAACGTCTTCTTGTACGGCGAGACGCCGATCTTCTTCACTCTGGCCACACCCATCTTGTAGTTGTAGTTGCCGCTGATCCAGTCAACGACCCGACCCTCCAGCGAGTTGGCGGGCTGGGAGGTGTGCAGGAAGTCCATGTAGACGACACCCTTCTTGATGTGGCGTGTGACCATGGCGACGCCGGTGACGGCAGCCCGTGTGAGTTCCACGTTGCCGGCCTTCATCTGGCCGCTGAACGTGTAGTCCGAGCCTTCGACACCGAGGATCGTTTCCTTGAGGTTGGGAACCCGATCGGAATAGACCATCAGCATGTCGCCGCTTTCGATGCCGCGAGCCTTGGCGTCGTCGGGGTGGATCTCGACGTAGTTATCCGGCCAGCGTTGCACGATGTACGGACGGCGACGGTCGTCGAACCCGGACTGCCACCGTTCGTTGGTGCGGCCCGAGGTGCACCACAGTTCATCGCCCTTCGGCTGCATCCACTCCCAATAGTCCGAGAACAGGGACCATGGGGACTTCTGGATGTTGCACCGCCCGGTTTGGCTGTTGAAGTGGGTCAGCTTCTTATTGAACATGTTGGCGGCGGTCGGCCCCGTCTCCGGCAGTTTTCGGGTCGTGTCGTGCAGGCGCTTGGTGCCCATCAGAGTGCCGTCGTCCGCCATGAACACCGGGCCCTGGATGCCGTTGGTGCCGAATTCGCGCAGCTTCCGATGCAGGGTCTTGCCTTCGCGATGGGCGGCGACCTTGATCATGTGGAAGTCCTTGCGGCTGCCGCGCGAGAAACGCGAAGATTCCTCGGCCACCTCGTTGGAGTTCTTCCAGTCGAAGCCGTCGAAGCCCATCTTGCGGGCCAGTTGGGCGATGATCCACCAGTCGGGCTTGGCCTCGCCCGGCGGATCGTAGAACCGCTGGTAGAGCCTCAAGCGGCGCTCGCCGTTGGCCCGCATGAAGTCCTCCTCGCCCCAGGTGGCGGCCGGGAAGATGATGTCGGCATAACGGGCGCCGATCGGGTCGACCAGGTAAATGTCCTGATTGACCACCACCATGCCGCCCGAATCGGCGCGGCGTTTCAGCGTGTCGACGATGTCGCCCTTGTCGTAGGAGCGGACTTGATTGGGGTTGGCCACGACCAGTTCTTCGAAGCGCTTGGCTAGTTGCTGCGAGCCGCACATGGATTGGATCCAAGTCGTCCCGATGCAATGCGCCATGCGGGTGTGGCCGGACATCAGCCAGGTATCCGTATCGAGTGCCCGACGGCGGCGTCCCGGCACCTTCATCGGCGATTTGTTGCGCGGGTACTTGCCGCCGCGCTGACCGCCGCGTTGGTGACCGCCGGCGCGGCCGATCACCTGGCCCGGGCGTCCGCCGGCTCCGCAAATGATGCCGAGGGCGCTGATGGCCTGGGTGTTGCCGGTGTTGTTGGACCAATAGAGGCCCTTCTCGATCAGGATCGAGGTTTTCGGTCGTTTGCCGTTTTTCGGCTTGGCCATCCACTCCGCCGCCGTTCTGATCTTGGCGATATCGATCTGCGCCACCTTGGCGGCGTTCTCGGGCTTGAACTCGTCCTGGGCCAGGAGCCATTTCTTCCAATCGTCGAAGCCCTTGGTCTGGAACTTGCCCCAGGTCGTGCGCCATTGCCACGGCGTGTTGCGCGTGCCTTGGCCGAAACCGGAACTGGAACCCCACTTGTTGTTGACCCAGTCCTTGATCCAGGCCGAATCCTCCCAGCCGTTCTCGACGATGGTGCGGGCGATGGCGTTGATCACCAAGAGATCGGTACCCGGCGATACGTCGAGCCAGAGACCGCCGTTCTTCTCGGCGTAGGCGACGCCGGCCGTCCGCCTGGGCACCATCATGATTGCCTTTTGGCCGTTCTGGATGCCTTTCATGATCCACTGGGTGAACAGGATCGTCTTCGTTTCGTACGGATCGGTACCGCACATGAAGAGCGTCTCGGCGTTCATCCAGTCTTCGTAAGCCGGCCCGAAGTTGTCGAAACCGGCATCCCGGAACCCCGGTGTCGAACTGACGTCCGACGGCGTGTCGTGGAAGGTGAAGTTGGCGGTGGCGATATGCCTGAGCGCGTACTTGGTAATGGCGTAGGTGTTCTCGATGAACTGGTAGGAGTAGGTCTTGACGCCGTAGGCATTGGCCCCGTGATTCTCAATGACGTGCTTGCCGACCGCCGCCGCCACGTCGAGCGCGAAGTCCCACGGCACCGGTTGCAGGATGCCGTAGATCCGCATCAGCGGCGATTTCAGCCGATCGCGGGTCGGCGTCTGCGGGTTGTAGCACTTCTGCGCGATAGCGCCGCCGCGAACCGACGAATCGCCGTCGACATTGACGAACTTGGCGTCCTTGTCGGGGATGATCACCACATGGTGAGGCTCGCCGTTGTGCAGCACGATATTGTGCTGGTTGGGCGCGATCCAGGGTCCCAGCGGTTCGACCGGGAAGTTGACGCCGAAGGCGTTGTCGGTGGCGTTGGGGCCACCGTTGAATTCGCCGGCGACCGGCCAGCGATAAGCCTTCAGGCCGCAGGCGACGATGCAGTAATCACAAGCCGTGGAGATGACTTCCGCGTTTTTCGGCGGCAGTGGAACGTTGGTCTCAGGGATGTAATACGGTGTTGCCATTGTTTGATCTCCCTTAGCCCTGCAGGTTGTCGTAGCGGCCGAAGATGAGGCCGAAGACGCCGATCGCGTATATATCGTCGCCACTGAGTTCGAGAAGGATCTGCGGCAGGCTCTGATAGGCCTGGCCGGAGATCAGGATGCCGTGCCGCGTCAGGTCGTAGGTCGACAGATGCAACGGACAGGCACCCAACGACTTGGTGTCCCCTTTGTAGGTGCCTCCAAGCGTTCCTCCCTGATGGGTGCAGAAGTTGTTGAAGGCGACAACGTCGCGGTCGGGACCTATGCCGCCGCCGGCCTGAACGCCGAGCTTGACGAGCATCGACTCCGCATAGGCGCCCTCGTCCGGGTATTCGAAATCGATCGGCGCGTCTTGCTTGAGTTGGCTCAGTTGGCCGATCTTCTTGCGCGGGTAGGTGGAGACGACCGCCGGCACGTGCCCCAGGCTGGGTCCCGCGTTGAGCAGGACCACGCTGCTGGCGATGCCCGAAGTCAGCAGGAACTGACGGCGTGACATCAGACACTTGCCCGGCTTGTGCGGCGCCTTTTCCGGCACCCGCGGTTCCGGGGTGGTTTGGGTTTTAAGCTTCGTATTCATGGCTATGTCCTCGTGAATTCCGATATCACGCGTCAGTTGAGAGGTGCGTAGGGCGGCAGTTTCGGCGCCGTCATGGTTATCGCATCCCCACTCAGCGATTCGATGAAGGCGACCAGGTCTTCCTTCTCCTCATCGCTCAGTCCGAGCGGCTTCAGCAGCTTCGTCTTGGTCGCCGCGAATTCGTTGGCGCCGCCACCCTCGTTATAGAAGTCGACGACCTCGGCGAGATCGAAGAACGAGCCGTTGTGCATGTAAGGTGCCGTGTAGGCCGTGTAACGCAGCGACGGTGTGCGGAATTTGCCGATGTCGGCTTTCTCCTTGGTCCGGTAGTAGAGCCCGGCATCGTCCTTGATGGTGCGGTACATCGCCTCGGTGACGCCCTTGGCGTACTGCTCGTAGCGGAACGTGATCTGGGCCAGGCCGTTGTCGTCCCAGATGTCGGAAGGCGGCACCCCGATGTTGTAGAACTTCTGGTCGCTGAACAGGGCGCCGTTGTGGCACTCGATGCAGTTGGCCTTGCCGGTGAACAGCGCCATGCCACGCTTCTGCTGGTCGCTGAGCGCGCTCATGTCGCCGCGCATGAACTTGTCGAACGGCGTGTCGGTCTGCACCAGCGTTCGCTCGAAGGCGGCGATCGCCTTCCAGGCGTTGCTGAGCTTGGGCGTGATGTCCCCGAACACCTCCTTGAAACGCTTGCGGTATTCGGGAATGAACTGGAGGCGCGCCTCCATCATGTCGCTCTCGCCGTTACCGGCGACGGCACCTTTGGCCGCCGACGGCGCTTGCCCTTCGAGCGACTTGGAGGCACCGACCCAGAACAGCTTGTTGTAATAGGCCGAGTTGATCACCGTCTGGCTGTTGCGCCAGTGAATGGTGCCGGGGTAGCCCCGCGACAGTTGGTCCGGGAAGGCCCAGCCTTCCTTCGGTAGATGGCAATCGGCGCACGAGATCGAGGCGTCGCCCGACAGCCGGGTATCGAAGAACAGCAGCTTGCCGAGCTCGACCTTGGCCGGCGTCGTCGGGTTGTCGGGTGGCGCCGACGGCGGACCGAGCGCCGCCAACGGCGGGTTCATATCGGCCGATGCACCGGCGGCGACGAGTTGCGCGAGTCCGAATGCAAAGGCGCCAAACGCTATGGAAATCGTCTTCTTCGTCTTCATCGTGCCGCTCCTAGTTCCGGGCCTTGCGCCAATCGGCGATCGGCTTGTAGTTGACATCGATCTTGTCCTTCCAGACGTGGTCGGATCCGGTCAGCGGATCGCCGGACAGCGCTTCGAGGAAGGCGACCAGATCGGTCCGCTCGGCTCTGCTCAGCCCGAGCGGCTTGATGCGCGGGTCCTTGTTGGCGTCCGTGCCGCCACCTCGGTCGTAAAAATCGATGACCTCATCCAACGTCTTGAGCATGCCGTTGTGCATGTAAGGCGCCGTGAATTTCAGCTCGCGAAGCGTCGGCGTCATGAACTTGCCGACGTCGGAGCCGTCCGATTTATGGGTGCGGACGTGGGCCCCGGGATCGCGACGGACATTCATGTAGTTCTCGACACCGAGGAACATGGCGTAGGTGACGAAGGTCACGTGGCGCCTGGGATCGCTCCAGATGTCGGGATTGTTCGGAACCCCCGTGTTGTGCGGCATATCGTCCGTGAACCGCGGACCCGAATGGCAGGCGGCGCAGCCGGCCTTGCCCTTGAACAACTCGAAGCCGCGCTTCGCCGCGGCCGACATCGCGCCTTTGTCGAACGGCGACCCGCGCGAGGTCAGCGTTTTCAGGTATTCCGGTATGGCCTTGCGGACGGAGCCGTTGGAAGGCTCGCCGTAACCGGCGTCCTTGAACATCTCGACATAGATCGGGTCCTGCTTGATGCGTTCCTGCATCAGGCGCATGTCCATGTTCATCATATAAGTCTCGGTGATCGACTCGCGGGTGACGTCGTTGAGATTGGTGCCGAGCCGGCCGTCGTGGAACCACGCTGCCTTCTGGGCGGCGTTGATCAGGGTCGGGGTGTTGCGGAACCCGTCCGAACCCGGATAGGCCTTGGCCAGCGCCAAGCCGTCGGAGAAGCCCTTTGCCGGGTCATGGCAGGTCGAACAGCTGATGGCGGCGTCGCCGGACAGCCGAGGATCGAAGAACAAACGCTTTCCCAACGCGGCCTTCTTGGCGTTCACCTTCATGGCCTTGACCGGCCCGAAGTCTTCGGCCGCTTTTGCAGTCGACATCCCCGCCGCCGCGAACACCAAAGCCCCGGCGAGGACGAGGCGTGCTGTTTTGCGAATTTCGGATCTCATGAACCTGTTCCTCCGTGTTCGAGATCGCCGCTCGATCACGCGTCGAGGAGGACCTAGGTGCTAGCCGCCTCCCCGTGCGTTATCGTTCTTGGCCTGCTTGTATCCGCAATATTCGGGCCAGTTTCCAGTCACCGCCCGGGAAAAAATTTATTATTTATTATCAATATGTTAACTCGGTCTTTCCGTGCCGGACCCAATGGTTTTTTTGGCTGTTCATCAATTTGTTAAACCGTTTCGATGCACCTTGGCACGAATCATCGAATCAGCCGCCAGCGCGGCGCTGGTCCGGAATCAGGTCGTATTCCTTAATCCGCCGGTCGAGCCGCGGACGGCTGATTCCCAGGATTTCGCAGGCCTGTCCCTTGTGCCAACCGGTTCTGGCCAATACCCGCTGGATGTGGTCGCGCTCGATTTGCTTCAGCGATACACACTCGTCATCGGCGCCGGTGTTCTCGATCGTCGTCGATTGCTCTGGGGGCGTCTCGCGCCCGGCGAAGATTTCCTCAGGTAGTTGCTGCGGCGTCAGTACATGTCCCTGGGCCAGGACGACCGCTTTCATCAGGGTGTTTTCGAGTTGACGGACGTTGCCCGGCCAGTCATAGGCGACGAGCGCATCCATGACGTCCGAGGGCACGCGCCGGATACACTTGTGTATCTCGCGGTTGATCTTGTTGAGCAGGTGCCCGACCAACGGCGGGATATCCTCGCGGCGCTCGCGCAGCGGCGGCACGACGATATTGACGACATTGAGTCGGTAGTAGAGATCCTCGCGGAACTTCCCCGCCTCGACGAGTTTCGCCAGATTCGTGTTGGTCGCCGTAATGAAGCGGGCATCGCTGATCAGCGTGTCGTTGCTGCCGACCGGCGAGTATTCGCGCTCCTCCAACAATCGCAGAAGTTTGCCCTGCATGCGCGGCGACAGCTCGCTGATTTCATCCAGGAACAACGTTCCGTCGCCGGCCATCTCGACCTTGCCCTTGCGGGCGTTCATGGCTCCGGTGAAGGCGCCCTTTTCGTGGCCGAACATCTCGCTCTCGAGGAGAGTCTCGACCAGCGCCGCGCAATTGACGGCGACGAACGGATGCCCAAACTCCTGGCTGGCGGCGTGAATGGCGCGCGCCGTGAGTTCCTTGCCGGTGCCGGACTCGCCATATATGAGAACGGTGACCCGGCTCTGCGAAACCATGCCGATCGATTTGAAAAGGTCCTTCATGGGACGGCTGATGCCGACGATCAGTCCAGCGCTATCGTGAAGATCGACGACGAGCCCATCCACGTCGTCCTCGCTGCGCATTTCCAGGGCCCGTTCGACGGCGGCTTCCAATTCCTCGAGATCGATCGGCTTAGGGACGTAATCGACGGCACCGCCTTGCATCGCGGCGACCGTGCTCTCCAAATCCTGGAAGGCCGTCATCATGATCACCGGAACGGCCATAAAGCGTTCGCCGATTTCGTCGAGCAGCTCGAAGCCATTGCGGCTCGGCATGCGGATGTCCGAAATGACGACATCGGCGCCTTCGTCGGCAAGCGAGACAAGGCCGTCGTCGACGCCGGTGGCGACGGCCACGTCGTAGCCCCTCTCGCCGAAATACATTTTCAGCGTCCGACAGATCGACTCTTCGTCATCGATGACCAGGATTCGCGACAATTGCCCGTTTCATATTTCGTTTGGAAACGTTGGCAGGGTAAAGGCAACTCGTGTTCCTCGGCCTTGATCTGAATCAATTGATATCTCGCCGCCGTGCTGCTCGACGATGCGCTTGACGATCGCCAGTCCAAGGCCGGTGCCTTTCGTGCGCGTCGTAAAAAACGGTTCGAACACCTCGGCAAGCGCGTCTTCGGGAATCCCCACGCCGTTGTCGCAGACCTCGACCCGAACGGCCGATTCCGGCGAATCCATCAGAATATGCGCCGACAGCGCCAACCGACCCCCGCCCGGCATCGCCAGCAACGCGTTTTCGACCAGGTTGCGAAGGACCGCGATTACCTTGACGCGGTCGCAATATACCTTCGGAAGCGCCTTGGTGTCCTCTCGATCGACGATGATGCCTTTATCCTCGAACAACGGCAGGAAGCCGACCAGGGTTTCATCGAGGATTTGCGACAAATCGTGCCAGTCGGTTTGCAGCTTCTCCGGGCGGGCATAGCTCAGCATGTCGCGCAGGATTTCTTCCATGTAATGGACCTGATCGAGGCCCATGCGACAGTGTTCGTGTTCGGCCTCGCTCTGGTCCTGGTGGCGTTGCAAAAGGATTTGCAGGTTCATCTTGATGGTCGAAAGCGCATTGCGGAGGTCATGCGCGATCATGCTCGCCATGCGGCCGGTGACGGCAAGGCCCTGGGTCTCGGCGATTTCGCGCGTGTGCTCTTCGACCTCCTTTTCGAGGCGCTGCTGGTATGCGTGGGCCAGCGTGATATCGCGGTGAATCCCCAACAATGAAACCAGATGCCCGTGTTCGTCATGGACCGGGCTGATCGATAGATCGACCGGATACACTTCTCCATCGCGGCGGCGGTTCCAAAGGTTCCCGCGCCAGGCGTGCCCATCGGTCAGCGCCTTCCACATCTCCGCATAGGTGTCGGCATTTTCTTCGGGATCGCGCAGGAACGATGGAGTTTGTCCCTTAACCTCCTCGAAGGCATAACCGGTATTGGCCTCGAAAGCCGGATTGGCGTAGTAGATGGCACCGTCCGGCGTAGTCATGACAATCGCGTCGGTGGCCTCCTCGACGGCCTTGGCGAAGGCCTGTAGTTCGGCCTCCGATGCCGCGACCCGCTCCGCCATCCGGTTGAATTCGCTGGCCAGTTCTCCGATCTCGTCGGTGCTCGAAACCTTGACCAGTTCGTTGCGGTCGCCGTGTGCGAATCGCTGGACGCCGGACTGCAACTCCTTGAGCGGCAGGGCGATGTGCCAGGCGATGAAGGCGCCGCCGAGCCCGATGACGAAGATGCCGACAACGCCTGCCAACGCGAACGAGCGCAACGGGCGCTCGACGGCCTTGTAGCTCTCGTTCGGCGCCTGGGTAACGATCACCGACCACGGCGGCTGCTGGAAATCGCTGCGATAGGCGTTGAGCAACTCGACCGGGGCGACACAGGCGAGACGCTCCGACAGCGGCCACCGGCGCCGTGGCTCGAGAGCGATCCAATACGGCGACGAACCGCCGCCGCGCGCTGCACCATCGGAAGCCGCCGCCGGTCGGCGGGACATCGCTTGAATTAGGTAATCGTGCGGCGTGCCTTGCAGCGGTACGCCGGCGTGGTCGACCAGCACCGCCTTCCCCGAATCGCCGAACTGAATGTTGTCGACCGCTTCGGCGATCAACGCGCTTTCATAGTCGGCGACCACGTAGCCGACGATATCGACACCGCCCCAGACCGGTGTGACGACGCTGAGAACCTTATCGTTCGAAATCAGTTCGAGGTAGATGAAATGCGTCTTCATCTTCGACACCGCCTTGAACCACGACTGGTTGCGAACGATCCGGTGGGCCGATTGTGCGCTGGCGGCGACAATCACGCCGTAAAGGTCGTAGACGGAGAACCGCCGCACCAAGTTCTGTTGCAGCCCGGCGAGGACGCCCAGTCGATTCGACAACTGAGGATGCAGCGAGGCCAAGCGCTTCGTTTCGTCGCCCGCCGCCCGCCAGGCCTTCTCCAAGCCGTCGAGCCGGGCGGCGATCCACTGTTCCGGCCGGTTGCGATAGGCATCGCCCCATTCCAGCAGCACCTCGGTGGTCAACACGTCGGTTGCGATGTTCTGAACGATGGCGGTCTCGCGTCGAAAGCGTTCCTCGACTTGACCGACGATGCGGCTGGCGATCTGGCAGTAGGTCTGACCGAGGGTGCCCTGGATGGAAGCGACGCCAGTCGCATAAACGACGATGCCGCCGATCACTAGCGCGCCGACGGCGGCCAGCACGAACCACAACGTCAACCGGCCACGTATCCCGAGCGGAAATCGATAGGATGTGATCATCGCGCTGCCGATCCCAGTTTGCGGCCACGGCTTGTCGGCCGGGAAGAGGCCACCGCATACAACAGCACTTGATCGCCGGCAGATCAACCGGAGCGCTGGGACGGTGACGAACACGGTGGTTTGCAACCGGCTCAACCAGGACCTAGAATCCGCAGTCCTGTCCTACTCGGAAAGCCTGACTGCATGCACGTTCCTACTCCGATCGACCAAATCCCGACCGGTGGCCTTCTTGGCAGACGTTCGGCATCGCCTCGACGACGCCTCCTGCCGAGGACAATGGCGCTGGCGATTTGCGGCGTGTCGACTTTCCTCGCTCTGCAAGCCCAGGCCGCGAACTACGAAGTCACGACCGTGCCCGACGGCGGCACCATCGCCGGCCAAGTGCATTTGGGTAGCGCCCGCCCCAGAAACGCATCCTATCTGATCAACAAGAACAACGCCGCCTGCGGCGAGGGCATGGTGACCCGGTCGGTCATTCGCGGAAACGGCGAGGCCCTGCTCGACGCAGTCGTCTATCTGGAGGGCGTCACCCGCGGCAAGCGGTTCAGCGCCGCCAGCAAGAAGATCGTCATCGATCAGAAGAACTGCCGGTTCGAGCCGGCCCTATCGGTGATGAGGAACGGCGGCGAACTGGAGGCCATCAATTCGGATCCTGTGCTGCACAATATCCACATTTACGAGTTGGTCGGGCTGACGCGACGAAACGTCTTCAATGTCTCTCAGCCGCGAAGGGGAAACATCGTCTCCTCACGCATCGAATTGCGTCAGGGCAATGTGATGAAAGTGGAATGCGACGCCCACCATTTCATGCATGCATATGTCTTCGTCGCCCGCAATCCCTACTTTGCCGTGGTCGACGACCACGGCCGCTTCGAGATCACCGCAGTCCCGCCGGGTCATTATTTACTGAAGGTCTGGCACAGCGTGCTCGGCGTGCTCGAGCGCCCGCTTGAGGTTCAGCCGAACGGACGGTCGACCGTCGACTTCGCTTTTTAAGTAGTTGGCAGATCCGAACACGGCGCATTCCGGGGGCTGATCGGTCACTATCCGTTACCGCTCACTCCAGGTCATGGAAGGTGACGACGACGGAATCTCCGTCCTCGGTGACCGTGTAGCCTTGCTGCTCGAGATCGACGTTGTCGACGGTCACCTCGACGTTCTGCTCGCTGAAGGCGATCCTTACGGTGCCGTCGCCGTTCGAAGTGACCTCCGGTTTGGAGCCGCCGAACTCAGGTCCCTCGAAGCGCAGAACCTCGTCCAGGCGGAAATCCTCGATTACATCGGCGCCGCCGTCGGCCTCGAACACGAAGGTGTCGACGCCGCTGCCGCCCCTGAGCACGTCGTCGCCGCGGCCGCCGTGAATGACGTCGGCGCCGCGCCCGCCGAACAGCGCATCGTCGCCGGCGCCGCCGTAGAGGACGTCCTCGCCGCGATCGCCGAACAGAGCGTCATCACCGGCTTCGCCGTGGATGACGTCGTCGCCGCGGCCGCCAATCAGGATGTCGTCGCCCGCTTCGGCGCCGCCGTAGGTGACGTTGATGGCGGCCGACGTGGTGGCGGTGGCGGTCTCGCCGGTGTCTGGATCGGTCTCGGTCTCGGTGGCCTGGACGCTCAGCCGGAATTCGCCCGTCTGGCCCTCCGGCAGGGTCAGGGTCAGGCCGTCGAGGTCGTCGGCGCTCAGCACCCAAGTGCCGTCGCCCTGATCGGTACCGGCCGACAGCGACGCCCCTTCGGGCACGTTGCCGACGCTGACGCTCAGCGTATCGGTCGGCTCGGCGCCTTCGAGCGAAGCCATGATGTCGAGCGCAACGACGCTGGCTTCTCCGGCGGTGCCGCTGTCGCCGTAGATGACGTCGGCGCCGGTCCAGCCGACGACCAGATCGTCGCCGCCGCCGCCGTAGAGGACGTCCTCGCCGCGGGTGCCGATGACGATGTCGTCGCCCGGCGGCCCTTCGCCGCCGACGGCGATGTCGGACACCTCGAGTTGCGGCGCCTCGGCGACCGCCGCCACGCTGACCTGAAGTCCGGCGCTGGCGGTGCCGCCGTCGGTCGAGATCGCCATCACCGAGAGGCCGAAATCGACGTGGGATTCGGGCGGCGGCGTGATCGTCAGGCCGTCCAGATCGGCTGGCAGCAGCGTCCATGTGCCGTCGCCGTTGTCGGTCCCGGCCGACAGCATCGCACCCTGAGGCACGCCGGCGACGACGACCGACGCCAACTGTTCGGTGCCGGGCACTTCGGCCGCGATGGCGAGCGGAATCGCCGTGTCCTCGTCGCCCCGCGCGCCCCGTACGCTGAGCATCGGAACATCGGGTACCGCCGTGACGGCGACCGAGAAACCGGCATCGGCCGTGCCGCCGTCGGTGGAAACGGCATTGACCGTCAACTCGAAGGTGCCGCTGACGTCCGCCGGCGGCGTCAGGGTCAGACCGATGAGGTCGTCGGGCAGCAACGACCACGTGCCGTCGCCGTTATCGGTGCCGGCTGACAGCGTCGCCCCTTCGGGCACGCCGCCAATGGTGACGGAGGCGACGTCCTCGGCGCCGGGCACCTCGGCCGTGATGGTCAGCGGAATCGCCGCGTCCTCGACGCCGGCCGCCGCCTGCACGGTCAACACCGGCAGGTCGGGAACCGCCGTCACCGCCACGGTGAAGCCGGCGCTCGCAGTGCCGCCGTCGGTCGATACCGCTTCGACCGAAAGATCGATGTCTGCCGTCGAATCCGGCGGCGGGGTGAGCATCAGGCCGTCGAGATCGGCCGGCAGCAGCGTCCAACTGCCGTCGCCGTTGTCGTCGCCGGCCGACAGGCTGGCGCCCTCGGGCACGCTGGAGATGGTCACCAAGGCGACCTCCTCGGCGCCCGGCACATCGGCCGCGACGCTAAGCGGAATCGCCGTGTCCTCGGCACCCGAAACGGCCTGAACCGTGACTACGGGCAGATCGGGAACCGGCGCCACGACAACGCCGAGACTGGCGTTGGCGGCACCGCCGTCGGTCGAATAGGCGGTGACGAGGAGGTCGAGATCGCCGGAGAAATCGTCCGGGGGCGTAAGGATCAACCCGACCAGATCACCGGGCAGCAGCGTCCAGGTGCCGTCGCCGTTGTCGGTGCCGGCCGAAAGGGTGGCGCCGCCCGGCAGGTTGGCGACGCCGAGCGAGGCGATCGCCTCGTTGCCGGCGACCTCGGCGGCAACGCCAAGCGGAATCGCCGTGTCCTCGGCCCCGGAAGCCGCACTCACCGTCAGGATCGGCGTTTCGGGAACGGGCTCGATTTCGATGGTCACGGTCGCCGTCGTCTCTCCGCCTTGGCCGTCGGAAACGACGTAGCTGAAGGTGTCGATGCCATAGTAATCGGGGTCCGGCGTATAGGTGTAGGTGCCGTCCGCATTGACGACGACGCTGCCCCGCTCGGGGCTTGCGTCGAGGGCGAAGGTCAAGGCGTCGTTGTCGACATCGGTCGCATAGAGCTGACCGCTGACCGATTGGTCCTCAGCGGTCGCCGCGGTGGCGTCGAACGCGACCGGCGGATAGTCGCTGACGACGCCAAGGTCCTCGACGGTCGGCAGCGGCATTTCGGCGGCGGGCGCCAGATCGGCGCGGCGTGTCGGTGTTACCGCTTCCTCGGCCTCCGGCTCTTCGGCCGCCGACGGCGTTTCCGCTTCTAGGACGGGGGCGGCAACCGGCGCTTCGGGCGCCTCCGTGTAGTCGCCCGCGATGACCCGGATCGTTTCATCGACGGTGGGCGCTTCCTCCGCCTCGCCGCCCTCGGTCGTGAACTCCTCGAGCTCGCCGCCGCCTTCGGCGGCTTGCGTATTGTAATCGTTCTCCTGGCCGTAGACGCTCGGCAGATGCTGGAGCGTGGTGCCGAACATGTCGACGATATCGGCGTCATCGACGGACGCCCGGGGTTCGGGCGGAACGTCGCCGGCCCCGGCGAAGACGACCTGGTTGGCCTGGTTCATGACCACCGAGCCGAACGGATTGCTCAACACCACCTCGCCGACATAGCCGTCGGCCTCGCGCATCATCACGGCGGTCAGGTTTTGGCCGTCGGTGAACTCGATACCGAGCTGGGTGCCGCGGATACCGATGGTGCCGACCGGCAGGTCGATGACCATGCCGTCGGGGTCAGTCTTCGAGACCAGCCCGCTGACGAACGTGTATACGCCCTTGACGACGAACAGCGACAACGCTCCTTCCTGGGTGGCCGGATCGTAGATCATCTCGTCCAGCACCATGCGGCCGTCGCCGCCCATCGAGAACGTGGTCTCGTCGGCAAGCACGACGCCGATCGCTCCGTCCTCCTCGGTTTCGAGGACGTCTCCCTTGTACAGCGGTTGGTCGATTTCGGCCTCGATCCGAGTGCCGTCGGTGCGGTTGATGAAGGCGCGGCCGCTTACCGTGTTGACCTGGCCGATGGGCTCACCGGCCAGCGCCTCGGCCTCGGCCAGGGCGACCTGGCCTGGTGTCTGCGGGCCAGCCATGGTGGCGGCGATTTCACCGCTGATCTGGGCGCCGTCGGCACCGCGCAGGGTCGGCAGCGTATCGCCACTATAGAATCCGCGCACGATCACTTGCCGGCCGTCGGGGGCGACCAGCACCAGATCCATGCCGTCGCGGTGGAACGCCGCGTCAACAAGCGCAAACCCTCTCGGCAGAACCACGGGCTCGCCGGGTACGGCCACCACCACGGCAGCGCCTTCGGTGCCCGTTAACGGAATTCTCGATTTGACCACGCTCACAATCCACCTCCTCCGAGGCAATCCTCACACGTGCTTTCGGGGGACCTTCGGCAACTGCCCGAGATCCTCCTATCTATTTAATATTACACAATTATTTCTCATCTCACGCCATGATGTGGGTCAACTTTGCCGTCGCTCCCGGGATTGATACGCCTCATGGCACTCGGCCCCGATTTTTGCCATTATTTCAAATTGATGGGCGGCGCGTGGCCGGTAGTCCGTAGCGCCGCAGCAACGGACCGAAACATCCGGCGATCCGGGTTGTGGAGAGGGTTATCCTAAATGGCCGCGGCGTTCATTGAGCCGCCTGTCGTGTGGTGGTGCGGCCGGTTGCGTGATTACCGCCGCGGCACGGACAGGAGGATAAGCCATGTCAGATGTCTTCGCATTCGCAGACGAACTGGGTCCCCTCAAGATCATCCATGTCCAGGACGACGCGATCGGATTGAAAGCGATTCTGGTCATCGACAACGTCGCCATCGGGCCCTCGATCGGCGGCCTTCGAATGGCGCCGGACGTGACCGTAGAGGAATGCTTCCGCCTGGCCCGCGCCATGACCCTGAAGAACGCCGCCGCCGGCCTCAAACACGGCGGCGGCAAATCGGTCATGGTCGGCGACCCCGCCATGCCCAAGGCCGAAAAGGAGAAGCTGATCCGCGCCATGGCCTGTGCGCTCAAGGGCGAGGACATGTACGTGTTCGGCCCCGACATGGGCACCGACGAGGAGTGCATGGCTTGGGTCCACGACGAGATCGGGCGCGCCGTCGGCCTGCCCCGCGAATTCGGCGGCATTCCGCTCGACGAGCTGGGGGCGACAGGCTACGGCCTCGCCCACGCCGCCGACGTGGCGGCCGAGTTCGCCGGTATCGAACTGAACGGCGCACGCATCGCCGTACAAGGGTTCGGCTCGGTCGGCTCCCACGCCGCCCGCTTCCTCGCCGAACGCGGCTGCGTGCTGGTGGCGGCGGCCGATTCGAAGGGAATGGTTCACGACCCCGGCGGCCTCGACATCAATGCGCTTGATGCCCTGCGCAAGGACGGCAAGAGCGTCGTCGAAGCCGGCGTCGGCGAAACCATGGAGCGCGACGCCGTCATCACGGTCGATTGCGACGTCTTGGTGCCGGCCGCGCGCCCCGACGTTATTCACGAAGACAACGTCGACGGCATTACCGCCAGGCTGATCCTGCAGGGCGCCAACATTCCCGCGACCGTGGATGCCGAACACCGACTGCACGAGCGTGGCGTCGTCAACCTCCCGGATTTCATCGCCAACGCCGGCGGCGTCATCTGCGCCGCCATGGAATACGCCGGCGCCGGCGAGACGGCGGCCTTCGACACCATCAAGGAAAAGATCCGCGCCAACACCCTGGCCATCCTGGAAATCGCCAGGGACCGCAAGATCCCCCTTCGTGAGGCCGCCAAGACACTGGCCATGGAACGCGTGAAGGCGGCGATGGCGCTACGCCGGTGGGCGCTGTTCTGAGCCGGTGGCGGGAAAGGAGAGCCGATGTATCGAATCCGCTTTCACGGACGCGGCGGACACGGCATGAAGACCGCCAGCCGTATCCTGGGCACGGCATTCTTTGGCGAGGGTTTCGAGGTCCAGGACGCGCCGCGCTACGGCGCCGAGCGCCGCGGGGCTCCGATCTTCGCCTACGTTCGCGCCGACCGGGATTCGATCCACGAACGCGGCGTCATCTCCCGTCCCGACCTCGTTGTCGTCGCCGACGATACCCTCATCAGCGTCCCGGCAGCCGGAATCATGGACGGCGTCGATGCCCACAGCGTGCTGCTGATCATCGGCAACGAAAACGCCGATACCTGGCGCAACCGCTTGAAGACGCCGGCCCGGATCGTCACCCTGGCGCCGATCGGCGGCGAGGAGGCGGCGGAACGCGCCCACATCGGCGCCGTTTGCGCGGCTGCCGCCGCCCGGCTCGTCGGCGTCGTATCCGAGACCGCTTTTAAGACGGCACTCCAACAGGAACTGGCCGGACTCGGCGAGGCCGCGGTCGCCGACAACTGGAGGCGCGCCAAGCAGGCGTTTGATGCGCTTGCGAAGACCGAAGGGATCGTCGCCACTGCGGCGGCACCGGACGGCGGCGAAGCATCTCCACCGGATTGGATCGACCTGCCACTGGACAGCGCCGACCTCTCGGCACCGGCCATTCACGCCACCGCCACCAGCGTCCAGGTGCGCACAGGTCTATGGCGGACCATGCGGCCGGTGCTCGACAAGGAGCTTTGCCACAAGTGCACTTGGATCTGTGGGTCGTTCTGCCCGGATGGTGTGATTTCGAACGATCCGGAGGACTATCCGCTGGTTGACCTGGAACACTGCAAGGGGTGCCTGGTGTGCGTCGTCCAGTGCCCGACCCACGCTTTCGAAGCGGTACCAGAGAACGCCGTTGCCGCGGCCAGAGGAGACGCAGCATGAACCGTCTGCTGCTCACTGGAAACGCCGCCGCCGCCTGGGGCGCCCGGTTGGCCGGCGTCGAGTATCTACCGGTGTTCCCGATCACCCCGCAGACCGAGATCATCGAGACGCTGGGTCGTTGGATCGATCGCGACGAGATGGCGGCACGCATGGTGACGCTGGAATCGGAACACTCCATGATCACCGCCGCCGGCGCCGCCGCTGCCGCCGGGGTGCGTGCCTTCACCGCAACCTCCAGCCAGGGCCTGCTCTACGGCATGGAGATGCTCTACACGGTGGCCGGCTGGCGGGCCCCGTTCGTCCTCGTCAACGTGTCGCGGGCGCTGGCCACGCCGGTGACGCTGGAACCCGACCACAACGACATCCTGGCGGCCCGCGACAGCGGCTTCCTGCAGGTCCACTGCGCGACCTGCCAGGAGGTCGTCGATTCGATCCTGCTCGCCTATCGCACGGCCGAGGACCAGCGGGTCCGGCTGCCAGTGATCGTCAACCTGGACGGTTTCTACCTGTCGTTCACCCGCGAACCCGTCATGTTGCCGGGCGACGACGATACCTCCGGTTTTCTGCCGCCGTACGATGCCGGCACCCTCGCCTTCCGGGGCGGACGGCCGGTCAGCGAAGCGGTCGCGGTGCTCGGCGGTGCCACCTATTCCTACTTCCGCTACGAGATTCAGCGGGCCGCCGAAGCGGCGCGTCCCGCCTTCGAAGACGCGGCGGCCGATTTCGAGGCGGCGTTCGGGCGTTCCCAGCCCGCGGTCGAGGCCTACCGCATGGACGATGCCGAGGTGGCGTTCGCGATGATCGGCTCGTTCGCCAACAAGGCGAAAGCGACGGTGGACGGCCTCAGGGCCGGCGGCCGTCGGGTCGGATTGGTCCGGCCGCGGCTGTTGCGGCCGTTTCCCGAGGAAGACTTGCGCCGCCTGCTCGGCGGTCTCAAGGGGGTGGCGGTGATCGACCAGAACCTGTCGGTCGGCAAGGGCGGCGTGCTGCACGCCGAGATCGCCTCCGCCCTCTACGGCAGCGACGGCGCGCCGCCGTTGGTCGGCTTCATAGGGGGCCTCGGCGGCCGCGACATCGGCGACGACGAGTTCGCCGAGATGGCGGCGATCGCGGTGCGGGCCGGCGACACGGGCAGGGTGCCGCCGCCGCGGCTTCTCTACACCGCCGACGAATTGCGTCAGATGCGCAAATTGCAGGCCATCGCGGCGGCCGAAGGGGCACCTCGAAACGAAGGAGGGTAAAGGCGATGAGCGAGACTCGGTTCAAGCGGGCAAGAGACCTGCCGACGGCGCACCTGCTCGGCGCCGGTACCGCCATGTGCGCCGGTTGTGGTGGACTGGGGGCGGTACACGAGGTCTACGACGTGCTCGGCGAGAACACCGTCTTCGTCAATGCTGCCGGCTGCATGTCGCTGTTGTCGGTTTATCCGTTCACGCCGTTCCAGGGGTCGTGGCTGTATACGTCGATGGCCTCGGCGCCGGCCGGCGCCCAGGGAATCCGCGATGCCCTCGATATCCTAAAATCGCAGGGCCGGATCACCGAGGAAGAGGATCTCAACGTGGTGGTGCTGACCGGCGACGGCGCCGCCTACGGCATGGGCCTGTCGGCGACTTCGGGGGCGATCGAGCGCGGCCTCGATTTCATCTACCTCTGTTACGACAACGAGGGATACGGCAATACCGGTCAGCAGACGTCGGGGGCGACACCGCACGGCGCGCGCACGTCGACGGCGGGTGGCGAAGCCGGCTACCTCGGGTTCAAGAAGGACCTGTTCGATATCTGGGTGGCCCACGATCCGGCCTATGTGGCGAGCGTGATCGCGGCCGAGCCGCTCGACCTGGCCCGCAAGGTCGAGCGCGCCAAGGCGCTCAGCGGACCGCGGCTGATCATCGCTCTTTCGCCGTGCCCGACCGGCTGGGATTTCGACCCGCAGCATTCCGTCGAGATCGGCCGCCTCGCCGTCAAGACCGGCGTTTGGCCGTTGAAGGAATTCGTCGATGGCGAGGTCGTGCACACCCGTATCCCGCACCCACGCGTTCCGGTCGAGGAATACCTCAAGCTGCAGGGCCGTTTCCGGCACCTGTTCGAGCCCGAGCCCAACGAAGCGCTGTTGAACGAAATCCAGGAACGGGTGGACGCCTACTGGGCCGCCTCGGAAGGTGACCCGTGAACGGGGCGAAATCAGCCCTCAGCTATTGCCACGCCGGCGGCGACGAAGAACTGCTCGGCGCCACCATCCCCGAACATTTCGACGGCGTTGCGGCGCGATTTGCCGGCCGCGAGGCGATCGTCTGCCGGCACCAGAACCGGCGGCTGACCTATGCCGAGTTGAAGGAGGGCATAGACGAAGTCGCCGCCGGCTTGATTGGGCTCGGCTTCGGTCGGGGCGACCGCATCGGCATCTGGTCGACCGATAACGTCGAGTGGCTTTTGGTGCAGATGGCGACGGCCCGCATCGGCGCCGTGCTGGTCAACATCAACCCCGCTTATCGGCCCCGTGAGCTGGCCTATGCGCTCGAACGCTCGGAAGTCCAGGGCCTGTTCCTGATTCCGGCTTTCCGCTCGAGCGACTACGTGGAGATGATGACGAGCGTGGCGCCCGGACTCGAGAAGGACAATCCGCAACTCGATGACAAGGCGTTCCCGCACCTGCGCCGCGTCATCGTCTACGATCCGGCCGACCCCATGAAGACAAAGCGACCCCATCCGAGCTTCACGGTATGGCGGGATGTCATCGAAGCCGGCCGCGACATCGATGATGGCGAATTGGACCGGCGAACGGCGGCGCTCGATCGCGACGAACCCATCAACATCCAATACACCTCGGGGACGACGGGATTCCCCAAGGCCGTCGTGCTGAGCCACCACAACATCCTCAACAACGCCTATTTCGCGGGCCGGGCGCTGGGTTTCGACGAGCACGACCGGCTCTGTGTGCCGGTGCCGTTCTATCACTGCTTCGGGATGGTGCTGGCCAATCTGATGTGCCTGGCCGTCGGTGCCTGTCTGGTCCTCCCGGCCGAGCATTTCGACGCAGAGGCCACCTTGGAGGCAATCGCCGAGGAACGCTGCACCGCCGTTCACGGCGTGCCGACCATGTTCATCGCCCAGCTCGAGCACGGCCGCTTCGAGGACTTTGATCTCGGCAGCCTGCGGACCGGCATCATGGCCGGTGCGCCTTGTCCGGAGCCGCTGATGAGGCGGGTCATGACCGACATGCATTGCCCCGAGATCCTCATCGGCTACGGCCAGACGGAAGCTTCGCCGCTGACCCACCTGACGCGCCGCGACGATTCGATCGAACGCCGGACCCAAACGGTCGGCCGCAATCTGCCGCACCAGGAGGTCAAGATCGTGGCGGCCGACGATGGCCGCACGTTGCCGATCGGTGAAGTTGGCGAGGTCTGCTTTCGCGGCTATCACGTGATGAAGGGCTACTACGGCGACGCCGAGGCCTCGGCGGCCGCGGTCGATGCCGACGGCTGGCTGCGTTCGGGCGACCTCGGCACCATGGATACGGACGGTTACGTGCGGATCACCGGACGTCTCAAGGAACTGATTATCCGCGGCGGCGAGAACGTCTACCCGGCTGAAATCGAGGCTTGCCTGTTCGAGCATCCGAAGGTCGCCCAGGCCGCCGTTTTCGGCATCGCCGACGAGTTCATGGGCGAGGAGGTCATGGCCTGGGTCCAACTGCACGCGGGCGAGCTCGCCGACGAGGAGGAAATCCGCGACTACTGCCGCGACGGCCTGGCCCATTTCAAAGTGCCGCGCTACATCAGGATCGTCGACGAATTCCCGACCACCGTGACCGGAAAACTTCAGAAGTTCCGGATGCGCGAAACGGCCGAAAAGCAGTTGCAGCGACAGGAACGAGGCGCACGGGCCTCGCGGTGATGTCCTGGCCACGGGCAAACATGATCGAAATCAATGATCTACCCCGCCGCCGGCCGCTATGGTCATAAGTGGTGATGCGGCGAACGAACGGGTTGGCGCCGCGGGGTTCGTCGTATGCCCGCCTTTTGGAGGCGGCGAATGGACAGGAAATCCCAAATCAACCTTTGGTACCTGGTGATCGCCCTTTTCGGCATCATGCTGCTTCAGAGCATGTGGACGGCGGGCTCCCAGGTCGAAACCATCCCCTACAGCCAGTTCGAAACCTACCTGGAGGAAGGGCGGGTCGCCGAGATCACGGTGACCGAGCATTACATCAGGGGCGTGCTGAGCGATCCGGTCGAGGGCAAGAGCGTATTCCGGACGACGCGCGTCGATCCCGATTTCGCCCGCGACTTGGCGAAATACGGGGTCAAGGTGACCGGCGCCACCGAGCAGACTTGGTTCCGCACTCTGCTGTCGTGGTTCCTGCCGATGATCCTGTTCCTTGGCATCTGGATGTTCCTGATCCGCCGGATGTCCGAAGGCCAGGGTCTCGGGGGCGGGTTCATGGCGCTTGGCAAGAGCAAGGCCAAGATTTACATGGAGAAGGACACCAAGGTGACGTTCGAGGACGTCGCCGGCGTCGACGAGGCGAAAGAGGAGCTCAAGGAGATCGTCGAGTTCCTCCAGGACCCCTACCGCTACGGGCGATTGGGCGGACGGGTGCCGAAAGGCGTCCTGCTGATCGGTCCACCCGGTACCGGCAAGACCCTGTTGGCGCGCGCCGTCGCCGGCGAGGCCAGGGTGACGTTCTTCTCGATCAGCGGCTCCGAGTTCGTCGAGATGTTCGTCGGCCTCGGCGCCGCCCGCGTCCGCGATCTGTTCGAACAGGCCCGCAAGCAGGTGCCGTGCATTATCTTCGTCGACGAACTCGACGCTCTCGGCCGAGCCCGCGGCATAGGCCCGATGTCCGGCGGCCACGACGAGAAGGAGCAGACCCTGAACCAGCTGCTGGCCGAACTCGACGGGTTCGACCCGAGCGACGGACTGGTGTTGCTGGCCGCCACCAACCGGCCCGAAATACTCGACCCGGCGCTGCTTCGGGCCGGCCGCTTCGACCGTCAGGTGCTGGTCGATAAACCGGACAAACGCGGGCGCCAGGCGATTCTCGATATCCACCTGAAGAAAGCCAAGCTCGGCGCCGACGTGGAATCGGAGCAGATTGCCGCCCTGACGCCCGGCTTCACCGGCGCCGACCTGGCCAACCTGGTCAACGAGGCCACCCTGCTGGCGACCCGTCGCGATGCCGTCGCCGTCGCCATGGACGATTTCACGGCCGCCATCGAACGCATCGTCGCCGGCCTGGAAAAGAAGAACCGTCTGATGAACGAGTTCGAACGGCGCACCGTCGCCTACCACGAAATGGGGCACGCCATCGTCGGCATGGCCCTGCCCGGTACCGACACGGTGCACAAGGTCTCGATCATCCCGCGCGGCATCGGCGCCCTCGGCTACACCATTCAGCGCCCGACCGAGGACCGCTACCTGATGACCCGCGAGGAGCTCGAGAACAAGATGGCCGTTCTGCTCGGCGGACGGGCCGCCGAACAGGTTGTGTTCGGCAACTTCTCGACCGGCGCCGCCGACGACCTGGCGAGGGTGACGGAGATCGCCCGCTCCATGGTCACGCAATACGGCATGGTCGAGGAACTGGGACACGTCGCCTACGACAAACAGCCCCATACCTTTCTCGGCACGCCCACCGAGCCGGCGTGGCTGGAACGCCGCTACAGCGAAGAGACCGCCCGCGAGATCGACTGCGCCGTTCGCATCTTCGTGCGGACCGCCTTCGACCGCGCCGTCGAGATCCTCGAAATGAACCGCGACATGCTCGAGGAATCGGCCCTCAAACTGCTCGAAGAAGAAACCCTCGACGAGGCGGCGCTTCGCGAACTCACCGCCGAACTGCAATCGCAAGCGGCCGAATAAGGCCTTTCCGAGCGATCAGCCGGCGACCCAACCTTCGACCTCGGCCTGATGGGCGCGAAGCTCTTTGCTGACGTCGACAGGGTATCCGGGCTCGTCCAACGCCAGTTCCCGGGTCAACTTCGGCAGGGCGGCGATCTCGGTTCTGGCCCGCTCCCGGATTCTGTCCAGGGGCTCGGGCGGATCGAGGCGGCGGCCATTGCGCATGACATGGCGCAGCAATGGGCGTCCGGGCAAGGTTTCGTCGGCGCGAGCGGTGACGTCGCCGGCCGCCATTTCGTCCCGCATGCGGCGGAAGACCTGCTTGCGTCCCGGCAGTATCGGCTTGCCGGTAGAAAGCTTCAGGCGTCCTCGGCCGGCGTATGCGCACAGCTTGTAGGCGATGTCGAGACTCGGCGCATCCTCGGCAACGCCGAGCGCCGTGCCGACCCCGAAGCCGTCGATGGGGGCGCCGCTCCTCACCAGTCTCCTGATTTCGTGCTCATCGAGGCCGCCGCTGGCGAAGATCGTCAGTCTGTCGAGGCCGGCCTCGTCCAGCAGCTTCCGGGCGGCCACGGCAAGCGCGCCGAGATCGCCTGAATCGAGGCGGATACCGGTGACCTTGAAGTCGTCTCCGAGTTGGTGGGCGAGGTCGACGACGCGGCGGACCCCTTCCAGGGTATCGTAGGTATCGACCAGAAGGATGGTCTCGGGATGCTCGTCGACGAAGACACGGAAGGCGTCCGCCTCATGGTCGAAAGCCTGAACGAAGCTATGGGCCATGGTGCCGGCGATCGGTACCCCGTAGACGTTTCCGGCCAATACATTGGAGGTGGCGTCAAGGCCGGCGATGTAGAAGGCGCGCGCGCCTTTCAGCGCCGAGTCGATGCCGTGCATGCGGCGCGAACCGAAATCGACGACCAAGCGCCCTTCCGCCGCCTCGACCAGACGCGCCGCCTTGGTGGCCAGCACGGTGGACAGATGAATCTGGTTCATGACGAACGTCTCGGCCACCTGTGCTTGGGCGATCGGCGCCACCACCTCGAGGATAGGCTCGTCGGCGAATACCGGCGTTCCTTCGGGCAAGGCGAAGACATCGCCTTCGAAGCGGAGGTCGGCGAGCCGTTTCAGAAAATCCTCGGAGAAGCGGCCGGTGGACCTCAGGTATTCGAGGCTTTGCGGCGAGAAATGCAGGTTTTCGAAATATCGAAGAACGCTTTCGAGGCCGCAGGCGAGAAGGAACCCGCGTTGCTTCGGCAGACGCCGGACGAACAGACTGAATACGGCCTCGTCGTCCATTCCTGCGGCGAAATAGGTTTGCAGCATGGTGAGTTCGTAGAGGTCGGTGAACAGGCCGATATTATCATCGGCCGGCCACGGCTCGGACTCGGGTTTCCCAAGCTCGTTTTTCAAGTTTTCGGCGCGAACTCGATCATGCATCTCCGTACCTCAGCGTATCTGCGATCGGCACCGGTCCGTCGATCACGACAACGTCCTGTCGCTTCCCGCCGAAGCTCGGTATCGAACATCAGGCCAGTCTGGCGTCCCTCAGAACCCGGATCAGCCTGTCCTTGGGAATGCCGAGCAAATCCTTCCCCAGTTCGAAGACGACCTTGGCGCGGACCGCCCGCGGCATCGCCGAACGAAATTCGCCGAGCACCCTCGGCGGCGCCACGATGGCGAGCTGGTCGTAGCGGTTGCGTCGTTTCGGGTCGTCGAGCCAGGAAACGACTTCGGATACGAACCGCTGTTTCTCGACTTGCCGCGGCGGCGTCCTGTATCCCATCGCATGACGACCCTCCCCGTGGGAATCGAAAGCTCGGCCTGGCCTGTCGGCCATGATTTCGCGTCCCGGCAGGTTGCGCCCGGAAAGGCCCCCGGGAGCGATTTCCTTGAGGCCCCGGCCGCGGCCCAGACTTTCGAAAAACTTGGCGTTCATGCCGTCGGCAAGAACAATCCAGATCAGTTTGGTTGCCATCGTTCCGGTTTCTCCGTTTCTGAACGAACGCGCACTTCATCCCTTCCCGGCGGCTCAATGGACCGACGGGAAAGTCAACCTCCACCCAACAGCATCGCAGGAGAATCGCTCTAATGCATTGATATCGGTCAGCTTCCCGGGTCGGGTGGAAGGGATGGACATCGGTTCGATTTCATTTTCCGTTGCTGTCGTCGCTTCTGAGAATGAGCACCGGGTATCCCGCTCTCTCGGAACGAATATATACCTGTTCGGCCACATCCTCGGGAACGATGACCAGCCCCGGCCTCCTGCGGGATAGGGAGCGAACGGCCTGCGGGCTGTCGTCGATCTCGACGATCGGCTTTTCGTCGGGCTCCTCGACGATCCCTTGCAACCGCTGTTGAAGTTCCTGAACGGTCATTTCGGACGGCATCAACGCGACCATTACGGTCCGCCCCAGCCCGTTGGCGACATGCATGGCGATCCGAACCGCCCTTTCGCCCGTTGGCGTGCCGGTAAAAACCGCGGCGATCGGACCACTGGTCGCGGTCAGCGACAGATTGGAGACGACCAAAAGGCCGCGCGCCGCGCTTTCCGACAGCCGCCGCATCGGCTCTTCGCCCCGCGAACGGAAGATCGCTCCGACCACCGGGCCGATGGCGATGAGATCGCTTTCGTCGGCGGCGCGGTGGATTTCCTGATCGGGACGCCCCCGCTTGAGCTCGAACGAGTGCTCGACTTGCTGTTTCGACGCCGCCGTCTCCAGAATCCTTTGTGCGCGCGAAGCATGGCTTCGGAAATGCGATTGCAGTCCGTTTCGCGTGAGATCGCGGACCTGGGCGCCGGTAAACGACACCTCGCGTCCGACCGGAAGGTCGGCCAACGCCAACATGTCCTCGTCTTCGATATAGAGTCCCATCAACGGGCTTTCGAAACATGTGGCCAGGGCGGCGGCCGTCTCGAGCAAGGCGCGCCCTTCCTGCGAGGCATCGAGCGCGACCAGAACACGCCGAAAAAGGATGCTTTCGCGTTTGAGAGGCATGCCGGTTCACCCTCCCCCTTTGCCGTCGTCCCGTCGGGCGAATTGACGGCGGGCGCGGGCGAATGCGACAAGGCGGCGTTCGACGCGATCGTTCATGCTGCCTTTCGGGTAGCGGCCTTTCGAATTGCGTTTGCCGGGATTGAGGCCCGTCAGCAGCGCCAGCCCTTCGTCGACCGAGCGAACCGGGTAGATGTGGAACTTGCCTTTGCGCACCGCCTCGATAACCTCGTCGCGCAAGATCAGATGGTCGGCGTTGGCGGCCGGGATCAGGACACCCTGCGTGCCGGTCAATCCACGGCGCTGACAAATGTCGAAGAAACCCTCGATCTTCTCGTTGACGCCGCCGATAACCTGGACGTCTCCGTTCTGGTTGACGGAACCGGTGATCGCCAGGTCCTGACGCAACGGCGCTTCGGCCAAGGCCGAAAGCAGGGCATAAAGTTCGGCCGAGGAAGCGCTGTCGCCCTCGACACCGCCGTAGGACTGTTCGAAGACGAGGGTCGCGGACAGCGACAACGGGATATTGACGGCGTATCGGGCGGCCAGGAATCCGGACAGGATCATCACGCCCTTCGAGTGGAGCGGACCGCCGAGTTCGACCTCGCGTTCGATATCGATGACCTTGCCGGTGCCGAGGCGGACGCGTGCCGTAATCCGGGTCGGCCGTCCGAAGGCGAAGCCGCCGAGTTCGAGCACGCTGAGTCCGTTGACCTGTCCCACCGCTTCCCCTTCGGTGTCGATGAGGACGAATCCCCGGGTGATCGACTCGTAGACCCTATCGCGGAGGCGGTCGGCCCGCTCGATCTTGGTGTCGATCGCCTTGCGAACGTGTTGTTCGCCGATACGCCGGGCGTTGCTCTGCTTGGCATAGAACTCGGCCTCGTGGAGTAGGTCGGAAACGGACCTCATGTGAATCGAAATCTTCTTGCGATCTCCGGCCAGCCGGACGGCATGCTGCATGACGAGGGCGACGGCGGCCGGCGCCAGCGGTCTGAGACCGTCCTTGCGGGCCCGGGCGGCGATCATGCGGGGAAACAGCGCCTCGTGATCCTCGTTGAGTTCCATGTCGCTGTCGAAGTCGACCTGGACCTTGAACAGGTCCTGAAACTCCGGGTCGAGCTCACTCAACAGGTAGTAGAGCAGACGGTTGCCGATGAGAATTACTTTGACGTCGAGGCCGATCGGCTCGGGCTCCAGCGAGATCGTATTGATCAGTCCGAGCATCTGTCCCGCCGACTCGATGCTGATCTTTCCTCCCTTCAAGGCCCGCTTCAGCGAACTCCAGGAGAACGGCTGCCACAGCAGTTTGGCAGCGTCGAAAATGATGAAACCGCCGTTGGCCCGGTGCAGGGCGCCGGCCTTGATGAGACTGAAATCGGTGACCAGCGCACCGTACCTGGAGATGTATTCGACCCGTCCCATCAGGTTCGAAATCGTCGGGTTGTCCTCGTAGACGACCGGCGCTCCCGAGCTTTCGTCGTGGGCGACGACCGGGTTGACCTTGTAGCGTTCGAATCCGCCGATCTCGACCGATGACGGTATGCCCTCGTGCGGCGGCTCGGTCTCGGAGGCGCGCTGCTCGGACATCTGTATGCTGTGGAAGTTCTCGATCAGGTCCCGGTGCACGACGTCGAGGTAGTCGAGGACCTCGGGAAGATCGCGGAACTGCTCGATGACCTGCTCAATGGAGGAGTCGATGGCGATCGCCGTCATCTCCGAATAGAGCTTGCGCAGGGCGACTCTTCTTTCCTTGTCCCAAATGGGAACGCGCTTGATGATGTCTTGCAGCTTCTCCTGCAGGTCCTCGATATCAGCCTCCATCCGCTGCCGATTGGCCTTCGGCAGTTTGTCGTAAACCTCGGGCTTGGCGACTTCGTCGCCGATCATCGGGGCGAAGCCGAACCCCATGGGCGTGCGGATGAGCGCAAACTGGTGTTCCTCGGCATACTTACGCAGTTCCTCGAACGCCGTCTCGGGTTTGTGCTGGTACTCTTCCTGAACCGCCCGCAACCGGCTCTGGTTCTCCTCGTTCTCGAGAAAAGCGGGGACGGAAGCCCGGATGTCCTCGACGAATTGCTCCATGGTCGAGGCCAATTCCCGGCCGCGGCCGGAGGGAATTCTGAGCGCCCTCGGTTTATGTGAGGTCTCGAAGTTATGGACGTAAACCCAATCCCAGGGGTCGTCCATCTTCCCCGCTTTCTCCTGCAGGAAGTCGAGAATGACCTCGTGCTTGCCGGTTCCCTCGTCGCCGAGGAGGTAGAGATTGTAGCCCGGCGAGTCGATTTCGGTGCCGAACCGGATGGCTTCGAGAGCGCGGCTCTGGCCGAGCACGCCCTCGAGGTCTTCGAGTTCGTCGGTTGTTCGAAAACCCCGTTGCTTGGCTTTGTAAGAGACCGTCAGACGGTTGGCGGGGAACGGTTTCGGCTTCATCGCGCACCATCCCTTTACCATCCATTTATGTCACAACGGGCGTGTGTTCAACATTGCGCCAGGTCAAACGGCGCCTCCGGCGGCGGTATCGGACGATTCGCTCGAAGCGGCGAAAACCGGACGATCATGGAAACGCCGACGGCGAGGCCGCGCTCGGAGTCCAGCCATCCGTCCAGGTTCCGGGGCGTTGACTGATCCTTATCAAAGACGAACCCTATCGGTTACGGCGACAATGCATGATGCTCCGTCCGTCCTTTGGAACGAGGGGGATCGCTCATGCCCACGCCGGAATCCGCTTCACAACCCGAGGACATTTCCCAAAAAGCCCTTCGCCTGCACGCGCTTTACCGGGGAAAGGTCCAGGTCATGCCGAAGTGCCCGATCGAGGGCGGCGAGGATTTCGCCGTCTGGTATACGCCCGGCGTCGCCGAACCGTGCCGGGCCATCGATGCGGCGCCCGAGGACGTCTACCGCCACACCAACAAGGGCAACACCATCGCCATCGTCACCGATGGCTCGCGAGTGCTCGGGCTCGGCGACATCGGCCCCGAGGCCGGTCTGCCGGTGATGGAAGGCAAGGCTCTGCTGTTCAAATATCTCGGCGGCGTCGACGCCGTACCGATATGTCTCGACACCAAGGACCCGGATCGGATCGTCGACACCGTGCGCCTCCTGCAACCGTCCTTCGGCGGCGTCAATCTGGAGGACATCTCGCAGCCCAAGTGTTTTTCGATTCTCGATTCGCTGAAGAACAGGCTGAACATTCCGGTCTGGCACGACGACCAGCAAGGCACGGCGACGGCGACCTTGGCGGCATTGACCAATGCACTCAAGGTGATCGGCAAGGAGCTGACGGACGTTCGTATCGTCATGGTCGGCATGGGCGCCGCCAACGTCGCCGTTTTCCGGGTTCTGGAAAGCGTCGGCGTCGATCCCAAAGCGATCGTCGCCTGCGATGAACACGGTCTGTTGAGCAGGGAGCGGCGCGACGTCGAGGCGCACCAGGACGCGTTCTATGACCTGTGGCGCGTCTGCACGATGACCAATCCCGACAACCTGACCGGAAGACCCGGGAAGGCCTTCAAGGACGTCGATGTGTGCATCGCGTTTTCGGCGACCGGCCCCGGCATCATCGATCCGGATTGGATCAAGGCCATGGGACCCGACCCCATCGTCTTCGCCTGCGCCAACCCGGTTCCGGAAATCTGGCCCGAGGACGCCAAAGCGGCCGGAGCCCGCATCGTCGCCACCGGCCGCAGCGATTTTCCGAACCAGCTCAACAACTCACTCGTCTTCCCCGGTCTGTTCAGGGGCGTCCTCGATGCCGGCGCCAGCAGTATCACCAATGAGATGATTCAGGCGGCGGCGATGGAGCTTGCCGCCTTCGCCGAGGACAGGGGTCTCGCCGTCGATCATATTCTGCCGGCCATGGACGACTGGAAAGTGGCGGCAGCGATCGCGGCGGCGACGGCGGCAACGGCACAGGACCAAGGGATCGCATGCACCGCCCTGCCCCGTGAAACGCTTTACAAGAACGCCCTCCGACGCATCGGCGAAACCCGTCAGGCGACACAGATGCTGTTCGAGAACATTCACCATTGAAGGGCGAGCCTCGGACGGGAAAGATAGCGCGATGGCGATCCGAATCTCAGAGGGATTGGACCTACCGATCTCAGGCGTCCCGGCGAAGGCCATCGGCGAGGGCCGGCCGGTTTCGTCGGCGGCCGTGCTCGGAGGCGATTACGTGGGCCTGCGTCCGGCCATGCGGGTCGAGGAAGGCGACCGGGTGAAGCTGGGTCAACCGCTCTTCGTCGACCGGAAGCGCCCCGAGGTTCGCTTCGTGTCGCCCGGCTGCGGAACCGTTATCGAGATCAACCGCGGTCCGCGGCGGTCGTTGCTGTCGGTCGTCGTCCGACTGGAAGGCGACGACGAAGAGAATTTCGCGTCGTGGCCGGAAACGGAACTGGCCGGACTGGGGCGCGATCAGGTCACCGACGTCCTGCTGAGGTCCGGAATGTGGCCGGCGCTGCGCGCCAGGCCCTTCAGCACCGTCGCCGACCCCGGCGCCACGCCGCATTCGGTTTTCGTCACCGCCACCGATACCAATCCGCTAGCACCGCCACCGGAGATCATTATCGAGGCCGGCCGCGACGATTTCAGAAACGGCCTCAGCGTGGTTTCACGGTTGACCGACGGCGCCGTCTTCGTCTGCCAGAAACCGAACGCCGAATTGCCGGCGTCGCCGGCATCGAACGTAACGGTGGAGATGTTCTCCGGACCCCATCCAGCCGGCCTCGTCGGCACCCATATACACCACCTGGATCCGGCCGGCCCCGGCAACACCGTCTGGCACATCGGCTACCAGGACGTGATTGCCGTTGGCCGCCTGTTCACGACCGGCCGCCTGATGACCGAGCGCACCGTCGCCGTCGCCGGCCCGAAGGTCGAGCAACCCGGCCTGATGCGCACCCGGCTCGGCGCCAACACCGACGAGTTGACCAAGGCGGCACTGGCCGACGGCGAGGTCCGGGTGATCTCGGGCTCGGTCCTGTCGGGGCACCGGGCGGCCGGCGCCATCGCTTATCTCGGCCGTTACCACAACCAGGTTTCTGTCATTGCCGAGGCGTCGAATGGATTGGCCTCGGAACAGAAGCGCGCCAAACCGGACGAGTTTTCCGCTTATCGCGGTTTTGGGGCCAAGCCGTGGGGCGCGAAGCGTTTCGCGTTGACCACCGCGACCCACGGCGAGACCACGGCGATGGTGCCGTTCGGCGGCTTCGAGCGCGTCATGCCCTTGGATATTCTGCCGACGCAGTTGCTCCGTGCGCTCGTGATCGGCGATATCGACGTGGCGGAAGGGCTGGGGTGTCTGGAGTTGGATGAGGAGGACCTGGCGCTCTGCACCCTGGTCTGTCCGAGCAAGCTGGACTACGGACCGTTGCTCCGATCCATGCTGCAACGTATCGAGAGGGAAGGTTGATGACCCGTCCGCTGTCCCTCCTCGATCGCCTGCGCCTGCGTCCCGCATCGCCACCCGGCACCGCGGTTACCCAGGCGGCGCCGCACGTGCGCGACGCCTTCAGCCTCGCCCGCGCCAACCGTTACCAGGTTCTCGCGCTCGTGCCCTGCCTGTTCATGGCGTTTTACAACACCGGTCTACAGACCAACCTGACCATGGCGCGCCTCAAGATGACGTCAGCGCCCGGTTGGCGCGGAGCTCTGATCGAGGCCATCGGACTCGGTTACGATCCGGCCGGTTTTTGGGCGGCGGCGATCCACGGTGCGCTGTATTTCCTGCCGGTTCTGGTCGTCGTCGCCGTCGTCGGCGCGTTCTGGGAACAGCTCTTCGCACGGATGCGCGGACGGGTGCCGGCCGAAGGCCTGCTGGTCCTGGTTCTGTTGTTCACGCTTTTGCTGCCGCCGACCATTCCGTTGTGGCAGGCGGCGCTCGGCATTTCGTTCGGTGTCGTCGTCGGCCGCGAGATTTTCGGCGGCACCGGCAAGAACGTCCTCAACCCGGCCCTCGTCGGTCTCGCCTTTCTCTACGTGACCTATCCGGCCGAGATGGTCATCGAATCCAACTGGGTTATGGTCGACGCCTTCTCGAAACCGACCTACCTCAGCCTCGCCGCCCAACAGAGGCCGGAAGCGCTGGCCTGGGTGGCGACGCCGTGGGAGCTCAGCTTCCTTGGGCTGGTACCCGGCGCCTTCGGCACCACGTCGACGCTGGCCTGCATCATCGGCGCCGCCGTCCTGCTCTATACCCGGACCGCGTCGAGCCGCATCATCGGCGGTGCCGTCTTGGGGATGGTGGCGACGGCGGTGCTGTTCAACAACCTCCCCGGCGACGCCTATTTTTCGATGTCGTTCCATTGGCATCTGACGCTCGGCAGCTTCGCCTTCGGCATCGTGTTTCTGGCCACCGACCAGACCACGTCGGCGATGACCGATAGGGGGCGGTGGATCTACGGGCTGTTGATCGGCTTCCTGGTGGTGCTGATACGGGCCGCCAACTTGCATCACCCGGACGGCGTCATGTTCGCGGTTCTGCTGGGCAATATCTTCGCGCCGCTCATCGACTACCTGGTGGTGCGCGCCAACATCAGACGGAGGGCCAAACGCAATGGCGGATGACGAAACCCGTTCGCCGACGCGCGAAGGCGGTTCCGTGGTCCGCCATTTTCTGGAGATGCCCAGCGATCATCCGCTGAAGACGCTGGTGGTGACGCTGGCCGTCGCCCTCGTCTGTTCGGCCCTGGTGACCGGCGCGGCGGTGCTGCTGAAGCCCTTGCAGATCGCCAACAAGGAGGAGGCGCGCCAACGCCACATCGTCGACATCGTCGACCGGCTGCCGGGCGCCGGCGAAGGTCTCGAGTCGGGGCGGTTGAAACTGGAGGCCAGAGTCGTCGATCTCGCCACCGGCGCCTATGTACCCGACATCGACCCCGGCCTCTACGACCAACGCCGGGCCGCCCGGGACCCGGCCGGCAGCGTCGAGATCCCGCTCGAAGAAGACGTCGCCTGGATCAAGCGCCGCGCCAAACACGCCGTCGTCTACCTGTTGACGGACGCCGGCCGGACGCGGCTCGTCGTCTTGCCGGTGCACGGCAAGGGGTACGGTTCCACGTTGTACGGGTATCTGGGCGTCACGCCCGATCTGAAAACGGTGGTCGGGTTGACTTTCTACGAACACGCCGAAACGCCGGGGCTGGGCTCTCTTATCGACGCCCCGGCCTGGCGGCAACAATGGTTCGGCAAAGGGATATGGGATCAGGGCGGCACCATGCGGCTCGGCGTCGCCGAGGGGCCGGTCGACCCGGCGTCGCCCGATGCGGCCTACCAGGTCGACGCACTGACCGGCGCCACCTGGACCAGCCACGGGGTCACCAACCTGCTGCGCTACTGGCTCGGCGACGGCGGGTACGGACCCTACTTCCGGAAACTGCGGGGGCAATGAGGCGACGACCATGAACAACGGCACATTGAAGGCATTCGTTCATCCCCTGGTCGGCAACAACCCGATCACCCTGCAGGTGCTCGGCGTCTGCTCGGCGCTGGCGGTGACCAAGACGCTGGCGACGGCGTTGATCATGTCGGCCGCCGTCATCTCGGTGATTACGGTTTCGAACGGCGCCGTCAGTCTGATCCGCCATCACATGCCCCGCAATGTGCGGCTGATCATCCAGATCACCATCATCGCCACCCTGGTGATCGTCGTCGATCAGGTGCTGAAGGCGTTCGCGTACTCGCTCTCCAAGCAATTGTCGGTGTTCGTCGGACTGATCGTCACCAACTGCATCATTCTCGGCCGGGCCGAAGCCTTCGCCATGCGCAACAGTGTCGCCGAGAGCGTCCTTGACGGGCTCGGCAACGGCCTCGGATACGCCTGGATCCTGATCGTCGTCGGCGCCGTCCGCGAGCTGTTCGGCGCCGGCACGCTATTGGGCGTGGTCATCCTGCCGACGACGACGGCCGGCGGCTGGTTTCCGCCGGCGGCGTTGATGCTGCTGCCGCCGAGCGCGTTCTTCATCATCGGGTTCCTGATCTGGGCCATACGGTCCTGGAAGCGCGAGCAGGTGGAGGAAAGCGAGTTCCGCATCCGCACCGGACCGGAAACGGGAGAACTACGATGACCTCCTATGCAAGCCTCTTCGTGACCGCCGCCTTCGTCGAGAACCTGGCGCTGTCGTTCTTCCTCGGCATGTGCATGTTCCTGGCCGTCTCCAGGCGGGTCGAAACGGCGCTCGGCCTCGGGGTCGCGGTCCTCGTGGTGCAGACCATTACCGTTCCCGTCAACAACCTGATCCACGGCTATCTGCTGGCCGAAGGCGCGCTGGCCTGGGCCGGGTTGCCCGACGTCGACTTGAGCTTCCTGGCGCTGCTCAGCTTCATCGGCGTCATCGCAGCGATGGTGCAAATCGTCGAGATGACCCTTGAGCGGCACCTGCCGGCCATGCACCACGCGCTCGGCATCTACCTGCCGCTGGTGACGGTGAACTGCGCCATCCTCGGCGGCTCGCTGTTCATGGTCGATCGCAATTACAGCTTCGCGGAGAGCGCCGTTTACGGGTTCGGCACCGGGTTCGGCTGGCTGCTGGCGATCCTGGCGCTGGCCGGCATCCGCGAGAAACTGAAATACAGCGACATCCCGGACGGTCTCCAGGGCATGGGGATGGCGTTCATCGTCGTCGGGCTGATCTCGCTCGGCTTCCTGGGCTTCAAGGGTATCCACGTCGGATGACGGGAATGGCTGGCGGGAGACAGGCGTATGAGGATTGAGGATGGTTGAAATCGCGCTTGGCGTCGTCTTTTTCACCGGCATCGTCCTCATGCTGGTGCTGGTCATCCTGGCCGCCCGGTCGCGGCTGGTGGCGACCGGCCGCGTCGGTATCACCGTCAACGACGACGCCACCATCCGGGTCCCGGTCGGCGGCAAGCTGTTGGACGCGCTGTCGGCCGCCGGCGTCCATCTGCCGGCCGCCTGCGGCGGCACCGGCACCTGCGGCCAGTGCCGGTTGCGCATCACGGACGGCGGCGGTGCCGCGCTGCCGACGGAGACCAGCCGCCTCAGCCGTCGCGAACTCAGGGGTGGCGCCCGTCTCGCCTGCCAAGTGACGATCCGCGACGAGATGACAATCGAGGTTCCGCCCGAGGTCTTCGGCGTCAAGGAATGGAAGTGCCGGGTCCGCACCACCACCCAGGTCGCCGGTCTCATCAAGGAACTGGTGCTCGACCTCCCGGCCGGCGAGACCATCGACTTCCGGGCCGGCGGCTACATCCAGGTGTCGTGTCCGCTCTACAGGTCCCGGTTCGCCGATTTCGAGATCGAAGCCGCCTATCGGGACGACTGGGACCGGTTCGATCTGTGGCGCTACGAAGCCGCAACCTCGAAACCGACGACCCGGGCCTATTCCATGGCCAACTATCCGGACGAGAACGACATCGTCATCCTCAACGTGCGCGTCGCCATCCCGCCGCCCGGCGCCCCGGAAAACGCGCCGCCGGGAGTCGTGTCTTCATACCTGTTCGGTTTGAAGAGCGGCGACGAGGTGGTCGTATCCGGACCCTACGGCCATTTCTTCGCCACCGACAGCGACGCCGAAATGGTCTTCATCGGCGGCGGTGTCGGGATGGCGCCGATGCGCTCGCACATATTCGATCAGCTCAAGCGGCTGAAGACCAAGCGCAAGATCAGCTTCTGGTACGGTGCGCGCAACCGGCGCGAGGTGCTGTACCAGGACGAGTTCGACCGCCTCGCCCGGGAACACGATAACTTCCGATGGTCCGTCGCCCTCTCCGAACCGCTGCCCGACGGCGTCTGGAAGGGACGAACCGGCTTCATCCACGACGTCGTCCATGACGACTACCTGAAACGCCACCCGGCGCCCGAGGATTGCGAATATTACCTGTGCGGCCCGCCGATGATGATCAAGGCGGTGCGGCGGATGCTCGACAACCTCGGCGTCGACCCCGACAACATCTTCTTCGACGATTTCGGAGGCTAATCATGACACACGCGTTGACCCGAAGGGAACTTATCGAGCGCACCGGCGCGTTGGCCCTGGCGACGCCGTTTCTGAGCCTGGCGGGCTGCGACGGCGTCGAGCGCGGGCGGCCGTTGACCCGGATTTCAGGCCCGACCATGGGAACCACCTACCAAGTCAAGGTCACCGACAAGCCGGCCGACGTCGATCCGGAGCGGCTGGCGGCCGACCTCGAGGACATCCTAGAGACCGTCAACCGGCAGATGTCGACCTATCGCCTCGGATCGGAACTGTCGCGTTTCAATGCCGGGGCCGCGCGATCGCCATCTCCGGTATCCGCCGACACCGCTGCGGTCGCCGCCGAGGCCCTCGGCATCGCGGCGCTCACGGGCGGCGCCTACGACCCGACCGTCGGCCCCCTGGTCGATCTCTGGGGGTTCGGAGCCGGCGGCGACAGGCTCATGGTACCGGCCCAGCGGGACATCGAGAATCTGCTGACCCGCATCGGCCACGGCGCGATATCGGCGACGACGGCGCCGCCGACCCTGGTCAAGCACGCGTCGGACATCCGAGTCGATCTCTGCGGCATCGCCAAGGGGTTTGCCGTCGACAGGGTGGCAGATCACCTCGAACGCCTCGGCGTCGGCCATTACCTGATCGAGATCGGCGGCGAGCTACGGGGCCGCGGATGGACTCCGCGCGGCGGCGTGTGGCGGGTCGGCATCGAACGCCCGGTGACCGCCAGCGGCGGCGTCCAGCGCGTCGTCCGGCTCGATGGCCATGGGCTCGCCACTTCCGGTGATTACCGCATTTTCTTCGAGCAGAACGGCCGGCGTTATTCGCACATCCTCGACCCCAGGACCGGCCGCCCCGTCGATCACGGCCTGGCCTCGGTCAGCGTCATCGCGCCGAGCGGGATGGCGGCCGACGGTCTGTCGACGGCGCTGATGGTGTTGGGTCCCGACGACGGCATGGAACTGGCCGAGCGGGAGGGCATCGCCGCCTTTTTCATCGCCAAGCGCGGGCGCCGGTTCGTCGAGGCGGCGTCGGACGCGTTTCTTGGCTACCTCGTCGCCTGAGGAGATCGAATTATGGAAACTTTCATACTCGGTTTCTTGGTCGTCGTCGTTTCCATCCTCGGCATGGCCGTCGGCGTTGTTTTCGGCCGTCGGCCGCTCCGTGAAGGCGGCTGCGGAGATATCGACGGAACCGGGGTGTGCAGCCTATGCGGAAGCGATTCCGAAGCCATGGAATCCGGCCGCCGAAGCGGAAGGACAGCGTCATGAAGGGAAAGGCTACGAAAGCAAAGGTCGCGGCGCGGGACTACATGACCCGGCGCCTGGTCACGTTCACCCCCGATATGGACATTCACCGGGCGATCGATTCGCTGTTGCAGGCACACGTTTCCGGTGGGCCGGTGCTGGCCGAAAGCGGCGACGTTGTCGGCGTATTGTCCATCAAGGACTGCCTGGCCATCGCCTTCGAGGCCAGCTACCACCAGCAGCCCGGCGGCAAGGTCGAGGAGTTCATGAGCAAGGAGGTCGAGACCATCGAGGCCGGGACCGATATCGTTGAGGTCGCCGACACCTTCCTGAGAAGCCGCTACCGTCGGTTCCCGGTCGTCGAGGACGGGCGCCTGGTCGGTCAGATCAGCCGCTACGACGTGTTGCGCGCGTTGGCGGATCTCTGGTAGCGGACGGTCTCGGCGGTGCGGATGAGTGGGCGAGACGTGTCGAGATTCACTGGTTTGGCGATGTCAGGATGGCTCTCACTGGACCGTTTTTCGGAAACACGGGCAAGGTCGATGACTGCATCGCATCCGTGCAGCGCCTCTTCGTCAATGCGCGGATTCTCAGTATCGCCCTTGATCTGTTTGAGGTCGGTATATCCGCGAGCGCTCTCAAGGGCATCTTCGCCATGAATGTAGAGATCGGGAACCGTAACACGATGCCCGCGCCGCAATAGCTTGGGCACCAACGCGCCACCGACATAACCGGCGCCACCGGTGACAAGCACCGTCTAGCGCTTATTCCGACCGACGAAGATCACAAACAAGGCAAAGGCGATCAAAACCGGGATGAAAATCAGCGGGCCAAGGCCTTCCGTCGACCCGTCAGTAGTCGCACCATGGGCAAAGGCCGGTGCAACCACTGGCATCCATTCGCCGCTGGCGGCCAGTCCTAAGGCGATTACCAGCATCAGGCTCCGCATCGTTGGCCCTTGAGATCGATACGCACCGTACTGGTCACTCGAGTGCGACCGATCTCGCTCGAGACGTCGAGGCCACGGCGTAGGGTTCCGAATTCTCGATGACCCTTTCGACCCTATCCATCGATACGTCGCCCACATCAGGGCGAGGCAGGTATTTTCGGACCGCCGCACCGCACTACGTAGCCAATGCCCGATGTGGGTATTGATGGTCGGATGCACAATGTTGAGCTCGTCGATACTGTCTCAATCAGTCGTTGAATTAAACGACCCTCCCGCCGCGACTCGTCAGTACTTCAAAGCTTTGCGGTACAGATGCCAAGTCGCATGTCCAAGCACCGGCAACACAACCGCAAGACCGACAAAAAACGGTAGAGCGCCGAGCAGCAAAGTGGTGGCCACGATGAGACCCCAGACCGCCATCGTCACCGGGTTCGTGAACACTACCGTCACCGATGTGTGGATCGCATTCACGATTCCGACGTCTCTGTCGAGCAACATCGGAAAGGAGGTAACACTGATGGCCAGCACGACGATGGAAAAAACCAACCCAACGGCGCAGCCGATGACGACCAACTTCAGACCCTGAGAAGTCGTGAACACCAGCTCGGCAAACGCCCCTACCGATTCGGGTGTTATGCCGCCGATGATCTCCTCATAAATGGCCCAAGCCGCGCCCAACCATGCGAAATAAAATGCCATCAACACGAGGGCGAGTCCGGCGATGGAGCCGATCTGTGGCGAGCGAATAACGTCGAAGGCGTGCCACCGTGATATATCGGCGCCGGTCTCGCGGCGCCGGCTCAATTCGTACATGCCGATCGCGACCAGCGGGCCGGCAAGGGTGTACCCGGCAAGCAGCGGGAAAACCATCGGTAACATATCGTAATTGCCGTAATACCTGATAATGAAGAAGGTAACGACCGGATAGATCAGACAAAGGAAGGGCAAGTGGGTCGGCATCGCATTGAAGTCGGCGAGCCCCTTGATCAACGCGTCTTTCAGGTCTGCATTCGTAATTTCGCAAACTGTCGGATGAAGGTGCCGATAGGCGTCGACATCGGCGGTGATATTCTCTTGCGCCATGATCCTGCCTCCTGAACTGTTGCTACAAACGGCCGCAAACTCAAGGAGTAACAGGTTGCCAATTCCGGCTGCTGATTACTCCGAAACGCGACCGGCATCGCTCCACTATCATACATTGTCGAGGCAATTGTGCAATTGACTCTCAGTCTTAATCTAAAATATATGTTATAGTCAGGTCGTGTAATTTGAATATGTCGCGGGCCGTGGAGGCCGGGCCATGGACGCAAATTTTCCATGATTCCGGTTGTTGAAACGGCCACTCTAATAAGAGGGGAATAATAAAAAGAAACCGGTGTGACGCAGGTTCAATAAACAGTTCATTTCTATTCAAATTAATGGATTTGGTTTGAAGGATGAATTGCGATGTTCTTGGCAATTGTACTGGTTGTATTGGCGGTCGGCTCAGTCGTATTTCATCTTCTGAGCCCATGGTGGTGGACGCCGATTGCTTCGAATTGGGGCGCCATCGATGACACCATCATCATTTCATTCTGGATCACCGGAGTCGTTTACACCGCCGTTATCCTGTTCATGGCCTATTGCTTGTATCGGTATCGGCACCGAGAAGGCAGGCGGGCGGACTACGATCCGGAGAACACCAAGCTCGAGTGGTGGCTGACTGGATTGACCGCTGCCGGTGTGGTCGGCCTTCTGACCCCCGGGTTGCTGGCATGGAACGATTACGTTTCCGTCCCGGATGAGGCGGTCGAAATCGAGGTCCTCGGCAAGCAGTGGGAGTGGAGCTTTCGGTTGCCCGGAAAGGACGGCGTGCTCGGCACTTCCGATGCGAAAAATATGAACGATGACAATCCCTTCGGCCTCAATCCGGACGACCCCAAAGGTAGAGACGATATTCTGATCGAGGGCGATGATCTGCACCTCCCGCTCCACAGGCCGATTAAGGTTTTGCTGCGCGCGGCGGATGTGCTGCACGATTTCTATGTGCCACAGTTCCGGGCCAAGATGGATTTGGTGCCCGGAATGGTCACGTTTTTCTGGATGACTCCGACCCGAGCCGGAACGTTCGACATTCTCTGCGCGGAATTGTGCGGCATTGGCCACCATGCGATGCGCGGCCTTGTCGTCGTTGAGGACGAGGACGCTTATCGGGAATGGCTTCAGGAACAGTCGACATTTGCGGAACTGCTGAACGCCGCCGCGAAAGACCCCGAGGGCGAAACAGAACTGCTCGCCAACAGCCGAATGTCCGATCCCGCCACGCAAGAGCTTCCCAATGAAGCCCGAACCCAATGAGCCGAATTAAGAATGCGAAAAGGATAGTTTGATGGCACACGTCGGAGAAGCTGAAGTCGGATATCTTCCGCCTGCCGAGGTCCCGGATGTCGAGCTTTACCACCCAAAAAGCTGGATAACCAAGTACGTGTTTTGCCAGGACGCCAAGGTAATCGCAATTCAGTACTCGATTACCGCGATCGCGATTGGATTGGTCGCACTGGTGTTGTCTTGGTTGATGCGGCTGCAGCTGGGTTTCCCGGAAATCTTCTCGTTCATCGAAGCCGCCGATTATTACCAGTATGTAACCATGCATGGCATGATCATGGTCATCTATCTGCTGACGGCGCTGTTCCTCGGGGGCTTCGGCAACTATCTGATCCCGCTGATGGTCGGCGCGCGTGACATGGTTTTTCCCTACGTGAACATGTTGAGTTACTGGGTATACCTGTTGGCCGTGTTAGTCCTGGCGGCGAGTTTCTTCGTACCCGGTGGGCCAACGGGTGCCGGCTGGACGTTGTATCCACCGCAGGCCATCCTCTCGGGCACACCCGGCCAGGAATGGGGCATTATCTTGATGCTCGTTTCGCTGGTCCTCTTCATTATCGGGTTCACGATGGGCGGCCTGAACTACGTGACGACCGTGTTGCAGGCGCGGGCGCGCGGCATGACCCTGATGCGCCTGCCGCTGACGGTCTGGGGTATTTTCGTCGCCACCATCCTGGCGCTTCTGGCGTTTCCGGCGCTGTTCGTGGCCGGCGTAATGATGTTGTTTGATCGGCTGCTCAGCACGAGTTTCTTCATGCCGGTCATTTTCGAGATGGGGGAACATCTTCAACATGCCGGCGGAAGTCCAATATTGTTCCAGCATCTGTTCTGGTTTTTCGGCCATCCCGAAGTCTACATTGTGGCCCTGCCGGCCTTCGGTATCGTATCCGATCTGATCAGCGTTCACGCCAGAAAGAACATCTTCGGGTATCGAATGATGGTGTGGGCGATCATCGCAATCGGCGGCCTCAGCTTCATCGTCTGGGCGCATCACATGTACGTCAGCGGCATGAACCCCTACTTCGGATTCTTTTTTGCGACTACGACTTTGATCATCGCCGTGCCGACGGCGCTCAAGCTCTACAATTGGGTGCTGACCTTGTGGCGGGGCAATATCCAGTTCACTCTCCCGATGCTGTTTTGCATTGCCTTTATCGTCACCTTCTTGAACGGCGGCATTACCGGCCTGTTTCTCGGCAATGTCTCCGTCGATGTTCCGCTTTCCGATACCATGTTCGTCGTTGCCCACTTCCATATGGTGATGGGTGTGGCGCCGATATTCGTTATTTTCGGGGCTATATACCACTGGTATCCCTTGATGTCGGGTCGAATGCTCAATGAAGCGATGGGGCAGTTCCACTTCTGGGTCACGTTTGTCGGTGCTTATCTGATCTATTTCCCGATGCATTATCTGGGCTTTGTCGGGGTTCCGCGCCGCTACTACGAAATCGGCGAAACTTCTTTCGTCCCAGACTCGGCGGCCACGCTCAACGAGTTCATTACGGTCATGGTTTTGCTCGTCGGTTTCGCCCAGGTGGTGTTTATCTTCAACATGGTGGTGAGCCTGTTTAAGGGCAAATTGGCGGGACGAAACCCATGGAAGGCGACGACACTGGAGTGGCAAACCGCCGATCTGCCGCCCGGACACGGCAACTTCGGTCGCGAATTGCCGCCTGTCTATCGCTGGGCGTACGAATTCAGCGTGCCTGGCGTCAAGGAGGACTTCGTACCGCAAAATCTTGCGCCGGATCAGATCAGGTATGATGACGATGATGATCGTTCGGTCGCGGCGCAAGTTGCAGAGTAGGTGACTTCGACGTGAGTATTCTCGGTCATCTCGGAGAAAAACCGTGGCTGGCGGGCGAGGATTCCGTCGTCGAATTGCGGCCGCGTCATTCTATTCCCATTCCATCCGCGAAAGTCGGATTGTGGGTATTTCTTGCGGCGATCACGGTTCTGTTCTCGCTTCTGGCGATCGCCTACACCGAACGCATGTTCTTGCCGGACTGGCGCCCCTTACCTGATCCGGGATTGTTGTGGTTCAACACTCTGGTTCTTATTTTCAGCAGCATCGCCTTGCAGCGGGCGCGCGTCGCTGCGCGGCGCGGGAGGATCGTCGATGTCAAGAACGGTCTGCTCGTCGGTGGTGTGTTCGCCATTGTATTTCTGACCGGGCAGTTCTGGGCCTCGCAGCAACTCGCCGAGTTGGGATATTATGCGGCGTCGAATCCGGCCAATGCGTTTTTCTACCTGATCACCGGCCTGCACGCCTTGCACCTGGCGGGCGGTTTGGTCGCCTGGGCGCGGACCGCTGCCAAAGTGCGGCGCGGCTTCAAGGCGTCGCAGGTCGCATTGAGCGTCGAGTTGTGCGCTATCTACTGGCATTTCCTGCTTTTGGTCTGGCTGATTCTGTTCACTCTGATGGTGTTTTCGTGAAGAGGAAGTTCAAATCATGGCACCTCCCGCAATGACGAAGACCGAAGCGGCTGCCGCCGCGCCCGGGGTTTGGCAAAGCATCGCCGCCGACTGGTCCTCCGACCAGCGGGCGTTCAAGGAAGTCTCCTGGGGCAAGGCGATGATGTGGATATTTCTGCTCAGCGATACCTTCATCTTCAGCTGCTTTCTGGTCTCGTACATGACGGTGCGCATGTCGACGACGGTGCCGTGGCCCAACCCCAGCGAGATATTCGCCTTGTCGTTCGGGGGCGAGCCGATTCCCCTGGTCCTGATCGCCATCATGACCTTCATCCTGATCACCAGCAGCGGGACGATGGTCCTGGCCGTCAATTACGGTTATCGGCAAGACCGCTTGAGGACCATGATCTACTTGCTGATCACGGCGGTATTCGGCGCCACCTTCGTCGGTATGCAGGCGTTCGAATGGACGAAGCTGATCGTCGACGAAGGCGTCCGCCCTTGGAGCAACCCGTTCGGTGCCCCCCAATTCGGTTCGACGTTTTTCATGATCACCGGCTTCCACGGCTTCCACGTGTCGATGGGCGTGCTTTTCCTGATCATCGTTGCGCGCAAGGTATGGCGCGGCGAATTTGATAACGGGACACGCGGGTTTTTCACGAGTCGTAGGGGACGTTACGAGATCGTCGAGACCATGGGCCTTTACTGGCACTTCGTCGACTTGGTGTGGGTATTCATCTTCGCGTTTTTCTATCTTTGGTGAGGCGGAAACATGGCAAATGCAAAAGCACACGCAGAAGGCCAACAACACCCGCTTGGCATCTATATCGCGATCTGGGGACTGCTGTTCGTTCTCAGCACGTTTTCGTATCTCGTCGATTATTTTCACCTCGAGGGGTACCTCAGGTGGACTCTAATCATCGTCTTTATGTTGTTGAAAGCCGGGCTGATCGTCGCCGTCTTCATGCATATGATGTGGGAACGGCTGGCGCTGCTTTATGCGATCATGCTGCCGACGATCGCGGTTATGGTGCTCGTCGCTTTGATGGTGTTCGAGTCGGATTACACGTTCGCGATCCGGGGCATTTTCTTCGCAGCGGGGTCATAGCCGGTTCGAACTTCGCCAGGCTGCCGATGCCGTTCGCGGTGGCATGTGGAACGGTCCCGTCAGCCGGATCAAACGATCAACCGGAAATTACCTGATCCGACGTTTCCCGCCGACCTCCGGCTTGGAGCGGAGGTCAATATGGCATCGATAATCCCCTAGAGCGGGTCACGTTGATATGGAAGCGGCTGAGATCGGTTTTTCGGCCTGCCGGC
>CAYFMP010000016.1:0-58079 GCA_964344215.1 uncultured Thalassospiraceae bacterium | reverse complement strand
CAAGGTCCAGGGCAACATCGTCGACACCCTGATGCCGCCCCTGACCGCGCACGAGTTGACCTTCGGCATCGCCATGGGCGGCGCCACGCGCGGCGTCGTCGTCGGCGTCGCGGTCGGCATCGCCATGGCGGTTTTCGTCGACATGAAGATCCACGACGCCGGCTTCATCGTCTACCACGCCTTCATGGCGGCGCTGATGTTGTCGATGCTCGGCGTCATCGGCGGCGTTTGGGCGCTGAAGTTCGACCACATCGCTGCGGTGACGAATTTCGTCATCACGCCGCTGTCGTTCCTTTCCGGCACCTTCTATTCGATCCAGCGCCTGCCCGAGGCGGCGCAGACGATGGCCCATTTCAACCCGTTTTTCTACATGATCGACGGCTTCCGCTACGGCTTCATCGGCCATGCCGACGGTTCCCTGACCGCCGGCTTGCTGGTCATGGCCGGGGTCAACGTCTTCCTGTGGTCGGTCTGCACCTGGATGTTCGCCAGCGGCTACAAGCTGAAGGCCTGACATCCGAGAGGTTCCGCGACCTTGCCCGTTGACACGGCAAAGGCGGATCAACATACTGCGCCGCTTTCCCGCTACGTTGACCCGGCCGGCCCGGGTCCGAAAAGGAGAGCCGCCGTGATCCCCGCCGTCATGCCCACCTACGCCAGGTTCGACGTCGCCTTTGCGCGCGGCGAGGGCGTCTATCTGTACGACGTCGACGGCAAGCGCTATCTCGATTTCGGCGCCGGCATCGCGGTCGCCTCCTTGGGCCACTGCCACCCGTACCTGGTCGAAGCCCTCAAGGCGCAGGCCGAAACCATCTGGCACTGCTCCAACCTGTATCATATCCCGGCCCAGGAACGCTTCGCCGAACGCCTGGTCGAGGCCAGTTTCGCCGACGCCGTCTTTTTCAACAATTCGGGCGGCGAAGCGGTCGAGATGGCCGTCAAGATGGCCCGCAAGTACCAACACGAGGCCGGACACCCGGAGCGTTTCCGGATCATCAGCATCGAGGGCGCTTTCCACGGCCGCTCGCTGGCGATGCTGGCGGCGGGCCGCCAGGAGAAGCACCTGGCCGGCTTCGGGCCGCTGGTCGACGGTTTCGACCAGGTCGCCTACGGCAACCTCAACGAGATGCGCGCCACGGTGACGCCGGAAACCGCCGGCATCCTGGTCGAGCCGGTGCAGGGCGAGGGCGGCATTCGGCCGATGCCGGAAGGCTACCTGAGGGGCCTTAGGCAAATCGCCGACGAGTACGACTTGGTTCTCATCTACGACGAGGTGCAGTGCGGAGTCGGCCGGACCGGCAAGCTGTTCGCCCATGAGTGGGACGACACGCCGCCCGACGTGCTGGCCGTCGCCAAGGGCATCGGCGGCGGCTTCCCGCTCGGCGCCACCCTGGCGACGGAGCGCATCGCCCAGGCCATGCAGGCCGGTTCGCACGGCTCCACTTTCGGCGGTAACCCGCTGGCCATGGCGGTCGGCAACGCCGTCCTCGACGTGGTGCTGGAAGAGGGATTCCTCGATGCGGTCGCGGCGATTGCCGCCACCTTCCGCGGCCGCCTCGAAGCCTTGATTTCGGCCTATCCGGGACTGTTCGACGAGGTCCGCGGAAGCGGCCTGATGCTCGGTCTCAGGTGCTCGGACGAATCGGCTGGCAACTTGGCCTTCGTCGAGCGCTTGATGGCGGCCGGCCTGCTCGCCGTACCGGCCGGCGACAACGTGGTCCGCTTCGTGCCGCCGCTGGTGATCGAGGAATCGCACGTCGCCGCGGCCATCGACATCCTGGAGGCGTGCTGCCGCGAGGCCAGCGACGCGGCGGCCTGAGATGGGCGCGCCGAAACACTTCCTCGATATCGACGGGCTGGAGCGGCAGACCCTGCGCGACATCCTCGATCGCGGCCTATCCATCAAGCGCGACCTGGCCGAGGCCAAAGGCGGACAGCCGCTGGCCGGCAAGACCCTGGTCATGGTCTTCGAGAAACCCTCGACCCGCACCCGGGTCTCCTTTCAGGTCGGCATGCAGCAGCTCGGCGGCATGGTGGTGGTGCTGGGCGAAAAGGATTCGCAACTCAGCCGCGGCGAGACCATCGCCGACACCGCCCGCGTGCTGTCGCGCTATGCCGACGCCATCATGATCCGCACCGACGATCCGCGAAAGGTCGCCGACCTCGCCCGTTACGGTAGCGTTCCCGTCATCAACGGCCTGACCGACGAAACCCACCCGTGTCAGATCATGGCCGATGTCATGACCTTCGAGGAGCACCGCGGCCCCATCGCCGGTCGCACGGTGGCCTGGAGCGGCGACGGCAACAACGTGGCGGCGAGCTGGATTCATGCCGCCACCCGCTTCGGCTTCACCCTCAGACTGGCCTGCCCCGACAGTCTGCAGCCCGACGCCGGCGTCATGGCGTGGGCGGCGGCCGAGGGCGCCGACGTGCGGCTGGCCGAATCGGCCGAGGAAGCGGTCGACGGCGCCGACCTGGTGGTCACCGACGCCTGGGTGTCGATGGGCGACGAGAACGCCGACATGCGCCGCCAGATCCTGTTTCCGTTCCGGGTCGACGACAAGCTGATGGCCCGGGCCAACGCCGAGGCCCTGTTCATGCACTGCCTGCCGGCGCACCGCGGCGAGGAAGTCACCGACGAGGTCATGGACGGCCCGCGATCGGTGATCTGGGACGAGGCCGAGAACCGCCTGCACGCCCAAAAGGGCATCCTCTCGTGGTGCCTCGAATAACGCCTCCGGGCGCGGGCGTTTTCCGCACCGTTCCGTTCGGCCGCGAGAGCGCGCGCGGCATCGAGGCGCTGGCGGCCACGGCCTGGCCGCCGGTGCATTGCCAAGACCTCGGCGGTTGGCTGCTCAGGTTCAGCGACGGCGTCACGCGGCGGGCCAACTCGGTGCTGCCGATCGAGACGGCCGGCCCGATGGCCGTGGATCAGCGGATCGCCACCGCCGAACGCTACTATCGGGGTCACGGTCTGCCGGTCCGCTTCCAGGTGTCGACCGCGGCCGAGCCCGAGGACCTCGACGACGTTTTGGCCGATCGGGGCTACGCGGCGGAAGCGCCGACCGACATCCAGATTGCCGCCGCCGAGGGCTTCGCCGAGGCCCCCCTCGACGGCCTTTCCATCGACTACCCCAACGAGCCAGCCGATGACTGGGTGGAGGTCTACGACTCGGGCTTCGGCCGCGACGTCTCGGCCATCCTCGAGCGCATGCCGGAAGGCCGCGTCTTCCCGGTCGGCCGTCGCGGCGGCGAGGCCGTCGCCATCGGCTTGGGCTGCGTCGACGGCGGTTGGCTCGGCATCTTCGGCATGCAGACCAGAACCGAGCTGCGCGGCCGGGGCATCGGCAGCGCCGTGCTGGCCGGGCTGGTCGGCTGGGCGCGTGAGCGCGGCGCCTTCGGGGTCTACCTGCAGGTCGAGCGAGACAACCCCGGCGCCAAGCGCCTCTACGAGCGGTTCGGGTTCCGGACCGTTTACGGCTATCATTACCGGATCCTGAACCGAGAACCATGAACACGCCCGCGCCCCCACCCCAGCCCTTCGGCGACCTGGTGCAGCCCTTCCAGATCGAGGACCTCGGCTTGCGCGGCCGCCTGGTCCGGCTCGGCGACTGTCTCGACGACGCCTTCGCCCGCCACGGTTACCCCGAACCGGTGGCCGGTCTGCTGGCCGAGACCATGACCCTTTGCGTGGTGCTGGCCAGCGCCCTCAAGTTCGACGGCGTCTTCGGCCTGCAGGCGCAGGGCGACGGCCCGGTGGCGCTGCTCGCCGCCGACCTCACAAGCGACGGCGAGGTGCGCGGCTTCGCCAAGTTCGACGGCGAGCGCGTTGACGCCACCGCCGCCGCCGGCGCCGTCGTGCCGCGGCTGCTGGGCGCCGGGCACCTCGCCTTCACCGTCGACCAGGGGCCGGATACCGAGCGCTACCAGGGCATCACCGAGCTCCAGGGCGCCACCATCGCCGAGTGCGCGCAGACCTATTTCCGCCAGTCCGAGCAGTTGGAGACGGCTATCCTGCTGACGGCGCGGCCGGCCGGCGACGGCGCCCGCGCCGCCGGCCTGATGATCCAGCGGCTGCCGGGCGGCGGCGAGGGGACGCCCGAGCGCGACGACGACGACGAGGCGTGGCGCCGCGCCGTCATCCTGTTGGGCAGCATCACCGGCGGTGAGCTGCTCGACGCCGCCCTGGCCCCGGCCGATCTGCTGTATCGGCTCTACCACGAGGACGGCGTCCGGCTGTTTCGCCAGCGCCCGGTCCGCCACGCCTGCCGTTGCAGCCGCCGGCGCGTCGCTCGTACCCTGGCCTCGTTCCCGCAAGCCGAGGTCGAGGCCATGGCCGAGGCGGGGCGCGTCACCGTCACCTGCGAGTTCTGCCTGGCCGAGTACGGCTTCGACGAGGCCGAGCGCCGCGCCCTGTTCGCGGTCGGCGCCGCTTGAAGCACGACCCCGCCCCGTGGCAGGATGGGGGTAGCCGATCGCCTCACTTTCAAGCTTGGTTGGTCCCATGAACCGGCTCCTTCAATACCTCGTTCGCGCGCTGTCGGTCACCGGCCTGCTGGTCCTCGCCGCCTGCGAGACGCCAGTCGACACCGCCGCCCTGCCGGAGATGACCTTCGCGCATTTGCGCGTCATGAAACTCGACGTCGCCGCCGTCGAGATCGACAACCGCTACGTCCCGCCCCTGAAGGCGCCCAACGTCGAGCACCTGTTCCCGACGCCGCCGGCCAAGGCCTTGGACCGCTGGGCCAAGGACCGCCTCAGGCCGGTCGGCAAGAGCGGCGTCGCCCGCCTCGTCGTCACCGACGCCAAGGCCTTAGAGACGGCCTTGAAACGCGACACCAGCCTTACCGGCGCCTTCACCAAACAGCAGTCGCACCGCTACGATCTGGCGATCGAGGCGACGCTCGAGATCCTCGACGCCGCGGGCCGCCGCAAGGGCTTCGCGACCGCCACCGCAACCCGATCGCAGACGGTCCGCGAGGACGCCAACGTCGGCCAGCGCGAACGCATCTGGTACGAGACCACGGACAAGCTGATGCGCGCCTTCGACTACGAGATGGAGAAGAACATGCGGCGCTACCTGACCAACTGGCTCAGCTATTGAGGCCGCCGCCAACGCCTTTCCACCGCCGCCGCCGGCCCTGCGCCCGCCCGACCCGGGGAGGCCCGGCCCGCCGCCCGGCCGGTCGAAGTCGACGAAACCCGGGGGCGACTTCGAATAAGAGACCGGCGCCGCAGGGGCGCGTACCGGGCCGCCGGCTCCAGGACGTCGAAAAAAATTTCAAATTTGTTCTTGACAAAATAGCTATTTTATCCTATATACAAGGATAATTCGCTAATTTCCCGGGAATTCCGTTTTGAGTCATAGGCCGGTTCCGTCCCCCGCCCGCAATTTCGTCGGCGGACGAATACCCGCTATGCATGTTAAACAATGATAAGGATTCGTTTTGGATGCAGGCGCCGGCCCGGCGCTTCCGGTTTCGCCGTCCCGGCCCTGCTGGCCGGCGCGCTGGCGCTGGCCGCGCCTACAATCGTCGCGCCGGCGGCGCAGGCCGCCGAACTGCCGAAACTCAAAGGCGTCGAGGTGGCCGAGTTCACCGTCATGGGCCACCGCTTCCGCATCCCGACCGCCTACCTGACCGACAAGGACGACCTGCAAGGCGGCGTCATCGACGAACACGGAGAGATCATCTTTATGCGCGGATTGGTCCCCGATTTGCGGCCGATTCCGCCCCGGCGAAAGGAAGAGTACGCCGGCGGCGAGGGCCTTGCGTTCGCTGTAAGCTTCGGCATCTGGACGACGCCGAAGCCGGGCAGTCACTACGATTGGTACTCGGAACTGGTGGTGGCGGGACGCTGCGCCGCGCCGCGCCGCGGTTACCGGACCTGTCCGCACTGGCTTTTTGAGCCCGGCAAGCCGTCCTACGCCGACAAAGAGGCCTTCGTCTCCGCCGACCCGGCCAAGCCTTTCATCTTCGAATGCAAGAAAACCGGCCTGTCGCCGAACCCGCAATGCGTTATCGAAGTGGCGCTATTCGCCGAAGTCGAACTGAGGGTCCGATTCTCGCGTATCCACCTCGACCGGGCCGAGCAATTGGTGGCGCGGGCCTACGGGATCGTCTGCGCCGCTTTCGTCCCGACCCCTGGCAGCGAACCCGAAATCGACCACTGCAAGTAACCGCCAACCCCAACCCACGGAGTTTTCATAATGGAACAAGCCACAAACAAACAGGCCGTCCTCGACCGCGGCCAGGCGCTGCTCGACAAGGGCGACGTCGGCGGCTACTGGAAGCTGATGTCCGAACACAGCGGCTACGCCCGCCTCGCCGGCGAGATCGCCTCGGGCAAGGGCTTCTTCGCCCACCTCGTCACCGCCCGCCTGCAGCGCGCCGCAAGAAAAACGCGTGGCCGCGAGTTGACGGCCAAAGAAATGGACGCCCTGCGACTGAACATTGCCTGGGGCGATCAACAACGACGAAATCAGAATCTGAAAGACTATGGCCACATCGGCGTCAGCGGCAAGGACACCGTCGGGTACCACAAGCAAGTTTTTGAGGACGCGAAACTCCCCGCCGACACCTACACGCCGGCGCATCTGCAAAACGTCGTCGGCAGCTATTGGAGCAAGGCGCTCGGCGCCCCGACACACGACGCCAGGGACATGGACCTGGCCGAGGCGGCGGCCGAGATGAAGCGCCGCTATGAGCGCGACCCGGAGGGCTTCTTGAAGGAACTCGGCGAGCTCGGCCTCGACGCGCTGGAGACCGGCATGGACGCCACCGACTTCATCGGCGACGACCGCACCCTGACCAGCCCGGCCGGGGTCGGCCACGACCCGCTGGAGCGGGTCGGGGAACCCCCTGCGAAGTCTCCCGGAGCGAAGGACGGCCCGAAGGACGCCCCGGCGACCGAACCCGGCGACCCCGACGGCGGCGCTGGCGATGACCGGCTGTCCGGCGGCGAAGGACGCGACAAACCGTTTACGCCGGAACAGGAGAAGCTGGCCGCCGCCTTCGAAAAGAACGACGGGCCGCTCGACGAGATCCTGGCCAAGCGCCCCGAGGACCTGACGGCGGACGAGGCGCGAATGGTGATGAAGGCGCGCATCGCCCTGCCGATGGGCGCCGAGCACGACCGTCTGTTCGCCTTCGAGAAGGCCTACTTCGAGGACGCCTACGGCACCGGGCAGGTCGAGCGCGACGCCGCCGGGCGGATGATCGAGCCGAAACCGCGCCGGGCGCTGCCCGCCGAGCCGAAGCCGGCGACGACGCCGGACGGCGAGAAGCTGGCCGAGGCGATGGCGCGGATCGGCCGCAAGGTGGCCGGCGCCGCCGCCGACGAAGGCGAAGCGGACGCCGTCAAGGGCCTGCAATCGGGGCTCAACCTACTGGCCCGGGTGCTGGCCGGGCGGTTCGGCGGCCGGGCGGCGTTTCCGGGCCGCACCCCCGACTTCAACCCGGCCGTTCGCGGCAGGAGCGCCGCCCCGCGCCGCCGCCCGGGCTCGGTCATTTGGCCCGAGCTCAGGACCGACGGCGTGGTCGGGCCGAAGACCCGCGCCGCCGTCCGCGGCGCGGCCGCCGAGCTCGGCGTCGGGCGGATCGACGAAGGCCTGGCGCTCGGCCGCTTCGGGCGTTACGCGCGCCGCGTCGAGACCGGACGGGCCCGGGCCGGCGACCTGGCCGACAGCGTGGCCCGCGATTTCGCGCCGTTGTTCGGGAAGCCGACGAAGGCCAGGCCCGGCGGGGTTTCGGGCGGCGGCGGCGAGGGGTTCGCGGTGCAGGCTGCGATCAACGACCTCGGCGCCGACGTCATCGGCAAGGGCCGTTACCAACCGATCCGCGAGGACGGCGTGCTCGGCCCGAGGACGCGCGACGCCTTCGCCCGGGTGGTGACGGCCGGCGGCGCGAATCGCTTCACCGTCGGGCTCGGCCGCAACCTCGGCTTCTTCGATTTCGAGTGATGGGCGCGGTGGTGGGCGGGGACGCCTCAACCGCGCCAGAAGGTGCGGCTAAAGAGGACGATGACGGTAAAGAGCTCCAAGCGCCCGAGCAGCATGCCGCAGCTCATCAGCCACTTCGCCGAATCGGGCAGCGACTGGAAGGTGGTGCTGGGGCCGACGACGGGGCCCAGGGCCGGGCCGACGTTGGCGATGGCGGTGGCGGCAGACGAGAACGCCGTCAGGTAGTCGAGGCCGATCATGCCCAAGGCCAGGGCCAGCGCGCAGAAGGCGAAGAACCAGACGAAGAAGAAGCTGAGCACCGAGACGATGACCTCTTCGGAAACCGGGCGGCGGTTGTAGTAGGGAATGAAGACGCCGTGCGGCTGCAACAGGTGGTGGATCTGGGTGCGGGCGGCGGCGTACAGCACCTGGAAGCGGAACACCTTGATGCCGCAGGTGGTCGAGCCGGCGCAGCCGCCGATGAACATGATGAAGAAGAACACCGGCACCGCGAAGCTGCCCCACAGCGAGTAATCCGACGTGGCGTAGCCGGTGCCGGTGATGATGGAGACGATGTTGAACGAAGCCAGGCGCACCGACAGCGCCAGCCCGAAGCCGTTGTTGAGCCACAGCCAGCCGGTCATGACGACGACAATGAGGAAGACGACGGCGACGAACCACTGAACCTGGGCGTCGCTGAACAGCGACCGCCAGTCGCCCTGCAGGGTCTTGAAATAGAGCAGGAACGGCAGCGCCCCGACCACCATGCCGCCGGTGGCGATGGCGTCGATGACGGCGCTGTCGAAATGGGCGATGGAGCCGTCCGACGTCGAGAAGCCGCCGGTGGCGATGGTCGTCATGGCGTGGGCCACCGCCTCGAAGCCGCTCATGCCGGCGACCCAGTAGGCACCGGCCCAGACCAGCGTCAGGCCGAAGTAGATGACGCCGATGACGGTGGCGATCTGGGCGGCGCGCGGCAGCGCCTTTTCGGACTGATCGGAGCTTTCCATGCGGAACAGCTGCATGCCGCCGACGCCCAGCATGGGCAGGATGGCGAGGGCCATGACGATGATGCCGATGCCGCCGAGCCATTGCAGCAGCGCCCGCCAGATGAGGATACCGGCCGGCGCCTCGTCCAAGCCGGTCAGCACCGTCGAGCCGGTCGTCGTCAGCCCCGACATCGATTCGAAATAGGCGTCGGTGAAGCTCAGGCCGAGCGAGGAATAGTGAAACGGCAGCGCCGCGAACACGGTCAGCGCCACCCAGCTGAACGTGGTGACGACGAAGGCCTGGCGGGTCGACAGCTTGGCGCCGCCGACCCGGCTGGTCAGCGCCATGGCGACGCCGACGAACAGCGTCACCCCGGCCGAGATGGCGAACACCTCCCAATCGGAATGACCGGCGTAGGCGTCGAACAGGGCCGGGATCACCATCATCACCGCCAGCGTCGCGAGCAGGATGCCGATGATCAGAAAGACCGGGCGGAAATCCATGGCGTTTCGTTCCTGTCCCCCTTCGGCCGGCGGCCGGGCGCCGGCCCTGGAGGCGCGATCGTCCCGAACGGTTCGGTCCGAACCGCCCAATCGCGCCCCGTTTCACGCCACTCGGAGCCTGTTCGAGTCGCGTGATCGTTTCGGCCCTTCGACGATCGAAGCTCCGGGCGAATCGCTTCTAGCACGGTTTGACGGGGATTTCACGGGATCGGATCGGAAGCGGACGATGGCAAGAGCCCGCTTCGATGGAACTTCAGGCGAACGAGGTGTCGCCGGAAGCCGGATTGCCGATCATCGCCAGGAACTCGCGCCGCGTCGAGGCGTCGTCGCGAAACGCGCCGAGCATGCGGCTGGTGATCATGGCGACGCCGGGCTTGTGGACGCCGCGCGTCGTCATGCACTGGTGCGCCGCCTCGATGACGACCGCCGTTCCCTTCGGTTGCAGGATCTCGTCGATGGCATTGGCGATCTGCGCCGTCATCTTCTCCTGGATCTGCAGGCGCTTGGCGTAGACCTCGACCAGCCGGGCCAGCTTCGAGATGCCGACGATCCGATGGTGCGGCAGGTAGGCGACGTGGGCGCGGCCGATGATCGGCGCCATGTGGTGTTCGCAGTGCGATTCGAAACGGATGTCCTTGAGCAGCACCATCTCGTCGTAGCCGTCGGTCTCCTCGAAGGTGCGCTCCAGCAGCGCCCTGGGGTCGGCGTTGTAACCGTCGAAGAACTCCTCGTAGGCGGACACGACGCGGCTCGGCGTGTCCTTCAGGCCCTCGCGGCCGGGGTCGTCGCCGGCCCAGCGCAACAGCGTGCGGACGGCGTCTTCCGCCTCGTCGCGGCTCGGCCGCTCGATGGCGCCGGGGCCTTCTTCGGCCCGCCGTTCCAAGCCGTCGTCGACGACGCTGAAGGGTTTCTTGACGCTCACGGGATTTACCTCCTGCCTTTCTTAAGGTTTGGAGATGGGCCTTTCCGGCGCCGCCGTCAAGACCTTAGCCCCCGACCGGGCGGACTCCTGTCCCACCGTCAATGGACTTTTCGGCCTATCGTCGATGAATTTCACGTTCCACCGTCAATGGATTTCAGGTCCCACCGTCAATGGACTTGGGTGGCCTGGTGCGGGCTGTCCAAGGAGAACGCCGGCACCGCGACGTCGAAGCGCTCGCCGCCTTCGCCGATCATCTGGTAGCTGCCGGCCATGATCCCCGACGGCGTCGCCAAAGGCGTGCCGCTTGTGTACTCGAAGGCCTCGCCGGGGTCGAGCACCGGCTGTTCGCCGACGACGCCGTCGCCGCGCACCTCCTGGGTACGGCCGGTCGAATCGGTGATCTTCCAATGGCGGGTCAGAAGCTGAACCTTGCTGTTGCCGTGGTTCTCGATGCGGACCTGGTAAGCCCACACGTAGCGGCATTCCGCCGGCTCCGATTGCTCCTCCAGGAAGAACGGCTCGACCACGACGCGGATGGCGCGGGTCGTCTGCTCGTAGGCGGTTGCGTCGGTCATGCCCAGATATTTGGGTCGCGCCCGCCCGGAAGCAACCGGAATCTCGCATTGTGGCGCCGTTTCTCCGGTCGATCACAGGGCGGCGGCCGGCAGGATGGTGATCTCGACCCGCCGGTTGCGCGGCTCGCGGGCCCCGTCCGGCGTCGCCACCCGCGGCCTCTCTTCGCCATGCGCCCGGACGCTGAGCTGTTCGGGCTCGAGGCCGCGCTCGACCAGCGCCTGCCGGACTGCCTCGGCGCGCCGGGCGGAAAGCGCCCGATTGTAGGCCGGCCCGCCGGCCCGGTCGGCGTGACCGTCGAGGTTGAGATGGACCGGCCGGCCGCCGCCGACCGCCTCGATGACGGCATCTACGGTTTCGTCGTCGGTTTCGCTCAAGTCGGCCGCGTCGAACGCGAAGAAGATGGTGAACGACAGCGCCTCAGTCGCAGGCGCCACAGCGCCGCCGCCGCGGACCAGGGCCGGTTGCGGCGCCGGGATCGGGCCGGCCGACAAGCCGAGGCTCCGCTCCAGCGCGCTCAGCGCCGCCTCGAACTGGTTGCGGCAGTGGGCGATGTGGTCGGGCTGGAAGTTCTCCTCCAACTGCTCGACCCAGCAATCGAAGCCGGCCTGGGCGCGGGCCGCCACCCTCGGTGCCTGTTCGCGGCCGCCGCCGGCCAGCACGGCCCTGAGCCGGCCATGCGCCAGTTCGACCTCGCCTTTGTGCTCGGCCGGCAGCACCCAGTCGCCGGGCGCCTCCGGTTCGACGGTCTCGCCCAGCGCCGACAGCAGCGCCTTTCTGAGGAAGACGTCGGCGTCGGCCGAATCGCCCATCTCGTTTTTCTCGAACAGCGCGAACTCGCGGTACTCGCGGCCGATGGCGGCGGCGAAACCGTCGCCGCGGACGTCGAGGCGTTCGAGGTCGTCGAAGTCGTAGGCCGAACCGCAAGCGGCGACCAGCAGCGTCGAACAGACAGCGAGGGCTTTCAGGGATTTGGACATGTCGGATACTCCTCCGGTTCGTCGGGTCAGGCGGAAGATAGACGGCCACTGTGGCCGGACGGCGGCCGATTGCGGCGAAACGGCGGCCATCCGAAGGTCATAAGGGGGCGCCCCGAAAGCCGCCGTCGGCGGGCCTGACGGGGCGATTCGCGGATAACGCCGCGGGCTGTGACGGGCGTCACTGCGGGGCTCCGGTAAATATGTCAGTATGGTTGACAGATCAGGGGAACTCTCCCCTCTGCGCCCCCCAAGCGCCCCTTCCCCTGATCCCTCCCTGTTAAACTCGCCGGGTCCCAAAGGACCCGGCCTTTTTTTGGGAGATCGGGGCGTCGGGGGGATCTTCGGGGGATCTTGGCTATTCGGCGGCGAAAAGCGGCCGCGGCGACCAGCTGAGGCGGCTGGGTTGGATGGGGCGGCCGCGCCCGAGCCGTTCGGTCTCCGGCAGCACGTCCATGTTGGGCCACAGGCCGCTCAGCAGGGTCTCGGCGTAGGCTCCCGGCAACCCGGCCCGGTCGATGCGCACCGCCGCCTCGTCGTGATCGAAAGCGAGCGCCCGGTGCTCGATGGCGAGGCCACCGTCGTCGGCCGCCAGAACCGAATACCAGCCGCGCGGCGTGCCGTCGTTGGCCGGCAGGCCGATGACGCCGGGGTTGTGCCACAGCCGGGCGTTGCCGCCGACCGGGCCGTCGGCGAACCCGAGACCAGCCGGGCCGTCGGCGAACCCGAGACCAGCCGGGCCGTCGGCGAACCCGAGATCGTCGGTGAACGGCAGCCCGCAATGGCCGCCGACGATGACCTCGGCCGGGGCTTCTCGCGAATCGGAAGCCAGCGCCTCGAATTCGCGGTGCTTGTCGGCGGCCGGGGTCGAGGCGAACACGAAGCGGCTGATGTCGGTGACGGCGCCGTGGACGACGCTGAGGCGGACGCCGCCGAGCGTCAGATCGATGCGCCTGGGCAAGGCCCGCATCCAGGCCCGCTGCGTCTCGTCGAGCGCCGCCGCCGCGTGGGCGTACCACGCCACCGAAAGCTGGTCGCAGGCGCTGCCTTCCTCGAACCCGCAGCCGCAGTCGCCGGCCTCGGCGCCGATAGATTCCTCGCAGTTGCCCATGACCACGTGGATGCCGGACCGCATGACCGCCTCGGTCGTCGCCGCCGGGTCGCCGCCGTAGGCGACGACGTCGCCGGTGCAGACGACGCGCTCGGCCGCGAAGCCGAGGTCGGCCGCGGTTTCCAGCATGGCTTCGGTCGCCTGCAGGTTGGAGTAGGGGCCGCCGAACAGCAGCACCGGGCCGTCGACAACGCCGAGATCGACCGGGCCGTCGATGGGACCAGAACCGACCGGGCCGTCGATGGGACCAGAATCGACCGGGCCATCGATGGGATCGGGATCAAGCGTTTCGGTCATCGCTCAGTCGGGGCTGCACGACGCCCCGCCGAGAACGCAGAACTTGGCGCAGTGCGGGTGGTTGAGCTGCACGGTGCGGGCCGAGTCGGCGAGGCCGCTGCCCAATTCGAAGGCCGGGTCGTAGGGCAGCAGCGTGCACGGCACGACGACCGGCGCCTCGGCGCCGCGGCGTTTGACGACCATCCGCGAGGTCGCGCACATCATGGTCTCGGGCGCGACGCCGAGGATGTCCCAGCAGTTGACGGTGATCTCGGGGACGTCGATGCCGGCGTCCATCTCCGGGAACAGCACCAGTCGGGCCGGGTCGGCGGCGTCGACCGGGATGTCCTCGGCCTCGAACAGCCGAGCGTAGCCTCGGCGGGCGTCGGTGTCGGCTTCATGCCAGCAGGTGCGGCCGGCGACGGCGATGTTGAAGCCCTCGGCGGCGAGCCAGCGCAGGCAACGGATCATCGGCTCCCAGGTGCCGGTTCCCCTGACCTCTTCGTGGCGGGCCGGCGTGTAGTGGTCGACCGACACCCGGAGCGCCAAGGCATCGCCGAACCGGAGCTTAAGGCCGAGCACGGCCTGGCGCTTGTTCCACAACGGCTTCATGGCGTTGGTCAGAACCAGGGTGGTGAAGCCACGTTCCAGCACGTTTTCGAGGATGGCCGGCAGGTCCTTGTTCATGAACGGCTCGCCGCCGGTGAAAGCTATCTCCTCGACCGGGTAGCCGCGGTCCCGGACTTCGTCGAGATAGGCGTCGACCTCGGCCACCGTGATGTAGGCGAGGCGGTCGTTGGTCGGGCTCGAGTCCATATAGCAGTTGTTGCACGTGATGTTGCAGAGGCTGCCGGTGTTGAACCACAGCGTCCTCAAGTGGGTCAGCGCGACGACGGCACGTTTCTCGCCCTTGGCGGTGACGTGGGGGTCCCTGAACTTGCCGGGGTCGAGGGCCGGCTGGGCGGCGTTATTGGGCATGGGAGTGGCCTCTTGGTGTTGGTTCGGTCTTGAATCTCTTAGAATTCCGGCGTCCTTTTAGAGGGCCGGGTTCTAACGCGCCAATCAATTCTAAGTCAACTGCACCCGGCTGTCGCCAAGACCCCGCCGCCCGAGCCGGCCCATGGCGACCGCGACCAGCCGCCCACACCGCCCCGCCTTGCGCCGTTTCCGGCGATCCTCTATACCGGAGAGGCGCGCCCGGGCGGGCGTAGTTCAATGGTAGAACGAAAGCTTCCCAAGCTCTAGACGGGGGTTCGATTCCCCTCGCCCGCTCCAATCCGCACCCTTCGCGACGCCGAACCCCCGAGTCTTGTCGAGCCCGCGCTTGGGCGCGGGACGGTTCGATTCCGCCTCGCCCGCTCCAATCCCAATCCGCACCAATCCGCTCCCTCCTCGACGCCGAACTCCCGAGTCTTGTCGAGCCCGCGCTTGGGAGCGGGACGGTTCGATTCCGCTTCACCCGCTCCGGGATTCTCCTCTTGGCCAGTCCCGTCAACGCGCCGCGCCGGCCGCCAGCCGGCGGCGGAACACCCAGGCGGCGGCCAGATAGAGGCCGGCGGCGATGGCGACGACGGCGGAGAAGCCGAAGTGGATGGCGAGGATGGTTGCCAGCACCGCCGCCATCACCGAGGCGCAGCCGTTGATCCCCCAGGCCCACGGCGCCAGCCCGCCGCCGAGCTCGACGACCCGGCGCAAGCCCAGCGGGAACGGCATCCCCATGCAGAACGCCAGCGGCCCGATCAGGACCAGCGACACGCCGACCCGGGCCGCTTCGGGTAGGCCGATCAGGCGCTCGAACAGCGGCGGCAACGCGATCAGATAGAGCAACCCGACGGCGGCGATGCCGAGCGCGGCGGCGTCGATCGCCGACATCCGGCCGAACGGCGGCGGCCATTCCCGTCGCCCGAGCCAGGCGTCGAACCGCCCGGCGGCGGCGCTGCCGAAGCCGGCGAACACCAGGAACGCCGCCAGCACCACGGCGACGGCATAGAGCGGGTGGCCGAGGAACAGCTGGAATCGCTGGATGAAGGCGATCTCGACGAACAGGAAGGCGAAGCCGAGCGCCAGGAAGTAGAAAATCACCGGTCCGCGTTCGGCGCGCCCGAGCGCCGCCCGGCCGCCCGGCCACAGCGGCGCCACGATCAGCACCAGGCTGAACAGGGCGGCCTGGACCAGGGTCGAAAACAGGATCAGGTACCCCCATTCGAACTGGCCGGCGGCGCCAGCCGGGCCGAGCTGTGCCAGCTCGGGCAGCGAGCGCCATTTGAAGAAGTCGGCGAAATACGGGCGGTCGTCGGTGGCCGGCTCCAGGTCGAACTTGTAGCGCCCCACGAAATCGCGCCGTTCCGGCCCCAGAAGCGCCGCCGCGCCGTCGAAGAAATAGGGTGCGTCCAAGAGGTTCGAGCGGTTGGCCTCGGCCGCCGCGAGGCCGGGCAGATAGGCGAGGTCGAAGGAGCGGTCGGCGGCGAACCGTTTGACGGCGGCGATCTCGGCCGCGCTCAGCGGCCCGTTCTTGACCAGCAGCGTCGTCGTGTTCCAGCCGCGGATCAGGGCGAGGCGCCGGGCCGCGTCGACGCCGTCCGCCTCGAGCGCGGTTATGGCCGTGTGGAACAATCTCAAACTATCCCGCGGCGGCAGCTTCAGCCAGCGGGTGATGGCCAGCAAACCGCCAGGCTCGAGATGACGCAGATAGGCGCGCAGGGCCTCCACCGTGTAGATGTAGCTTTCGCTCAGGCTGTGGACGCCGCCCGCCGCCGCCAGCGAATCGAGCAGCGGGATCTGGATCAGGTCCCAACGCGACCGGCTGGCGGTCACGAAGCTGCGGGCCTCGGCGACGGCGACCCGGACCGTCGGCAGTCGATAGAGACCGCCGGCGAACCCGGCGTAGGTGTCGGCCACCATGCCGACCATCTGCCGGTTGAGCTCGACCGCATCGATACGCCGGGCTTCGTGGTAGAGGGCCCGCAAGACGTCGGCACCGCCGCCGGCTCCGAGGACGAGAACGGCGGGCCGCTCGAGCAGCCGGTAGGGCAGCGCCGAGGTCGTGTAATCGAGGTAGGCGAGCGGTTCCAAGCGGCCGTCGAAGGCGGTGATGGCGCTCAACGAGTCGCCGTCGGTGAAGACGGCCAGCTGCTCGGGCGGCTCGGTGGCGGCTTTCAGGCTGAGCCCCGGCGCGTGGCGGAACGGCACGGCCGGGCTGCGGACGACGGCAAGGGTGCCGAGCGGGCCGCTGCGCACGGCGATGCGCTCGGCGCCGGGGACGGCGAGCGCCATGCTCAGGCCCTTGAACGGCGACAGGCGCAGGTCCGTCCACGAGGTCGGCGCCGCCGCCGGCAGGACGGCGGCGGCCGCGCCGAGGACGGCCGCCGCCAGATACCAGCGGCGTTGCCGCCGATCGATACAGACCATGGCGGCGGCCGCCAATCCGAGCCCGGCGACGATCTTCAGCGCCGCCGTCGGCGACACCGCGAACAGGGCGGCGACGACGGCCAGCGCGCCGATGCCGGAGCCCAACAGATTGAAGAAGTAGATGCGGCCGATGGTCTCGGCCGACCGAACGAGGGCGAGGCCGATGCAGACGGCGCCGCAGAAGAACGGCAACACGAACAGCCCGTAAATGGCGGCCAGATGAAACAATTGCCGCGGCGCCCACAACACCTCCAGCGCGTTGAACGGAACGCGCTGGGCGAGAGCGAAGCCGAGCAGCGCGAGAACGCCGAAGGCCGCCGCGAAGCCGGCGAAAACGAGGTGGAAACGGGGCTCGAGGCGGGATCTGGCAATGGCCAGGAAAGTGCCGCTGGCGCCGAACCCCAGAAGCGCGACGCTGATCACCATGTAGGCGAAGTGCTGCCACTGGATGATGGCGAACAGCCGCATCAGCAGCACCTCGTAGCCGAGGACCGCGGCCGAGACGACCGCTACGGCCAGCGCCGTCATTACGGATGATCGCCGGTCAACGGCACGAACCGGACCGGCAGCAGCTGCCGCGTGGTGATCCGCCCCTCGTCGCGGTTCTCGACCAGGACCAGCTGCTGGGTCGAGAACGGGCCGCCGACCGGGATTACCATCTTGCCGCCGGGTTTGAGCTGGTCAACCAGGGGCGGCGGTATGTGGCCTGCCGCCGCCGTCACCACGATGCCGTCGAACGGACCGCATTCGGGCCAGCCGTAGTAGCCGTCGCCGATTCGGGTTTCGACGTTGGCGTAGCCGAGTCGCTGGAGCCGGTCGGCCGCGGCGCGGCCAAGCTCAGCGATGATCTCGATGGAGCAGACCTGCCCGACCAGCGGCGACAGTACCGCCGCCTGGTAGCCCGACCCGGTACCGACCTCGAGCACCACATGGTCCGGCTCAGGGGCCAGCAGGTAGGTCATCAAAGCGACGATGAAGGGCTGCGAGATGGTCTGGCCGTAGCCGATCGGCAACGGACGGTCGTAATAGGCGACCGGACGCAGGACCAGGGGAACGAATTCGTGGCGCGGCACCGATTTCATGGTTTCGAGGATAATCGGCGCGAATACGCCGCCTTCGACCACCGGCTCCGACCTCCGCCCGTATTCCACGATGGTACCGACCATGCGGGCCCTCGGCTCGGCCCATCCGTCGTCGGCCGCCGCCGGCGCGGCGATGCAGCCGACGGCCGCCCAAGCGAGCATTGCCAGCGTCGAAAATCTCATGACGGTCGGTCCCAAGGGTCAATGCTTCAGTTTAGCATGAACGGGGCGTTCGACGACGTTTCGCCTCGGGCGGCCGGGCGGTGCGGACGACGGGACGGGATCAGCGCGCCATCCAGACCTTGCGGACCTGATCCGACAGCGTCATCGGATCGAACGGTTTCGGGATGACGTCGAGCGCCCCCATTTCCTTGTAGCGCTCGACCTCGGCCGGCAGCACCTTGGCGGTCAGGAACACGGCCGGCGTCGAGGCCAGTTCGGGGACCTGGCGAAGGGCGGCCAGGGTCTGGGGGCCGTCCATGCCGGGCATCATGACGTCGAGCAGCAGCAGGTCCGGCGTGAAGCCGGCCGCCCGTTCAAGCGCTTCCGCTCCGGACGAGCAGATCAGGACCTCGAAGCCGCCGACCTGTTCGAGCGCCAGCTTGGCGATCGCCTGGATATCGGGCTCGTCCTCGACGTAAAGAATTCTCTCCAAGTCGCCGGCCATTACCCTTTCCCCTTTAGAGCGATTCCATATCGACGTGACCCGCTCTAGCGATCGGCAGGCCCCAGCCTACAGGGTCGTCGGCGTATGTCGAGCCCGCGATGCGCTCAATCGCCGCCGTCGTCGGCCGTCGGCTCGGCTCTCGGGTCCATGCTGCTGGCGACCGGCGAGGTCCTCGGCACCGGCCGGAAATCGCTCTGCTCGGAGACCGGCGGCGCCCGGCGCTGGCGCATCCGCCATATGGTGACGGCGATGGTGATGGTGGCGATCAGCGCGCAGAACTGATAGAGGCCGCCGGGGCCGCTCAAGTCCATCAACACCGATGCGCCCAACGGCCCGAGCATGGCGCCGATACCGTAGGCGACCAGCAGGCCGCCGCTCAGGGCGACCAGGTCGGCCTTGTCGGCCTGATCGTTGGCGTAGGCCATGCTGACCGGGTACATGGCGAAGGCGAAGCCGCCGTAGAGCGCCGCCAGTCCCATCAGGCCCCAGCCGTTGCCGGCGGTCTTGGTCATGATGGCGAGGCAGACGATCAAGGTTCCGAGCGCGATCAGGACGATCACCGTGCGCCGGTCCATGCGGTCCGACAGACGCCCGAACGGCCATTGCAGAAGCAGCCCGCCGACGATCATCGCTCCCATGAAGCGGGTGATGGCGGCGCGCTCGAGGCCGACCTGCTCGGCGAAGAACGGGCCGAGGCCGTAGACCGCGCCGAGCAAGGCGCCGGACGCGAAACAGGCGAACATGCCGCTCGGCGAAATCTCGTAGAGCTCGCGGAACTTCAGGCGCACCGGCTCGGGAACCGGCGGCGCCTCGGTGCGGGCGGCGGCGATCGGCACCACAGATAAGGACACCAATACCGAGGTCAGGATGAAGAGGCCGAAGCCGGTCGAGTCGGGCAGGTTCAAGAGGAACTGGGCCGAGCCCTGGAACAGATAGACGGTGATCTGGTAGAGCGAGTGCACGCGGCCGCGGATATCGTTGGTGCATTTGTCGTTGAGCCAGCTCTCCGTGCACATCCACATGCCGATCAGGCAGAACCCCTGGGTGAACTGCAGTCCGCCCCAGACCCAGGGGTCGATCAAAAAGGGATAAGCCAGAGCCACGGCCGAGGCCACCGAGCCGTAGGTGGCGAAGGCGCGGATATGGCCGACGGCGGCGATCAGCCGGTGCGTGTAGAACGGCCCGATCACCAACCCGGCAAACTGCGCCGACATCACGATACCGGCCACCCACGACGGGAACTGCTGTTCGGCCATGGTCAGAGCGATCAGAGTCCTGAGCGCGCTCGACCCCAGCATCAACAGCGCCATGCCGCCCAACAAGGGCGAAACCGAGCGAAGCGTGAGCCACATGGCGGGTTCTCCGGCCGGCCCGGCGCTTCGCCGGGACGAGCGAAAAAGAAAGAGGCCGTCCGACCCCTTTACTGCCGATCAACGGCCGGCGCAATACGGTTCTTCGGGTGTCGGCGGGCGAGCCCGCTCAGCCGTCGCCGTCCGAGTCCGACGGCACCGTATTATGGCGCGGCAGCCCGTCGTCGAAACTCAGCCACGGCACCTGTTCGGCGGTATACACGTGGCCCTCGGGCGAGAACGCGGCGGGCTCGTCGAAGGCGGCGACCAGCACGTGGATCTCGCCGGGCCAGCGCTCCGAGCGGTAGGTCAGCGAAGTGCCGCAGTCTTGGCAGAACTGGCGGACGACGCCGGGCGAGGAGGCGTACGACTTCGGCTCGCCACGGGTGAAGGCGACGGCGTCGTCGGCGAAGCCGGCATAAGTCACCATCGGCCCGCCGCTGGCCCGGCGGCAGTCCGAGCAATGGCAGTTGGCGACCCACAGGGGATCGCCCGTCGTCTCGAAGGCGACGGCGCCGCACAGACACCGCCCCGTCTTGACGTCGCCGCTCATCGGCCGCCCGCCTGAACCCGCGCCTCGAACACGAAGCCGAGAAAATTGAGCAGCAACTGGGCGGCCAGGAACGAGGTGATGCCGGACGGGTCGTAATCGGGCGCCACCTCGACCAGGTCGATGCCGGCGACCTCGCCCTTGGTCGTCAGCCCTTGCAGGATTTCCAGCACCTCGTAGTACTGAAAGCCGCCGTGGCTCGGCGTCCCGGTGCCGGGCGCGATCGAGGGGTCGAAACCGTCGATGTCGATGGTGCAGTAATAGCGAACGCCTTCCGGGATGCGCGCCAACACGCCTTCCGTGCCGAGGCGACGCACGTCGCGCACGGAGAGGATGTCGGAGCCGGCCTGGCGCGCCGCCTCGTAGTCGGCCTGGTTCGACGACGAGACGTTGCGGATGCCGAGCTGGGTGAAGCCGCTGACGTGCTTCATCTCGGACGCGCGGCGCAGCGGGTTGCCGTGGCCGTAGCGCACGCCGTGGCGCTCGTCGACGAAATCCAAGTGCGCATCGACATGGATGATGTGGATCGGGTCCCCGCCGGCGAACGCCTTCAAGCAGGGGACCGACACCGAGTGGTCGCCGCCCAGCACCACCGGCAGGGCGCCGGCCTCGAGGATCTTGCGGACGGCCAGTTCGGCGTTGTCGTGGCTCTTCGTGGTGTCGGTATGCACGATGTCGGCATCGCCGATATCGACGATGCTAACGCGGTCGGCCGGCAGGTAGACGACGTCGTCCTCGAAGTCGTAGGCGCCGCCGTGGCCGAACGAGAACAGCGTCGACGCCTCGCGGATGGCGCGCGGCCCGAACCGTGCCCCGGAGCGGTACTGGGTGCCCATGTCGAACGGCACGCCCAACACCGCCACGTCGGCGTCGATGGTGTCCCAATCCAAACACGCCGGCTGCTTGCCGAAGGTGCAATGACCGACGAACGGCAGATTGAGGCGTCCCGTGTCGTAGGTGTTGTCGGCCATCGGCTGTCCTCCTGAAAGGATGCGGCTCACGCTTCGCCTTGGCTGCGGGTTCCGGGTCGGACCGGGTCGGGACCGCTGTGTTGGGGCAGGCCGTCGGCCAGCCGCAGCCAGGCGATTTTCTCATCCACGTGGACATGGTCGACTGGCCTATAGGCGGCCGGTTCGTCGAAGACGCCGAGCAGGACGAAGAACTCGCCGGGATGGCGCGACGCGCTCGACATGCCGAGCGAGGTGCCGCAGGTGCCGCAGAACAGGCGGTGCGTGCCCGGCGACGATTCGAAGTCGCCCGGCGCGGCGCCGTCGAACCTGACCGCGCCTTCGTCGAACCCGGCCCAACTGGTCAGCGGCGCGCCGACGGCGCGGCGGCAGCTTTCGCAATGGCAATGGGCCACCCAATTGGCCTCGGCGGGTGCCGTGAAGCGCACCGCCCCGCACAGGCAGCCGCCCGTTTGCCGGTCCGTTGACATCATTTATGTTTCCTCCCCGCGAAATTACCCCAAAAGCAACCGCCTTTGCGCCCCCGCGTCAAGGGGTGGCGCGTTCGCCGGCCTCATGCCGTCGCCCGGTCGTCCGGTTGCCGTCGCCATGTCGTCCCGATGTAGTCATGATGTCGTCATCCTGTCGTCCGATTGTCGTCATGCTTCTTAGTCGCTGTTCGGTTCCAAGCCCCGTCTTGCGCCCGATAGCGCCGCGCGAAGGGGTCGGGAGGTCGTCATCCGTCGTCATTGCCGCGCCCTCCCCCATATTCCCGCACCTTCCTTGTCGTTCCAGCGTCGCAACCTGTCTTTTCCGCCTTCTCGGGATTGACGACGGCGTCCGATCGAGGAGCACCGGTTTCCCATCCGGAAAACCTAAAGAACAAAACATGAAATAGGATGAAAGTCAAGTAAAAAGAATATTTAGGCACCTCCTGGCCGGTATCGGCGAACAGGACGCCGGCGACCAGAAGAATGATTTTGGAGGTTTCCGCCGCGACGGCGATCTTCGCCGGCAGCGGCCAGGCCGGGTTTTGGCGATAGCGCGAGGCGGCCCACCAGATGTCGACGAACGCCCAGGTCATATAGACGAGCAACACACCGAGGGCGCAAGAATAATCGAAGCCGTCGTCGGGTCCGGCACGTCGGTCAGCGCCAGCATTCCCCCAAGGATGGGGAGGCTGAGGAGGAGCCCGCCACCCACGCCGAACAGCCAAAAGCTCTTCCAAATCGCCACCTGGCCACGCCAACGACGAACGATCATGCATACTCCCGCTTCAATCACGCAAACACCTCTCCCTCACTCTCGGGTCGGTGGCGGGGCGATCACGGCGGGGCGTTCGAAGACGATGACGGCGATTCGTCTTCTGCGACAATTAAATTGCAGGCAACATTGAGACAAAAAAATCGAAATTCGACGCCGCTTGGCTAAGCTTCGACTTTTTCATAAGGCTCATAAATTCAGCGAAGGCTCTAGCTTGGCAATTTATCTGCTTGGTCGGGTTGAACTCAATATCAGTAAAAGCATCATAGGAGACATTCTTTTCAATCCAGTCTGCGTGATTTTCTAGAGATTTAATATAAAGCCAGTCATAAAACGCATTCTTTGGAGATAATGGGTACGTTCTTCCCTCAAAAAAGAAATGTTTTAAACGACCGCATTTGTGATTCCGAATAAATTTCTTTGCTTCTCTTGGGGCTAAAGAGAATATCTCTGGGAACGGACCACAGTCCTCAAAAACCTTTGAACCCTGGTAAACACTCTCCAATGGATAACTAATTCCATTTAAATCGATTTGGAGACTAAACGCGCTTAACCTTTTCCCAAGTTTATGAGCCGACTTGGACGAAATTTCTAATATATTGTTTATACCATGGCGGTGCGCTTCTTCGTGGAGAGCGCAAATATTCTTTTTCTTTTGCACTTCTGCAAAACCTGGAGCCCACGTAAACTCAAACATCTGCTCCTTAACCAAAGATGGTCCTCGATATTCGGGTATGAATACAGGTCTACTCGCCATTTACATGATTCCCACAATCAAATCTCTTGGCACATTATTCGGCACGAGGACCTCAAATTTCTCCGCAGTTCGTAGGCGTTGTTGAACTTGTGGGTCAGACCAGTCAGTACGTTGGTAAAGAACCTCAATATCCAATTTCTCAATTGCTTGTGTTATAGGCAACCTTTCGACACTGGATGCATTCGCTACACCAAGTGTTAAAATCGTTCCTTCTATTTGTAGAACGTTTGGGTCGATAGCGAGGTACCGTGAATTGGGTAATCTCCCATCTTTTTCCGCTAGGTATTTCATTGGGTGATTGCGCGTTAAACACAGACTGACGTATTGATCCAGGCCGTATCGTGAATCAAGGTCATGACTCAATTTGTTGCCGCCAGTGGTATGTGGCCACCAACCTTCTGAGCGCATTCGTTCCTTAGAAACGAGTCCCTTTTCGTCGATTGAAGGAAAGTTAGCTTCATCAGTGAAATGATAAAGATATCGATGCTGCGAACTTTTCCCTATGAATTCAATTAGTTCGATCAGATTCAATGTGCCGATCCCCAAATTGTGACTCAACAATTTTTAGGACATTTTATGGAATTTACCTGGTTTGATAAATCGATAATGGAATCGCCACTTTGATTTCCCTCACTCCCGGGTCGGCGGCGGTGCGGCCCGACGAATCACACCGGCAACACCGCCGTCAGGCCGAAGCGGAAGGCCATCAGCAGGATCGGCGGGAACTGATCGAGCACCGCCTTGGCGAAGGTGACGCCCAGCCCCAGATCAGGGGCACGGCGACGCCCATCGGGACGTCGGCGGGTTTCAACCAGGCCGCCGCCTGAGGATGTGGGTGGTGATGTAGGTCATCACCGCCTCGTCGTCCTGGTTGAGCGTCGTGTATTCGATACGGGCGATGCCGCGGTCCGGCTTCGATTTCGACGGCCGGGCGTCGAGCACTTCGGCCTCGACCCGGAGCGTGTCGCCGGGCCGCACCGGCTTCAGCCACTTGAGCTCGTCGATGCCGGGCGAGCCCATGGAAGCGGCGTTGATGATCTTTTCGGCATAGAACAGCCGGAACGTCACCGCCAGCGTCTGGAACCCGGACGCGATCAAGCCGCCGTAGGGCCCGGCCTCGGCCGCCCCGGCGTCGATGTGGAAGGGCTGCGGGTCGTTGGCCCAGGCGTAATCGAGAATCTCCGCTTCGCTCAACGTCTTGCCGCCGGTCGCAAACCGCCGGCCCGGCTCGAAGTCCTCGAAATAGAGATCGGTCATGGCCTTCTCTCCCTGGAGATCATACCCGGTGAGCACGTTCCCTCCAGCTGGGGAAGATCGTCTCCGATCCCGTGCCATGAGATTCGTTCCTCCGCATGAACGTGAAAATCGGGGGAAACGGCTTCGGGATCGTCAAGATTTGCCGCGAATACAAGAACGTCGTCAGGCCAACGGGTGCTGACGTAACTGATCTGTGTTCCACACCTACCGCAAAAGGACCGAACGACATCGGCAGAGGACCGGTAGGTCGAAATGGTGTCGCCCTTGATATGCGTCTCGTTGGCCGGAAAGCCGAGACAGGTCGTCGACGGAGACGCCGTTGCGCGACGGCAGCTTTCGCAATGACAGTTGACGCACCAAACCGGCTCCGCGTGCGCCTCGAACGTGACCGCGCCGCACAGGCAGCGGCCGGTGTAGAGGGCGGCCATGGCTCTAGTACTCGACGACGCTGCGGATCGACTCGCCGCTGTGCATCAGGTCGAAGGCGTCGTTGATGTCGGCCAAGGGCATCTTGTGGGTGATCAGGTCGTCGATGTTGATTTTCCCCTCCATGTACCAATCGACGATCTTAGGCACGTCGGTGCGGCCCTTGGCGCCGCCGAAGGCAGTGCCGCGCCACACCCGCCCGGTCACCAACTGGAACGGGCGGGTCGAGATTTCCTCGCCGGCGCCGGCGACGCCGATGACGGTGCTCTCGCCCCAGCCCTTGTGACAACACTCCAGCGCCTGACGCATGGTCGAGGTGTTGCCGATGCACTCGAACGAATGATCCGCCCCGCCGCCGGTCAACTCGACCAGGTAGGGCACCAGGTCGCCCTCGACCTGGTTCGGGTCGACGAAGTGGGTCATGCCGAACTTCTCGGCGATGTCCTTGCGGGCCGGGTTGATGTCGATGCCGACGATCATGTCGGCGCCGACCATGCGGGCCCCTTGAATGACGTTGAGGCCGATGCCGCCCAAGCCGAAGACGACGACGTTGTCGCCGGGCTGCACACGGGCCGTGTTGATCACCGCGCCGATGCCGGTCGTCACCCCGCAGCCGATGTAGCAGACCTTGTCGAAGGGCGCGTCGTCTCTGATCTTGGCAAGCGCGATTTCCGGCACCACCGTGTAGTTGGAGAAGGTGGACGTCCCCATGTAGTGGAAGACCTTGTCCTTGCCGATCGAGAACCTGGACGTGCCGTCGGGCATGACGCCCTGGCCTTGAGTTTCGCGGATCGCCTGGCACAGGTTGGTGCGCCCCGACGTGCAGTACTCGCACTGGCGGCACTCCGGGGTATACAAGGGGATGACGTGATCGCCCTTCTTCAAGGACTCGACGCCTTTGCCGACATCGACGACGACGCCGGCGCCTTCGTGTCCGAGGATGGCCGGAAACAGTCCTTCCGGGTCGGCGCCGGAGCGCGTGAATTCGTCGGTGTGGCAGATGCCGGTGGCCCTGATCTCGACCAGGCACTCGCCTTCCGTTGGCCCGTCCAGCTCGACGGTCTCGATGCTCAACGGCTTGCCGGCCTCGAAGGCGACGGCGGCTTTGCTCTGCATGGCGGTCCTCCCCGGTGCTCCCTATGGCGCTGGTGTCGGCGACTATGCCCGGGCTCCGAAGCGCTTGCAACGGCGGCGTCGAAGCCGCCGATCACGCCTTTTCGCGGGCGATTTCGTCGAGGCTTTCGGCGAGCGCGCGATCCAGGATGTCGGCGGCGCGGTCGATCTCTTCCGTGCTCACGGTCAGCGGCGGCGCGATGCGCCAGACGGCGCCGCGTTCGGGCCGCCGCCGGATATTCATGCTGAGGCCCATCTCGTAGCATTTCGCGGTGCTCAGCGCGCCCAACCGGTGATCGGGCTGGCGGCCTTGACGGTCCTCGACCAGCTCGACGCCCAGCAGCAGCCCTTCGCCGCGAATGTCGCCGATGGTTTCGTATTTCTGTTGTAGTTCGTCCAAGCGGCGCCGCAGGTAGGCGCCCATCCGGGCGGCCCGCTCGATCAGGTTCTCTTCTTCGATGGTCGAGAGAACGGCCAGGCCGACCGCCGCCGGCAGCGGGTCGGAGACGTGGCTGGTGTAGAAGCTGAACCCCTTGTCGTGGACGCTGGCTTCGATCTCGTCGCTGGTGATGGTGGCGGCCAGCGGGATGCCGCCGCCCAGCGTTTTCGACACCGTCATGATGTCGGGGACGACGCCGAAGCGGGTGGCGCCGAAGGCGTGGCCGAGGCGGCCGAAGGCGGTCTGCGCCTCGTCGAAGATCAACAGCATGCCGCGGGCGCGAGCCTCGTCGCGCAGCGCCTCGAAGTACCCGTCCGGCGGCACGATGACGCCGCCGGCGCTGATCACCGGCTCGGCGATGACCGCCGCCGGCCGGCCGCCGGACGCCATGTCGAACATGCGAAGCCCGACCCGGAGGCAGGTCTTGTCGCAACTGTCGCGGCAATGTTCGACCGGACAGCGATAGGCGTTCGGCTCGGGCAGGGCGTAGACGCCGGGCACCGTCGGTCCGTAGCCGCGGCGGTCGCTGGCATACGACACCGAGCTGGCGGCCGCCGTCGTGCCGTGCCACGAGCCGCCGAGGGCGACGATCTCGTGGTTGCCGGTGTGCATTTTCGCCATGCGCAACGCCGCCTCGTTGCTTTCGCCCCCGGTGTTGACGAACAGCGATCGCGTCAGCGGCGCCGGCAGCCATTCGGCCAGCGCCTTGGCCAGTTCGGCGACGACGTCCGGGATCATGCCGCTGAACATGTGAATGGCCCGTCGCCCGGCCTGTTCGACGGCGGCGACGATAGCCGGATGGTTGTGGCCGACGGTGGCGCACATCTGGCCGGACGTGAAATCGAGGATCTGGCGGCCGGTGTCATCGGTCACCACCGTGCCGCGGGCGGTAGCGAACAAGGTGGGGAACTGATCGCCACCGTAGCGCACGAGGTGATCGCGGGCCGCGGTCCTCAAGTCTTCATCCATGGTCGACGCCTCGCGGAAGGGAACTGCCGATGGTCACTGCGATAGCACTTTGGCGTCCGACGGGGGACTCTTATTTTGAAACCGCCTGGGCGGCCTATTTTGAAACCGTCTGGGCGGCCTCCCAAATGGCGTTGGCCGCTTCCGACGACCTATCCGGGGTGCGCCACAGGCGGATTTCGAGGGGGATCCCCCATGTTTCGTCGCCGGCTGTAACCAGCCACCCGTTGGCCAGTTCGTCCTCGACCAGGGGAACCGGTTGCCAAGTCAGCCCATGCCCTTCCAGGGCCAGGGATTTCAGAACCACGGCCATGGAATCCTCGTAGCACCTGTTGAGTTGGCAGGGGAGCCGATGCTGCATCAACGATTCATCGACAATCCGCCCGAGGTAGCTGTCCGGCGAATAGGTCAGGACGTCAACCGGCGAATCCTTGGTGCCGGGCAATCGGAACCGAGGCCGCCCGTGGCGGTCCGGGATCGAAACGGGGATCAACCGCGTCGCGCCGAGGGTGACGGAAGGATACCGTTCCGGGTTGGCGAGAACCGGATAGCGGGGATGGGAAAAAGTAAGCAGGAAATCGCAGCTCTCCTCGACGAGGGCGTGAACGCAATCGTGAAAGTTGTCCGATTTCAGTTGCAGTTTGCGGCCTTCATTCGACACGCCGACAGATTTCAGCCACTTCGGAAGAAACATGACCGACAGGCTATGCAGGACGGCGAACGTCACGGTGTCGGCGGAAACGCCGCTTTCGGCGCGGACCTGCTCGCGTAAGGCGTAGAGTTCGCGAAGCATCGATTGCGCACCGTCCCGGAACGCCAAGCCGGCCGACGTCAGGGTGGTGGGATAGGTGCTACGGTCGACCAGTTGGCCGCCCAGCCAGGTTTCGAGCATCTTGATGCGCCGGCTGAAGGCCGGCTGGGTCACGTTGCGGGCCGCCGCCGACCTCGAAAAACTCCCGGTTTCGGCCAGCAGCAGAAAATCCTCGATCCATTTGGTCTCCATCGCTTTCCCCCTTTGATTGGAGCGTCGATAAACTATAATTTATTTGCATAATTTCATAACGGATCGGCATTGGCGAGCGTTTCCGCCCCCATCTATCGTGACGACCGGGGCCCAATCAAAGGATTGTCCCCGGGCGTTCCGGCTTTTATCGGTTTCCGTTTTGAATCGGGGAATGCATACTTGAAAGTCGGGTTCCAGGGGGATGTGGGAACTCCGATAAATTCACTAAGTCCAGGGAGGAATAGATGATCAAATCAGTCACCAAAACCGCCGTCACGGCCGTCGTCGCCGCCGGCTTCGCGTTGGCGGCCAGCCAAGCCGACGCCGCCAACGACCGCTTCAAGAAGGTCCTCGAGCGCGGCAAGATCGTGGTCGGCGTCAAGGCCGACTACAAGCCGTGGGGTTTCCGCGATCCCAGCGGCAAGCTGGTCGGCATGGAAATCGACATGGCCAACGACGTCGCCAACGCCTTGGGCGTTTCGCTGGAACTGGTTCCCGTGCAGTCGTCGAACCGCATGCAGTTCCTGCAGCAGGGCAAGATCGACCTGATGATCGCCACCATGTCCGACAAGGCCAACCGCCGCAAAGTGGTCGGCGTGCCGCAGCCCAACTACTACACGTCGGGCACCAACCTGTTGGCCAAGCAGGGCGCCGTCAAAATGTGGACCGACCTCAAGGGCAAGCCGGTGTGCGGCAAACAGGGCGCCTTCTACAACAAGATCGTCGCCAAGCGCTACGGCGCCAAGATCGTCGCCTTCGTCGGCAACGCCGAGGCCAAGCAGGCGCTGCGCGACGGCAAGTGCATCGGCTGGGTCTATGACGACAGCTCGATCATGGCCGACCTCGCGTCGGGCGAGTGGAACGGCTACGAGATGCCGCTGAACACCGAGGACGACACGCCGTGGGCGCTGGCCGTTCCGGTCGAGGAACGCGACGGCATCTGGGGCAACTTCATGTCCGGCATGACCTACAATTGGCACGCCTCGGGCCGCCTCATCGAACTCGAGAAGAAGTGGGGCATCCAGCCCACCCAGTACCTCAAGGACATGCACGAGCGCATGAAGGCCTACGAGGCCAAATAACGGATCGATCCGGCGCGGCCTCCCGGGCGGGGCCGCGCCGGCTTGGTTCCCGAAAATCCGCCGGGCGTTGAGACCGGGGCCGAGAGGGGATACGCGCCGTGCTCGAACTGCTGACGCCGTCCTTCAGCCGTCTCTATGACGAGACCGGCTGGAACTTCGTCATCTTCTACGAAAGCTACGAGTGGGACCGCTTCGTCGAGGCGATCTGGGTGTCGCTCGAGCTGATCGCCGCCAGCCTGTTCTTCTCGCTAGTGGTCGGCGTCGTCGGCGCCTGGTTGCAGGGCTCGCCGGTTCGCGCCGTACGCCTGTTCATGAGCGGCTACATCCAGTTCTTCCGCAACACGCCGCCCTACGTGCAATTGCTGTTCTTCTTCTTCGTGCTCGGCAACTTCACGCCGCAGGTTGACAAGGGCGGCTACTTCGAACCGATGATCTCAAGCTTCGGCTGGGCCGTCATTTCGCTCAGCTTCTTCGCCGGCGCCTTCAATGTCGAAATTTTCCGGGCCGGCATCGAGGCGGTCCCGAACTCGACCCGCGAGGCCGCCGAAGCGCTCGGCTACACGCGGCTCAAGTCCTATATCTACGTGATCCTGCCGCTGGCGTTCAGGGTCAGTCTGCCGGCCTTGAACAACAATCTGGTCAACCTCCTGAAAACCACCACCCAGGCCTACGCGATCGCCGTGCCGGAGATGCTCTACACCCTGAATCAGGTGTGGTCCGACAACGTCAACGTGCCGGAGATGATGATCGTGCTGTTCGCCTACTACGTCGGACTGGTGGCGATACTGGTGTGGGGCATGCACAGGTGGGAGAAGAAGATGAAGATTCCGGGGTACGGCTGAGATGGCTTTGAGCTTTTTTTCGCCCCTCAATCGCCGGGCGCGTTTCTCCGAAACGCTTGGCTCCCGGGCCATGAGGCCCGACGCGCAGTCGCGCTTGCCGAATGCCCGCGAGACGAACGTTCGGGCATTCGGTGGAATACCCGGCCTCGACCGAGGCGCTCCCCAGGCGACCGACCTGCCGGTTCTCAAGCCGCTGTCGGAATGTGTCCGCGAGACCTGGAAGTGGCCGGCCATCGAGGGAGTGCCGCGTCTCGTCGTCCCGGGCTGGATGGTGGCTCTGGCGATGCTCGCCTTCGCGCTCAGCGTCGGCGCCGCCCATGCCCAGGCCGGGCCGCAGAAGATCACCTTCTGGGTCGTCTTCCCGCAGTGGCTGCCGTTCATCATGGAGGGCTTCGTCCTCAACTTGGCAATCAGCTTCTTCGCCATGCTGATGGGAACGGTCATGGGCGTCGCCCTCGGGCTGGCGCAGATCTCGCTGTTGGCGCCGGTCCGCCGGCTGGCCTGGTTAATCACCCAGTTCTTTCGCAATTCGCCGTGGCTGGTCCTGCTGTTCTGCTTCATGCTTTTGCTGCCGTTCCGGGTCAAGATCGGCGCCGTCGAGTACGACATCCCGGGCTGGACCAAGGCGACATTCGCGCTCAGCCTGCCGATCATGGCCAATATCGCCGAGATCGTCCGCGGCGCCGTGCAGTCGCTGCCGCTGGGCCAATGGGAATCGGCCGAGAGCCTCGCCTTCAACCGGCGCCAGACGCTGTGGATGATCATCCTGCCGCAGTGCTTCAAGCGGATGATCCCGCCGTGGATGAACTGGTACGCCATCCTGACCATGGCGACGCCGCTGTGCTCTATCCTGGAAGTCCAGGAGATGATGAAATCGACCCGCGAGGCATTGAACGCCCTGGGCGACAAGCCCGAACTGGTGGCGCCGTTCTATACCTTCGTGCTGGTCGTGTTTTTCATTTACATCTACCCGATCTCGCGCTGGACCATCCACCTCGAGCGCAAGTACGCGGTCAATATCTGAGGAAAGGGACCCGAACCATGAACGCCGAAACGGACTGGACCCCCGATCAGCCGATGGTCTCCATCAACGACGTGCACAAGTCGTTCGGCGACCTGGAGGTCCTCAAGGGCGTTACCTTCGACGTCATGAAGGGCGAAGTGGTCTGCGTCATCGGGCCGTCGGGGTCGGGCAAGTCGACCCTGATCCGCTGCGTCAACGCCTTGAACGACATTCAGAAGGGTTCGATCAAGGTCGAGGGCCAGGAAGTCAACGACCCCAATCTGAACAAGCTGGAACTGCGCAAGAAGGTCGGCATGGTCTTTCAGCAATACAACCTGTTTCCGCACAAGACGGCACTGGAGAACGTGATGATGGCGCCCATCCACGTCTTGAAGCAGGACGTCAAGGAAGTCGAGGGCCAGGCCCGCCGACTGATCAAGAAGGTGCGCTTGGAAGGCAAGGAGGACAGCTACCCCGGCGAGCTTTCCGGCGGCCAGCAGCAGCGCGTTGCGATCGCCAGGTCCCTGGCCATGAACCCGGACGTCATGCTGTTCGACGAGGTGACGGCGGCCCTCGACCCGGAGACCGTCAAGGAGGTGTTGGTCACCATCCGCGACCTGGCCGAGGAGGGCATGACCTGCATCCTGGTCACCCACGAGATGGGTTTCGCCCGCGAGCTCGCCAACCACATCTATTTCACCGACCGCGGCGTCATCGTCGAGCACGGCCCGCCGGCCACCTTCTTCGACGAGGCCGAGGACCCGAGGACCCGCGAGTTCCTGAGTCAGATCCTCTAGTTGCCGAGGTTCAGTCGATGCACAAATCCCTCACCGCCGCCGCTCTCGAGGCCTACCGCACCGACGGCTTCTACGGACCGATCGACGTGCTGTCGGCGACGGACGCGGCCGACTACCGGCGCCGTTTCGAAGAATACGAGGCGGCCCACGGCGGCTGGTACGAGCTTTCCAAGGGCCAGAAGCTGCACCTGCTGCAGACCTGGGTGGCCGAACTGGTGGCGCACCCCAAAGTGCTGGACGCGGTCGAGGACGTGCTCGGCCCCGACATCCTGTGCTGGGGGACCAGCCTGTTCGTCAAGGAAGCAGGCGACCCGGCCTTCGTCTCGTGGCATCAGGATTCGACCTACTGGGGGCTGTCCGGCCCGGAAGTCGAGACCGCCTGGATCGCGCTGTCGCCGGCGACCCGAGAGTCGGGCTGCATGAAGATGCTGCCGGGCGGCAACCGCATCGCCCAGCTGCCGCACCGCGACACGCTCGATCCCTTGAACCTGCTGACACGCGGCCAGGAACTGACCGGCGCCGTCGACGACGAAGCCGCCGTCTACGTCGAGCTGCAACCGGGCCAGATGTCGCTGCACAACATCCGCACCGTCCACGCTTCCGAACCCAACCGCTCTTCGGACCGCCGCATCGGCGTCGCCATCCGCTACATCGCCCCGCACCTGAGCCAGGTGGCGGCGGCCGGCGATTCGGCTTTGCTTGTGCGCGGCGAGGACCGCTACGGCCACTTCGTGCTGGAAACGCCTCCCAAGGCCGACATGGACGCCGCCGCGGTGGCCGAACACGCGCGCATCATGGAACTGCGCCAGGGCGTTCTCTATCGCGGCGTCGCCGGCCGGCCGGCCCACGACGACCGCACGACCTAAACGCGGGTCGGATCGCCGGAGAACTGGCCTTTCATGTAGTCCGACCCCTCGCCGCTGAGATCGACGACGACGACGAGTTGGTTGACGGTCTCGCCGTCTTTCGACAACGGCAGACGCAGCGCGTGGTGACGATGGACGGCGCCGCTGGCGCGGACGAACTCATAGACGGTTGCACCCGGCCTCCGCTCCTTGATCGTGTTGGTGTGCTGCTTGCGGACCGCGGCGGCCATGTCGGCCGGTTCGATATCGTAAGGCGACCGCCCGGTCATGTCGCGGCCGTGGATGACGGTCATTCGGGTGCCCCAGAAACGATAGCGGTTGTCGGCCATGTCGGCCGCGATATCGATCACCATGGTGGTCGGCAGCAGGTCCGAAGGCAGCGCCGTCAACTCGAACCGGTCCCAGCTACAGGCCAGCGTCTCGCCACCAAGCCCGCGCCAGTATTCGAGAACCGTGCGCAGTCCATCGGTCAGTTGGTCGAGGGGCAGAGGAGTCGCTTTCAAAACCCGGGCATCCGCAATTCTGCCTCGCTGCGAAGTGGCATCCGAGGCTCACCGTCTACTCATACGGAGATAAAGACAAGCGGCCTCGAAAAAAAATCTAGATCGCCGCCACCGCCATCTCGATGGGGCCTTCGGCGCGGCTGTTGATGAACTGGTCGACGTAGGCGTTGCCCGAATCGTCGACCTCGGCGGTCGGGCCGTCCCAGATGATTCGGCCGTCGTGAACCATGGCGACCCGGCTCGAAATCTTGCGCGCCCCGACCATGTCGGAGTTGATCGACAGCACGGTGGCGCCGATCTCGGCGACGATGTCGAGGACGAGGTCGTTGATGACGTTGCTCATGATCGGATCGAGTCCGGCCGTCGGTTCGTCGAGGAAAAGGATTTCCGGGTCGGTGGCGATGGCCCGGGCCAGACCGACCCTTTTCTGCATGCCGCCCGACAACTCGACCGGAAACAGATCGGCGGTCGGTGCATCGAGGCCGACGGCGGCCAGCTTGTCGACGGCCCGCGCCCTGGCCTCGTCGACGCCCATGCCTTCTTGCAGCAGTTGAAAGGCGACGTTGCGCCAGACCGGCAGGCTGTCGAACAGCCCCGAGCGCTGGAACGTCATGCCGACGTGGTCGAGGAAACGCTGGCGCTGGCGCTCGTTGAAGGAGGCGGTCGATCGGCCCTCGAACTCGATGGTCCCTTTGTCCTGCGGCACCAGCCCCATGATGCATTTCAGGATCAGCGTCTTGCCGGCACCGGAGCCGCCGATCAGCACCACCGATTCGCCGCGCCGAACCTCGAGGTCGATGCCGCGCAGCACGTGGTTGCCGCCGAAGCTCTTGGAGACGCTTCTCAAGCGGAGCAGGGGGGTACGGTCGGTCATGGCCGGCAGTCTAGCTCATGGACCGGGGCCGATCTACGCCGGCCTTTCGCCGATCACCGTGGTCCGCTCCATGTAGCGCGGCACCTCGCCGTAGTCGTTGACGGCGTAGTGCATGGTGGTGCGGTTGTCCCACATGACGACGTCGCCCTGCCGCCAGCGGTGGCGGTAGAGGAATTCGGGGCGGGCGGCGTGATCGAACAGCATGCCGAGGACGGTGTCGCTCTCGCTTTTCTCGAAGCCGTCCAGCCGCAGGGTGAAACCGGGATTGACGAACAGCGACTTCAGCCCGGTTTCGGCGTGCGTGCGGACGACCGGATGCAGCGCCCGATTGGCGCCGTCGAGGTCGCTCTCGACGACGATGGCGGCATCGTACTGGGTGGCGGAAACGGCCTTCCAATCATGCCAGGCGCGGAGCGGCGCGATCGACTCGCGTAGGGTCTCCGAGAGCCCCTCGTAGGCGGCGCTCAAGTCGGCGAAGACGGTGTCGCCGCCGCACTCGGGGACCTCGCAGGCGTGCAGGATGGAGGCCGCCGCCGGCCGCTCGCGGAAGCTGACGTCGGAATGCCAGTAGGTGCCGGCGCCGCGGCGGCCGAGCGGCTCGCCGCCTTCTTTCTTGTTCGAGACCCGGTAGATCTCCGGGTGGTCGGGGTGAAGGTAGCGGCTCACCGTATCCTGCAACGGTGCCTCGCCGGCGGCCCCGAACAACGGCCCAAAACAGGCGCTGAAACGAATGTGCTGCTCGGTGGTCAGGGATTGGCCGCGGAAAACCGCCAGCCCGCCGGCCTCCAGCCACGCCTGGCGAAGCTCGGATATCATGTTGTCGCCGAGCGGCCGGGCGAGATCGGGGCCGGTGATCTCGACGCCGAAACGGGGGCTCAATTTTCGCACGCTCAGGGTCATGGAGGTTGGCAGTCTACCGGAAAAACCGGACGCGAAAAGAGGCACCGGCCTTTGCAACGTTTGTATCAAATAAACCGCTATCGGTTCGTAAAATTCCTGATCTAAACTCGCGCTCGCGCCGGCCACGGGGCGCCGGCTACCCAGGGAGAGCGGAGCATGGCCGAGTTCTTGCCGTCGGCGGCCCGGGTCGTCGTCATCGGCGGCGGCGTCATGGGCTGTTCCATCGCCTATCATCTGGCCAAGGCCGGGTGCTCGGACGTCGTCGTCTTGGAGCGCAAGCAGCTGACTTCGGGCACCACTTGGCATTCGGCGGCGCAGGTCCGGCAACTGCGCTCGACCGCCAACATCACCCGCATGGCCCGCCATTCGGTCGAGCTCTATGCGTCGTTGGAGGAAGAGACCGGACAGGCCACCGGCTGGATCCAGAAAGGCAGCCTGTCGATCGCCGCCACCCCGGATCGCCTCGTCCACGTCAAGCGCCAGGCCGCCCTGGCCCGGCTGTTCGGCGTCGCCGCCGAAGTCGTCGACGTCGCCGAAGCCGGGCGCCTGTGGCCGCTGATGCGGAGCGACGACCTGTTGGGCGCCGTCTATTCGCCGGACGACGGCCGGGTCAACCCGTCCGACCTGACGGCGGCGCTGGTCCGCGGCGCCAAGGCCGGCGGCGCCCGCGTCTTCGAGGACACCGCCGTCACCGGCTTCGAGAAGAAGAACGGCCGCATCGCCGCCGTCGTCACCGAGCGCGGCCGCATCGCTTGCGAGGCGGTGGCGTTGGCGGCCGGTTTGTGGAGCCGTCAGGTGGCGGCGCTGGCCGGCGTCATCGCGCCGCTTTACGCCTGCGAACACTTCTTCCTGGTGACCGAGCCTGTCGACGGTATCGACGGGCACCTGCCGACGCTCAGCGACCACGACGGCTACCTCTATATCCGCGACGAGGTCGGCGGCCTGCTGGTCGGCTGCTTCGAGCCGGGCGCCAAGCCACTGCCGATGGAGAAGCTGCCGAAAGACTTCGCCTTCGACCTGCTGAACGAGGATTGGGACCATTTCGAGCCGATGCTGGTGAACGCCATGCACCGGATCCCGGCACTGGAGACGGCGGAAGCCAGGATGCTGCTGAACGGGCCCGAAAGCTTCACCCCGGACGGTCACTTCATGCTCGGCGAAAGCCCCGAGCTGGCCGGTTTCTTCCTCGGCTGCGGCATGAACTCGGTCGGCGTGGCGACGGCCGGCGGGGCGGGGCGGGCGCTGGCCGAGTGGATCGTCGAGGGCGTTCCCGGCATGGACCTGTGGGAGGTCGACCCGCGCCGCTTCCTGCCCTTCCACAACAACCTCAAGCTGCTCCACGAGCGCGTTCCCGAAGTGCTGTCCGTGCACTACCAGATCTCCTATCCGGGCCGCGAGCCGCAGACGGCGCGAGGCGTCCGCTTGACGCCGCTGCATGCGCGCCATGCCGAGGCCGGCGCCCACTTCGGCCAGACGGTGGGTTGGGAGCGGCCGCTCTACTACGTACCGGAAGGAGAAGAGGTCGGCGACGAATTGACCTTCGGGCGGCCCGAGTGGTTCGACTGTGTCGCCGCCGAGTGCGCCGTGGCCCGCGACGGCGTCGCCCGGCTCGACCAATCGACCTTCGCCAAGTTCCTCATCGAAGGCGTCGACGCGGAAGCCGTCCTGCAACGCCTGTGCGCCGGCGATCTGGCGGTGGCGTCGGGCCGCATGGTCTATACGCAGATGCTCAACGAGCAGGGCGGCATCGAAAACGACCTCGTCGCCCTGCGCCTCGACGAGACAGCCTACCTGCTGCTGACCGGCACCGCCAAGCCGCGCCGCGATCTCGACTGGATCCGCCGCAACACGCCTTCCGATGCCCGCATCGCCGTTACCGACGTGACCTCGGCCTACGCGCAACTGGCGATCAGCGGCCCCAACACGCGGACCCTGATGGAACGCCTGGCAGGCGGCGATTTCTCGAACGAGGCGTTTTCGTTCTATACCTTCCAAACCATCGACGCCGGCCCGGCCCGCATCCTCGCCGGGCGCATCTCGTTCTTGGGCGAGCTCGGCTGGGAGCTCTACATCCCGAACGAGTCGGCGGTGGCCGTCTTCGACGCGGTCAGCGAGGCCGGCACCGGCCTCGACTTGCGCGACATCGGCGCCTACGCCATGACGTCGTTGCGAATCGAGAAGGCGTTCCGGTCGTGGGGCCACGACCTGACGCCTGAGGATACGCCGCTGGAGGCCGGCCTCGGCTTCGCCGTCAAGCCGGACAAGGGATGCGACTTCATCGGCCGCGACGCCTTCCTCAAGCAACGCGAAGCCGGTCCGAAGCGCCGCCTGGTGGTGCTGACCTGCGCCGACGACAGCGCTCATCCGATCGGCGGCGAGCCGATCCTGCATGACGGCGAGCCGGTCGGCCAGGTGACGTCCGCCGCCTTCGGCCACCGGCTCGGCGGCGCGGTGGCCCTGGGTTACGTCGAGCGCGACGCCGACACCATCGAGGCGATGGCGGCGGCCGGCGGCTTCGCTCTCGACATCGCCTGCGAAGCGGCGCCGGTGACCATCTCGTTTGACGCACCTTACGATCCGGCAGGAACCCGCATGCGGTGTTGAGGGGGGAAGGCCTCGGGGTATAGGATGGACGCTCCCGGGGAACATCTCGAAAGCAAGTCCATGTTCGAACTGACCAGCACCCAGCGCGCCATCCGCGACGCCGCCCGCCGCCTGGCCGAGGCCGAGTTCGAGGCGCGCGCCGCCGCCATCGACCGCACCGAGGAGTATCCGTGGGAGAATGTCGAGCTGCTGCGCAAGGCCGGTTTCATGGGGATGACCATCCCCGAGGCCTACGGCGGGCAAGGGCTCGGCTACCGGGCGCATCGCCGTCGAGGCCAATATGGGGGCGATCGGCGCCATCATGGCCTACGGCACGGAAGACCAGAAACGCCTCGCCGCCGATTTGGTGCTGGGCGGCGACAAGCCGGCGATCTGCATCACCGAGCCCGGTGCGGGCAGCGCGGCGACCGAGATGACGACGCGGGCCGACAGGAAAGGCGACGTCTACGTGCTGAACGGCACCAAGCACTGGATCACCGGCGGCGGCGTCTCGCGGCTGCACCTGATCTTCGCCCGCGTCTTCGACGAAAACGGCGACGAGCAGGGCATCGGCGGCTTCATCGCGGTTCGCGGCGAGGCCGAGGGCTTGAAGATCGGCGCCCGCGAGCCGGCCATGGGGCTGAGGGGCATCCCCGAGACCGAGATCATCTTGGAGGATCTCGAGGTGCCGGCGGCGATGGCTGTGGTGCCGCCCGACGGCCTGAAACGCGGCTTCGCCGCCCTGATGACCGCCTACAACGCGCAACGCGTCGGCGCCGGTACGGTAGCGCTCGGCATCGCGCAAGGGGCCTACGAGCACGCCCTTGGCTACTCCACCGAACGCGAGCAATTCGGACGACCGATCTGCGAGTTCCAGGGGTTGCAGTTCATGCTGGTCGATATGAGCACGCAATTGGAAGCGGCCCGGCTTCTGCTGCACAAGGCGGCCGCCAGCGCCGCCGATAAGGGCTTCCCCGATGTCGGGCTCGCCGCCCAGGCCAAGATCTTCGCTTCCGAGGCGGCCGTCCGCATCACCAACGACGCGCTGCAGGTGTTCGGGGCGGCCGGCTACTCGCGCAACCTGCCCATCGAGCGCATGGTCAGGGATGCGCGCATGTTCACCATCGGCGGCGGCACCGCGCAGATCCTGCGCACCGTCGTCGCCTCGCAGATCCTCGACCGCAAGCTGCCGCAGACCCGCGACGGTTACGCCAGGCTGGCCGAGCGGACGAAGGCCGGAAACAAGCCGAAGGCGGCCGAGTGATGAATTCGGCCGACGTTATCGCCCGGCGCCTGCACGCTGCCGGTTGCCGCCATGCCTTCGGCATTCCGGGCGGCGAGGTGCTGGTCCTGATGCGGGCGCTCGAGGACGCCGGTATCGCCTTTCATCTGGCCAAGCACGAGAACGCCGCCGGCTTCATGGCCGAAGGCACGCATCACGCGAACGGGGCGCCGGGCATCCTGCTGGCGACCGTCGGCCCCGGCGTCGCCAACGCCGTCAACGTCGTCGCCAACGCCTACCAGGACCAGGTGCCGCTGATCTACCTGACCGGCTGCGTCGACGCCGACGTGGCGCTGACCTACACGCACCAGGTGTTCGACCACGTCGAGCTCTTGAAGCCCATCACCAAGGCGGCCTTCCGGGTCACCGAGGGGGCCGTCGACACGATGATCGACAAGGCGATCGCCATCGCCACCGACGACCGCCCGGGACCGGTCCATATCGACGTGCCGATCGGCGTCGCCGGAGTCGTACACGCCGACAACGAGGGCCCCCACAGGGCGCCGCCGTCGCCGTCGCGGCCGGCCGACGGGCCGGACCTGGATAAAGCCCGCGACATGCTCAGCAACGCCGAGCGGCCGCTGATGATCGCCGGCATCGACGTCCTGCACCACGCCGCCGCCGAGACCGTGGCCCGTTTCGCCCGCGACTTCTCGATGCCGCTGCTGACCACCTACAAGGCGAAAGGGGTGTTGCCCGAGGACGACCCGCTGGCCTTGGGCGGCGCCGGGCTGTCGCCGAAGGCGGACGCCATCCTGCAGCCGCTGCTGGGCTTGAGCGATCTCATCGTTCTGGCCGGCTACGATCCGATCGAGATGCGCTCGAGCTGGGTGGCGCCGTGGGGCGCCGACGCCGACGTCATCGAGTTCTCGGCCCTGCCAAACACCCATTACGTCCACCATTCCCGGCTCGCCTTCGTCGGCGACATCGGAGCCGGGCTCGAAGCGCTCGGCGACGGTGTCGAGCCGATCGAAACCTGGCCCGGCGGCGAGGCGGCCGCGGCCCGCCAGCGCCACCGCGAGGCGTTCGCCGCCGACGGCGCATGGGGCCCCGAAGCAGTCGTCGCGGTGGCCAGGCAGGCGTTGCCGCGCGATACGGTGGCGACGGCCGACACCGGGGCGCACCGCATCGTGTTGAGCCAGGCCTGGGAGTGCTACGAGCCGCGCGGGCTCCTGCAGTCGACGGCGCTCTGCACCATGGGCTGTGCGTTGCCGCTGGCCGCTGGCTACAAGCTGGCCCGTCCCGAAAGCCCAGTGGTGGCGTTCACCGGCGACGCGGGGCTGGAGATGGTGCTCGGCGAGCTGGCGACGCTGAGGGATATGAAGCTGGCGGTGGCGGTGGTCGTCTTCGTCGACGAATCGCTGGCCCTGATCGAAAAGAAGCAGCGCGAATCCGGTTTTGCCAACCTCGGCGTCGATTTCGGGGCGACCGATTTCCCGGCCGTGGCCGGTGCCATGGGCGGCCACGGGGTTCTGTGCACGGATGCCGAGTCACTGACAAGTGAATTGGCCGCCGCCCTGGAGCGCAATACGTTCACGGTCCTGGCCTGCCCGATCGGGCGCCAGGCCTACAACGGGCGGCTGTGACGGCAGCCCGCTAGATCGGATCACGTTTTGTCGGAAACACGAGGTGTCGACGACAACGAGGTGTCGACGACAAAACGTGTGAATCCGATCGGTTTCAATGATGTAGAGCAGATCAGTCAACCCGTCCCGACCGCCACCTCGTCTTTGCAAGGCACCCGGCCTCGCTTCAGCAACTCGTCCTCCTTGAGCAATTCGACGAATGCGCGGGCGAGGCGCGAGAGGGGCCTGTGGGCGGGGGTGAGGATGGCGATGGGGTAGGGCAGTCGCGGCCGGAACGGAACGAAGGCGATGCGTTCGGGGCCGGCGCAGGTCGTCTGATAGTCGCGGGCGCTGAGCGGGCTCATGACGGCGCAGGCCAGCCCCTCCTCGATGAAAACGTACTGCGAGGCGGCGTTTTGGGTTTCGAAGCGGACCTGAAAAGACAATCCTTCGGCCTCGAACAAGGCGCGCAGTTCGCGGCGCAGGAAGTGCCAGGGAAGAAAGCAGGCCATCGCTCGATCGCCGATATCGGCCGGCGTGATTTCCGCCTTCTTCGCCAGTGGATCGGCGACCGGAACGGCACAGACGCAATCCATGTGAATCTCTTCGGTATCGACAAGCGGGGACTCGGTTGCCATTTCGGCGAAACCGACATCGAACTGCTGCGACGCCACCCGTTCGTAAACCCTGGGCGAGCTCTGGCTGACCAGGGTAATGCTGACGTCGTCGCGGTCCTTGACGAAACGGCTGATCAGCGTCGGTATCAAGTTCTCGGAGTGAACGGGCATGCAGGCAATCCGCAGATGGCCCGCCTCCAGGGCGCCGACGCCTTGCATGGTTCGACGCAGGGAACTCAGGCTTTCGAGAATCGCGCGCGCCTCGTCCAGCAGGAAATGGGCTTCCGGGACAGGGTGCAGCCGGCCACCCCGGCGCTCGAACAGCTTGTAGCCGACGCCGCTTTCGAGCCCGGCGATAAGGCTGCTGACGGCGGGTTGGGTTCGACCAAGGTTGCGCGCCGCTTCGGTCACCGAACCCGTCAGCATGACCTCGCGAAAGGCGTTAAGTTGTTTGAAGTTCATGGCTGCCGTTTCCGTCGAGGATTTGGTGGAATGGTCCATATAATAAATAAAATCGATGGATATAGAAATATTAATAATTTGATTTTATATAAAGGAAATCTCTAACATCCATTGCTGCAATTTGTTTGGTGTTCATTCCATCCGTCCGCGACAAGCGGTCACGGTGGACAAAGGGGCGTTCTTCGGCAAACGAACGCCCTCAACCCAAGGGAGGCTCTCTATGAAGTTCACAGGCAAACTGTTCGTCGCCACGGTGGCCGGCGCGTTGCTCGCGGGTGCCGCGGCCGAAGCCCAGGAAATGAAGTTTTTCCGCATCGGCACCGGTAGCGCCGGCGGTACCTATTTCCCGATCGGTGGCATCATCGCCAACGGCATTTCCAACCCGCCGGGCTCCAGGCCCTGCGACAAGGGCGGCACCTGCGGCGTGCCGGGTCTGGTCGCGATCGCGCAGTCGACCAACGCCTCGGCCCACAACGTCACCGCCATCAACGCCGGGCAGATGGAAGCCGGCCTGACCGGCGCCGCCACCCTCTACTTCGCCTATCACGGTGAGGCCAAGTTCAAGGGCAAGAAGAAACCGAAGCTCAGGGTCATCGCCAACCTGTTCCCGGAGGACCTGCATCTGGTGCTGCCGAAGGGCAAGAAGCTGGGCTCGCTGAAGGACCTGAAGGGCAAGCGGGTCGGCATCGCCCAGGCCGGTTCCGGCACGCAGATCGCGGTCGAATTGATGCTCGGCGCCCAGGGCATCAATCGCGGCAATATCGACGAGGCCGAACTCAACAACTCGCAAAGCGCCGAGCGTATCGCCGACGGCCAGTTGGACGCCTATTTCTACGCCGCCGGCACGCCGGTGGCGGCGATGATCCAGCTCGACAACACCAAGGGTATGGACCTCTATTCCTTCTCCGACGCGGAAGTGAAGGAATCCAACCGAGTCGTTCCCTATTACGTGCCTTCAACGATCAAGGCCGGCACCTATGCCGGCGTCAACTATAACGTCAACACGCTGGCCGTGCAGGGCATCCTGGTTACCAGTTCGGACCAGCCGGCCGATTTGATCTACGGAATAACCAAGGCGATGTGGAACAAGCAGACTCGTAAATTGCTCGACAACGGCCATGCCAAGGGCAAGGTCATCCGTCTGGAAACAGCCCTGAAGGGCATCAAGGGCCTGAAAGTGCCGCTACATCCGGGCGCCGAGAAGTTCTACAAGGAAGCGGGCGTTCTCAAATAGGGAGAGCCTCCCTGAGTGAAGCCCTCCGGTCGGTGGTTGACGGATATCGCCGGCCGGAGGTGCTGCACTCGAACGCGTTTCGATTTTGAAAACCGGGGCCGCGGAAGCCCGGGGGAGGAGTCGCGATGATCGAGCATCCGCCCGGCACACTCGATGTCGAAGCCGCCGAAGAACTCGAGAAACAATACGACTCGGCCCTCGTCACCCGCGACAACGGAGCGGCGCTCTCGCGGGTTCTTTACTGGGTCGCCATCGCCTTCGCCCTCTATCATATCTGGACCGCGGGTTTTGGCACGCCGGTCGAACATGAACACATGGGGATTCATCTGACCGGCTTGTTCATCTTGATCTTTGCCGGGTTTCCGCTGGTTCGCACCCAGAGCGCGCTCGAATACCGGGAAAGCTCGTTGTGGCGCTGGGGCAACGTCCCGCTATACGATTGGTTGTTCACCGCCCTCGGCATCTCGGCGGCGCTTTTTCTGGCGGTCTCCTGGACCGGATTGACCTTTTTCGGCTACGAGATCCCCGAGCAGGCGCTACGCCAAGGCGACCCCTCGATGCCCGACATCATCCTCGGCACCGCGCTCGTCATCCTAGTGCTCGAGATCGCGCGCCGGACGCTGGGTTTCGTGCTGCCGCTGATCATCCTGGTATTCGTCGCCTATGCCCTGCTCGGACCGCAGATGCCGTTCCAGATCCTCAAGCATCCGGGCGTCGACTGGCGGCAGTTCATCAACAACATGTACTTCCCCCAGGAAGGCATATTCGGGGTAACGCTTTGGGTCGTCTCAACCGTGGTCTTCCACTTCGTTCTGTTCGGGGTCGTCGCCCAACGCATGGGATTGGGGCAGTTCTTCGTCGACAACGCCATGATACTGGCCGGTAAGTACACGGGAGGCCCGGCCAAGGTGAGCGTCGTCTCGTCGGCCTTCTTCGGCACCATCTCGGGCTCGTCGATCGCCAATACCGTTTCCACCGGCTCGCTGACCATTCCCAACATGAAACGGCTCGGCTATCCCGGTCATTTCGCCGGCGGCGTCGAGGCAGCCGCCAGCGCCGGCGGACAGATAACGCCGCCGATCATGGGGGCGGCGTCGTTCCTGATGGCCGAGTTCCTGGAGGTGCCTTACACGACCATCGTCATCGCCGCCGTGGTGCCGGCCGCCATGCACTATATCGGCGTTCTGTCGATCGTGCATTTCACGGCGAAACGGCTCGGCCTCCGGGGATACGCCAAAGACCAACTGCCAAAGTTCCTTCAGGTCTGGCGCGAAGGTTGGCACACGGTGCTGCCGTTGTTGGCGCTCCTGATCGTCCTGTTCAGCGGTTATTCCCCGAACATGGCCGCCTTCATGGGTTTGATGTTCTGCATCATCGTCGGCTTCACTTCTTTCCAGAGGCCGCTGACGCTGATCGTGCCGGCCGGCATGATGGCCTTCATCCTGTGGAAGGCGTCGGACGGCGGCTTCTCGCCGGCGCTTGCCGGCATCCTCGCGGCCGGCGTCATCATGAGCCTCATGCACAGGCGCGAACGCCATGATTTCCCCAAGCTGTTCGACAGTTTCCATATCGGCGTTCAGTACGCCCTCGCCGTCGGCGCCGCCTGCGCCGCCGTCGGCATCGTCGTCGGCGTCATCAACACCACCGGTGTCGCCTTCCGCCTCGGCTTCATGGTCACCAACGGCGCCCGCGACATGGCCGAGGCCCTGCATCTGGTGCTCGGATGGATTCCGCTCGACGTGTTCGGACAGGCTTCCATCCAACAATTCCTGTCACTGGTCCTGATCGCCATCGCCTGCATCCTGATGGGGGCCGGCCTGCCGACCACGGCGCTCTACATCATGTTGGTTTCGGTCGCCCAACCGGCGCTGGCGCAACTTGGCGTGCCGGCGCTGGCGACCCACATGTTCGTGCTCTACTACGGCGTCATCTCCGAGATTACGCCGCCGGTCTGCGCCTCGGCCTACGCGGCCGCCGGCATTGCCGGGTCCAATCCGTTTCGCACCGGCGTCAACGCCTTCACGCTCGGCATCGGCAAGCTGATGGTGCCGATGGTCTTCGTCTACGCGCCGACCTTGCTGTTGGTTCTCCCGGAGTACTTCACCTGGGTATCGTTCATTCAGGTCTCGGCGACCTGCGCGATCGGGGTATTCGCCATCGCCACGGCGGTTTCCGGGTTCTTCCTGGCGCCGTTGGACGCCGGCTGGCGCTTCCTCATGGGCGTCGCCGGCCTGCTGCTGGTGGCGCCGAGCTGGGAGAGCGATCTCACCGCCCTGGTCGTCGCGGCGCCGGTCGTGCTGACGCAGGTGGTGGCGAACCGCCGCGAGGCCGAGGCCACCGCCGCCGCCGACTCCGACTGACCGGCGCAAAGCCCGAGGAGCTCCATATGCCCCGCAAGATACTCGTCCCTATCGACCTGGAACATGGTCTGCACGTAGACGAAGTGCTCCGCATCGCCGCCGATTTCGCCACCGGCGACGACGCCGAGGTGGAACTCCTGAGCGTCATCGAGGCGGCCCCCGTGGTGGTTTCCCAGTTTCTTCCCGAGAGTTACGAGGCCATGGCCTCGACGAAAATCGAACAGGAACTTGCCGCCCTTGTCGCCGGCATGGGAGCGGCGGCCGACAAGGTGAGCACGGCCGTCCGCTTCGGCGGCACCTATCAGGAAATCCTCGCCCATGCCGAGAAGATCGACGCCGACCTGATCGTCATCGGATCGCACAGGCCGAACGTTTCCGACTATCTGCTCGGCAGCACCGCCGCACGCGTCGTCCGCCACGCCGGGTGTTCGGTTTTCGTGGTACGATAGCGGTTGCCGCCGGGCGACGAGGCGGCGGTACGGGACAACGACGAGGTGGCGGCGTAACGATCTATGCCTTGGCACGGGTGCAGGCTGGGGAGAGACTGTTATGAGACACATAGTTGTTGCCTTCGTCCTGGTAGTGGGGCTGGCGCAGTCGGCGTCGGCGGACGACGCAGCCACGGTCCGAACGTTGGCCGAACAAGGAAATGCCAAGGCCCAGTTCGCCCTCGGCACCATGTACCGCGACGGTCGGGGTGTGGCGCAAGACTTCGATAAGGCGCTGCGGTGGTGGCGTAAAGCGGCCGAGCAGGGGGTTGTCGACGCCCAGTTCACCCTCGGCAACATGCATGCCGGCGACGCCGGCATCGCGCGAGATAACGTCCTCGCCTATATGTGGTATGACATTGCGGCGAAGACGGGGGATGGATGGCTCCGAGACATAGCAGCCAGCAACCGCGACGTCCTCGATGCGCGCATGGCCCCCGCCGACATCTTCAAGGCCCAGCAACTTGCGGCGGAATGGATCGCGAAACACGGGAAGTAGTTGCCCCGCGCCTTTTCGCACGTCCAAGACGGGGGCTGTGGTCGACGGGAACGTCGGCGCCCGATAGGGTCCTGCGTACGAACTTGGGTTATCCTCGGAACTTGGCGATTCGATCAGAGGATAGAAGCGTCAACCGTTTCAGCGGCAGCTGCGAGGAAAACCTCGTCTAGGCGGAGTCGATCGATGCCGCCATCGTCGTCATCGGATCGCACGAACCGAATGTCTCCGATTATCTGCCGGGCAACACCGCCGCGCGCGTCGTCCGCCATTCCCGGCGTTCGGCTTTCGTGGTGCGATGGAAGCCTGGTGCCGTTTACAAGGTCGTCATGTGGACCGGCGGAGACCCGGCGGCCACGGTGCGCCGTACTCCGACACCCACACACCCACACGTGATTTGGAAGCGGCGCCGAAGCGCGATACCTTCACGATCCTGGCCTGTCCGATCGGGCGTCAGGCCTACGACGGCAGGATCTGAGACGGGGAGAACGCAGGCCGTGGACAAGGTCCGGAAAACGGAAAGCGAGTGGCGCGAGCAGCTCACGTCCGAGCAATACGAGGTGTGCCGCCGGCACGGCACGGAACGTCCATTCACCGGCAAATACAACACCTGCAAGGACGACGGCACTTACGTCTGCGTCTGTTGCGGCCATCCGTTGTTTTCGTCCGACGCCAAGTTCGATTCGGGGACCGGCTGGCCGAGTTTCTGGAAACCCGTCAACGGCGAGGCGATCGCCGAGAAACCCGACGTCAGCCTGTTCATGCATCGCACCGAGGTGCTGTGTGCGCGCTGCGACGCCCACCTGGGCCACGTCTTTTCCGACGGCCCGCCGCCGACCGGCCAGCGCTACTGCATGAACTCGGTGGCGCTCGACCTCAAACCACCACACGACCTCGGAGGAGAAGAATGAGGTTCCTAATGTTCGCCCTGCTGGTGGCCGCCGTGCCGCTGACCGCCGAAGCCGGGCAGAAGGTCACCTATGGCGTCGATGGCGGCACCTTCGAAGGCTACCGGGCCGGCCCGGCCGGCGCATCGAAGGGGCTGGTGCTGATCGTCCACGACTGGGACGGCCTCACCGAATACGAGGAGAAGCGGGCCGAGATGCTGGCCGCCATGGGCTATGACGCCTTCGCGCTCGACCTCTACGGCAAGGGCAACCGGCCGGTCGAACGCGGCGCCAAGAAGGCGGAGACCGGCAAGCTCTACAAGGACCGCGCCAGGATGCGCCGCCTCATCCTCGGCGGCCTGGCCGAGGCTCGCAAGAAGGCGCCGGGCCGCGTCGTCGTCATGGGCTATTGCTTCGGCGGTGCCGCCACCCTCGAGTTGGCGCGCTCGGGCAAGGCCTCCGACATCGCTGGCTACGCCACCTTCCACGGCGGCCTCGAGACGCCGGAGGGGCAGGGCTATTCGAAGGACACGCCGCCCATCCTGATCGCGCACGGCGGCGCCGACACCTCGATCACCATGGATCACGTGGCGGCCCTGTCGAAGGAGTTGGAGGCGGCCGGCGTCGATTACGAAATCCAGGTCTACTCCGGCGCCCCGCACGCGTTCACCGTGTTCGGGTCTGAGCGCTACCGCAAGACCGCCGACGAGCACTCGTGGGAGGCCTTTGCGGATTTCCTGAAAGTCAACCTGGCCGACGGCTGAGAACGCGGCCGACGGTCGGCGATAGCGGCCGCCCGGGATGGGGCTCTACAGGCCCTCGACCTTGACGTATTCAAGCTCGATGGCGCGGGTCAGCGCCTCCAGGGCCTGCACGCCCTCCTCGTAGGCCAGCCGGCGTTCGCGCATGGTGGCGACGTGCGGATCGTCGGCGCCGTGACCGTGGTCGGCCTTGACGAAGGCGAAGGCGGCGTCCAGATAACGCGCTCTCAGGCCGGCCACCGCCACCGCCAGGGCCAGCATGTCGTCGCGGCTGATCGAAGCGATATGCTGGTGGATGACCTCCTGGTTGGCGAGGCGGACGGCCTGTTCGATTTCGCGAAGGAGATGCTGCTGCTTGCCGAGATCGTCGGCGACCATGGCGGGTGTCCTTTCAAGCCCTGTGGAATTGGCGATGTCCTCAGAGACTAGCCGAGTAGGCGCCGATCGGGTAGCCAATCCTTGGGAACTCCGGTCACGGGCTCGCGGCCCGGCTCGGCGGCGACGGGTATCGTCGGCCTGGCCGCTTTTCAAATGTCGACGCGGGAGAACGCCGAACCGGCTTCTACCGGCCGCCCGCCAAGCCGTCGTCAACATAGGGGCCGATCAATGACCGCCTTCGCCGCCGTGCTCGCAGCTATCGTCGTCGCCGTCGCCGTCGTCGGACCGATTCGGCAGTCGTTGCCGGCCTCTAGGGCAGCCGTCGAGTGCCGGTCTCCGGCGCACGGCCCGACTTTGCGCGGGGCCGCTCGCGACGGGCCGAATTCCGCATCGGCCTCGGCCGCCGCCAACCGAGGCGGCGCCACCTCGTCTTGATCTATTGCTTCTTCACCGAGTTGTGGACAGTATCGGATTCGGCGGTTGGGCAGCGGCGGATTCGCCAGCTGCAACCGCCGCCCGAGGCTGTGGACCCGTTCGGACGGAACAGGCATGACGGACGGACTCGAAGGCAAGCGCATACTGGTGACGGCCGGCGGCAACGGCATCGGCCGCGCCATCGCAGCCGCGTTTCAGCGGCGCGGCGGACGGGTTACGGTCTGCGACGTCGACCGCTCGGCCCTCGACTCTTTGATCCGGAGGATGCCCGAAATCGCCGCCGTCGAGGCCGACGTCGCCGATCCCGGCGACATCGAACGCCTGTTCGGCACGATCCGCGAAACACAGGGCGGGCTCGACGTGCTGGTCAACAACGCCGGCATCGCCGGCCCGACCGCGCCGATCGAGGAAATCGCGCCCGACGACTGGCGGCGCTGCCTCGCCGTCAACCTCGACGGCGGTTTCCTGTGCCTGCGCCAGGCCCTGCCGATGATGAAGGCGGAGGGGGCCGGCTGCGTCATCAACATCGCTTCGACGGCCGGCATCTTAGGCTTCCCGAACCGCACCCCGTATGCCGCCGCCAAGTGGGCGGTCGTCGGTCTGACCAAAAGCCTCGCCATGGAGGCCGGCCCGGCCGGCATCCGGGTCAACGCCATCGCGCCGGGCGCCGTCGAGGGCGAGCGCATGGACCGGGTGGTCGCCGCCGAGGCCGAGGCCGGTGGCTTGAGCGAGCGCGAGGTCCGCGACAACTACACCCGTACGAGTTCGCTCCGCACATTCATTCCGGCCGACGATATCGCCGCGGTGGCGGTGTTTCTGGCGTCCGACGCCGGTGCCCGCATAAGCGGTCAGGTGATCGCCGTCGACGGTCACACGGAGACCCTCGGCGGTCCTTAAGGGAACCGAATTCGGTCAACACGCGGCCAACCGGCTCGATCCGCGGCCGTCGACATACAAGGGGAGGATCCATGAACCGGAACGTTATCGTTACCTGTGCCGTGACCGGGGCGGCCGATACCATCGGCAAGCATCCGGACATACCGGTGACGCCCGAACAGATTGCCACCGCCGCCGTCGAAGCGGCCAAGGCCGGCGCCACCGTCGCCCATATCCACGTCCGCGATCCGGAGACCGGTCAAGGCAGCCGCGACCCGGCGCTGTTCGGCGAGGTCGTCGAGCGCATCCGCGACAGCGACGCCGACGTCATCATCAACCTGACCGCCGGCATGGGCGGCGATCTTTTCCTCGGCCCGCCGGAGGCCCCCCTGAAGCTCGGCGAGGCGACCGACATGGCCGACGCCGAAACCCGGCTCCAGCACGTCGCCGCGCTCAAACCGGAAATCTGCACGCTCGACTGCGGCACCATGAACTTCGGCGAGGGCAACTACGTCATGGCCAACTCGGTCGATATGTTGCGGGTCATGGCGAAGGGCATGCGGGAGCTCGGCGTCAAACCCGAGGTCGAGGTCTTCGACCTCGGCCACCTGTGGTTCGCCAAGCAACTGCTCGACGAGGGGCTGCTCGAAGCGCCGCCGCTCTATCAGCTCTGCCTCGGCATTTCCTACGGCGCCGAAGCCAACACCCAAACCATGAAGGCGATGGTCGACAACCTGCCCGACGGCGCCGTCTGGGCCGGTTTCGGGATCGGCCGCATGCAGATGCCGATGGTCGCCCAGGCGATGCTGCTCGGCGGCCACGTCCGGGTCGGTCTCGAGGACAACCTCTATCTGGACAAAGGCGTCCATGCCTCCAACGCCGCCCTGGTCGAACGTGCCGTCGGCATCATCGAGAGCCTCGGCGGCGCCGTGCAAACCCCGGCCGAGGCCCGTGCCGCCCTCGGTCTCGCCGCCCCGGCCTGAGGGGGCCGGACCGGTGAAAGACATTCGCAAGGTGGCCCTGGTCGGGGCCGGCGTCATCGGCGCCGGTTGGGCCGCCCGCCTGCTCGGCCACGGCACCGATGTCGTCGCCACCGACCCCGGCAACGGCGCCGAGACCCGGTTGCGCGAAGTCGTCGACAATGCGGCGCCGGCGCTCGCCGAACTCGGCCAGGGCGCTGCTGAACCGGGCAACCTCGCCTTCACCGCCGATCTCGAAGAGGCGGTCGGCGACGCCGATTTCATTCAGGAGAGCGCGCCTGAGCGCGAGGACCTGAAACGCGATCTGCTGGCCCGCATCAGCCGGGCGGCGCGGCCCGGCGCGATCATCGCCTCGAGCTCGTCGGGGCTGCTGCCGAGTCGGTTGCAGGCGGAGTGCGTCGAGCCCGGGCGGGTGCTGATCGGCCATCCCTTCAATCCGGTCTACCTGCTGCCGCTGGTCGAAGTGGTCGGCGGCGAGCGCACTACGGAGGACGCGATGCGGCGGGCCGAGGCGTTCTACGCGGAGATCGGTATGCGTCCGCTCAGGGTGCGCAACGAGATCGAAGGCTATATCTCGGACCGCCTGCAGGAAGCGCTGTGGCGCGAGGCCCTGCACCTGGTCAACGACGGCATCGCCACCACCGAGGAGATCGACCGCGCCGTCATCGACGGCCCCGGCCTGCGCTGGGCCTTCATGGGCACCTGCCTGACCTTCCACCTGGCCGGCGGCGAGGACGGCATGCGCCACATGCTCGAACAGTTCGGCCCGGCCTTGAAGCTGCCGTGGACCAAGCTCGAGGCGCCGGAGCTGACCGACACCCTGATCGAGCGCATGGTCGAGGGCGCGCGAGCGCAAGCCGGCGGTCGCTCGATCCGGGAGATCGAGCGCTTCCGCGACGATTGCCTGATCGCCGTCATGAGGGCCATCGAAGAGACCCGGAAGGCGCACGCGTGAGCGTCCTCGAGCTGCATTCGGAGCCGGTGCGCGCCGATTGGATCGACTACAACGGCCACTTGAGCGAGGCCTACTACGTTCTCGGCTTCGGCCATGCCACCGACGCGCTCTACGACCATCTCGGCATGGACGCCGCCTACCGCTCGGCCAGCGGCTGCTCGCTCTACACGGTCGAATCGCACATTCGCTATCTGCGCGAGGTGGTGATGGGAGCTGAACTGGCGGTGTCGACCCGGGTGCTCGGCTCGGACGCCAAGCGCATTCACTTCTGCCACGAGATGGCGGTCGGCGGCGAGGTCGTGGCCAGCAGCGAGCTGATGGCATTGCACTTCGATACGAAGGCCGGCGTCACCACCGCCATGCCCGATCCGGTGAGGCGGCGTCTGCGTCAACTGCGAACGGCGGCGCCCGACTGGGCCGGACGCCATATCGCGCTCGACCGCCGCGCGGCCGGCTCGAAGAACCAACCGCCGCCGGCCGGCGGCCGCGGCTAAGCCGAGGGCTCCAGCATCGGCACGTGGCCGGGTTCGCCGGCGACCCGTTCGAGCCAGCCCCGCACATTCGCGAATTCGCCGAGTTCGAAGCCGCCCTCATGGGCGACGTGGGTGTAGGCATAGAGCGCGATGTCGGCGATCGAGAAGGCTTCGCCGGCGAACCAGTCGCGTCCCTCCAGGTGCCCCTCCATGACGCCGAGCGCCGCCAGGCCGGGCTGGCGCTTCTGCTCGAGCAGGCGCTCGACCTCGTCGTCCATGTCGCGGTGTCGCATGAGGTAGCGCGAGGTGGCGATGTTGGGCTCGTGGCTGTACTGCTCGAAGAACATCCATTGCAGGACTTGCGCGCGCCCGAAGCCGTCTTCGGGCAGAAGCCGGGTGCCGTCGGCCAGATACCAGATGATGGCGTTCGATTCGGGAAGGAAACGGCCGTCTTCCAACTCGAGAACGGGAATGCGGCCGTTCGGGTTGATCTTCAGGAACTCGGGCGTCCGCGTCTCGCCACGGGTAATGTCGTACTTGATGAGCTCGAACGGCCGACCGAGGTGGGCCAGCGTCAGGCGCACCTTGTAGCCGTTGCCGGAGTCGAGGTAGTCGTGGAGTTTCAGCACGGACGCCCCCCGGTGTCACTGAAAGTCGGTCTCGAAATGGCCGGGGCGGGAGGATTGGCTCCGCTTCGCTCCGCCGCACCTTCGCTCAACGCTACGGTGTCGAACCGTAGCGCTTCGCCTGACGGCTCGCAAGGTTCGATCCCCCTCACCGCAAGCCAATGCCCAAACCTCCGCGGCGGAGGTTTGGGCATTGGCTGGGGCGGGAGGATTCGAACCTCCGAATGCCGGTACCAAAAACCGGTGCCTTAGACCACTTGGCTACGCCCCATTTCGCCGAGCCTTCGGTGGCGCGAAACATAAGACCAAAGCCGCCGACCCGCAAGCACGCGGGCGCCCCCTAGCCGTCCCCCAAGCCGCCTTCGCCATCCGTCCCGGCGCCGCCCGTCGGCCATTGCCAAGCCGCCGCTCGCGGCCTAGAAATCGCAAGTCCCGATCTGGAGGTGCCGCCGATGCAGACAGAGAGCAAACCGACCGTTTTCATCGCCGATCGTGAGGTTTATCTGAGGCCGGAACAGATCGACGAGCTTCGCGACCGCGCCCATGTGATCGAGCCGCCGCCCGAATGGGACGAGGCGTCGCTGTGCGCCGCCGCCGACGGCGCCGACATCATCGTGCACTCGTTCTTTCCGGCCATTTCGGCCGCGGTCATGGAGGCGGCCGGCAACCTCAAAGCCACCGTCAAGTACGGGGTCGGCCTCGACAACGTCGATATGGAAGCGGCCGCCCGGCTGGGCGTCATGGTCGTCAACTGCCCCGACTACGGCACCGAGACGGTGGCCGACCACGCGTTCGCCCTGATGATCGGCCTGGCCCGCAAGCTCATCCCCATCGACCGGGCGACCCGGCGGACCGGCTGGGCGTGGCCGGCCGAGGAATTCGTCGGCGTCGATCTTTTCGGAAAGACCGTCGGCCTCGTCGGTTTCGGGCGCATCGGCCAGGCCATGGGCCGCCGCGCCGCCGGCTTCGGCATGCAGCGGATCGCCTGCGATCCCTACGTGGACGGTTCGGTTTTCGACGACGCCGGCGTCTGGCGGGTCGGTCTGGAGGAGGTGCTGGAGCGCTCCGATTTCGTCTCCATCCACTGCGTGCTTACCGACGAGACCCGCGGCCTGATCGGCGAGGCCGAGCTCGAGCGCATGAAGGAGACGGCCTACCTCGTCGACGTCTCCAGAGGCGCCGTCATCGACGAAGCGGCGCTGCTCAACGCCCTCGAAACAGGCCGGATCGCCGGCGCCGGTCTCGACGTCTTCGCCGACGAGCCGCTCGGCCCCGACTGTCCGCTGTTCGCCCTCGACAACGTCATCGTCACTTCGCATCTGGCTTGGTACACCCGCGAAGCCGATAAGCGCCTGGCCGACGAATGCATGGACCGCATCGGCGAGCTGTTGGACGGCAAACGGCCGCGCAACCTGCGGAACGCCGCCGCCCTCGGACTTTAGAGCGGTTCACGTCGATAGGGAATCGCTGAGACGCGCTCTCCGGTCTCCTGGCAAGGAGCGGCTCGCGCGGCGATGCGGGGCCATCGGAAGCGGGCCGCGACGCCGTCCGGGGGGCCGGAGAGCGCGCCTGCGGTCGGTTTTTCGGCCTTCCGGCGTCGTCGAGGAGGCTCGCCGATGCCCCACATCGCCTTCGCATCCTCTCCTCGCCGGCAGGCCGCAAAACCGATCTCAGCCGCTTCCATATCAACGTGACCCGCTCTAGGTCGGATCACGTTTTGTCGGAAACACGAGATGTCGACGACAAAATGTGTGAATCCGATCGGTTTCAACGATGTAGAGCGGATTCACATGCTTCGACGGATCGCCCGGGCGATTCCGACAAAACATGATCTGCTCTAGGAGCCGGCGTCGGCCGGCTCTCAGCCCAGTAACGGCGTCGCTTTCACCCACCACGCCGGATGGCCGGCGGCGAGGCGCTCGGCCGCCGCACGCGCTTCGTCGGCGGCGGCGAACAGCCCGAAGCAAGTGGCGCCGCTGCCCGACATCCGGGCCAGCAGGCACGCTTTGGCGCCGCCGAGCGCATCGAGGACATCGCCGATTTCCGGCGCCAGCGCCGCTGCCGCATCGCCAAGGTCGTTGCCGCGTCCGGCCAGCAATCCGGCCAGCGCCGCCACGTCGGCCGGCGCTTCGACGAACCGGGCCGGTTCGGAAAAGCCGCCGCCGCGGCCGGCGAACACGGCCGGCGTCGAGAGCGCCACAGCCGGATTGACCAGCACCAAATGAGCGGCCGGCAAGTCCGGCGCCGGGCTCAGCTGTTCGCCGACGCCGCCGACGAAGGCCGCCCGGCCCTTAAGGCAGACCGGTACGTCGGCGCCCAGACCGAGAGCCAGCGCCGCCAGTTCGTCGTCGCCGGGAGAGATGTCCCACAGTTCGCTCAAGCCCCTGAGCGCCGCCGCCGCGTCGGCCGAACCGCCGCCGATGCCGGCCGCCACCGGCAGGTTCTTGGTCAACCGCATGCGGGCGCCATTGCCGCCGACCCTGCCGAGCGCCTCGGCCGCCCGCACCACCAGGTTGTCAGAACCGGTGCTCAAGCCATTCGCGAACGGGCCTGCGATCTCCAGGCTCAGGCGGTCGGCCGGCGTCAGTGTCAATTCGTCGCCGACGCCGGCGAAGGCGACCAGGCTGTCGAGCAGGTGATAGCCGTCGGCGCGTTGTCCCGTCACGTGCAGGTAAAGATTGAGCTTGGCCGGCGCCGAAACGGTGATCACGGGTTCGGTCATCGGGTCGGCGGATTATCCCCCGTCGGGTGCGGCGGCGGCGTTCTCGGGTTGTCCCGCCGGCTCACTCCTCGGTTGCCCGGCCGGGACGCCTTCGGCGGCACCTAGGCCGTCCTTCAGCTTGGCCTCGATCTCGGCGCCGAGGTCGTCCTCGGGATCGAGCGACAGCGAATGCTTCCACTGGAAGGTCGCTTCCAGCCTGCGGCCGACCCGCCAGTAGGCGTCGCCCAGGTGGTCGTTGATGACCGGGTCCTCGGGGCGCAGCTCGACGGCGCGCTCGAGCTGCTTGACGGCGGCGGCGTAGTCGCCGAGCCGGTAATAGACCCAGCCCAGGCTGTCGATGATGTAGCCGTCGTTGGGCCGGAGCTTGACGGCGGTGCGGATCATGTCCTGGGCGCGTTCCAGGTTCTGGCCCTGGTCGACCCACGAATAACCGAGATAGTTGAGCACATAGGGCTGGTCCGGCTCCAGCTCCAGCGCCTTCAAGAGATCGGCCTCGGCGCGCTGCCACTCCTTGGCGCGTTCCAGGACGATGCCGCGTGTGTAGAGCAGCGACCAATGGCGCGACTCGACGGTGCCGATCCGCTCCAGCGCGTCGTCGTAGGCCTCGATCGCCTCACGATAGCGCTCGTGGCTGCGCATGATGTCGCCGAGCTTGATCAGCGGCTGCGGATTGCGGGTGTCCTCCTTGGCCATAGTTTTGAGGAGCCTGACCGCCTTGTCGGTATCGTCCATGGCGTCCAGGTTCGACGCGATGCGCAGGCGCGCCGTCCATGAAAACGCCGATCTCTTTGAGATCGAAGCGTAAAAAGCGTTGGCTTCGGCAAGCCGGTCCTCGGATTCCATGATGTCGCCGATGAGGATCAGCATGATCGGGAACTCGGGCTTCAGGTAGAGGGCCAGTTGGCCCAGCACCAGCGCCGTCTCGCGGGCGTGCTGCTGACGCAGGGAACTGGCGATCGAGAACAGCGCTTCCGCCGCCCCGTCCTGGGCCGTGCGGATACGCGATTTCGGCGCCCGGCCCTTTTTCATGCGCTGAAGGGCGTCCTCGAACAGCCGCGAATCGGGCTGCGTTTCCAGATACGTCTCGTAAAGGGCGCGGGCCTTTTCGGGTTCGCCGACCCGTTCGTAGAGCCCGCCCAGCAGTTGGGTGAGTCTGAGGGTGGCGTTGGAATTGGCCGTGGCCAGCGCTTCGTAGTGCCCGATGGCGGCTTGCCGGCGCCCGGCCACCTCGTTGATCATGGCGGCGTGCAGATCGTTCAGCGACTGCGATCCGGTATCCGTGCCGAGCGGTTCGAGGGCGGCCAGGGCGGCCTCGTACTTCTTGCGGCCGACCTCGCTCCAGGCCCGAAAGGTCGGGTTGGTGAAGGCGCCGAGGCCGCTGTCGGGCAGATCCCGGAGCCGGTCGAGAACCTTCCGGTAGCGCCCCCGCTTGAGGTCGTCGGTGGCCAGCGCCAGATTGGCGACGGCCGATTTCGGATTGGCCTCGATCAATCGCCGGGCTAGTTTCATGGCGTCGTCAAAACGGCCCTCGACGACCATTAGGATGAAGGTGCGCCTAAGCAAATCCGGCGCGTCCGGGGCCTCCTTGAGGGCGGCTTCGAGGAAATCGGCCGCCGCCGACAAGTCGCGCCGGGCCTGGGCGTGGCGGCCGGCCAGGTAGTTGCCGATGGCGCTGGCGCCGAGTTCGGTATCGGCGGCCGCAATCGGCCGGGCCAGACCGAGGGCGAGGACGCCGGCAATCGCGAGGGCGGCCAGGCGGCGTCCTACGGCGGTCGGCATGGGCGGTTTCGGGCGGGTCGGTTCGGCGTCCATGATTCGCCCGGCAGTCTACAGGACGGGCCGGCAAAGGCCCACCCCAATTCGGGAGCGGTCCGGGGCCGCGGCTCCACGTGTGATTGCCGTCACTGTCGGCACCGGCCGAGCCGGCTAAAGTCGGCCTTGCGATTCGCGGGATGGCCGGCCGAAGCGGAGAGATCGCCCGAACGGCAGGCCAGGTACCGACGACAAAGGCAAACCGCCGGAAACGGTGGGGCGCAAAGCATCCGGCCTAAGGCGGCAGCTACGGCAGCGGAGTTACCGAAGGGAAACGCGACATGTTATCGACCGAAAACACCACCGACCGGCGCCATTTCGAACGTTTTACGGTCGTCATGGATGCATCCGTCGTCGTCGACAGCGAAACCGCGGAGTGCACCATGTACGGCATCGGCGAGGGCGGCGCCCGGGTGCGCCTGGAAGACGCCCGGATGCGTTCGCGCTGTGTTTCGGATCTGCCGGTACTCTTGAACGTTCCCGGCTTCGGCGTCTTCGAAGGCGAGGTCGCCTGGATCGACGACGAATTGACCGGCATCAGGTTCTTCGAAAACCACAAGGCCATGGTCGGTCTGATCGCTGCCAGCGCCGACCGCGCGCGCAACGCGACTTGAGGTTAGAGCGGTTCACGTCGATATGGAATCGCCGAGACGCGCTCTCCGGTCTCCCGGCAAGGAGCGGTTCGCGCAGCGATGCGGGGCC
>CAYFMP010000015.1:14404-59915 GCA_964344215.1 uncultured Thalassospiraceae bacterium | reverse complement strand
GACGCCGACCCCGTGCTCGCCGGTCAGCACGCCGCCGACCTCGACGCATAGCCTCAGGATATCGGCACCGAACTTCTCGGCCGCCTCCAACTCGCCCGGTTCGTTGGCGTCGAACAGGATCAGCGGGTGAAGGTTGCCGTCGCCGGCGTGGAACACGTTGGCGACGCGAAGTCCGTAGCGGGCCGACAGTTCGGCAGTGCGCTCCAGGACCTCGGCCAGCTTGCCGCGCGGGATGGTGCCGTCCATGCACAGATAGTCCGGCGACAGCCGGCCGATGGCCGGAAAGGCGGACTTGCGTCCCGACCAGAACCGCAAGCGCTCCTCCTCCGACTGGCTGATGCGGACGTGAACCGCGCCCAACTGGCGGGCCAATCCCTCGACCATTTCGACTAGGTGGTCGACCTCGACCGCCGGACCGTCCAATTCGACGATCAGCAGCGCCTCGACGTCGAGCGGATAGCCGGCTTCGGCGAACGCCTCGGAAGCCTGGATGGCGAAGGTGTCCATCATCTCGATGCCGCCGGGAATGACGCCGGCGCCGATAATGGCGGCGACGCAGTCGCCGGCCTTCTGGTTGGTCTCGAAGCCGAGTAGCATGGCCTTGGCGGTTTCCGGTTTCTGCAGGATGCGGACCGTGACCTCGGTGATGACGCCGAGCAGCCCTTCCGAACCGGTGACCACGCCCAACAGATCGTAACCGCCGGCATCGAGCGCCTTGCCGCCGAAACGAACGACCTCGCCGTTCATCAGCACCATCTCGACGCCGAGCACGTTGTTGGTGGTCAGCCCGTATTTCAGGCAATGCACGCCGCCGGCGTTTTCGGCGATGTTGCCGCCGATCGAGCACGCGATCTGGCTCGACGGGTCGGGCGCGTAGTAGAAGCCGTCGGCCTCGACCGCCTCGGTGATGGCCAGGTTGGTGACGCCCGGCTGGGCGACGACGCAACGGTTCGGATAGTCGATCTCGAGGATGCGTTTGAACTTGCCGAGGCCCAGCGTAATGCCGTCGGCCAGCGGCAGCGCTCCGCCGGAAAGCCCGGTACCGGCGCCGCGCGGCACGATCTTGACGCTATTGTCGTGACAGTACTTGAGAATCTTCGAGACCTGTTCGGTGGTCTCCGGCAGCACCACCATCAGCGGCGGCTGCCGGTAGGCCATCAGCCCATCGCAGTCATAGGCGATCAGTTCGTCCTCGTCGACGATGATGCCGTCGGCGGCAACGATGGCGCGCATGGCGTCGATGATCGTCTGGCGCCGCTCGATGACGTCGGCGTCGGGTTTCGGCATCAACATCGGAAACTTCCGTATTCCAGGTCTGACGCCATTGTGTCACGCCCGTCCGGTTCCGTCATCAGGCTTTCTGGAAGCGGACCAAAGCCTTGTCGTCGATCGGCCAATGCAGCAGGGCCGAAACCAGCCCGAGCGCGACACCGGCCCACCACACCGGCATGTAGGAACCGACCGTGTCGAAGTAATAACCGCCCAGCCAGATGCCGAGGAAACTGCCGATCTGATGGTTGAAGAAGACGATGGCGAACAGCGTTCCCATGTAGCGCGGCCCGAAGATCTGCGCCACCAGCCCCGACGTCAGCGGCACCGTGCTCAACCACAGCAGCCCCAGGGTGACGGAAAATACGGCGACGGTGATGGTCGAAACCGGGATCACGATGAAGCCGACGAAGACCAGCGAGCGCAGCACGTAGAGCAAACTGAGCGCGTTCTTCTTGCGGGTTTTGTCGCCGATGACGCCGGCCCCGTAGGAGCCGATGATGTTGAACAGTCCGATCAGCGCCAGCGCCCACGCACCGGCCGCTTCCGGCATGCCCTGGTCGCTCAGGTAGGCCGGCAGGTGGACGCCGACGAACGACACGTGGAAACCGCAGACGAAGAACCCCGCCGTCAACAGCCAGTAGCCGCGGTGCCGGAGTGCTTCCGACAGCGCCGCCCTCAGTGTGGAGTCGGCGGCGGCCTCGCCGCCTATGGTCGGCGGCGCCTCCGACTTGCCCTTGAGCGCCACCGCCGAGACGACGATGACGACGGCCAGCAACGCCAGCAGGACGTAGGAAAAGGACCAGTCGTAGGCTGAAAGAAAGACCTGGCCGACGGGAACGATGGTGACCTGGCCGGCGGCGCCGGCCGCCATGATGATGCCGAGACCCCAGGTCCGTCTTTCCGGCGGCATGGCGCGGCCGACCGCGCCGAGAACGACGGCCAGCGCCGATGCGCTCTGCGCCATACCGAGCAAGACGCCGGCGCTCAGGTGAAAGACCGTCGGGGTCGCCGTCTCGGCCATGATCAGCAGGCCCGCCGCATAGAGAACCCCGCCCAGCGCCACGATCCGGCCGCTCCCCCACTTCTCGGCCGCGGCGGCGGCGAACGGTTGGAACCCGCCCCAGGCCAGGTTCTGCACGGCGAGCGCCAACGCAAACGTCTCCCGCCCCCAGCCCAGATCGAGGCTCATCGGTTTGAGGAACAGGCCGAGACTGGCTCGCAGCCCGAACGCCATCAGCACGCAGGCCGAACCGGCGATCAGGATGACCATCGGCGTTCGCCAGTTGGCGGGGGTCGGGACTTGGCTCACGGGGCTCTCCTCATGCCGCCGTTTCCAGGAACGGCGCGAAACGTTTAGATCACGGCCGGCGGCGGCGCACAATCACATGTGGGAACGACGGCCGCGAAGGCAAGTCCAAGCGCGGCCGGTTTGCCGACCAAGCGGCGGCGGCAACAAAAAACCGCGCTCCGAGGCGCGGCCCTGGCCGTCGATCGGCGGCGGTGGTCAGCCCTGGCGCGCCTTGAAGCGGCGGTTGCGCTTGTTGATCACGTAGACGCGGCCCCGGCGGCGGACGACGACGCAGTTCTTGTCCCTCGATTTCGCCGACTTCAGCGAGTTCCTGACTTTCATATCGCGATCCTCGATCAAACGAGCCTCGATCAAATGGGCCCGGGGCCGCCGTTGGCGTGCCGAGGCGCGGAAAATAAGGGCTGACCCCGGCCATGTCAATGCCGCTCGGGAGGAAATACGGACAGCCACCGCTTACGGCTTGCGGCAGATGGCGGTGATCGGCACGGTGCGGCCTTCCTCGACGCTCTGCGCCGAATTCCTGATCTTGTCGATGCCGTTGTCGCCCAAGACCAGGTGAACGCCGAGCACCGGCCGTCCCTCGGCGGCGATCCGGGCCCGCGCCCGGGCGTACGAATCGAGCATGACGGCGGTGGTGTCCTCGAACGAAACGATCTCGAAGCCGCTCTCCTCGAGCACGTCTCGGATGCCGTCGGGCGGCGTCAGATGGCTGGTCGAGGGGTCGTCGGCCCACGGCACCGGGTAGAGCGGCGGCCCGCCGCCGCCTTCGGCCAGTTCGACGGCGGCGAACAGGCCACCCGGTTTGAGCACCCGGAAGGCTTCCGAGAAAAACGTCCGCTTGTCGGCGATGTTCATGACCACGTTCTGGGTATAGGCGCGGTCGAAGACGGCGTCCTCGAACGGCAACTCCAGCGCGCTGGCGTGGTGGAAATCGACCCGGTCGGCCAACCCAGTGCGCCGCGTCAACTCGGCGGCGACCTCGCAGAACTCGGCCGTCAGGTCGACGCCGCTGACCCGGCAGCCGAAGGTGGCGGCGGCATGGCGGGCCGGGCCGCCGACGCCGCTGCCGATGTCGATGACGCGGTGCTCGGGGCGGATGTCGAGGCCGCCGAACAGGTCCTCGGTGGCTTCCGAGCCGCGGCCGTGCATGTGATCGAGCGGCGCCAGGTCGGCGACGGTGATCTTTTCGGGATCGAGGCCGGCCTCGCGGAGCGCCGCGCACAAGGTGCCGAAGAGGTTGCCCCTGTGCCAATGGGCGCTGACCGTCTCCGTTTCGGACATTCCCGTTCCCCCGCGGATAGAGCGATTCGAGCCCAGCCAGTGTAGCGGCCGGCGCTTGGTTGATCCAGCCGGCGGCCCGGCCTACTCTCAAACGCGTCGGCGCCTTCGATCGGGGCCGGCCTTTCTTTGAACAGCGGACCCCAGCGCCGATGAGCGACCCGTCCTTGCCAGCCGTCTCGCCGGCCAACAATCTGCGCGGCATTTTCTGGATGTTCGTGTTCACCGTGTGCATGAGCTGCATGTGGGTGGCCATCCGCCATGTGTCGGCCGGCGTCCATCCGTTCGAGATCGCTTTCTTCCGCAACCTGTTCGGACTGATCGCGGTGGTCCCGTGGTTCGTCAGGTTCGGCTTCGGCCCGCTGCAGACCCGGCGCCTTGGGTTGCTGACCTGGCGCGGCGTCGTCAACACCGTTTCCATGCTCGCTTTCTTCACGGCCCTCAGCCTGATCCCGGTCGCCGAGGTGACGGCGCTCGCCTTCACGGCGCCGATCTATGCGACCCTGTTCGCCATGGTGCTGTTCCGCGAATCGGTCGGCCTGCGGCGCTGGGCCGCCATCTTCGTCGGCTTCGCCGGCACCATCGTCATCCTCCGACCCGGCTTCGCCGTGATCGAGACCGGGCATTGGCTGATCGTCGGTTCGGCCGTCCTGTGGGGGGCGTGTCTGGTCATGATCAAGGTCATGGGACGGACCGAATCGAGCGTCACCGTCACCACCTACATGTCGCTGATCATGACGCCGTTGTCCCTGCTGCCGGCGCTGTTCTACTGGAGCTGGCCGACGCCCGAGCAGTGGGGCTGGCTGGTGCTGATCGGAACGCTCGGCGGGGCCGGCCAACTGGCCATGACGGAATCGCTGAAATGGGGAGAAACCCACGTCGTCATGCCGGTCGACTTCATCAAGCTGGTATGGGTGTCGATCATCGGCTTCGCCTTTTTCGGCGAACTGCCCGACGTCTTCGTCTGGCTCGGCGGCGGCATGGTGTTCGGGGCGACCGCCTTCATCGCCTGGCGCGAGCACCGCTTGGGCCGCGAGGAGCGCAAGCCCGACAGCCTGACTTAGGCGGCTTGAGGCCGATCAATGAATCACCGCCGCGATGGCGCTACCCTGTTCAATCACACGCAAGGCCGTCCCCGGCAGCCTGCCACGCGCCGGCAGGCGGTCGCGTGAACGGGAGAATGCGGATGCAGAAAGCCGCCCTCTATACCGCCGCCGCCATCTTCGGGCTCGGCGCCGTCGCCCATGCAGTCCGTCTGGTGACCGGATTTCCGATCGTCATCGACGGCATCGACATGCCTGTGTGGGCATCGGTCGTCGCCGCCGTCGTCGCCGCGCTGCTCGCCGTCTGGATGGCGGTCGCGGCCAGGCGCTCTTGAAACCAAGCGGCGGGCGCGTTGCCGTGGAACGCTTGCCACCAGCGGGGCGGCTTGGCGCGTAGGTGAGGAATTTCGTTGAGGTTCGCGGCGCCACGTAGAAGTATTGTCGTCGCCGACCGACCGAACCCGACCCCGCAACTCCGAGCGCCGATGTTCCCGGCCGATCCCCGACAGGCAATCAGATGACCAAGATCAACATCCAGTTCACCTTGTTTTCCGCCTTTTACTCGCCGCTGATCTCGACCATGTCCGGCGGTTTTCTGGAAGCCGAGGGGCTCGAGCCCGAATGGTCGGTCGCCGAGCCCGGCGTCTCGGCCATCGCCGCCCTCGAGGACGGCTCGGCCGACGTCGTGCAGTCGGCCCTGAGCCAGGGCTTCGGGCCGCTGAAGAAGGGCGAGACGCCGAGCTGCGTGCACTTCGCCCAGATCAACGAGATGGACGGCTTCTTCATTACCGCCCGCCAGCCCGACCCCGATTTCACCTGGGACAAGCTGGAGGGATCGGACGCGGTGCTGTTTCGTGGCGGCCAGCCGCTGGCCATGTTCAAGTACGCCTGCCACAAGGCCGGCATCGACTACGACAAGATCGACGCCATCAATCCGGGCGGCGCCGCCGACATCGACAAGGCGTTTCGCGACGGCCAGGGCCAATACGTTCAGCAGCAAGGCCCGTTCCCGCAGCAATTGGAGGCCGACGGCGTCGGCCACGTCGTCGCCGAGGTCGGCAGACAGATCGGCCCGTGCGGGTTCTCGAGCCTGGCGGCGACCCGCGAATGGCTGGAGACCGACATGGCCAGGGCCTTCATACGTGCCTACAAGAAAACCCGCGCCTACATGAACGAGACGGCGGCCGCCGACATCGCCGCCGCCGAGGCCTCCTATTTCCCGACTATCGACGAGGCGGTCCTGGCCGACTGCATCGCCACTTACCAAGAGCTCGGTTGCTGGACGCCGCATGTCGAGATCACCGAGGCCGCCTTCGAGGCGACCCTCGACATCTTCGAGTACAACGGTCTGATCGAGGAGCGTTACGCCTACGACCAGATCTGCGCGGCGCCGCCGGCGGCCGACTGAACGGGGCAAAGGCGCCGATGACCGTCAACACGCAAGTGCTGTTCCGCCGTGCGCCAGAGGGGCTGCCTGGCGTCGAAGATTTCGAGGTCGTCGAAAAGCCGTTGCCCGAGATCGGCGACGGCCGGTTCCTGATCCACAACCTCTACCTGTCGCTCGACCCCTACATGCGGATGCTGATGGGCGGCGGCTGGACCTACAGCCCCAACACGCTGGCTCCCGGCGACCTCATGGTCGGCCGCGTCCTCGGCGAGGTCACAGACAGCCGCCACCCGGATTACGCGCCCGGCGATCACGTGGTCGGACGCCTGGGCTGGCAGACCCACGCCGTCTCCGACGGCACAGACCTCGATTTCAAGATCGAACCCGGCGGCGAGATTCCCTTATCCGCCTACCTCGGCGCCTGCGGCTCGACCGGCGCCACCGCCTGGGTCGGCCTCAAGGTGGTGGCCGGCCTCGCCGCCGACGATACGGTGCTGGTCTCGGCGGCGGCCGGTTCGGTCGGCAGCGCCGCCGGTCAGATCGCCAAGGCGATGGGCTGCACCGCGGTCGGTATCGCCGGCGGGCCCGAGAAGTGCCGGATCGTCGTCGACGAGTTCGGGTTCGACGCCTGCTGCGACTACAAGGCGGCTGACCTTTCCGGCCAACTCTCCGACGCCCAGCCCGGCGGCTTCGACGTCTATTTCGACAATGTCGGCGGCGAGACGCTGGACACCGCCATGGCGCACCTGAATCGTGGCGCCCGCATCGCCGTCTGCGGCGTGCTGTCGCAATACAACAACGAAGGCGAGCCCTACGGGGTGCGCAACACGCGGCTGATCTTCGACAAGTCGCTGCGCCTCGAGGGCTTCGTCTTAAGCGCGCATCGCGACAAATGGCCGCAAGCCAGGGCCGAGTTGGAGGAGTTGGTACGCTCGGGACGCCTCGAGTATCGCGAGACGGTGGCCGACGGCATCGAAAACGCACCGGCCGCCTTCATCTCGATGCTGGAGGGCGGCAACATCGGCAAGCAACTGGTGCGCCTGGCCTGAGCCGGACCCCGAGTGGGACTGCCGCCTTGACGCGACCGGAGCGAGGCCCCTTATGTAGAGCATGATCCGCATCGACCGCCGCAGCTTTCTGGCCGGCGGCGCCGCCGTCGCCGTCGGCGCCCTGATTCGTCGACCGGCCGCAGCCGGCGGCGTCAAGGCCTTCGAATTGCGCCCGAGGCCGACCCGTATCCCGCTGCTCACCCCTCCCAATCCCGAAACCGCGGTATGGGCATATAATGGCCGGGTGCCGGGGCCGGAAATCCGGGTGCGCCAGGGCGAGTCGGTCGAGATCGGCGTCGTCAACGGACTCGACCAGCCGACCACCGTGCATTGGCACGGGCTGCGCATCCCCAACGCCATGGACGGGGTGCCGGAACTGACCCAACCACCGATCCGGCCGGGCGGCTCCTTCACCTACGCTTTTGCCGCGCCCGACGCCGGCACCTATTGGTATCATCCCCACACGCTCAGTTCACGGCAGGTCGGCCACGGCCTTTACGGCCCTCTTATCGTCGAGGAGCGCCAGCCGCCCGAGGTCGACCGCGACGTCGTCTGGGTGATCGACGATTGGCGTCTGACCGAGGACGCCGCCATCAGCGACAGTTTCTCCAACCTCCGCGACATGAGCCACGCCGGCCGCCTCGGCAACACGGCGACCCTGAACGGCCGCGACAGTTCGACATTCGCCGTCCGCGCCGGCGAGCGGCTGCGGCTGCGTCTGATCAACGCGGCCAACGCGCGCATCTTCGGGCTCGGCTTCGAAGGCCACCGACCGCTGTTGATCGCGCTGGACGGCCAGCCGGTGACGCCGCACCGCACCGCTGGCCCGGTCGTACTCGGACCGGGCCAGCGGGCCGATCTGATCGTCGACATGGAGGGCGAGCCGGGCCGCGCCTACCCGGTCATCGACTCCTACTACGAGCGCATGACTTATAAGTACCTGGACCTGGTCTACGGCACGGAAAAGCCGCTCGGCAACTCGCCGCCCGACGCCAGCCCGGCGCTTAGCCCCAACCCGGTGCCGGAACCGGACCTGAAAGCGGCCGAGCGCCACCAAATCGTTATCGGCGGCGGCGCCATGGGATCGATGCGGAGTGCGCTTTACCGGGGCGTCGACACGCCGATCCGCGAGCTGGCCGAACAGGGCAAGGTGTGGGCGCTGAACGGCGTCGTCGCCGACGGCATGGCGATGGAGCCGCTGCTGACGCTGGGGCGCGGCCGCAGCCACGTTCTCGTGCTCAAGAACGAGACCGCATGGCCACACCCCATGCATCTGCACGGCCACGCCTTTCGGGTGATCGCCCGCAACGGCCGCACCGTCCCCTATTCGCCGTGGACCGATACCGTCATGCTCGAGCGCGACGACACGGTCGAACTCGCTTTGGTCGCCGACAATCCCGGCGACTGGCTGTTCCATTGCCACATCCTGGAACATCACGAAGCCGGCATGGCCTGCGTCGTCAGAGTCGCCTGAGCGGCGTCCTTCGTCCCGACGGTCAGGCCGAGCGGCGGCGCGGCGCCGGTGTCTCGGCCGCCAGTCCGACCAGCCAGTCGGCCACGACCTGATTGGCGCGCCTGTCCTTGGTGCGCGGCTGCTGACGGAGGTAGTAGTCGGCGTACAGATGGAAAGGCCGCTCGAACGCCTCGATCAGCTCGCCGGTGTCCAGGTGATGGTCGATGAACGGCCGCCGCCCCAGCATGACGCCGTCGCCTCGGCCGGCCGCCTCGATGGCGATCAGCGAGCCGTCGACCGACAATCCGCGCGGCACCGGCTCGCCCAGAAGTCCGTGGTTGCGGAACCACCGGTGCCAGTCGTCGTCGTATCCGAGGACATGGATCAACTCAAAGGCCAGCAGGTCGGCCGGCTGGCGCGGGCGGTCCCGGCCGGCAAACAGTGTCGGTGAACAGACAGGCGTGATCGTCGAGGTCATCAGCTTCACCGCCCCCGCGTCGTCGGCGCCGTCGCGTAGAATGACGATCTCCAGGTCGGCCTTTGAAGAAACACTGTCGCCGTAACCCTGGTCCAGGGTTCTTATGCGCAGCTCGATGTCGGGGTGGCGTTTGTGAAACACGCCGAGTCTGGGCGCCAGCCACAGGGTGGCGACGCTCGATGTGCAGCGCAGGACAGCGGTCTGGTGCGGACGGTCGGGGAACAGTTGATCGGTCACCGTATCGAGCCGGTCGAGCGCCTCGTGCACCGCCGCCAGGTAGGCCCGGCCGGTGCCGGTCAGCGACAGCCGCCGGTGGTGCCTGACGAAAAGGTCGGCGTCGAGGTAGGCTTCCAGGTGCCGCATTTGCTGGCTGACCGCGGCCTGCGAGATGTTGAGCTCGTCCGCCGCCAGCGAAAAGCTGAGGCGACGGCCGGCCGCCTCGAAGGTCCTCAACACGTTGAGACGCGGGCGTTTCATGGTGGCGGCGACGGCTCCGACATTAAATAAGTTTTACTTATGTATTGTGGCTGTTTTTATTGCTTGAGGGCAAGTCTTTGTACCGCCTAGAGTTTTCGCAGGCTCGCAGCCATCCGGTGTACGCGCGATGGAATTTTTCTCGTACCTGACAGCCGACGAGGTCGGCCACGTTCACGAGACCTCTCTCGAGATCCTCGCGGAGGTCGGGCTGCTGGTCCGCAACGAGAAGGCCAGGCGGCGCTTCGCCGAGCACGGCGCCCGGGTCGACGAGGCCACCGAGATCGTCCGCCTTCCGGCAACGATCGTCGAGGAATACCGCGCCCTGGTGCCGCCGACGATCACGCTGAGAGGCCGCGATCCGGCCCGCGACGTCACGTTCCCGCGCGATCTTCCGGTCATCGCCACCGCCAGTTCGGCGCCGGACATCGTCGATCCGGTGACGGCCGACGTGCGTCGCGCCACCTCCGACGACATCGCCCTGATCGCGCATTTGGTCAACCAGTTGCCGGGTTTCGACGTATTCTCGATCTCGACCCTGGCCGACGACGCGCCGCAAGGGCAGTTCAGCCTGTCGCGTTTCTATCCGGCCCTGAAGAACTGCGCCAAACCGGTTCGGACCTCGGTCATCGATGTCGCAGAGGCCCGTCAGGTGCTGAAACTGGGCGAACTGATCGCCGGCTCGAAGGAGGCCTATTGGGAACGGCCGTTCATCAACTTCGGCTACTGTTCCATCGTCTCGCCGCTGACCATGGATTACGACAGCACCGAGATGCTGATGTTCTACGCCGAGAACGACGTCACCGCGTATGGCACCATCGCGCCGATGGGCGGACTCAGCACGCCTCTGTCCCTGCAGGGTATGTTGATGCTGATGAACGCCGAGTGGCTGGCGGCGGCGACCCTGGCCCAGATGTCGAAACCCGGCACGGCGCAGATCTACAATTTTCTGCCGGTGTTCGCCGACATGCGCGACGGCGCTTACGCGCCGGGCGCCATCGAGGTCGGCATGATGAACGCCGCCGTCTGCCAGATGGCGCGCCACTACAACGTGCCGGCCGGCGGCTACCTGGGGCTGACCAACGCCAAGACGGCGGACGCCCAGGCCGGTTTCGAGAAGGGCATGTCGCCGCTGCTGGGCGCCGTTTCCGGGGTCGATTTCGTCGTCATGGGCGGTCTGCAGGACGCCCTGATGTCGTTCGATTACGGCCAGGTCGCCATCGACGACGAGATCGCCATGATGATCAAGCGCGTGCGCGGGGGCTTCGGCTTCTCGAAGGACCTCGCCTTGCTCGAAGAGATCAAGGCGGCCGGGCCGGCCGGCATGTTCGCGGCCAATCCCGAGACCCTGGACCGCATGCTGACGGCGACCTTGCTGCCCGAGTTGGCCGACCGTAAATTGCGCGAGCAGTGGCAGGCGGAGGGATCCTCGACCATCCACCAGCGAGCCATGAACAAGGCGCTCGACATCCTGTCTTCCGCCAACCCCGCCGCCCTCGATCCGGCCGTCGACGAGAGAATCCGGGCCGAGTTCGATGGCCTGGTGGCCGGCGATTCGGTCCTACCCGAGGGTTGGAAGCGGATCGACACAGGCGCCGCCGGGGCCACCCGCCAACGGCGCGCCAACCGGCGCCGTCGAACCGCTTGACAACGACAACCGAACGGACACCCGCAATGACCGCATCACTCCCTACCAGCGCCCGCCTCGTCGTCATCGGCGGCGGCGTCATCGGAACCAGCGTCGCCTTTCATCTCGTCCGCTCGGGCGAGAGCGACGTGGTGGTCGTGGAGAAGGCCAAGCTGACCGAAGGCGCCACCTGGCACGCGGCCGGGCTGGTCGGCCAGTTCCGGGCGCAGCGCAACTTGACCAGCATGATGATCGACAGCGTCAACCTGTTCCGCGGCCTGGCCGAGGAGACCGGGCAGGATCCCGGCTGGCAGGAGGTCGGCAGTCTGAGGATCGCCGACAGCGAAGACCGATGGAAGGAACTGCTGCGCTCGCACTCGGCGGCGCGGGCAGCCGGGCTCGAGATGAGCCTGCTGAAGCCGGCCGAGGCATTCGAGCTATTTCCGCTGATCGAGACCGGAGACCTGGTCGGCGCCGCCTTCATTCCGGGCGATGGCCATGTCGATCCCTACAGCCTGACCCAGGCCTACGCCAAGGGCATCCGGGCCGGCGGCGGCCGCATCGTCGAAGGCGTCATGGTCAAGGAGTTGCCAAGACAAGAGAACCGTATCACCCATGTCGTCACCGACCACGGCACCATCGAAACCGAGATCGTCGTCAATGCGGCCGGCCTGTGGGCGCGGCAGGTCGGCTGGATGGCCGGGGTCGAGATTCCGGCCGGCGTCGTCGAGCATCAATACCTGGTGACCGAGAAAACGGAACGCATCGCTGACGGCCTGCCGGGGTTGCGCGATCCGGGCGGCAGCATCTACGTCAAGCCGGAGCCCGGCGCTCTGGCCATCGGCGGCTGGGAAAAGGGAACAGCGCCGGTCAATCCGAGAGAGGGGTTCCCCTGGGCGTGCGAACGCCATCTGTTCGACGCCAATATGGACCGCCTGGAAGACGTCTCCGAACCAGCGGCGCGACGCCTGCCGATCCTCGAAGACCTCGGCGTGCGTACCGTCATCAACGGGCCGATCCCGGTTTCGGCCGACGGCGAGCCGCTTATGGGACCGGTGCCGGGCCTGGACAACTTCTTCTCGGCCTGCGGCTTCACGGCCGGCATCGCCGCTTCCGGCGGTGCCGGCAAGGCCATCGCCAATTGGATTCTGGAAGGCGATCCGGGGCTCGACCTGTGGCCGTTCGACATCCGCCGCTTCGGCCCCGTCCACGCCGGCCGGCGCTACCTGCACGAGCGCGCCGTCGAGAGCTACGGCCGCTACTACGCGATTCACTGGCCGGGCGAGGAGATGCGGTCGGCGCGCGGCGTGCGCCGCAGCCCGCTCTATCGGACGCTCAAGGACCAGGGCGCCGTGTTCGGCTCGAAATTCGGCTGGGAGCGGGCCAACTGGTTCGCCGCCGGCGACATCGAGCCCCGCCAAGTGCTGGCCTTCGACCGCGCCCACGAGGACGCCACCGTCGGCCGCGAGCACCGGGCGGCACGCGACGGCGTTGTCGTCGTCGACCAGTCGTCGTTCACCAAGTTCGAGATAAGCGGCGCCGGCGCCTGCCGCTTCCTGCAGCACCTGGCCGTCGCCAAGGCCGACAAGGAGCCGGGCCGGGGCGTCTACACGCAGCTCTGCAACGAGCGCGGCGGCATCGAGGCCGACGTCACCATCATCCGGCGCGCCGAAGACCGCTACTGGCTGATCACCGGTTCCGGCTTCGGGGTCCGCGACCGCCACTGGATCGAGAACAACATGAAGGGGTTCGACGGCGTCGAGCTCAGCGACATCACGTCCGGCCTCGGCGTCCTCAACCTGGCCGGGCCGCTGGCCCGCCGGGTGTTCGAGAAGGTCTGCGACGACGATGTCGGCCACCAGGCGTTCCCGTTCATGACGGCCCGGGACGTCCACATCGGCTACGCGCAGGCCGTCGCCTTCCGCGTCACCTATATTGGCGAGCTCGGTTGGGAGCTCTACGTGCCGAGCGAATACCTGGCCCACGTTTACGAGGTCGTCATGGAGGCGGGGCGGGAGTTCGGCATCGTCAACATGGGGTATCAAGCCCTCGACAGCCTGCGCCTGGAGAAACGCTTCCTGGTGTGGGGCGCCGACATCACACCGGACTACAACCCGTTCGAGGCCGGATTGCAGTTCACCATCGACTGGGACAAAGGCGACTTCCTCGGCTCGGAAGCGCTGATCCGCATCCGCGACCAAGGGGTGCGGCGCAAACTGGTCTGCCTGGCGCTCGACGAGCCGTTGGCGGTGTTCGGCGGCGAAGCGGTGCTGGCCGGCGGCGAGGCGGTCGCCCAGACGACCAGCGGCAACTTCGGCTACACCGTCGGCAAGAGCCTGGTCCTCGCCTATCTGCCGGCAGACCGCATCGGTGATGGCGGGCTCGAGGTCGAGTCTTTCGGCGAGCGCAGTCCGGCCAGCGTCATCGACGGCGCCGCCTACGATCCGAAACGTGAAAGGATTTATCGATAAGGCTTCGCGCTTCGGCGGGAAAGACGGTCGACGGCGGCAGCGCCGATATCCCCGACATCCGCCACCGCCGAGGGCAAAGAGGCCCGGTCCGACGCTTTCCGGTGCCGTGCGAAAACCGTGTTACGCCCCGGACGCGCCCGATTCGGATGTTGAGCCTTGTTCCCGCATTTCGGTCACCGCTTCACTCGGCAACACGAACCAGCGCAGGTCCTCGAGTTCGGGCTCCAGAACCGTTTCTTCGAGGATCCGTGAAGCCGCCTCCGAAGCGGCGCTGGAGGACAGCCGTTCGGCGTCCTCGATGTAGCCGGCAAGCGCCGTTTCCGGAAGCTCGGCGCTGTGAGATGGATATTGGAGCCGGCCGTTCGGGTAGCTCAGGTCTTCGAGCCCCATCACCGAGGCGTCTTCCCCACGGTGGTGGCGCCACCGGCCGGTGGCGGCGTCGAACCGGTAATCGGGCAGCAGCCGCCAGCCTTCGCGAGCCGTCCAGTCGACGGCACTCAGGAGAAATTCGAACTCGGTCTCGCTCAGGAAGTAGTTGAAGTTGACCCGCACCCACCCCGGTTTGACCCCTTCGCAGCCATGCACGATGGCGCGCTCGAACCGTTTCGACATCGGCTGATCGATGCCGAGGAGGCGGTGGCCGTAAGGTCCCGCGCACGAACATCCGCCGCGCGCCTGGATACCGAACAGGTCGTTGAGCAACGCCACCACGAATTCATGGTGCAGGTAGCGTCCTCCATGGCGGACCATGAAGGAGACGATGGAAAGGCGTTCGGCCTCGAGATTGCCGAGCAGTTGAATGCTCGGGTTCCGTGACCAGAACGCGATGGCCCAGTCGATGAAGGCGTTCTCGCGCTCGCGGATCGCCTGTTCGCCGACGCCGGCCTTGAGTTGGAAGACGAGGCCGGCGCGGATCGCCTCGATGATGGCCGGGGTGCCGCCTTCCTCGCGGTGCTCGGGGTCGCTCAAATACCGGTGGTCGACGGGGTTGACGTAGGCCACCGTGCCGCCACCGGGAACGCTGGGGACGCGGTTGTGCACGAGCGCCCGCTTCACCGCCAGGATCCCGGGTGTGCCGGGGCCGCCGATGAACTTGTGCGGGGAGATGAATACGGCGTCCTTGGCGGCCCGATCGTCCGTGCCGTTCGGGTTCATGTCGATTTTGACGTAAGGGGCGGCCGCGGCGTAGTCCCAGAAGGACAGGGCTCCGTGGGCATGCAGGAGACGGGTCACCGCTTCGCAATCGGTAGCGATGCCGGTAACGTTGGAAGCGGCCGAGAAGCTTCCGATCTTGAGTTCCCGGTCCGCGAACCGCTTCAGTTGTTCCTCCAGGTGGCCGAGATCGACATGGCCGTCCGCATCCTCGTCGATCTCGACCACGTCGCCGACGGTTTCACGCCACGGCAGTTCGTTGGAATGGTGCTCATAGGGGCCGATGAAGATCGCCGGCCGCTCGGCCTCGGGAATACCGTCGCTGAACCGATAGCGGGCGTCGAGGTCGGCCGGGAGGCGAATATTGAGGATATCGATCAGCTTGTTGATGGCGCCGGTGGCGCCGGATCCGGCGAAGATCAGCACATCGTCGTCACCGCCGCCGATGGCTTCCTTGATGAGGCTGCGCGCGCCCTCGCGAAACCGCGTCGTCTGCAATCCGGTGCCGGAAGTCTCCGAATGGGTGTTGGCGTAGAACGGCATCACTTCATCGCGGATGAAATCCTCGATGAAGGTCAGCGATCGGCCCGACGCCGTATAGTCGGCATAGCTCTGCCGGCGTATTCCGTACGGTCCGGAGATCGCCTGTCCGCCGCCGATCACCGATCGGCGGATCGTTTCGATCAGGGCTTTCGGATCGTCCGCGCCGGGAAGTCGCATGAGTCTCTCGTCCCTTGGATTTGCTCTCCGTTTCGACCGTCACGGTGACCAATCGTGCCGGTTTCCGCAACCCATTTGGTCACGGTCTCGTGGTTGGACGAGATCGGAAGCCGAAGCCGTCGGGCGGCTTCGGCCGCCGACCGGTCGTTACAGCGCCAGCCCCAGCTTGCGGCCCTCGTAGATCGCCATGTTGGCGCGCCTGGGCGCCACGCAATCGCCGATCGAATGGACTTCGAGGTCGTCGCCGGCCAATTCGTCAGCCAGCCAGTCGGCCGACTCGTTGGTCGTCGCCAGCACCAGGGCGTCGGCCTCGATGCGGCGCTCGGAGCCGTCGGCCAGGTCGAGGACGCTGGCCGCGTCGCCCGACCATTCGGTGATCGCTGCTTCCGTCAGCCAAGTCGCCCCGAGCTGTTTCAAGCGCCTCCTCAGCGGCCAGTCGGCGGTGGTGCGGATCAACTCGAAGCCGACCACCGGCCAGACGGTGACGATGACGACCTCGTGGCCCTGCTCCGCCAGGTGCCAGGCGGTGCCGCCGCCGGCCCAATGGCCGGTGTCGTCGAGCACGACGACGCGCTTGCCGGGCCGGGCGCTCCTGTTCATCACGTCCTCGACCGAGAAGACGTTGGCAAGCTCGACGCCGGGCATCGGGTCGATGTGTGGAAGCGCCCGCTGGAAGCCGGTGCCGCTGGGCAGCGAACCGGTCGCCAGCACTACCGCCTCGGCGCCGAACGCCCGCACGTCGTCGGCCTCCATTGGGGCGTTCAGACGGACCTCGACCTGCAATTTGCCGAGCTGGCCTTCGTACCAGTCGATGAGGTCGAGGATCTGGGCGCGGCGCGGCTGCATGCCGGCCAGCCGGAACTGCCCGCCCAGGTGCGGCGCGGCTTCGGCCAGCGCCACCCGGTGGCCGCGTTCGGCCGCCACCCTGGCCGCCTCCAGTCCGGCCGGTCCGCCGCCGACGACCAGCACGCGCTTCGGTTCGGCGGCCGGTGTGAAGCGGTCGCCGCCCCATTCGAACTCGCGGCCCGACGAAGGATTGACCAGGCACGAAATCCAGTAATCCCGGTAGCGCCGACCCCAGCACATCTGGTTGCACGAGATGCAGCCGCGGACGTCCTCGGGGCGGTCGTCGAGCGCCTTCGCCGCCAGGTGCGGATCGGCGATCTGGCCGCGCACGATGCTGACCATGTCGGCCTGCCCCGCGCCGATCACCGCGTTGGCGTTGTCCGGCGTGCGGATGTGGCTCTCGGCCTGCACCCGGGCGTGGCCGACGACGCCTTTCAGGGCCTCGGCGAATTCGGCGCCGAGCTTGTCCTCGTAGAACACGGTCGGCATCAGCTTGTAGAAATCGAAATAGCTGCCCGTTCCGCAACTCACGTAATCGATCAGGCCGCGCGTATCGTGCCAGGCGACGATCTCCTGCAGCGATTCCATGTTCAGCGCCACTTCGGTGTCCGGGTCCATGGAGACGGCCAGGCCGACGATGAAGTCGTCGCCGACCAGTTCGCGGATGCGCGAGATGATGTCGGCCGAGAACCGCGTGCGGTTTTCCAGGCTGCCTCCCCATTTGTCGTCGCGGACGTTCGACCACGGCGTCCAGAACTGGTCGATGACGGCGTGATAGGCGGCGAACAGCTCGACGCCGTCGAAGCCGGCCTCATGCGCCCGGCGGGCGGCCTGGGCGAAGGCCTCGATCAGCTCCTCGATCTCGGCCTCGGTCATGGCGTGGCTGCCGTCGCCGTCGTGGTACGACGGCAGCCCCGAAGGCGACCAGTTGGGTTGGAACGAATTGTCGGCGTCGCCGTGCTGGCCGACGTGGTAGAGCTGGTGGATCATCACCGTGCCGAATTCGTGGCAAGCTTCGGTGATGGCGCGGAACGGCTCGATAATGGCGTCGCTATTGCAGAGAAAATTGCCGCGGGTCAGCACCCCGGTCCGGTGCACCGGCACCGGCTCGACGACGATCATCGCAGCCCCGCCGCGGGCGCGCTCGGTATAGTAGCCGAGATGGCGCTCGCCGGGCAGGCCGGCCTCGGCCATGTTGGCGGTGTGGGCCCCGAAGTTGATGCGGTTCTTCAGGGTCTTGTGGCGCAGCCCGAGCGGCTCGGCCAGATGCGGAAACAGCTTCGACACGGCGCTTTCTCCCTCTCGTCTGCCGTACCGGCCATCTTGCCGGACGACACCCTGCGTTGGGAAGCCCCGGTGCGCCGTCGCGCGGCCTCCCGGCGATTCCATGAGAAGCCCATGGTCGGCGATCGCGATCGCCGGTTCGCGTTTCAGGGCGGCGCGGTCTGTTCCCACCGACCCGCCCCGGGGGCAAACCGTTCGCCTTGGCCGCCGCCCTCACAGCGATGTGTTCGGCGCCGAGCCCCCGTCTCTAGCCCTCGGCAGACCCCTGTGGGATAATCGGCCGCCGGCTGATCAATGAACCTGAACGCTTGGGGGGCGTATGTTTCCGATTTCCGTTGAATTGACGGAGTTGCCTCGCGACGAACTCGACAGTTCGGACGCCGAGCGGTTCTTGGACTATTGGGTGTCTCTGAGGGCGGGGCGCATGGCGCCGACCTGGGGCGAGTTCGATCTTCTGCAGTTGCCGCTTACCGCCGTGCCGTGTTGCGTCGTCGTCGACGTCCATTACGATCCCTTGGATTTCGTCTACCGGTTCTTCGGGACCGGGCATGTCAGCGCCAAGGGGCGCGAATACACGGGCCGCTCGGCCACGGAAAACCAGCCGGCGGAAGTAGCGGAAGCCGGTGTGCGGCAATACGAACGCGTCGTCGAGGCCAGAGAGCCGCTGATCTTTCGTCGGATCATCCACAGCATCGACCGTCAGGCCCTGCCCCTCGTTCAGGTGTCGGTGCGTGCGCCGTTGTCGGACGACGGCGACACCGTCACCCACATCGTGTCCCACGCCGACTGGGGCGGCAGGATCCAGGACTACCGAAAGTTCTATGCGCCGAACGCCGCCAGGACTTCGCTCTGAGGCGACGGCGGAGCGGTAACGCCAACAACGGCTTGGCACCGTAGCCGCGTTCGGTCTTAAATCGCAGCCATGAGCGTGTCCGATCCCCTGTTGCAGCCTTACCGCCTGAAGCATCTCGAACTCAGGAACCGGCTGATGTCGACGGCCCACGAACCGGCCTATTCGGAGAACGGGTTTATCGGCGAGCGCTACCGGCTCTACCACGTCGAGAAGGCGAAGGGCGGCATCGCCCTCAATATGACAGCCGGCTCGGCCATCGTTGCCGAGGACAGCCCGCCGGCCTTCGGCAACCTGCACGCCTACAAGGACGAGATCGTGCCGGGCTTGAAGCGCCTCGCCGACGAGTGCCGCGAATTGGGCGCGGCGACGATGATCCAGATCACGCACTTAGGGAGACGCACCAACTGGAACCACTCGGACTGGCTGCCGGTGCTGTCGCCCTCGCCGGTTCGCGAGCCGGCCCACCGGGCGTTCCCGAAGGAGGCCGAGGACTGGGACCTGGACCGCATCGTCAAGGCCTATCGTGCAGCCGCCGAGCGCATGCAGGCGGCCGGCCTCGACGGCATCGAGATTGAGGCCTACGGACATATCCTGGATGCCTTCTGGTCGCCGGCCACGAACAAGCGCAACGACGAGCACGGCGGCAGCCTTGACAACCGGCTCCGCTTCACCCATCGGGTGCTCGATGCGATCCGCGACGCGGTTGGCCCCGATTTCATCGTCGGCATTCGCATGGTCGCCGACGAGGACTGGGAGAAGGGGCTTTCGCGCGAGGACGGAGTCGAGATCGCCAGACGCCTGGCGGCCGGCGGCCAGATCGATTTCCTCAACATCATCCGCGGCCACATCGAAACCGACGCGGTGCTCTCGAAGGTGATCCCGACGCTCGGCACGCCGTCGGCCCCGCACCTCGACTTCGCCGGCGAGGTCCGGGCCGAGACCAAGTTCCCGGTGTTCCATGCGGCGCGCATCAACGACGTGGCGACGGCGCGTCACGCCATCGCCGAGGGCAAGCTCGACATGGTCGGCATGACCCGCGCCCACATGGCCGATCCCCACATCGGGCTGAAGGTGACGGAGGGCCGCGAGGCCGAAATCCGCCCCTGCGTCGGCGCCACCTACTGCCTGGATCGCATCTACGAGGGCCACGAGGCGCTTTGCATCCACAATCCGGCGACCGGGCGCGAGGCGACCATGCCGCACGTCGTCGAACCGTCGACGGGCCCGAAGAAGCGCGTCGTCGTCGTCGGCGCCGGCCCGGCCGGACTGGAGGCGGCGCGGGTGTCGGCCGAACGCGGCCACAGCGTCGTCGTCTTCGAGGCGACCGCCGAGGCCGGCGGCCAGGTGCTGCTGGCGGCCCGCGCCAAGCGCCGGGCCGAGCTGATCGGCATCGTCGACTGGCGCTTGAACAGGCTGACGGCGCACGGCGTCGAGGTCCGATACAACACCTACGCCGAGGCCGACGACGTCAGGGCCGAGAACCCCGACATCGTCATAATCGCCACCGGCGGCGTCCCCGATACCTCGTTCCTGGAAGACGGCGAGGACTTGGCGACGGCGTCGTGGGATATCCTCGCCGGCCGCGCCAAGCCCGGTGCGGACGTGCTGCTTTACGACGACAACGGTGGCCACCAGGGCATGCAGGCGGCCGAATGGATCGCCGAGGCCGGCTCGAAGCTCGAGGTGGTGTCGCCGGAGCGCTTCTTCGCACCGGAGATGGGCGGCCTCAACCACGTCGCCTATGCGCAATGCTTCGATAAGCACGGGGTTACAGTGACCATCAACCGCCGTCTCGTCGGCGTCCGCCGCGAACGAAACAAATTGGTCGCCTTATTGGGCAGCGATTATTCGGAGCGCACCGAGGAACGGCTGGTCGATCAGATCGTCGTCGAGCACGGCACGCTGCCGCTGGACGAGCTCTACTTCGATCTGAAGGAGGACTCGGTCAATAGGGGCGAGGTCGACCACCGGGCGCTGGTCGCCGGGCGCGCCCAAGAAATCGAAACCAACCCGGACGGCGCTTATCGGCTCTATCGGGTCGGCGACGCCGTCTCCAGCCGCGACGTCCACGCCGCCATCTACGACTCGCTCCGGCTGGCAAAGGACTTCTAAACGTAGGCCGCTAACGCTGCGCCGTCCGCCAGTGGTAGACGGTGCGGACCTCGGCGTCGGACGGCTCCATCGGAATCTGACCCAGGATCAGATCGGCCGCCTTCTCGGCCGCCATGATGGTCGGCGCGTTGATGTTGCCGTTGGTGACGGTCGGGAAGATCGACGAATCGACCACTCTTAGGCTTTCGATGCCGATCACCCGGCATTCCGGATCGACCACGGCTTGCGCGTCGGCGGCGGCGCCCATCCTGCAGGTGCATGATGGATGATAGGCGCTCTCGGCGTTGGCCCGGATCCAAGCGTCGATGTCGGCATCGGAAACGACCGCGGCGCCGGGCTGGATCTCGCCACCGTTGTATTCGGCCAGCGCCGGCTTCTCCATGATCTCGCGGGTCAGCCGGATACAGGCGCGGAAAGCCTCGCGGTCGTCTTCGTGTTCGAGGTAATTGAACAGAATCTTCGGCTTGGCCCGGGGCTCGGGCGACGTGATCCACACCCGGCCGCGGCTTTTCGGCTTGTTGGGGCCGACGTGGACCTGATAGCCGTGGCCCTTGAACGCGGCGCGGCCGTCGTAGCGCATGGCGGCCGGCAGGAAGTGGTATTGGATGTCGGGCCAGGCGACGCCGGGCTTGGAGCGGATGAAGGCGCACGATTCGAAGTGGTTGGTGGCGCCGAGGCCGTCCCTGAACAGTATCCAGCGGGCTCCGATCAGGAACTTGTTCCAAGGATCGAGCCTGCCGTTCAGGGTGATCGGTTGTGAACACCGGAACTGGAAATAGACTTCCAGATGGTCCTGCAGGTTGGCGCCGACGCCCGGGCGGTCGACGACCACCTTGACACCGGCTTCCTTCAAGACCTCGGCCGGGCCGATGCCGGACAACTGCAACAGGGCCGGCGAGCCGATCGAACCGGCGGCCAGGATGACCTCGCGCCGAGCCTTCGCGGTGAATTGCCGGCCGCCTCGACGATAGGCGACGCCGCCGGCGCGGCCGTCCTCGATGATTACCCGTTCGCTAAGCGCGCCGGTGACGACGCTGAGGTTGCGCCTCGAGCGCACCGGTTTCAGGTAGGCGTTCGAGGTCGACGCCCGCACGCCGTCCTTGACGCTCATGTGCATCGGCCCGAAGCCCTCCTGCTGGGCGCCGTTGTAGTCCAGCGTCTCCATGTAGCCGGCCTCCTTGCCGGCCTCGACGAAGGCCTGGTACAGCGGGTTCCTCATCACCCCGTCGGTAACACCGAGCGGTCCGTGATCGCCGCGGTAGTCGTCGCCGCCGTGGCGCCAGGTTTCGGACTTGCGGAAATACGGCAGGCAGTGGCGATAGCCCCAGCCGGCGGCGCCGGCCTGTTCCCATTCGTCGAAATCGGCGGCGTGGCCGCGCACGTGGACCATGCCGTTGATCGACGACGAGCCGCCCAGCACCTTGCCGCGCGGGCAATGCATACGGCGGCCGTCCAGATGCGGCTCGGGCTCGCTCTCGAAGAACCAGTTGTAACGCTTGCTGTTCATCGGCCCGGACAGCGCCGTCGGCATCTGGATGAAGATGGAGCGGTCGGAACCGCCGGCCTCCAAAAGGAGAACGCGGACGCCGGGATCGGCACTCAGGCGGTTGGCCAGCACGCAGCCGGCCGAGCCGGCGCCGACGATGACGTAATCGAACTCCTCTATCGCTGCCATGCGAAGACACCGTTCCGGGCCGTCCGGTCGGCCGCCGCCGGCTCATCGCCGGCCGCTCCGAGAATCCGGTCTAGATAGTCCCTGGCCATCGACCCGAGCGATTGAATATCCCTGTCCTCCGACAGCGCCGCGTAGAGCCACAAGCCATCGATCAAAGCGATCAACTCGGTGACCGCCGGTTCGATTTCGCGCTCGAGCATCAACGGCTTCAGGGCGTCGACGAGATTGGAGCGGGCGCGTCGCACGTTGAGACGGCGCAGGCGCATCAAGTCCGGGTCGTGCAGGGCGTGGGTCCAGAACGCCAGCCAGGCGGTGACGGCGTCGCGATCGAATTGCCGGGGCGCGAAGTTGCCGTCGATCACCGCCTCGGCCCGTTGACGCGGCGAGTTGGCGGCCCGCAGCCGTACGATGACGGCGACGCGCAATTGTTCGAGGAGGTTGCGCATGGTCGCCTCCAAGAGCGCGTCCTTATCCTTGAAATAGTGATGGACGATGCCCGGCGAAACGCCGGCCCGCCTGGAGATCGTCGCAACGGTGGTATCGGCGAACCCGTGTTCGCCGATCGAAGCGATTGTCGCTTCGATCAACTGTTTGCGACGGATCGGCTTCATTCCGACCTTTGGCATCCGGCTCTCCCGCGCGAGCAAGCCGAAAAACGGCATAATCTCCGGCTCTGGGATAGAATATAAGTCATTGTTTTTAAAAATCAATATATTTTTTATTGGTCAACCAATTAAAAACAGTTGGATTATTCCCCGAGTTCGCTATGATCGGTTGTCCGCGCCCGGAAACCAGTTTGGGGAAATCGGGGCGCGGAAAGAATATGGCGCGTGGGATGGGACGCCTGTAGGCTCCGAATTCGGGAAGATTTCCGCCCCGCCGACAACAACAATACGCGATCCAAGCAAGGGAGGTTTCAAATGAAACGATTTGCAACGACGACGTTCGTTTTGGCCGGAATCGCCGCGGCGGTTCTGTCCGTGTCGGGGACGGCCCGGGCGGCCGATCCGGCGGCCTGCAAGCAGGTCAGATTCTCCGATGTCGGCTGGACCGACATCACGGCGACCACGGCGGCCACGTCCGCCGTCCTCAAGGGGCTCGGCTATGCGCCGTCGGCGAAAGTGCTGAGCGTCCCGGTCACCTACGCCAGCCTCAAGAACAAGGATATCGACATCTTTCTCGGCAACTGGATGCCGACCATGGAAGGCGATCTCGCCAAGTACCGCGACGACGGCTCCGTCGAGGTTCTCAAGAAGCCCAACCTGGAAGGCGCCAAGTACACACTCACCACCAACGCCAAGGGCGCCGCCGCCGGCCTCAAGGACTTCGGCGACATCGCCAAGTTCAAGGACAAGCTGAACGGCAAGATCTACGGTATCGAACCGGGCAACGACGGCAACCGGCTGATCCAGGACATGATCGACAAGAACGCCTTCGGCCTGAACGGCTTCGAGGTCGTCGAAAGCTCCGAACAGGGCATGCTGGCGCAGGCGGCCAGGGCCGAGAAGCGCGGCGAGATGATCGTCTTTCTCGGTTGGGAGCCGCATCCGATGAACGCCAACTTCAAGCTGACCTACCTGTCCGGAGGCGACGATTTCTTCGGCCCCAACTTCGGCGGCGCCACCGTGTTCACCAACGTCCGCAAGGGCTACACCCGGGATTGCCCCAACGTCGGCAAGCTGCTCGCCAACCTCGAGTTCTCGCTGGCCATGGAAAACGAGATCATGGGCGCCATCCTCGACGACGGCGAGGACCCGGACAAAGCAGCCCGCGCCTGGCTCAAGAAGCACCCGGCCGTCCTCGACAAGTGGCTGGCCGGGGTCACGACCATGGGCGGCGGCGACGGGCTGGCCGCGGTCCAGAAGCATCTCGGCCTCTGATCCTTAGAGGGAACGGGACATCGAACGGTCGGGTCGGCAACGACCCGGCCGTTTTTTTTGTTTCCACGCCCTTCCCCATCTATTCTGTCGCTGCAAGCAGGGCTTGAGGGGAGAATCGCCATGCAATGGCTCGAGGAACACAAGATTCCCGTCGGCAGATGGATTGCCGATTTCGTCGATTTTCTGAACGAGTATTTCTTCTGGTTTTTCGATGGCCTGACGGTCGGCCTCGGCTTTCTCCTCGAAGGCACCGCCGGCCTGATGCTGGCGGTACATCCGTTCATCCTGATCGCCATCATCGCCGCCATCGCCTTCTTCCTGCACCGGTCGTGGAAGCTGGTGGCGCTGATCGTGCCGTCGCTGCTTTTCGTCATCAATCAGGGCTACTGGGAAGAAACCATCTACACCCTGGCGTTGGTGATCTGGGCAACGATCGTCTGCATGGCCGCCGGAATTCCAATCGGCATCGCCGCCGCCCATCGGCCGAAACTGTGGACCGGCCTGCGTCCCGTACTCGACATCATGCAGACGCTGCCGACTTTCGTCTACCTGATCCCGGCGCTGATCTTCTTCGGCCTCGGACTGGTGCCGGGGTTGATCGCCACCGCCATTTTCGCCGTCCCGGCGCCGATCCGCCTTACCCATCTCGGCATCACCTCGGTGCCGGTGCCGCTGAAGGAGGCGGCCGAGAGCTTCGGCGCCACCCGGCGCCAGCTGCTGTGGAAGGTCGAGGTTCCGCACGCGCTGCCGACCATCATGGCCGGCCTTACCCAATGCATCATGCTGTCGCTCTCCATGGTCGTCATCGCCTCGATGGTCGGCGCCGAGGGGCTCGGCATCCCGGTGCTGCGCGCCATCAACACGGTCAACACGGCGAAGGGATTCGAAGCCGGCCTGGCGATCGTCATCATCGCCATCCTGCTGGACCGCGTCTGCAAGCAGCGAAGCGCCGGGTCGGTGGGAGCCTGAGCGGTGGCGACCGTCGAATTCCGCGACGTCGACATCATCTTCGGCGAAAAGCGCGAGGAGGCGCTTGCGCTGCTGGATGAGGGCGCCGATCGCGAGACCATCCTCGAAGCCACCGGTTGCGTGCTCGGCGTCGCCGGCGCCTCGCTGGCCATCGAGGAAGGCGAGATCTGCGTGCTGATGGGGCTGTCCGGGTCCGGCAAGTCGACCCTGTTGCGCGCCGTCAATCGCCTCAACGTCGTCACCCGCGGCGAGGTCCTGGTTCAGGACGGCGGCGGTGTCGTCGATGTCGCCTCTTGCGACCCGGAAACGCTGCGGAGGCTCCGCTCCAACCGCATCGCCATGGTCTTCCAGCAGTTCGCGCTGCTGCCGTGGCGCACCGTGCACGAAAACGTCGGCCTCGGCCTCGAGCTCAGGGGCATGGCCAAGGCGGAGCGCGACGCCATCGTTACCGAAAAGCTCAAGCTGGTCGATCTGGAGCGTTGGAAGGACAAGTACGGGCACGAGCTTTCCGGCGGCATGCAACAGCGTGTCGGCTTGGCCCGGGCGTTCGCCACCGACGCCGACATCCTGTTGATGGACGAGCCCTTTTCCGCCCTCGATCCGCTGATCCGCAGCCACCTGCAGGACGAACTCCTGGAGCTGCAACGGCGGCTGAGGAAGACCATCGTGTTCGTCAGTCACGACCTCGACGAGGCGCTCAAGCTCGGCACCCATATCGCCATCATGGAAGGCGGCCGCATCGTCCAGATCGGCCGTCCCGAGGACATCGTCCTCAATCCGGCCAACGCCTACGTGGCCGATTTCGTCGCTCACATGAACCCGCTGAACGTGCTGCGCGGCGGCTCGCTGATGACGCCGGTAGGCGACCTCGCGCGCGATGGCGACACCGTGCTGCTCGATGCCGAGGGGCGGTTCCGGGTCGGCCTCGATGGCAACGGCGCGCCGGTTTCCGTCAGCCTCGACGACCGTCCCGGCACGCTGGTCGCCTTCGAAGCCGGCATGGACCTGGAGGGTGTCGATGCGACGGCGCTGATCACGGCCCCCACCGACATGACCATGCGCGCCGCCATCGAACTCCGCCAGGCGACCGGCCGGCCGGTCGCCCTGATCGAGGACGGCCGCCTCGCCGGGGTGTGCGGCGACGACGAGATTTTTCGCGGCATCCTGCGCCAGACCGATCTTGCAGGCCCGGCCGAGCCGGCGGCGGACAACGATACCCTTTGATGACGATCCGCGGCATCCTGTTCGACAAGGACGGCACGCTGTTGGATTTCAACGCCACCTGGGTGCCGGTCAACCGCGCCGCGGCACTCGCCGCGGCCGGCGGCGAGGAGGCGCTGGCGGCGAAGCTGCTGGAGGCCGGCGGCCAGGACGAGAGCATCGGCCGGGTGCGCTCCGGCACCGTGCTGGCCGTCGGCAACAGCCGCCAAATCGCCGATCTGTGGGGCCGTGTGTTGGCCGACAACGGACGTGACGACCTGGTCGGCATGATCGACGACATCTTCCAGCGACAGGGACGCCAACACGCCGTGCCGGTGCCGGGACTGGCCGCCGCGCTCACCGGGCTGCGCGCCCGCGGCCTCGCCCTCGGCGTCGCCACCTCCGACAGCCACGAAGGGGCGCTGCAATCCTTGTCGCCGTTCGGCGTCGTCGAGTTGTTCGATTTCATCACCGGCTACGACAGCGGCCACGGCGTCAAGCCTGAGCCCGGCATGGTGCGGGCGTTCTGCGAGGCGAGTGGGCTCGCTCCTTCCGAGGTCTGCATGGTCGGCGACAACGCCCACGACCTGGAGATGGGCCGCGCCGCCGGCGTCGGCCTCGTCGTCGGCGTGCTGAGCGGAACCAGTTCGGCCGACGACCTGACCCTGGCCGATCACGTCATGGCCGACATCTCCGGCCTGGCCGCTCTGCTCGACGAGGTTGACCGGCGGTGACAAGGACGACCGTCACATTGCGTTGCTGATCCGGTATCGAGTGGTCGCGTCATCTCCGATCGGTCTCGTCCGGCCGCCTTGAGATTGCGCCGTGCCTTTCCGGATCGCCATGCTATGGTCCGCCCATGAAGAGATTGACCCGACGTCAATTCAACCGCTGGCTCGGGGCCTCGGCGTTGGCGGCCGGCGGCGGCCTGCTGTCGGCGCCGGCCATCGGCGGCGGCGCCAAGCCCAAGGTCGTGGTCGTCGGCGGCGGCGCCGGCGGCGCCACGGCGGCACGTCGGCTGGCGGTCGAGGCCGGCGGCCTCGAGGTGACGCTGGTCGAGCCCAACCGTTCCTACACGGCGATCTTCTTCGCCAACCGCTATCTCGGCGGCGTCCGGAATCTCGACGAGATCACCCACGGTTACGAGCGCCTGGCCGGCGCACCCGCCCTCACCGTCGTCCACGACCGGGCCGAGCGCATCGACCCCGACAAGCGGACGGTGACGGTGGCCGGCGGCGGCGAACTCGCCTACGACCGCCTGGTCATGGCGCCGGGCATCGATTTCAAGCCGGGCGCCGTCGACGGCTACGACACGGCGGCCGAGCAGGTCATGCCGCACGCCTACAAAGCCGACGCCCAGGTAGCGGTGTTGAGGCGCCGGCTCGAGGCCATGGACGACGGCGGAACCTTTGTCATCAGCTCACCCAAGCGCCCCTACCGGTGCCCGCCGGCGCCCTACGAGCGGGCCGCCATGGCGGCGCATTACTTCAAGCGGGCCAAACCGAAATCGAAGGTGCTGATCCTCGATTCGAAGGACGAGTTCCCGATGTCGGAACCGTTGAGCGACGTCTGGGCGAAGTTCTACGGCGACATGATCGAATGGGTGCCGGCCGAATTCGGCGGCCGCATCCGGGCCGTCGACGTCAAGACCCTGTCGCTGATCAGCGACGACGACAGCTTCGAGGGCGACGTCGTCAACGTCATCCCCGACCAGCAGGCGGCCCGCATCGCCGAGGCCCACGGCCTGACCGACGCCGGCGGCTGGTGTCCGGTCGACGGCACCACCTTCGAATCGAGACTGGTGCCGGGCATCCACGTCATCGGCGACGCCATCGACCCCGGCGACATGACCAAGTCGGCGTACGCCGCCAACAACCACGCCATCGTCTGCGCCGCCGCCGTCAATCATGCCCTGACCGGACGTTCGACGGCTTCTCCGCAGCTCAACGCCACCTGCTTTTTCCTGGTGGCACCGGACCAGGGCGTCAAGATCGGCGGCGTCTACGAGGCCACCGACGCCGGCATCGCCGGTGTCTCCGGGTTCGTCAGCGCGCCGGGCGAAGACGACGAGACGCGGCGCGAAACGGCGATCGACGGCGATGTCTGGTACGACGCCGTCATCAAGGACATGTTCGGCTAGGCACCGCCGCCATCACTCCATGGAGTTGAAATTACCCCATGGACAACAAACCACACATTCGATAGTGATAGATTATGCGTTTGTCGATTTTGTTGCTCCTCTGCGTCTTCGTCGCCGTGCCGGGCGGTGCCCGGGCGGCCGAGTTGATCATGTTCAACTCGCCGGTCTGCGAGTGGTGCGAGGTTTGGGAAGAGGAGATCGGCGTCTTCTACGACAAGACCGCCGACGCCCGCGTCGCGCCGGTCCGCCGCATCGACATCGACGCCGAACGGACCGGCGCCTTGAAGGATATCCGCCCGATCATCTACACGCCGACCTTCGTCGTCATCGACGGCGGCGCCGAGATCGGCCGCATCACCGGCTACCCCGGCGAGGACTTCTTCTGGTGGATGCTGGGCGGGCTCACCGCGGAGTTGAAGGCGGTCCGTGACGCCTGCGGCGGCGGCGAGGCGATCGCCGGCACCTCCGCCAACATAGGAGCAAGCTGTTGAAACGCATCGCTCTCGCGGCCGTGGTCGCGGCCGGCCTGTCGTACCCGGCGGCCGCCCAAGAAGCCCTCGTCGGCTTCAAGGTCTTGTCGCCGGAAGCCGCCCTCGACGTCGCCAAGGCGGCGCTCGAGGACTGCCGGGCCCAGGGCTACCAGATCGCCGTTGCCGTCGTCGATCGGGCCGGTAACCTGCAGGTTTCGATCCGCGACCGCTTCGCCGGCCCGCACACCACCGGAATGGCGTACCGCAAGGCCTACACGGCGGTCAGTTTCCGCACCGACACCATCGAGTTGAACGACCTGACCAAGGCCGGCGAACCGCTGTCGCCGCTTCGCGACGCCCCCAACACGGCGTTCGGCGGCGGCGGCGTGCGCATCGAGGCGGAGGGATCGATCGTCGGCGGCGTCGGCGTCTCGGGCGCACCCGGGGGCGATCTCGACGATGCCTGCGCGCGGGCCGGCATCGACGCGATTTCCGATAATCTGTTCTAGAAAAAGGAATTCATTCAAGAACGACAATATTTCCAGGATTTTTTTGTTATATAGTGGTAATAACATACATATTCTGGTATATAAGAGGTGCGAGGGTCGAGTCGAACCCCGGCCCCGCCGAGACCGCGGCAAGCTTCCGACTTGCCCAAGCCATAGCCGCTGAAGCACGAACGGGGGACCGACGCCATGGAGATGGACAACGTACTCATCAACGCCAAGCGGGCCTGCCGGTTCCTGCGGGCGCTGGCCAACGACAACCGCTTGGTCATTCTGTGTTCGCTGGCCGACGGCGAGAAAAACGTCGGCGAGTTGGAAGGCATCCTCGGCATCCGGCAGCCGACCCTGTCGCAGCAGTTGGCCCGATTGCGGGCCGACAATCTGGTCCACACCCGGCGCGAGTCGAAACAGATCTATTACAGCCTGGCCAGCATCGAGGCCGAGTTGGTGATCGGCCTGCTCTACCAGCTCTATTGCAACGCCGACAAGGAAAACGCCGGCGACGCGGCGGCCGCCTGAGCGTCGCGACGGCGGCGGCCGTTTCGTTCGTTCCACCCCCCATTCGGCCGCATCCCGCGGACGAGAACGGGCCGTTTCGGCAAACCGTCGGAAAATACTTTCCGGATATTACATCTTTACGATACCATGGTACTACCTCTTGGGGGGCGGTTTTCCGTAAGTTTAGGCCTCAAGAGAGAGAACCAACGGTTTTCGGAACGACAACGATTGCGAAACCGTGGGTTGGGATTGCGCGACGACCATTTGGGGTAAAGGGAAAAAAACAAATGAAAACGGGATCAGTGTTTGCGCGTCGGCTTCTGGTGTCGACGGCATTGGCGGCGGGATTCGCCCTTTCGGCGGCGGGCACGGCCAACGCGACGATCGGCTGGCAGGGCCACTGCACGGGCGCCAATAGCTGCGGCATGGGCGGCGCCGGCGTGGCGCTCCCGCAGGACCCGACCAGTTCGTCGGTCAACCCGGCCCTGCTGGGACGGGTCGGCAAGGAGGCGTTCATCTCGCCCGGCTGGTTCCATCCGGTGCGCAGCCAGGACAACTCCAAGGCCGACAACCCGGCGGCGCTCGGCGCCCAAGTCAACACCGCCATCAACGAGGACAGCCTGCGCGAGGATTTCCCGGAAGGCTCGGCCGGCGTCAACTGGAAGATGGGTCACTACGCGTTCGGCGTGGCGGCGTGGGCGGCCGGCGGCATGTCGACCAAGTACACGCAGCCCCGCGCCCTCAACCAGGCGGCCCCGGCGGCCGGCGACAGCCAGGTGCTGATGCGGCGCGCCCAGGTGGCGGCGACGCTGGCCTGGGAGCCCAACGACTGGTCGGCCTACGGCGCCAGCGCCGTACTCGGCTACCACGACCTGAAGACCGATCACGCGGTCAACCGACCCGAGCGGCGTCGGCACCTCCAACTTCGGCGGCGCCGAAGGCAAACGCGACCATGCCTTCGGCCTCGGCTTCAAGCTCGGCGGCGTCTGGGACACCAGCGACAAACTGAGCTTCGGCGCCAACTATTCGTCCAGGGTCTGGCACCAGCGCCTGCAGGTCTACGATCTGCTGCTGAAAGGACCGATCGACGAGCCGCAAAGCCTCACCGTCGGCGCCGTCGCCAAGCCGCGCACCGACACCGACCTCGCCATCGACTTGAAGTGGGTCGACTGGAACGGCATCGAAGCGCTGCAGGAAGGACCGGCGCGCGGCCGCTTCGGCTGGGACGATTCCTTCGTCATCCTGATCGGCGTCCAGCACCGCTACAACGACAAGCTCACCCTGCGGGCCGGCTGGACTTACGGCAACTCGCCGATCCCCGAGCAGAACACGTTCGGCAACTCGCTGTTCCCAGCCATCACCGAGCACCACTTCTCGGTCGGCGCCAGCTACAAGCTGAACGATCTGTGGGAGATCACCGGCAGCGCCTTTCACGCGCTGGAAGCCGATCAGACCGACAATGGCCAGGGCGACGGCAAGAGTCAGGTCGGTAAGAACGTCCGCATCTCCATGTGGCAGGTCGGCGCCCAGGTCGGCATCACGCGGAAGTTCTAGGGAGCGGCGTCAAGATCGTCTGATTGAAACGGCCGGGCCCGCGCATGCGCGGGCCCGGAGCCGTTTTGCGGGGAAGGAACGTGCCCTCACGGGGTTTTTATCGGGCGTAGGCCCCCTGTACTGCCGGCAGGCTATCCGGTCGTCATAGAATGCGCCACGCAGCGCCGGGACTCCGACTGGCGGACGTGCTAAACTGCGGCGGCAGCGCCAGGTACCGCAAGAGATGGAATCGCAAGGAGGGTGAGAAATCATGAGCAGCGAAGACGGCGCCAATACCAAGAGTATGTCGATCATCGTCACCAAGGGGACGCTGGATTGGGCCTATCCGCCTTTCATCCTGGCGACCACGGCGGCGGCGATGGACGTCAAGGTTTCCATGTTCTTCACCTTCTACGGCCTGCAGCTCCTGAAGAAGAAGCTCGACCATCTGCAGATCTCGACCCTCGGCAACCCGGCCATGGAAATGCCGATGATGGGCATGCACATGACCATGCCGAACATGATGTCGGCGATTCCCGGCGTCGATGCCATGTGTTCGACCATGATGAAGAACCTGATCAAGAAGAAGGGCGTCGCCTCCATCCCCGAGTTGCGCGAAGCCGCGATCGAGTCGGACGTCAAGCTGATCGGCTGCCAGATGACCATGGACCTGTTCGAGCTGGGCGAGGACGACCTGATCGACGACATCGACATCGGCGGCGCCGCCACCTATATGGAAGACGCCCTCAAATCGGACATCAATCTGTTCATCTGAGGAGGCCGTCGACAAGGCGCGGGTTGCGTGCCCGTGGAACGCAGAGGAATGAGCGCTCAAACGAAACTTGACGAACTCCTGCCCGAAACCGACGCATGCTCGACGTCGTTGGCGGGTTTGTTCGACCAGTGCGGGACCCGAGAGGGTGAACAGTTCAAGCCGGAACGCCGCTCGATCCGCCTGCACGGCCATTCGACGACCATCCGCATGGAGCACGCCTTTTGGGAAGTGCTTGAGGAACTGGCCGACGAGGAAGGCATAAAGGTCAACTCGCTGATCACGCGCATTCACGACCACTGCCAGGACATCAACAAGAAGAATCTGGCGTCTTGCCTTCGTGTCGTTTGCCTGAAATACATGGTCATCACGGGCTAGTCCCGATCCACAGACCGCCAATCGTCCCCAAGGAGGATACGAGAATCATGACGACGACGTTGGATACCAAGGGCCTGAACTGCCCGCTTCCCATCCTGAAGGCCAAGAAGGCCCTGAACGGAATCGAGGCCGGCGGGATGCTCGAGGTGCTGTCGACCGACCCCGGGTCGGTCAGCGATTTCGGCTCGTTCTGCTCGGCGACCGGCAACACCCTGGTCGAAAGCAACGAGAACGAAGGGGTCTATACCTTCCTAATCAAGAAGACCGGCTGAGCGCCGCCACCGAAAAGCTGCCTCAGCCGATCTGGCCCAAGCTTGGGAAGGCTTCCAGGATCCAGAACGCGATATCGGCCATCGAGCCGGTCAGGAACAGGATGCCGGTCAACACCAGCAACCCGCCGATGACCCGCTCGACGGTCAGCATGTGGGCGCGGAACCGGGTCATGAACGCCATGAACGGCTTGGCGGCGGCGGCGGCGATCAGGAACGGGATACCGAGCCCGGCCGAATAGACCGCCAGCAGGCTGGTCCCGTAGGCAATCGAATCCTCGCTGCCGGCGACGAACAGGATGGTCGCCAGCACCGGCCCGACGCAAGGCGTCCAGCCGAACGCGAAGGCGAGGCCGATGACATAGGGACCGATCAGCCCGGCCTTGCGGGCGCCCGCCTCGAGGCGGGCTTCTCGATAGAGAAAGCCGATCTTGAACAGCCCCATGAAGTGCAGGCCGAGGACGATGATGACGACGCCGGCGATCTTCGAGAGGATGTCCATGTAGTCGGCGACGAGCTGGCCGATGGTCGACGCCGTCGCGCCCAGCGCCACGAACACGGTCGACAGGCCGAACACGAAGGCCAGCGCCGAGAAGAACACCTGGCGCATGACGGCCGGGTCGGTGTCGCCGTCCTCGCCGGTAATCTGGTCGAGGGTAACGCCGCCGATATAGCAGATATAGGGCGGCACGATCGGCAGCACGCAGGGCGACAGGAAGCTGAGAATTCCGGCCCCCAACGCGCCCAGATAGGATACCTCGAACCCGCCCATCGGCGCTCCTTTCGCTGAACTCCCGGTTCGTCTTCTATCAGATGCCGGAGATCTTGATGTTCTTATTCTCCGGCATGTTGATCACTTTTTTGTCAGCGACATAGCGGCTGACCAGGTCGTAGATCGGCGGCCCCTCGGCGTTTTCGTTGACCGACGCCCAGCCGGCGACCACGTAGTTCTTCTCTGGATGGATTGGTTCGCCCGTGCTTAGCAGCGACATGTCGGAAATACGTTCGCCGATGGATTTGTTGATATCGATGGCATAGGCCATGCCGCCGACCCGGACCATGTCGCCGCCCTGCTGGTAGTAGGGGTCGGGGTTGTACAGGTTGTCGGCGACGTCTTCGAGAATATCCTTGATGACGGAGCCGGTCAGTTCGTTGCGGGTCACGTTGGGATACGTGATGGCGGTGTGGTTGTAAACGTGCTCGACGGTGATGTCCTGGCCCGGCACCAGGCTGGAGCCCCAGCGGAAACCCGGCGAGAAGGCGATCTCGGCGTCGCGTTCCTGGATCAGGGCGTCGCAGATCATGTCGTCGAAAGTGCCGTTCAGGTTGCCGCGCCTATAAAGCAGGCTCTCGGTCCGCCCCAGCACCTTGTTGAGAGTGGCCCCGTGAGGCGCGCGAATTTTCTTGATGACGGCGGCCATCGTCGGGTCCGGCGCGATCACGTCGGAGAATACGGGGATCAGCCTGAAAGCGTGGTCGACGACCTTGCCGCCCTGGACGTCGAGGTCGAGGCGGGCCAGGAACTTGCCGTGCGAACCCGACGCCACCAACAACGTATTGCCGACCTTGATCACTTCGGGGATGGCGTCGTGGGTATGGCCGGTCAGGATGACGTCGATGCCCTCGACCCGGCCGGCCATCTTGCGCGAAACGTCGAAACCGTCGTGGCTCAGCAGGACGATCAATTCGGCGCCGGCGGCGCGCGCCTCGTCGACCCGTTTCCGGACCAGTTTCTCACGGATGCCGAACGACCAGGTCGGGATCTTGTAGCGCGGGTTGGCGATCGGCGTGAACGGGAAGGCCTGGCCGATGACGGCGATCTTGACGCCGCCGCGCTCGAAGTTGGCGGTCGAATCGAAGACCGCCTCCTCCCACTCCGTATCGACGACGTTGCCGGCCAGGAAAGGGAAGTCCAGCATGTCCTTGAGTTCGTTGACGCGGTCCGAGCCGTAGGTGAACTCCCAGTGCGCGGTCATCGCATCGACGCCAAGCGCGTTCATCGCCTCGACCATGTCGGCGCCGTCGGTCATCAGCGAGGTGTAGGAGCCCTGCCAGGTGTCGCCGCCGTCGAGCAAAAGCGTGTTGTCGGGCCTCTCGGCGCGGATCGCCTTGACCAGGGTCGCCATGCGATCCAGCCCGCCGACCCGGCCGTAGGTCTTGGCCAGCGCCGTGAAGTCGTGGCTCGAGAGCGCATAGGCCTCCGGCGACGACGCCTGCAGGCCGAAGTGCTTGAGGAATTCCTTGCCGGTAATGTGCGGCGGCAGACCGGTGACGTCGCCGACCCCGATGTTGACGGACGGCTCGCGGAAATAGATCGGCATCAACTGGGCGTGGCAGTCGGTGAAGTTGAGCAGGGTGACTTGTCCCTTCGGCTCGAAGGCGAGCAGGTCCTTCTGGGTGATGGTCTGCTGGGCGGCAGCCCGGGATAGGATCCCCGGCGCCCCCGTCATCACGGCGGTCGCCGCCGCGACCTGGAGAAACTGACGTCGATCGAACACGGTGTCGCTCCCTATCAAAAGGAAGGGGGATGCGACCCTTCGCATCCCCCCGTTTGTCTTCGCAAATTGCTTCTTAGTTGCGGACGGCCGGCGTTTCCACCTTCAGCCCGCGGCCGCGCCAGGCGACGTAGAGCTCCAGGTTGACGTACTCGTCCGAACCGTACTTATAAGGCGTCGCCCGCACCTGCTTGTTGCAACCGCGGAAACGGCGGTGGATCGAGCCCGGCTTCTGCCACTTCAGGCGATAGGTCGGGAAGCCGTTGCTCTGCCCCTCGGTCAACAGGTTGGCGCGGATCTGAACGCCGGAGAAGTCCTCGTGGCAGTGCTTGCAGGCCATGTCCAACAGACCGCGGCGCTGATTGTAGAACTGCTTGCCCTTCTCGAAGAACGGCACCACCGGTCCGTCGATGCTGACGTTCATCGGCAGGCCGCGGGCCTGACTGCGCACGAAAATGGTCAGCGAGAGCATCTGCTTGGACTCCCACTTGTAGGGTTTGGCCCCCATCTTCTCTTCGCGCTCCTCGTTGATCTTCTGCTCGAGGCTCTGCAGCTTGCCCAGCTTCGGGATGTACTTGGGCCAGGTCGCGCCGACGGTCCTCATGTCGGCCGGCTCGGCGCCGTGGCAGGTCGCGCACGACTTGCCTTCCTTGCCGTCGACCTTGTTCCACAGGGCTTCGCCCTCCTCGTGCCACAGATAGGCCGGGTTGGCGAAGTCGTCGTCCTGCATGGCGCGGGTTTCGCCGGTCGCGTAGGTGTAGCCGCTGCGCCGGTCCTCGATCTGGAATCCCTTCTTGACCCAGTCCGAATCCGCCTTGACGGCGGGGGCGAACGACGCCGCGGCCAACGCCGCGCCGGCAATCGCCATTACTCCCAGATAAGCCTTCCTCATGTCATCCCCCTGTTTAGGTCACTTTGATGTTGGCGGATTTCTCGTAGACCGTCGAATCGTCGTCGGTCCACTGGAAGTTCATCGTGCCGCTGTCCGTCGCCCTCACGTAGAACGAGATGAACGGATTGGCGGAAACCGCCGGATGCCAGTCGGCCGAAAAAACCTCCTTGCCGTTGTAGGAGGCGACGAACTTGTTGATGATCTTGCGCGGAATCTTCTTGCCGGTCTTCTTGTCCTTGCGCAGACCTGTTTCCATCTTGTGGGAAATCAGGGTCTTGACCTGGACGACGTCGCCCTTCTTCGCGCTCTTGGGCAGCTTGACCCGGGCTTTCGCTTTCTTAGCCATTTCAAATTTCTCCCGTTATCCGCCGTCAGCCGCCGCAGCCGCCAATGGTGACCTTGACGCTCTGCTTGGCCTGAAAAATCGAACCGTCGCTCATCTCGGCGACGGCGACGACGTTCTGAGTCTTGATCATCCGCATCCGCGTCGACACTTGCGCCTTGCCGCAGGCCGGCGTGAAGTGGAAGACGGCGACCTGGTGGGCCGGGTTCTTGTCGGCGAACAGGTGCACGGTCTTGACGTAGTCGTTGGCGGTCATCGGGCTTTCGACCGTGACGCCGACCGGAACCGTGTTGCCGTTCTCGGCGATCTGAGGCAGATCGAAGCTGATCTTGCCGGTGGCCGGGCTCTTGCCGCCGGCGATCTTCTTGACCGCGGCGGCGACCGCGGCGGCGTCCGCTTGCGCGGTTCCCGCAGCCAGGCCGACGCCCGCCGCGGCGAGAACGCCGGTGCCAGCCATGCCGAACAGCTCGCGCCGGCTGTAGCTGGTGGATTCATTCTTGTAAGCCATAAAATTCTCCTTAGGATTTGGCTGTCGCTGCGTTGCTTGTCAGCGAGCCGGCGCGGTCGTGCCGCGCCCGGCCGCTTACTTCAGCGTTTTCAGATAGGCGACGATGTCCTCGACCTGCTGGGCCGAGATGACCGTCTTCCCCTTCCATTTCTTCAACACCCGGTGGTAGCCCGTGGTCCTGTAGAACGCCGGCATGATGGTGTCGGGGTTGACGACCTTCGGATCGACGACACGGAGCCGCAACTCGGCCTCCGAGTAGCGTCCGGCGACCCCGTTGAGGTCGGGCCCGACCAGCCCGTGATAGGGCTGTTCCGGAATGGGCATGACGTGGCAGGCCAAGCAGTTGCCCTGCTTGCGGTTGATCGCGGCCTTGCGTCCCGCCGCCGGGTCACCGGACTTGCCGGTGAGCGACTTCGGAATGCCCTCGCCCACGATTTTGTAATTCTCTCCGGCGGAAACGCCCGTGCTCAGCGTGATGCTCAACGCGAGCGCCATGGCCGGATAGACCAAAGCTCTGACTCCCAAGACTTCCTCCTGTAATGTCTACGGATACACCGTATTCCGCCATCCCTGACAATCAGCGGGCCGCGGCGACCGGCCCGTGATCCTTCACTTCTTCTGTAGCATCCTTGTACTACGAATTGCCCCCATCATATTCGAAGGTTATAAAATATCAAGTATGATTGTGAACCACATGCGTTCATTTCGAAAAATGTTAATCGCCCGCTCTGGATTCGCGCCGGAATCCTAGGGTTCCGGCGCCAGCAGCAACGTCGACATCAATCGGTCGACCGGCGCGAAATCGTCGCTCAGCACCGGCACCTCGGCGGCGGCAAGGCGGCGCCCGAGATCGGCGGACGGCCAGCGCACCCAACTGCGCGCGATGCCGCGCACCGAATCGATGACCGAGGCCGGTGTCGGCGTCGCCGCGGCCAGCACGATGAAGGTCACCCGGCCACTCTCGTCGATCTCGTCGACGGTCTTCCATACCTCGACGGCCGCAAAATCGAGCTTCAGCGTGCGCACCATGCTGAACAGGAAGCGCGGGTCGCGGCCCAGATCGACGACGTTGACGACGTAGAAGCCGTCTTCCTTCAGGCGCGCGGCGATCTCGCGGTGGAACTCCCTGGTCACCAGATGCTGGGGCACGGCGATGTCGTGGAAGGCGTCGCCGAAGACGACGTCGAACTGGGCCGAGGCCGGTTCGGCCTGCAGCGCCATGCGGCCGTCCTGATGAACGACGCGCATGCCGGGCATGCCGGTGTCGAGCCACATGTGATCGCGGGCCGTCGCCGTCACCGCCGGGTCGATCTCGGCCACCGTGATACGGCTTTGCGGACGGCGGGCCGCCCAGGCGCGCGGCAGCGTGTAGCCGCCGCCGCCGACGAAGAAGGCTGAAAGCGGCCGCTCCGGGCCGAGCCGGAAAGCGGCGATCTCGTCGATCAGATGGACGTAGGGGCTGTAAAACAGGTCCGGCAGATCGCGGTCGTTGATGCTGTGGACCAGGTGGTCGAGCGCCATCAGCGTGCTGGCCCGGCCGCTCTGGGCCGAGAAGTCGTCGACCCGGATGCAGAAGTAATCGCTCTCGACCAGACACGGCGTCGCAAACGCCCGGACCCGTTCGCCCCACTGATAGAGCGCGCCGCCGGACAACACCAGGACGGCGACCATCGCCAGGCGGGCGCGGACCCGGAGGCCGAAGGCGAGCGCCAGGACGGCGTAGACGGCGGCCACCGTGATCACCGTGCCGGTCGAGCCGATCCACGAGATGAACAGGTAACCGGCCGCGAGCGTGCCGGCGATGCTGCCCAAGGCGCCGAGCGCGAACATACGGCCGATGACGCGGCCGGCGCCGTGGGCGTCGGCGTCGACGGCGAGCTTGGTGAGAATCGGCGAGACGACGCCGACGAACAGGCTGGGCAGGAAGAACAGCGCCCCGGTCAGGCCGACGATGACGATGATGGGGCCGAAGCCGTGGCCGAGCAGCATGGCGGCGACGACCCGCAGCAGGACCAGCGAGGCGAGGCTGGAGACGGCGGCCAGCGCCAGCGCCCAGGCCACCCGCGTTTCCCCGGCCGCCGCCGTCACCCGCGGCCCGGCCAGGACGCCGCCGATCCAATGACCGGCCGACAGCCCGGCCAGGACGACGGCGATGATCGCCGTCCAGGTATACAGCGACATGCCGACGTAAGGTGCGATCAGCCGCCCGGCAACGATCTCCAGGATCAGACCGCAGGCGGAGCTGACGAACACCGCCAAAGCGTAATAGGCATGGAACACCCGTTGGACTCCCCGCTCCAGTGGCCGAATCCTCCAACCGTAGCGGCGAAACGGAACCACGCAATACATTATGAGAAACGTCCCACATCCGCGGCGCGACGGCCACCATCCGAAATGCGGTTTCCCGGATCCGGAATTGCGCTACGGGTCTCGCCAACCTTATTGTCGATCTCGCAAAATTATTGAAGAGGTGTCGGGGTCATGCCGTCACGGGAACTGCCGCGCTGGCCGCGCTTGGCCGCCGTCCTCGCCATCTACGGCGGCCTGCTGGCCGGCGGCCACTGGGGCAGCGGATGGCTGATCGACCTGGTCGGCGTCGACCTCGGCGCCGGCGCCGAATCGCACGATCTCCACGTCATGATCGCCGGCACCGCGTTCTATGCGGCGCTGATGGCGATCCCGTTCGTGCCCGGCATGGAGATCAGCCTCGCCCTGCTCGCCGTTTTCGGACCGAAGGTCGCCGTCGCCGTCTACGCCGCCACCGTCGCCGCCCTCACCCTATCGTGGCTGATCGGCAGGTTGCTGCCGGTCGGCCTGATAGCCACCGTCTTCGGAACGCTCGGGCTTAAGCGGGCGAAAGACCTGGTCGAGCACCTGCAGCCGCTGAACGGCGAGCAGCGGCTCGAGGTGCTGATCGCCCACGCGCCGAAACGGATCGTCCCGGTGCTGCTGAGGCACCGATATCTCGCCGTCCTCGTCGCCCTCAACGTGCCCGGCAACGCCGTCATCGGCGGCGGCGGCGGCATCGCGCTGCTGGCCGGCATCAGCGGCCTGTTCACGCTACCCAGATTCGTCGCGACGGTGGCGCTGGCCGCCCTGCCAGTGCCGCTGTTCGTCATCGTCGGCGGCGGCTGATAGGGCCCGGAGGCCGTTCATGGAATCGACGCGTTGGCGCCCTAATCGCCGGCCTGCGCCTCGCCGCCGCCGCGATAAGCGGTCGACCCGGTACCGCCTTCGGGATAGGTCGGCTTGAACCACGACAGCTTGTCGCGCAGGGTGACGACGCCGCCGATGACGATGACGGCGGGTCCGGCCAGCTCGGCCTCCTCGGCGTGGGTCGCGATGTCGCTCAAGGCGGCGCTGACCACCCGCTGGTCCTCGCGGGTGCCGTTGTCGATGACGGCGGCCGGCGTCGCTGGGTCGGCGCCGTGGGCGATCATTTCGCGGCTCAGGATGTCGATCGAGTTGAGTCCCATGTAGACCACCACCGTCTGGTTCGGCTGGGTCAGGGTCTGCCAGTTCAAGTCCAGGGTGTCGTCCTTGGTGTGGCCGGTCACGAACACGCAGCTCTGGGCGTGGTCGCGATGGGTCAGCGGGATGCCGGCGTAGGTGGCGCAGCCGCTGGCCGCGGTGACGCCGGGCACGACCTGGAAATGGATGCCCTCGGCGGCCAGCATGTCGATCTCCTCGCCGCCGCGCCCGAAGACGAACGGATCGCCGCCTTTTAGACGCAGCACCCGCTTGCCGTCGCGCGCCAGGCGGACCATGAGGGCGCTGATTTCTTCCTGCGGCAGGGCGTGGTCGCCGCGCCGCTTGCCGACGAACACCCGCTCGGCGTCGCGCCGCACCAGTTCCAGAATGGCGTCCGGCACCAAGCGGTCGTGCAGCACCACATCGGCCTGCTGCATCAGCCTCAAGGCCCGGAAGGTCAAGAGATCGGGATCGCCGGGTCCGCTGCCGACCAGATAGACCTCGCCGGAGCCGACATCCGCCGACTGGCCCGCCGCCTGCTCCAGGGTCTTGGCCAGCAATTCCTCGGCCGCCTCGTTCTGCCCGGCCAGGACGTATTCGGCGATCGGACCCTCGACCAGGCGCTCGAAGAAATGCCGCCTGGCATCGGCATCGGCGATCGCGGAGCGCACCCGTTCGCGACAGGCGCCCGCGAACCGGGCCAGTCGCCCGAAGGCGCCGGGGATGATCGATTCCAGGCGGGTCTTGAGGAGACGGGCCAGGATCGGCGCCTCGCCGCCGCTCGACACCGCGACCACGATCGGCGAACGGTCGACGATGGCCGGCATGATGAAGGTGCAGAGCTCGAAATTGTCGACCACGTTGACCGGCACGCCCGATTTGCGGGCCAATGCCGAGACGCGCCTGTTGAGCACGTCGTCGTCGGTGGCGACGATGGCCAGCACCTTGTCCTCCAGGTCGTCGTCCTCGAACGGTCGGGCGACGTGGCTGAGCCGGTCGTCGTCGAAAAACGCTTCCAGGTCGGGCGCCGCGTCTTCCGCCACCACCGTCACCCGGGCGCCGGCGCCGAGCAGCGATTCGACCTTGCGCGCCGCCATCAAGCCGCCGCCAACAACCAGAGCCGGGCGGTCCTTGATATCGAGGAAGATCGGCAGGTGCTTCATGGACGGCCGCCTTCGTTGTCGGCCCAGGCGGCGATGGCGCCGCCGAGGCCGGCCGCCGTCGCCGGGTCGAGATCGACGATGGTGAAGCGCTTGCCTTCGCGAATCCGCACCCGCAGCAGCCGCACGCCGGCGTCCTCGACGACCTCGAGCAGTTCGACTTCCGTCGCCCCGAAAGGGGCGCGGAACGAATCGAGCATGCGGGACGGCTCGTTCATCGCTCGCCCCAGGAGAACGCCTCCTCGATCCGGAATTCCCAGTCGCGGGGCGTATCGCGGTAATCGGGCTTCAGGTCCATCTGCAGGAAAAACCGCTCGCCGGCCTCGGCCTTGCGGCGGATGACGGCGATCAGTCCTTCGAACGAGTTGACGTCCGGGTTTTGTATGATGATGTCGCTAAGCAGGATCGGTGGTGCAGCCATGCCGAACGGGTACTCCTCTCAAATCGGGATCACTCTAACACGGAAGTCGTCCGGCGCTCGGCGACGCGGTCGAGAAACCGGGCCCGATAGACGAGCCGCCCCGGCCCGCCGTCGGCCGGGTCCTCGAATGCGCTCCTGTTGTGGAGCACGTTGTTGCAGACCAGCCCCTGGCCGGCTTCCAATCGACAGGTAAATGTGTATGGATCGCCTCCGTTCAAGACCTCCTCCAGGCATTGCCGGGCGGTTTCGGTTCGCCGATCGTCCTTCCACGCCACATGGCGCCGGCGCGCCGTGTAGCGCATGTGCAACCGGCCGCCGATCACCGAGAACACCGGTCCGGTCTCGGCCCCGCGCAACTCGGCGCCGTCGACGATATTGGCCGGGATGGTCATGGCGTCGGCTTCCATCAGCGTCGCGATCAGGCCGGGGTCGCGGTCGCGCAGCCGGATGTAGACGATCTCCGGATCGAGCAAGGCGTTGACGCCGCCGCTGGCGGCCGGCCGCCGGCAATGCAGCAGGAAGCCGCGGACCTGTGCGTCGGGCGGGTTGTAGTAACCGTCGGTGTGCCAACTCAAGGGCCGGTTCGTATAGGGGATGTAGTCGGCCGCCGCGCCGCCGTCGGCGACCTGCAATTCGGTGATGCGGTCGTCTGCCGTGTTGAGCGTGCGGTCGAGACGTTCGAGACCGAGACACCGGGCCAGCGTCACCGCGGCGTCCTTGTCGGTGTCGGCAGGCGCCCGGTAGGCCGCCATGTTGGCCTTGGCGCAGGCCTGCGCGATGGTGTCGAGCTGCTCGGCGCCGGGCCGGGCCGGGTCGCCGATCTCCACCGTCAGGTCTTCGATGACGCGCGGATAGCCGTCGAGCTTGGCGTCCCGCCACGCCCGATAGGCGGGTTCGTCGCCGAGGTCGAACGGCCCCCCACCCGATGCCGGGGCGGCGGCGGGCGAGCCGGGGATCGGAGGCGAAGGTTCCATTCTCGACAGGAATCTAGGAGTCATCGGCCGGTTCGGCAATTCCAAATCCCCTAAAATTTTGTGGGTAAGATGCAATAGACACGCGGCACTTGATAATCTATATTTTTCGAATATGATGTGTCCAGCCGATTGCGGCCCAATGGCGACGCGACGGTAAACGCGGGAACATCTCCGCGGGGAATAACAGACGGGGAATCCGGCTCTATCACGGCTCCCGGCAGGCGAATGGAGGAAAACCATGGCCCGGAAACAACATGATACTCCCTTGCTCGATCAGCTCGAGGACGGCCCCTGGCCGAGTTTCATCGAGGGTTTGAAGCGGCTCGCGGTGAAGGACGACAACAACGGCGAGATCATGACCGACCTGATGGGACAGCTCGAGCACTCCTACGAGACCCGACGGGGGTATTGGAAGGGCGGCACGGTCAGCGTCTTCGGATACGGCGGCGGCGTCATTCCGCGCTTCTCCGAGGTCGCCGAGAAGTTCCCGGCCTCTTCCGAGTTCCATACGCTCCGCGTGCAGCCGCCGGCCGGCATGCACTACGACACCGACCTGCTCCGCAAGATGTGCGACATCTGGGAAGAGCACGGCTCGGGCCTGATCGCGCTGCACGGCCAGTCCGGCGACATCATGTTCCAGGGCTGCTCGACCGAGAACGTTCAAAAGGCCTTCGACGACCTCAACGAGATCGGCCTCGACCTCGGCGGCGCCGGCCCGGCGCTGCGCACCTCGATGAGCTGCGTCGGCCACGCCCGCTGCGAGCAGTCGTGCTACGACGAGGTCCGCGCCCACCGCACCGTCATCAACGCGTTCCTCGACGAGATGCACCGCCCGGCTCTGCCGTATAAGTTCAAGTTCAAGTTCTCGGGCTGCCCGAACGACTGCGTCAACGCCATCCACCGCTCCGATTTCGCGGTCATCGGCACCTGGCGCGACGACATGAAGGTCAAGCAGGACGAGGTCAAGGCCTACATCGACAAGGTCGGCCGCAAGTACATGATCGACAACGTCATCGCCCGCTGCCCGACCAACGCGTTGTCTTTGAACGACGACGACACCTTGGACGTCGACAACCCGAGCTGCGTGCGCTGCATGCATTGCATCAACGTCATGACCAAAGCCTTGTCGCCGGGCGACGACCGCGGCATCAGCGTTCTCATCGGCGGCAAGCGCTCTTTGAAGATCGGCGACCTGATGGGTACCGTCATCATCCCGTTCATGAAGCTCGACACCGACGAGGACTTCGAGAAGCTCGAGGAGTTGGCCGAGAGCGTCATCGACTTCTTCGCCGAGAACGCGCTCGAGCACGAACGCATTGGCGAGACCATCGACCGCATCGGGCTTTCCAACTTCCTCGAAGCTCTCGAAATCGAGGTCGACCCGAACATGATCTCGCATCCGCGCACCAATTCCTTCGTCCGCACCGACGACTTCGACGAGGAAGCGGACAAGTGGCGCCAGCGCAGGGAAGCGGAAGGAGCGGTAGCCGCTGCCGAGTAGGAGGCGCCCGCGACGATACAACACTCCGCCCCGGGTGGAGGTGGCTCCCGGCCGTTACCGGGACCGCCCAACTCTCCTTTCGGCGGCACGATTTGAAGGACTGGAAAGCTTGCGATGACCGAAACACAAACCGAACCCCGTCGTCCCGACGAAACAGGCGTGCCGGACCCGTTTCCCTTGATGCATCCGGTGCTGAAGAAGAACTACGGCAATTGGGATTGGCATGACCGCCTGCGTCCGGGCGTCCTGCATCATGTGGCCAAGGGCGGCGACGAAGTGTGGACCGTGCGCGCCGGCACCCAGCGTCAGATGGACGTCTTCACGATCCGCAAGCTGTGCGACATCGCCGACGAGTTCGCCGAAAGCCACGTCCGCTTCACGACGCGCTCCAACATCGAGTTCATGCTGAGCTCGGAGGACAAGGTGCAGCCGCTGATCGACAAGCTGGAAGCGGAGGGCTTTCCGGTCGGCGGCACCGGCAACTCGGTGTCGATGATCTCGCACACCCAGGGCTGGCTGCATTGCGACATCCCGGGCACCGACGCTTCCGGCGTCGTCAAATCGCTGATGGACGAACTGTTCGACGAGTTCACCCACGAGGAGATGCCGAACCGGGTGCGCATCACCACGTCGTGCTGTCAGATCAAC
>CAYFMP010000015.1:3582-14318 GCA_964344215.1 uncultured Thalassospiraceae bacterium | reverse complement strand
GCCAACGTCTGCGAGCGCCCGGCCGTCGTCGCCCGCTGCCCGGTGGCGGCGATCCGCCCGGCCATGGTCAACGGCAAGGCGTCGCTCGAGGTCGACGAGAAGAAATGCATCTGCTGCGGCGCCTGCTATCCGCCGTGCCCGCCGATGCAGATCAACTCGGACGAATCGACCAAGCTGGCCATCTGGGTCGGCGGCAAGCACTCGAATGCGCGTTCGAAGCCGACCTTTCACAAGCTGGTCGCGGCCTGCCCAACAATCCGCCGCGCTGGCCCGAGGTCGCCGAGATCGTCAAGAAGATTCTCTACGCCTACAAGGAAGACGCCCGCGATTGGGAGCGGGTCGGCGAATGGATCGACCGCATCGGCTGGCCGCGCTTCTTCGAGATGACCGACATGGCGTTCACCAAGCACCATATCGACGACTACCGTGGTGGCCGCGAAGCACTCAACGCCTCGACCCACATTCACTTCTAGGCCAGTGGCCGACGAAACCGAGACCACGGAGCGATCGTCATGAAGTTCGGAATACTGGTCAACGAAGGCCCGTTCACCCACCAGGCCTCCGATTCGGCCTACCATTTCACCAAGGCCGCCATCGACAAGGGCCATCAGGTCTTGCGGGTGTTCTTCTATTACGACGGCGTCAATAACGCCAACAGGCTGTCCGAACCGCAGTCCGACGACCGCAACCTGGTCGAGCTGTGGGGCGATCTGGCCAAGGAACACAACGTCGATCTCGTCGTCTGCGTCGCCGCCGCCTTGCGGCGCGGCATCAAGGACGACATTCTGGCCGAGGGATTTCGCATCTCCGGCCTCGGTCAACTCATCGAGCTGGGGATGGCAGCCGACCGCACGGTCGTATTCGGGGACTAATTTTCCATGGATCAAGCCGAAATCAACTTCGACATCGAAGGCGTCATGAAGAGGTTCATGTTCGTCAACCGTAAGGCACCTTATGGTACGATCTATGCACTGGAGGTTCTCGAAATGATCCTCATTTCGGCCGCCTTCGAACAGCACGCGGTGATCGCCTTCATCGACGACGGCGTCTATCAGATCGTCAAGGGTCACGACACCAAGGCGCTCGGCATGAAGAACTTCTCGCCGACCTACGGCGCCGTCGAGATGGAGAAGGAAGACGCCGACGAGGACCCGGACATGGACATGGAGTGGCGCATCGTCGTCGACAAGGACTCGATAGAGGCCCGCGGCCTAACCGCGGACGACTTCGTGGTCGACGTCGAGGTGCTTGACACCGAGGAGATGTCGGCATTGATGAACGAACAGGAAGTGGTGCTTTCGGGATGAGCGACAATCGCAAAGTCTTGCATACGGTGAACAAATCGCCGTTCGAGAAGAACTCGCTGGCAGCCTGCCTGAGGCTGGCAGCCAAAGGCAGCGCCGTCCTGTTGATCGAGGACGGCGTTCTGGCGGCGTTGTCCGGAACCGCGTTCAGCGACGAGATCTCGGGGCGTATGGACGATTTCGCGTTCTACGCCCTCGGCCCCGACCTCGACGCCCGGGGATTAAGCGGGAAACCGCTGGTCGACGGCATCACGGTCGTCGACTACGCCGGATTTGTCGATCTGGCGGCGGAGCACGACGCCAGCCAGGCGTGGCTCTGAGACGACACTTTTTTTTGGAAGATTATTCTAGAGACGGAGGACAACACCCATGGAGTACAACCTGAACGGCCAGATCGTCCCGGCCGATGAAGAGGGCTACATCACCGACATCAGCGTCTGGAGCAAGGAACTAGCCGACCTCATCGCCCAGGACGAAAACATCGACATGACTGACGACCACTGGGAAGTCGTCAACTTCCTGCGCAATTACTACGAGGAATACCAGATTGCGCCGGCCGTCCGGGTTCTGACCAAGGCGGTCAAGAAGTCGCTGGGTCCGGACAAGGGCAACAGCAAGTACCTCTACGAACTGTTCCCCTACGGTCCCGCCAAACAGGCCTGCAAAATCGCCGGCCTGCCGAAGCCGACCGGCTGCGTCTAAGCGGCCGCCACGTACTCTTAGGCCCGTTTCGGGCAGGAGCCACCCCGGCGCAGCCGGGGCGGAAGGGGCATGCTAACCGCGGTATACGCCATTCTGTTCTACCTCGCCGCCGCCGTCCTGGTCGGCGGCCTGGCCTACAAGATCAGACAGTACGCCGTCACACCCGCGCCTTTGAAGATCGCGACGACGCCGGCCCCGACCACGGCCGGCGGCGTGGTCTGGCGGCTCGTCCTCGAAGTGGTGTTGTTCCACAGCCTGTTCCGCGCCAACAAGTGGATCTGGCTGTTCGGCTGGATGTTCCACGCCGCCCTCGCCCTGGTCGTGGTCCGGCATCTTCGTTATTTCACCGAACCGGTCTGGTTCTGGGTCGATAACCTGTGGGTGCAGCTGCTCGGCACCTACGCCGGGTTCGCCCTCGTCGCCGGCCTCGCCGGCCTGTGGTTTCGGCGGTTTGCCGTCGAGCGGGTGCGCTACGTCACCAACCCCTCCGACCACCTGATGCTGGCGCTGATCGCCGGCATCGGCTTGAGCGGACTCCTCATGCGTTACGTGGCGCGCACCGATATCGTCGCCCTCAAGGCCTTCATGCTGGGCCTGATGCGGTTCGACTGGCAGCCGCTGCCGGCCGATCCGGTGCTGTTGGCCCATCTCGGACTGGTCATCGTGTTGATGGTCGTGTTCCCGTTCTCGAAGCTGCTTCACGCGCCCGGCGTCTTCTTCAGCCCGACCCGCAACCAAATCGACAACCCCCGTGAAAAACGCCATATCGCCGCCTGGGCGGCCGATTTGAAGGCCGGCGCCGGCGAACGGGCGTCAGGCTAGGAGGCGCCGCCGTGGCCGACGATTTCGACGTCCCCGAACTGGCGGAATTCACCGAATCGCCGCCCATCGTCGAAGGCGCCATGGCCCACTCGGCGCCGTTCGTCGCCGCCCCCGAGCACCAGGAGGCCTTGGGCTACCCCGGCGAACTGGTCGACGGCTGGCATGACAAGGCCATCGACAAGATGGGCGACCTGCTGACCAAGTACCGCAGTCTGCAGGTCTATCTCGATAGTTGCGTCAAGTGCGGGGCGTGTACCGACAAATGCCACTACTTCCTCGGCACCGGCGATCCGAAGAACATGCCGGTGGCCCGTCAGGACCTGCTGCGCAAGGTCTACCGCCGCCACTTCACCCTGGCCGGCAAATGGGTGCCGTGGCTGGTCGGCGCCGAGGACTTGACCGAAAAGGTGCTCGACGACTGGTACACCTATTTCCACCAGTGCTCGCAATGCCGGCGGTGCTCCGTCTACTGCCCCTACGGCATCGACACCGCCGAGATATCGATGGCGGCGCGCGAGATCATGGACAGCATCGGCAAGGGTCAGAAGTACTGCAACGAGATCATCGGCAAGGTCCACACGATCGGCAACAACCTGGGCCTCCCGGAACCGGCCCTGGCCGACACCCTGGAAGGCCTCGAGGAGGACATCGAGGACGAGACCGGGGTGCCCGTGCGCCTGCCCTTGGACGAGGAAGGCGCCGATATCCTGCTGGTCACCCCGAGCGCCGATTTCTTCGCCGAACCGCACGTCGACGGGCTGATCGGCTACGCCAAGGTGTTCCACCAGGCCGGCGCCAGCTGGACCATCAGTTCGTACGCCTCCGAGGCAGCCAATTTCGCCATGTTCATCGGCTCCTATCAGCAGATGCAGGAGGTCGCCGAACGCATCCGCAAGGCGGCCGAGGATCTGGGGGTCAAGCGCATCGTCGTCGGCGAGTGCGGCCACGCCTGGCGCGTCGCCTACAACTTCTGGAACACGCTGGCCGGACCGTTCGATTTCCTCGACCCCGAATACCCCTCGCCGATGCACATCATGGAGTTCACCTACGACCTCATTCAGAAGGGCGTCTTGAAGTTCGACAAGTCCTACAACGACGACATGACCATCACCTTTCACGATTCGTGCAACGTCGCCCGCGCCTCGCGCATGGGCCCCGAACCGGGCGGCCAGTTCAAGTACCCGCGCGAGGTCATCAAGGCGTGCTGCAACAACTTCGTCGACATGGCCGCCGACAGTATCGGCGACAGCACGTACTGCTGCGGCGGCGGCGGCGGCCTGCTGACCGACGACCTGACGGAACTTCGGGTCAAAGGCGCCAAGCCGCGCATGGAGGCCCTGAAGCAGGTCATCGACAACGACGGCGTCACCCACATGGCCGCCATCTGCGCCATCTGCAAGAGCCAGTTCTCCAAGGTCATGCCGTATTACGGCATCGGGATGGATTCCATCGTCAGCGTCCATCAGCTGGTCGGCACCGCGCTGATCCTGGACGGCGCCACGATGGGTCCCGGCGCGCCCGAGGAGACCGGCGGGCCGGACCACGAAGACGACGAAACATCCGACGCGGAAAGCCCGCAAAAGGGCACTGCGGATATCGGGGGGACCGATACGGACAGCAGCGAGGACGAGGCCGATTGACGGCCCCGAGCGGACGGAAGGACCCCCCAGATGAGCGAAATGTCGGACAGCACCCTGCTCACCCACCGCAAGTTCAAGGACGGCGACGATGTGCCGAGGCCGTGGACCGAGAAGATCCTGACCGCCGGCCATTCCCACAAATGCCCGACCTACGTGCACCGCACGCCGCCGTGCCAGGGCAGTTGCCCGTCGGGCCACGACATCCGCGGCTGGCTGGCGATCGCCCGCGGCATGGAGAAGCCGCCGGTCGACGGCATGTCGTGGCAGCAATACGCGTTCGAGCGCATGGCCGACGCCAACCCGTTCCCGGCCACCATGGGCCGGGTCTGCCCGGCGCCGTGCGAGGACGGCTGCAACCGCAACGAGGTCGACGATTACGTCGGTATCAACGCCGTCGAGCAATACGTCGGCGACTGGGCCATCAACCAGGGGCTGGCGCTGGCCGAACCCGGTCCCGACACCGGCCACAAGGTCGCCATCGTCGGCGGCGGCCCGGCCGGGCTGGCGGCCGCCTTCCACCTGCGCCGCCTGGGCCATGCCGTCACCATCTTCGAATCGCAGTCCGAGCTCGGCGGCATGATGCGCTACGGCATTCCCGGTTACCGCACGCCGAGGAACATGCTGGATGCGGAAATCGGCCGTATCGTCGACATGGGCGTCGAGGTCAGACTGCAAACCCGGATCGGAGACGACGTCGGCATCGAGCAGCTGGATTCCGACTTCGACGCCGTCTTCTGGGCGATCGGCGCCCAGACCGGCCGGCCGCTGCCGGTTCCGGGGTCGGACGCGCCCAACTGCATCTCCGGCGTCGCCTTCCTGGATGCCTTCAACAAGGGCGCCCTGCAGGCCGTCTCCGAGCGCGTCGTCGTGGTCGGCGGCGGCGACACCTCGATCGACGTCGCCTCGGTGGCCAGGCGCCTGGGCCACATCGAGACCGTCAACGAGAGCGACCGTCCAGAGAACGTGGTGCTCGGCTACACGGCGCACGACGTCGCCGGCACCGTGGTCCGCGAGGGCGTCAACGCGACGCTGACGTCGCTGTTCCCGATCGCCGAGATGACGGCGGCCGAACGCGAGCGCGACGACGCCGAGCGCGAGGGCGTCGAGTTGCGTGGCGGCGTCATGCCCCTGGAAGTCGTCACCGGCGACGACGGCCGGGCGGTGGCGCTCAGGATGTGCGAATGCACGATGGACGGCATGACGCCGGTGCCGACCGAAGGCACCGAGTTCGAGATCGCCTGCGACCTGATCGTTTCGGCAATCGGCCAGATGGGCGACCTGGCCGGCGTCGAGGAGCTCGACAACGGCAACGGTTTCATCGACATCGAGCCCACCTACAAGGTCAAGGACCGGCCCGGCCACTTCGCCGGCGGCGACATCGTCCGCCCCCACCTGCTGACCACCGCCATCGGCCACGGCTCGATCGTCGCCGAGGGCATCCACCGCTATCTCTCCGGCACCGAGACCGACAAGCGGCCCAAGGTCGACGTCCATCACTTCAACCTGCTGGCCGAGCTGCACCAGCGCCACTTGGATCCGGAGGAATACGACCATACGCCGACCCGCGGCACGTCGGCTTCCGAATTCGCCATCCACAACTACGAGGACCGCGCCGCCAGCCAGATCATTCCGCACGGCGATCTGTTCCTCGGTCATTTCGGCTACGAGGCCCGCAACCGGCGCCACGAACGCCACATCGACGCCACCGAGGTGCTCGGCAACTTCGAGGAGCGCATCCGCAACCTCGACGAAGAGCAGGCGATCGCCGAGGGCGGGCGCTGCATGAGCTGCGGGATGTGCTTCGAGTGCGATAACTGCGTGGTGTTCTGCCCGCAAGACGCCATCTTCCGGGTCAAGAAGGACAAGCGCGCGGTCGGCCGCTACGTCGATACCGATTACACCAAATGCATCGGCTGCCATATCTGCCAGGACGTGTGTCCGACCGGCTACATCCAGATGGGACTCGGCGAATGAGGCGGCGCGCCGAGGGCGACGGTGGAGATCGCGGTACTGGCCGTATGGGCGCGAAATGATATATTCGCAAACGATAGATTGACCCCGGGGAAGAGACACAGGGAAACGGAATAAAGAGGCAGGGAACCAAGAGAATGAGTGATACTGAACTCACCTACCGGCGCTTCCAGGACGGCGATACGGAGCCTCTGGAGTGGACGGAACATCACGTCGTCTCCGGCGAGTCGGGCAAATGCCCGACCTACGTCCACCGGACACCGCCGTGCCAGGGCAGTTGCCCCTCGGGCCACGACGTGCGCGGTTGGCTGACCATCTCCCGCGGCATGGACAAACCGGTCGACGAGGAGACGCCGTGGCAGCAATACGCTTTCGAGCGCATGGTCTCGGCCAACCCGTTCCCGTCGGCGATGGGCCGGGTGTGCCCGGCGCCGTGCCAGGACGGCTGCAACCGCAACGAGGTCGAGGAGCATGTCGGCATCAACGCGGTCGAGCAGTACGTCGGAGACTGGGCGCTGAAGGAAGGCATGAAGCTGGCCGAGCCCGGCCCCGACACCGGCAAGAAGGTGGCCATCGTCGGCGGAGGCGTCGCCGGGCTGACGGCGGCTTATTTCCTGCGCCTCCGCGGCCACGCCTGCACCGTTTTCGACGAATACCCGTCGCTCGGCGGCATGATGCGGTTCGGCATTCCCAGCTACCGCACGCCGAGAGACGTGCTCGACGGCGAGATCCAGCGCATCCTCGACATGGGCGTCGAGACCCGGCTCTCAACCCGGGTCGGCTCCGATGTTTCGGTCGAGGAACTGGAGAAGGACTTCGACGCCGTTTTCTGGGCGATCGGCGCCCAGACCGGCAAGCCGCTGCCGATCCCCGGCGCCGACACCACCAACTGCGTCGACGGCATGTCGTTCCTGCGCGCCTTCAACGAGGGCCGGTTGCAACACCTGGACGGCCGCGTCCTGGTCGTCGGCGCCGGCGACACCGCCATGGACGTGGCCGCCGTCGCCCGCCGCATCGGCCATATCGAGCACGTCTCGGAAAAGGACCGCCCGGACAACGTTATCCTCGGCCATACCGTCCACGACGTCGCCGAGGCGGCCAGGCGTCAGGGCGCCGAAGTGTGGGTGGTCTACCGCCGTCCCATCGACAGGGCGCCGGCCACCCAGCACGAACTCGACGCCTGCATCGCCGAGGGCGTCGAAATCCACGAGAGCCTGGCGCCGGTCGAGGTCATCCTCGGCGACGACGGCCGCGCCAAGGCGCTGCGCGTGGTGCCGGTCGACTGGTCGACGGGCGAGATGGTCGTCAAGGAGGGCGAGGAATTCGACATCGATTGCTCGCTGATCGTCGGCGCCACCGGCCAGTCCGGCGATTTTACCGGCATCGAGGAGTTCGACAACGGCTGGGGGCTGATGGATTCGGACGCCCACTACCAGGTCAAGGACAAGCCCGGTCACTTCGTCGGCGGCGACGTCATCAAGCCGCACCTGCTGACCACCGCCATCGGCCACGCCTCGATCGCCGTCGAGGGCATCGACCGCTACCTGCAGGGCGACAACCCGGCCGACCGGCCGAAGGTCGACGTCCATCACTTCAACCTGCTCAAGGAGTTGAAATCCCACTCGCTCGACCTGGCCGAGTACGAACACGCGCCGGTGCGCGGCACCGACAGCGGCGAGTTCGCCGTCCACAACTACGAGGATCGCTCGCGGGCCGAGATCATTCCGCACGACAACCTGTTCCTCGGCCACTTCCCGTTCGACCCCATGCGCCGGCGCGCCGAGACCAAGATCACGGCGAAAGAAGTGCTCGGAAATTTCGACGAACGGTTCTCCAGCCTCGAAGAGCAGGACGCCATCGACGAGGCCGAACGCTGTATGAGCTGCGGCATGTGTTTCGAGTGCGACAGTTGCGTCATCTACTGCCCGCAGGACGCCATCTTCCGGGTCAAGAAGGACAGGAAGACGATCGGCCGCTACGTCGATACCGACTACACCAAGTGCGTCGGCTGCTACATCTGCGCCGACGTCTGCCCGTCGGGCTACATCCAGATGGGATTGGGAGACGGCTGACGCGATGACCTCGAAGGTGCGCATACCGCTGGCGGTTCTCGCCCTCGTTCTCGGCTTGGCCGCCGGTCTGGAGGCGCAAGCGGCCGACGACGGCTTTCCGGTGCCGAGGCCGCCGAAAGGCCAGGGCGAGCAGTGCGTCGCCCCGACCGAGGTGATGCGCCGCGACCACATGAACCTGCTCCTGCACAAGCGCGACCAGACCATGCAGGACGGCATCCGCACCAAGCGGTTCAGCCTCAAGGAGTGCGTCGCCTGCCACGCCGTGGCCGGAGCCGACGGCAAGCCGGTCGGCTACGACAACCCGAAGAACTTCTGCCGTCAGTGCCACGATTACACGGCGGTCAGCATCGACTGTTTCGAGTGCCACGCCTCGAAGCCCGATTCCATGAAACAGGTGCTGAGGCCAGCCGATCCGCGCCGGCCATTCCGGATCACGGAGTTCACGGAGCGATGAACCGAGACCCCGCCAGCCGCCGCAGGTTCCTGGGCTCCGCCGCCGCGCTCGCCGCCGGCGTCGCCGTCGCGCCCGGCGTCACCCTTTTCGGCATCGCCGAGGCCCGCGCACCCGATCAGCCGGTGTCCGCCAAGGTGCGCTGGGGCATGCTGGTCGATGCGTCCAAGTGCGCCGACGGCTGCACGGCCTGCGTCGACGCCTGCAACACGGAGAACGGCCTCGAAGGCCACGGCCGCCCGGCCACCGACGCCCAGTGGATCCGCCAGGTCACCGTCAAGGACCCGAAGACCGGCAACGCCAAGATCCTGCCCGTGATGTGCCAGCACTGCGCCGAGCCGCCGTGCGTCGACGTTTGCCCGACCGGGGCCTCGTTCAAGCGCCGCGACGGCATCGTCCTGGTCGACAAGCACACCTGCATCGGCTGCCGCTACTGCATGCTGGCCTGCCCGTACAAGGCGCGCTCGTTCATCCACGAGACGCTGAGCGATCAGAAGCCGTACGCGCCGCGCGGCAAGGGTACGGTCGAGAGCTGCACGTTCTGCGTCCACAGGGTCGATGACGGCCGCCAGCCGGCCTGCGTCGAGGCCTGCAACGACGCGGCCGGTGGCGCGCTGCTGTTCGGCGACTTGAACGACCCGGAAAGCACGCTGTCGAAGCGTCTGGCCGAGTATCCGTCGGCCCAGATCCGCGCCGACCTCGGCACCGATCCCGGCGTCCGCTACAGGGGTTTGTGAACATGCGAGCGCCCGTCTACAGCGAATTCGGCGCCAACCAGGCGGTCTACTGGGGCCTGCTGGCGGTGCTTGGCGCCGTCGCCGGCGCCGGCGTGTTGGCTTCCTGGTATATGGAACACAACGGCCACTGGGTGACCGGCATGACCAATCAGGTGGTGTGGGGGACGCCGCACGTGTTCGCCGTCTTCCTGATCGTCGCCGCGTCGGGCGCCTTGAACGTCGCTTCCATGGCTTCGGTGTTCGGACGAACGCCGTTCAAGCCGTTGGCGCGCCTGTCCGGGTTATTGGCGCTGGCGCTGCTGGCCGGCGGGCTGGCCGTGCTGGTCCTCGATTTGGGCCGTCCCGAGCGCCTTTTCGTCGCTATGACCACTTACAATTTCAAGTCGATCTTCGCCTGGAACATCTTTCTCTATACCGGCTTCATGGCGATCACCGCCGTCTACTTGTGGACCATGATGGAACGCCGCATGACGCCTTATTCGAAGGCGATGGGGGTGTTCGCCTTCTTGTGGCGGCTCGGTTTGACCACCGGCACCGGCCTCATTTTCGGCTTTTTGGTCGCCCGCCAGGCCTATGATGCCGCCGTCATGGCGCCGCTGTTCATCGCCATGTCGTTCTCGTTCGGACTGGCCGCGTTCATCCTCGTGTTGCTGGGGCTGAACGGCCTTGACGAGCGGCCGCTCGGCGATTTCCTGGTGCGGCGCTTGGCCCGTCTCTTGGTCCTGTTCGTCGCCGCCGTTCTTTATTTCGTCGCCGTCCAACACCTGACCAACCTGTACGCGGCCGAGCACGTCGGTGTCGAGCGCTTCATCCTGTTGGACGGCGGCGTCTATACGGCGCTGTTCTGGGTCGTACAGGTCGGCGTCGGCGGTCTGGCGCCGTTGGCGCTGCTTTTGCAGCGGGGCGCGGCGATGACACGAAACCGCATCGGCCTCGCCTCCGTTCTGGTCATCATCGGCGGCCTCGCCCAGGTCTACGTCATCATCAGCGGCGGCCAGGCCTATCCGCTGGTGCTGTTCCCGGGCTGGGAGGTGACC
>CAYFMP010000015.1:0-3572 GCA_964344215.1 uncultured Thalassospiraceae bacterium | reverse complement strand
GTTTCGAGCAGCTTCTTCGACGGCGTCGTCAACCCCTACGCGCCGAGCCTGCCCGAGGTCGTACTTGGGTTCGGCGGGGTGGCGATGGCCGGCCTCATCGTCATGGTCGGGGTCCGCGCGCTGCGTTTCCTGCCGGTCAGCCTGGCGGACCCGGACACCGATCCGCACCACGGCGTCTAATGGCCGAAGAACACCCGTTCGCCCAATACGTCCGGATCATCGGCCGGGGGCCGAACCTGTCGAGGCCGCTGACGACGGACGAGATGTACCAAGCCGCCTGCATGATCCTGGACAGCGAAGTCGAGCCTCTGCAGCTGGGTGCACTTCTGTGCGTGCTCCGGGTCCGCACCGAGGCGCCGGAGGAAGGCGAAGGCTTCGTCCGTGCGGTGCGCGACCGCTTGCGACTGCCCGACGACCCACCCGAAGTCGACCTCGATTGGGCCACCTATTCCGGCAAGAAGCGCCAGTTGCCGTGGTTCTTGCTCTCGGCCCTGCTGCTGGCCGCCAACGGGGTGCGCATCTGCATGCAGGGCACGGAAGGACACACGCCGGGGCGAATCTATTCGAGCGAGGCGCTCGCCTTCCTCGGCATCGCCGCCGCCGGGTCGCTGGCCGAGGCCGCCGAGCAAATCAGAGCCACCAACTTCGCCTACCTGCCGTTGGCCGTCTTGTGTCCGCGCTTGCAGGAAATCATCGAGCTCAAACCGGTGCTCGGCTTGCGCTCGCCGGTCAACACGTTCGCCCGCATGATCAACCCGTTCTCAGCGCCATGCGAGATGCAGACCGTGTTCCACCCCAACTACCGCGATGTGCATCGCGACACCGCGGCACTGCTCGGCCAACCCAACATAGCGGTCTTCAAGGGTGAGGGCGGCGAGGCCGAGCGCCGGCCCGGCAAGCCGATCCTGGTCGAGGGCCTGAAGGACGGCGAAAAGGTCGAGGAGGAGTGGCCGGCATTGCTGCCCAACGAGGACATCAAGCACGACGAGGAAATGAACTTAGGCCGCCTCAAGACCGTGTGGCGCGGTGACGAACGCGACGCCTACGCCACCGCCGCCGTCACCGGCACGGCCGCCATCGCCTTGAAGCTGCTGGACCGGGCCGCTTCCATCGACGAAGCGCAACAGCTCGCCGAACAGATGTGGGAAGCCCGCAACCGCGACCGGATGGCGCCGGGTTGACCGTTTAGGAGCGGCGACACTCATGAACCGCCTGTTCGTCTCCGCCATGCACAAATCGTCGGGCAAGACGACGGTGACGACCGGACTGGCCGCCGCTCTCGCCAAACGCGGCGTCGCCGTGCAGACCTTCAAGAAGGGTCCCGACTACATCGACCCCCTGTGGCTCAGCCAGGCGGCCGGCCGGCCGTGCCGCAACCTCGATTTCCACTGCATGGGCGAGGACGAGATCGTCGCCGCTTTCGCGGCGTACGCCGCCAACGCCGATTTGTCGCTGATCGAGGGCAACAAGGGCCTCTACGACGGCGTCGACGTCGAGGGCGGCGACAGCAACGCGGCGCTGGCCGTCCTGTTGGGGGCGCCGGTGGTGCTGGTCGCCGATACCCGCGGCATGACGCGCGGCATCGCGCCGCTGATCCAGGGTTACCGGTCGTTCGGCCCGGATATCACGATCGCCGGCCTGATCCTCAACCAGGTCGGCGGGCCGCGCCACGAAAGCAAGCTCAGGGCGGCGATCGAACGCTATACCGACGTACCGGTCCTCGGCGTCCTCGGCCGCCACCCGGAGATGGAGATCGCCGAGCGCCACCTGGGCCTAGTCCCGGCCAACGAGACGACCGAGGCGCGGGCCTTGATCGACGCCATGGCCGACGTCGTCGAGGCCGGCATCGATATCGAGCGGCTAGGCGCGCTGGCCTGCGTCGCCGGCCCCGAATGGCCGGACGCGGCCGGACCGCCCGCGACCACGGGCGCGACGGACGTCAGCATCGCCGTCGCCCGCGACGCCGCCTTCGGGTTCTACTATCCGGACGACCTGGAAGCGTTGACGCGGGCCGGCGCCGAGCTCAGGTTTTTCGATTCGCTGAGCGATTCCCGCCTGCCCGAGGCCGACGGCCTGTTTATCGGCGGCGGCTTCCCGGAGACCCAAGCCGCGGCGCTGGCCGCCAACACGGCGCTCCGGGCCGATATCAGATCCGCGCTGGAGGACGGGATGCCGGCCTACGCCGAGTGCGGCGGCCTCATCTACCTGGCCCGCGACCTCACCTGGCGCGGCCAGACCCACGAGATGGTCGGCTTCGTTCCCGCCAACGCGGTCATGCACGAGCGCCCGGTCGGCCGCGGCTACGTGGTCCTCGCCGAGACCGGGACCGGGCCGTGGCCGGGCGGCGACGCCGACATCCCGGTCCACGAGTTCCACTACGCTTCGTTGGACAACCTGCCGCCCGACGCCGCCTTCGCCTATGAGGTCAAGCGCGGCCACGGCATCGACGGCAAGCGCGACGGCCTTGTCACCGGCAACCTGGTGGCGACCTTCGCCCATCAGCGCGACGTCGCGGCCAACCGCTGGGCTGGACGGTTCGTTGGGTTCGTGCGCTCGAAGCGCGCCTCATAACGCGATTGTGACGGCCGTCAAACAGCCGGGAAACGAGGCTCCGGTTGAAGAATTACGGTCGAGCCATTACATTCTGGGGAATTCGCAAACAGCCCCGAAACGCTCAAGGGTCGGCCGAACGGCCCGATATTTGGGAGAGGATTCATGCAAATCGGAAAACTCATCGGCGTTCTTGCGCTCATCCTCGGCGTCGCCGGTTGGGGCGGCCCGGCCGGCGCCGAGATCAAGCTGACGCTGCCGGAAGTGGAGCCCAACGAAGAGGGCCTGCACGTCCAGCCGTGGTTCAAGAACACCTTTCTCGACCTCAAGGAGGACATGGAGGAGGCGGCGGCCGAGGGCAAGCAGCTAGTCGTCTTCTGGGAACAGAAGGGCTGTCCGTATTGCCGCGAGACGCATCTGGTCAACCTGCGCAACGCCGAGATCGTCGACTACATCACCAAGCATTTCTTCGTCGTCCAGCTCAACCTGTGGGGCGACAAGGAGGTCACCGACGTCGACGGCGAGGTGACGACGGAGAAGAAACTGGGCCGCAAGTACCGGGTGCAGTTCACGCCGACCCTGCAGTTCTTCCCTAAGACCCTGCCCGCCGGCAACAAGAAGCCGGGCCACGATATCGAGGTGTGGCGATTGCTCGGCTACTGGAAGCCGTTCCATTTCCTCAACTCGTTCCGCTACGTCTACGAGGAAGGCTACAAGACGCAACCCAACTTCCAGCGCTGGCTGCAGGCCCTGGCCGAGGAGATGCAGGCGCGCGGCGAGAAGGTCGAACTCTGGTAGAGGCTTCGGCCTCCCGACAAAAAGCAGCGCCCTGGAGCGGCTTCCGTTCGATCGGAATCGATTAACGGTTGCAACCGATCGGATTACACCGCTCCAACTCGTTGAAAGATAGAGCAAGTCAATCCGATTGGGTCGAACCTGAATGGTTCGTTCCAATCGGATAGTGCTTTAGGGTCTGTTGAGAATCATCTTGAATTGATGATGGCGGCACAGACGTAGATCAT
>CAYFMP010000014.1:31043-65539 GCA_964344215.1 uncultured Thalassospiraceae bacterium | reverse complement strand
ACACCTCGTGTTTCCGACAAAACGTGATCCGATCTAGGGCGGATCGCGCCCGATCCATCGGAACCGCTGCTTGGTTGCGTTCGATGGTGTGTCAAGGGAGACGCGCTCAGGCCCGGTCCGCCATCCGCGGTTTGACCAGTCGCTCGATCCAGTTGGCGAACTCGCGATAGCGGATGCGTTCGTCCAACACGTCCTCGTCGACCCCGAGCAGCCAGGCCAGGTCCTCGCGCGTCGGGTCCTGATGCAGGACCTCCATCTGCATGGCGTGCTCGCCGGCCGCCTCCGAGTTCTCGAAGAAGCCGTCCTCGACCAATTCGTTGACGTAAGCCCGGATCAGGCCGGCCATGTGGCTGAGGTCGAATTCGGGGTGGTACTGCAATCCCCAGAAGACGCCGCCGTTGTGGGTGATGGTGGCAGCCTGGACGGCGCTGTGGGTGTTGGAAGCCAGCACCACGCCACCGGCCGGCAGGTGCGTCACTTCGTCGTAGTGGATGGCCGGCGAATCGAAGACGCTGGCCTTGCCTTCGAAGAACAGGGCTCCCCGCCCCTCCGGGGTCAGGGCGATCTTGCGGGCGATGCCGAGCTCGCGCCCCTCCCGGCACGACGCCACGTTGCCGCCGCTGGCGACGGCGGCCAGCTGCAGCCCCCAGCAACTGCCCAGGAACGGCACGCCGGCCTCGAACACGGCCTTGGCGAACTCGATCTGACGGGCGACGCGGGGGTCCTCCCCGCCGCCGGGGATATTGAGGCTGGAGCCGCCGATGACGACGCCGTCGTAGACGGCGAGATCGGCGCCGCTCGGCAACGCGCCGTCGGGGTCGGCGGCGAACACGATATCGATTTCGGCTTCCGGGCAAACCGCGCTCAACGCCATCCGGTAGCGTTCGCTGCTGGTGACGAGGCCGAACCCGGCCGTATATTCGCAACGCTTCTTGTCGTTGCCCTCGGCGATCAGCAGGCGCGGCGCATTCATGCCGCGGCCCTTCCCTTCGAAATCATGGTCGGGATGACCAGGCGGTCGATCCAGTTGCGGACCTCGACGCGGCGCACGTCCTCGCTCATGACGTCCTCGTCGATGCCGAGCCGCCACGCCAGGTCGGCGCGGTCCTGGTTGCGGTGCAAGGTCTCCAGCAGTTCGACGTAGGCTTCGCCGGCCTCGCGGTCCTGGAAGAAGTTGAGCTCCTTGAGCTTGTCGATCCGGCACCAGGTCAGGCGCGCCATTTCATGCAGGTCGTATTCGGGGTGATACTGCAATCCCCAGAAGGCGCCGCCCCGGTATACGACGGAAACCGCCTGCACCCGGGTGAACGCGTTGCCGGCCAGCGACACCGCGCCGGGCGGCAGGTGGGTGATCTCGTCGACGTGGCTGATGAAGGCGTCGAAAACGCCGGCTTTGCCTTCGTACATCGGGTGGCCGCGCCCTTCCGGGGTCAGTTGGATCTTGCGGGCGACGCCCATCTCGCGGCCGTTCGGGTTGGGCCGGCAAGTGCCGCCGGCGGCGACGACGGCGATCTGCGCCGCCCAGCAACTGCCGAAACTCGGCACGCCGGCCTCGAAGCCGGCCCGGGCCAATTCGATTTGGCCGGCCACCTCGGCCGTATCGTCGAAAACGGTCAGGCTGCACCCGGTCCAGGCGATGCCGTCGTACTTCGACAGCTCGGCACCCTCGGGCAGCCGGGCGCCGGGGTCGCTCGGAAACAGGATGTCGCATTCGGCCCCGGGACAGGCCTGTTCCAGCATCTTCCGGTACTGCTCGCAAGCCAACGTGGCGCCGCCCGCTTCGAGTTCGTCGCGGGCCGCCTTGGTGTATCCGTCGATGACCAGAAAACGTGGTTTCATGGTGTTTTGTTACCCTGCCAACGGGTCGGTGCAGACCCCGGCGGATCGTGCGCCAAGCGCCCGGCCGGGTCAATAGAGTGAATCCTAGAGCGGCTTCCGATCGGTTGGAATCAGTGAACGGTTCCATCCGATCGGATTACACCGCTCTAATTCAATGGAAAATGGAGCAAGTAAATCCGATTGGCTTGAGCCTGATTGGTTCAAGCTAATCGGATATTGCTCTAGCGGACCGGTTTCCAGGACTCGGCGGCGCGTTCGGCGCTCTCGATCTGGTCGCGGTTCATCTCCTCGGCCAGGCGCTGGCGCGCCGTCGCAGTGTCGAGTTCCGGGTCGTAGGCCTCGATGCGGCCGGCATCGCGAAGCGCCAGCGTGTACCATTTGTAGGCCTCGATCGGATCGCGATCGATGCCCCATCCCTGGTCCAGCATTCTGGCGAAAATGTGCTGCGCCACAGGATGCCCGCGACGGGCCGCCCGGCGGTACCGGTCGATGGCCTGTCCGTAGTCGTGGGCAACGCCGCGACCGTGAAAATAGAGATTGCCGAGCGCGAACTCGGCCTCGACATGGCGCCCGAGACGCGCGGCCAGCGCGTACCACTCCGCTGCCCGCGCGTGATCCTGTCTGGTGCCCAGGCCGTGCTCGTAGATCTCGCCCAGCTTGAACTGGGCGTCCACGTGCCCCTGGCCGGCCGCCTTCTCGTACCATTTCCTGGCCGCCGCCAGGTCTTGGGTGTGCGCTCTGCCGTAGCGGTAGAGCTCGGCAACCGCGTACTGCGCCTCGACGTCGCCTTTCTCGGCCGCCGGCAACAGCGCCTCGATGCGGCTCTGGTAGGCGGCCAGTTCCAGCTCGAGGTCGCGTTGGTCGATACCGCCGAAGAACACATGGGCGGCAAATCCCGAGACGCCGAGGATGGCGACGATCAGCAATAGGAAGAGCACGCGCATGGTCGATTGTTTACCCGCTTGCGCTCGGTGAAAACAGATTGAAATGGCTTGGCGGAGGGAGAACCGGGGCTTTCGGGGAGATATCCCGTGGCCGCCCCGTCACTTGGCCATGTTGTGTTCGTTGTCGCCGACCTTTTGCTGGCCGCCGCCATAAGGGTCCGGCCGGTCGTAGCAGGTGACGCGGCCCAGCGTGTTGTAGCAATAGATGTTGGGACGGATCAGCGGCTCGTCTTCCTTGCAGTAGTGCAGCCCCTTCTCGCGCCGTACCCACGAGCAGTCCTTGCCGCTGCTCAAGGAGATGATGTGGTCGCTCAAGGTCTTCTCGGACGCCATCAAAGTCACCGATTCGACGCCGGCGGCGAGTTCGCAACCGGACAGCAGGACAATGCAGGCGATGACGGCGATAGAGCGCATCAGCGGGTCTCCCGGACCGCCAGGCCCGGCCTTGAGCCGGGACACCTGACGGTACCCGATCGATATTGCCGATCCAAGGTTAAGGAGCGGTTAAGGCGCCGCCCGCAGCGGCCGCGCGATTTTGGCGTTTCGCGGCCGCCCGCGAGGTGGTAAACAGCGCCCCGGCGACAATGCGAATTCGTGAAACGAGGACAGACCATGGCAGTACACACCCCTATTTGCGATTTCGGCTGGAAAGCCCCCGCCTTCGAGCTCCAGGGCATTGACGACGGCACCTACAGCCTGGCCGGCGTGGCCGGCGACAACGGGACGCTGGTCATGTTCATCTGCAACCACTGCCCTTACGTCAAGGCCGTCGCCGAGCGCCTGGTCGAGGACGTCAAGACGTTGCAGGAGAACGGCATCGGCGTCATAGCGATTATGTCCAACGATCCCGACTACGACGCCGAAGACAGCTTCGACAACATGAAGCTGTTCAGCGACAGGCACGGGTTCACCTTTCCCTACGTGATCGACGAAACCCAGGACGTGGCGCGCGCCTACGACGCCGTCTGCACACCTGATTTCTTCGGGTTCAACGCCGACCTCGAGCTTCAGTACCGCGGCCGGCTCGATGAATCGGGCCGCAACCCGGCCCCGCCCGGCGCCCGGCGCGAGCTTGTCGAGGCCATGTTGCAGGTGGCGGAGACCGGCCGCGGCCCCGAACAACAGACCGCCAGCATGGGGTGCTCGATCAAGTGGCGTCCGGACTGACCGACCCGAACCCGGTCGACGGCGCGAGATGTTTGCGTTCCGCTCACGCTGGCGATAATTTACCCCCCGTCGGGCCGCGCTCAAGACGGCCCTTGACGACTTGAAGGAACGCCGCCATGCGATCGCCCAACAAAGGGGCGGGCGGGTGGAAGGGAGTAGGACGTGGCCGATCAACCCAACGATGCCCTGTTTCAGGAGATCGACGACGAGCTCCGTCAGGAGCAGCTCCACAAGGCCTGGAAGGCATACGGCAAGTACGTTTCCGCCGCCGCCCTCGTCCTCGTGGTGGGCGTTGCCGGCTTTCAAGGCTGGCGGAGCTGGGACATCAACGCCCGCTCGGCCGAGGGCGAGCGGTTCGCGGCGGCCGTCGGACTGGCCGCCGCCGCCAACACCGAACAGGCGCTGGCCGCCTTTCAGGGGATCGCCGACGAGGCGGGCGGCGGCTACGCCATGCTGGCGCGGTTTCGGGTCGCCGGGCTGCTCGCCAAATCCGGCGACGCGGCGGGCGCCGCCGGTGCTTACGTGGGATTGGCCGACGACAGCTCCCTCAACGCCGTTTATCGCGATATGGCGGTCGTTCTCGGCGCCATGCAGGAGTTGAACAGCATCGGCGTCGGCGGCCCGCTGGTCGGCCGCATTGCCGCCATCGACACCGAAGACAACCCGTGGCGCCACAGCGCCCGCGAGATATCGGCGCTGGTCGCTTTGGCAAAAGGCGACACCAGCGGCGCCCACGACCTGCTTTCGGGTCTGTCGACCGACGCCACGGCGCCGTCGGGAATCCGCTCGCGCGCCGCCGAGTTGCTGACGATCATCGGGAAGTAGGTCCGCCGTGCACAAACGAAATCGAAATCGCAGCGTCGGCAGTCCTTCACGGTGGGCGCGCGCCCGTTTGCATCCCGGTCTGTTGGCCGTTATCGCCGTGTCGTTGGGCTTAAGCGCCTGCTCCACGATCAGCGACTACATCGACACCGACGAGGATCCGCCGCTTCCGGGCGAACGCATATCGGTCCTGGCCAACCAGCGCAGCCTGTCGCCCGATCCGGGCCTGGCCGGCAAGGCTATTCTGCTGCCGGCCCCCTTCGCCAACGCCGGCTGGCCGCAGTCGGGCGGATACGCCAACCATGCCATGCACCACATCGAAGTTCGACAGGCCTTGAACGAGGCTTGGTCGGTCGACATCGGCGCCGGCAGCGACGACGAGGAACGCCTCAGCAGTTCTCCGGTCGTCGTCGGCGGCCGGATTTTCGCGATGGACGCCCGCGCCACGGTCAGCGCCTACGACACCGCCACCGGCGGTCTCCTGTGGGAGACCGAACTGACTCCGGACGACGAAGACGACGGCCATATCAACGGCGGCCTCGCCTTCGAGCGGGGTCGTCTTTATGCGACGACCGGTTTCGCCGAGGTGATCGCCCTCGACGCCGGAAGCGGGGCCGTCGTCTGGCGCGAACATGTCGGCGCGCCGATGCGCGCGGCGCCTACCGTGCGCGGCGGACGGGTATTCGCGCAGACGGTGGACAATCGGTTGTTCGCCATTAACGCCGAGACCGGTGAAGGGCTGTGGACCCACTCCGGGATCAGCGAAACCGCCAGCGTTCTGGGAAGCGCCAGCCCGGCCGTCGACGCCGGCGTCGTCGTCGTCGCCTACTCGTCGGGCGAGCTGGTGGCGCTGAAGGCGGAGAACGGCCGGGTGCTGTGGCAGGACTCGCTGCTCACCGTGCGCCGCACCGATGCTGTGTCGACGCTGGCCGATATCCGCGGCCGCCCGGTGATCGACCGCGGCCGGGTTATCGCCATGAGCCACGCCGGCCTGACCGCCGCCATCGACCTTCGAACCGGCCGCCGTCTATGGGACCGCGAGATCGGCGGCCTCGAGAACCCGTGGGTGGCGGGAGATTACGTCTTCCTGCTCACCAACGACAACGAGATCGCCTGCATCTCGCGAAACGACGGTCGCATCTTCTGGGTCCGCGCGCTGCCCCGTTTCGAGGATCCCGAGGACCTGGAAGACCCGATCATCTGGACCGGTCCCATTCTGGCCAGCGACCGCCTGATCATCGCCGGTTCGAACGGCGAAGCGTTGGCCGTTTCGCCCTATGACGGCCGTATCCTCGGTTCGGTCGAGATGCCGGACGGGGTTTCGGTGCCGCCGGTGGTGGCCGACGGCAGCGTCTATTTCCTGGCGGATGATGCGGAGCTGGTCGCCTATCGTTAGACCCCGCCGGTCGCCGCCCCGCGCGTAAACGGTTTTGTCAGGGTACCATGTCTTTCTCCGTCGCCGTCATCGGCCGTCCCAACGTCGGCAAGTCGACCCTGTTCAACCGGCTGACCGGCACCCGCCACGCCATCGTCGACGACCAGCCCGGCGTCACCCGCGACCGCCGCGAAGGCGAAGGCCGTCTCGCCGACCTCAGGTTTCGGCTGTTCGACACGGCCGGCCTGGAGGACGCCTCGGACGAAACCCTCGAGGGCCGCATGCAGCGGCAAACGGAACGCGCGCTGGACGAAGCGGACGTGGCGCTGTTCCTGATCGACGCGAGGGCCGGCGTTACGCCGATGGACGAACATTTCGCCGAGTGGCTGCGGGCCCGCGACATCCCGGTCATCGTCATCGCCAACAAGTGTGAGGGCGGAGCCGGCCAGGCCGGCCAACTGGAGGCCTACGCGCTGGCTCTCGGCGACCCACTGCCGGTGTCGGCCGAACACGGCGAGGGCTTGAGCGACCTCTACGACGCGTTGGCGCCGTTCTCGCCCCAACCGCCGGACGACGACGCCTCGCCGGGCACGGCCGAGGATGACGACGAGCCCGGCCGTCCCCTGCAATTGGCCATCGTCGGCCGTCCCAACGTCGGCAAATCGACCATGGTCAATCGTCTCGTCGGCGACGACAGGATGTTGACCGGCCCGGAAGCCGGCATCACCCGCGACGCGGTGTCGCTGAGCTGGGAGTTCGAGGGACGGGCGATCCGGTTGGTCGATACGGCGGGGCTGCGGCGCAAGGCGCGGGTCAAGGAGAGGCTGGAGGGCCTGTCGGCCGGCGACACGCTGCGCGCCATCCGCTACGCCGAGGTCGTCGTCCTGGTGCTCGACGCCGATGCCGTGCTCGACAAACAGGACCTGACCATCGCCCGCCAGGTGATCGAGGAGGGCCGGGCGCTGGTCCTCGCCGTCAACAAATGGGACATTGCCACCGATCGCAAGGCGGCGCTTCGGCGCCTCGATGACCGGCTGGCGACTTCGCTGCCGCAGGCGCGCGGAATTCCCGTCGTCACCTGTTCGGCCAAGACCGGCAAGGGTATGGACGAGCTGATGCCGGCGGTGATCGGCGTTCACGCCACCTGGAACCGCCGTGTCCCGACCGGCGAGCTGAACCGCTGGCTCGACGTCATGACCCAGGCCCATCCGCCGCCGGTCGTCGGCGGGCGACGCATCCGATTGCGCTACATGACGCAGGCCAAGACCCGGCCGCCGACTTTCGTTCTGTTTTCCGGGCGCGCCGAGAAACTCCCGGAGAGCTATTCTCGTTACCTGATCAACGGGCTGCGCGAGCATTTCGGTCTGGCCGGAGTACCGATCCGGCTGTTCGCGCGCAAAGGCAAGAACCCCTACGCCAAACGCTGAGAGAGGGACGCGCGAAGCATTAGCCGTTCGTCGCACCCGGTATCCCGGCCTATCATGGCCTCGGCGTCATTCCTTGGCGTCGAAGGGTTCGAAGCTCTCCTCGTCCTCCTCATCCTCCTCGTTCTCGCCGTCGCCCTTCCTGCGCTTGCGGGCGCCGGCAACGGCGAACCAGACCAGCCCGCCGGCCAGCAGGAAACCGCCGATGCCGGCGACGACGATGAACCACACCGGCACGCCGTCGTCCCTGGGCGCCTTCGTTTCCGGCGGCTTGTTTCGTTCCTCGAACTGCTTGGCGAGGTCGGGCGTCTCGAACAACGACTTGCGAGGCGCCTCGGCCTGCTGCCGATCGGCCGCCGGGGCCTGGGCCTCCTCGGTTTTCGCTTTCTCTTCCTTGCGGAAAGCCGGATGGACGACGTGCTCCTTGGCCGGCGCCTGCTTTTTCCTAGCGGCGGCTTCGGGAACGTTGAGCAGACGCAAATATGCGCCAAGCTCCTTGGGGAACCCCTTCAGGCTCATGCAGGCGGGATGGGTGCCCTGAAGCCGGGTGATCGAGGTTCCCTGGCCGATCGGCATTTCCCCCGGTAGCAGGAAGAGGTGGGCGATCACGCCTCTGATCACCGATTGCTCGATGACGCGTTCGATCCACACGATGCGTTCGGAAAACTTCTTGTAGTCGAGGTGGCCGTCCTTCCAGGTCACCGGATTGAGCTCCATCTCGTTGCGAACAACCTTGCGGATGGCCCGATCGACCCGGCAGAACTGGACGACGTCCTCCTCCTTGTTGAGTGCCGCATACACCGTCACCGGCAGCCGGGCGCGAACGTTGCCGTCCATCATCACCAGAATCTGAATGGACTTGAGCTGTATCGGCACTTCGCCGTGCAGGGCCGCCGCCGAGCCCGGCGTCAATGCGAGGATCACAACTGCGAGCAGGCTTCGCAACATGTCTACCGCCTTGAATACCTTTACATTATTCCCGCCACGGCTGGGATAATCAACGATCGCGCGCAGCTTGACGTCGCCGGCTCAACCGCCACCGCGTTTGAAGGTCTGGTCGAATTTCTTGAGGCGCCTTGCGATTTCGTCTTCCGGATACCCAATGAATCTCAGAGTCACTGGCGTTACCGGAATCGACAGCAGCGCGATACGGCGCTCCGATTCGGGCCCCAGCGTAATGCTCAGGCGGCGTCCCTCCTCATCGAGCGTGACACCGTCGGCCGTCGTTTCGAAGGCGTCGGTGCCCAAAGCATTGGCGATGGTGCGGAAGAAATCCGCGTGCGACAACCCCATCTCCTTTTCGACGACGGCTTCTTCGGACACCGCCCCTATCCCCCCGCCACCGGCGGCCAGATCGCCAGGTGGTCGCCGTCCTCGAGCTGACGGGTCGGGCGTTCGCTCGGCGCCACGAAAGCGCCGTTGACGAGAACCAGGTGGCACATTTCGTCGGGCAGGCCGAGCCGGGCGGTGATGCCGGCGACATCGGATCCTTCGGCGATCTCGAGATCGGCCTCGTTCTTTTCGGCATCGTCGGGCAGATACTTGCCGAGCGTGGCGTAGAGCTTGATACGAACTCTCATGGTTCAGACATGGGTGGTGGCGACGTAGGCGTCCATGATTCGGGCCGGGTTCTTCATGAGTTTTTCCTTCCAGGGCCCAAGCCCCGTCTTCGTTTGGATCAGCCCGCGCAGGACGCCGACGTGTTCGGTCCGACCCAGCGTCAGGGCGCCGACCAGGCGGTCGCCCTCGAACTCGAGGCGGGTGTAGCGGAAGTTGGCTCGGTCGACAACTTCGGCATGCTCGCCACCCTCGACCCCCTGCCACTGACCGAACGAGGTCAGGACCAGTCCTAAGGTATCGAGCACGTTCATCGCCAGGCTGCCCTTCGAGGCGACGTCGCCGCCGGCCATGTTGATGGCGGCCAGTTGGGCCTGGTCGACGGCGGTCGGCTGAATAGCGTGGACCGACCAGCCGCCGGCGAAATCCGGGGCCTTGGCGCAATCGCCGGCGGCGTAGACGTTGTCGGCCGAGGTCTCGAGGTGGTCGTCGACGACGATGCCGCCGTCGATCTCGATGCCGCTGCCGTCGAGGAAATCGGTGTTGGCCTTGACCCCGGCGGCGACGACGACGAGCCGGGCCGGCACCGTTTCGCCGTTGTCCAGCGACACCGACAGGGCGGCGGCATCGGCGGCATCGGCGCCCTCGGCCGCCCCGACGGCGGTCGCCCGGGTCGAGGTATGGACGACGACGCCCTTTTGCTCGCACCAGCGCTTGAGCAGGACGCCGCCGGTCTCGTTCATCATCCTCGGCACCATATGCGGTCCCATTTCGACGACCGTCAGCTTGACGCCGCGCAGGACCAGGGCTTCGAGAATGATGCAACCGATGAAACCGGCCCCCATCAGCACCACCTCGGAACCTTCCTCGGCCAGCTCGGCGATGCGCCTGGCGTCTTCGAGGGTCCAGCAATGGTGGACGCCGGCGAGGTCGAGGCCGGCGACCGGCGGTTTGATGGGGGTGGCGCCGGTGGCGATCAACAGCTTGTCGAAGGCCCGGGTGCCGCCGCCGGCCAACTCCAGCGTGCCGTCCTCCGGCGACACGCCGACAACACGGTCCTCGACGATCTCGATGCCGAGGTCTTCATAGTGGTTGTCGGTCTTGCGCAGGTAGGTGCCCGACTCGGCGACCTTGCCGGTCAACACATAGGGGATGGCCATCCGCGAATACGGCGGCTCCGGTTCGTCGCCAATCAGCACGATGTCGCTTTTCGAATCCAATCTGCGCAGGGTTTCCGCCGCAACGACGCCGGCCGGTCCGGCGCCAACGACCACGTAGGACATGTCCGGCTCCTCCGTCCTGCGCAAGGACCGGGGCTCCGGGAACGTTTCCCGAAGCCCCTGACCTCAATCCTGCCCCGTCCCGGGGGCCTTTACAGTCCGAGACGGCCGATCGTTTCGTCCGTCGGCACGCCTTCCGCCGACCAGCCGCGAAGCTCGTAATACTCCGGCAGCATCTTGTCGAGCCCCGACGTCAGCCCCTCGGCCGGACCGGTCTTGGCGGCGTCCTTGAGCAGGCGCTTCGGCAGGGTATCGTCCTTGCCGGTAAAGCCGGCCGCCAGGTTGAACTGGCGTTCCATGTTCCAGATGCGCTCGCCCAGCTCCATCAGATTCTCGACACTCCAGTCGCCCTCGCAGGCGGCGTCGATCTGCGGCGCGATGTCGTCCATTGAAAGGGCGAAGGTGGTGAACACGCAGGTGCCGGTCGAATCGACGACCGCGGTGGCGTCCTGGAAGGCTTTGACGAGGCCGGCCTTGCCGTCGGTGACGTGCGGGTCGGTCTTCTCGGGGATACCGAGGATTTCCGACGCCACCGTGTAGCTGCGCAGATGGCAGGCGCCGCGGTTGGAGGTCGCGTAGGTCAGGCCCATGCCCTGGATGCCGCGCGGGTCGTAGGCCGGGAATTCCTGGCCCTTGACGGTCATCGACAGGTCCGGATGACCGTACTTCTCGCACAGTTGCTTCGAGCCGAGCCCGATCTCCTTGCCGAAGCCGTCGCCCTTGCCGGTCGCCTCGACGATATCGACCAGCGCTTCGGCGTTGCCGAACTGCAGATCGATGCCGCCGGTCTCGTTGTTGCCGAGCACGCCCATCCTATAGAGCTCCATGGCGGCGGCGATCGTCGAGCCCAGCGAGATCGGGTCCATGCCGTACTTGTTGCACATGAAGTTGCAGAGCGTCAGCGCTTCGAGGTCGTTGACGCCGGTGGCGGCGCCCAGCGCCCAGGCCGCCTCGTACTCGAGGCCGCCGCTCGGATGGTCGTAGCCTTGACCTTCGCGCGACCTGACCGACGGGTGGGTCTGGTCGACCTGCGAGATGCGGGCGCAAGAGATCGGGCACCCGAAGCAGGCATGGTTGGAGACCAGATTGGCCTTGCCGTCGCTCTCGCGGACCTCGTGCATGGCTTCGCCGCTGATGTTCGAGGCGCCGTCGAACTGCACGTCCTCGGCGTTGTGGGTCGGCAGCGCGCCGGTCTCGTTGATGACATTCATCAGCACCTGGGTGCCGTAGGTCGGCAGGCCCTCGCCGGTGACGGCGTTTTCGGCCAGGATCTTCTTGGCCGCACCCGTCGCCTCCATGAACTTCATCGGATCGGCGACCTGAACGCCGACGGTGCCGCGCGCGATCACCGCTTTCAGGTTCTTCGACCCCATTACGGCGCCGACGCCGGAACGTCCGGCCGCCCGGTCCATGTCGTTGACGACGGCGGCGAAGTTGACCAGGTTCTCGCCGGCCTGACCGATCGAGGCGACGCGGGCGTTGTCGTCGCCCATCGCCTCTTTCAGCGAATCCTCGGTCTCCCACACGGTCTTGCCCCAGAGCTCGGAGGCGTCGACCAGTTCGGCGTCGTCGTTCTCGATCTTGAGGTAAACCGGGTTGGCCGATTTGCCTTCGAAGATGACCATGTCCCAACCGGCGTTCTTTAGCTCGGCACCGAAGAAGCCGCCCGAGTTGGAACACGCAATGGCGCCGGTCAGCGCGCCCTTGGTGATCACCGACCACCGGCCGCTGGTCGGCGACGCCGTTCCGGTCAGCGGCCCGGTCGCGAAAATCAGTTTGTTCTCGGGCGCCAGCGGTTCGACCTTGGGGTCGACTTCCTCGACCAGGTACTTGCTGGCCAGCCCGCGCTGACCCAGGTATTGCATCGCCCAATCCATGTTGAGCGGTTCGGCTTCGCAGGTTCCGTCTGTGAGGTTGACCCTCAGAACGTTTTTCGTCCAGCTCATGTCTCGATCCTCCCTAGTGTCTATTGAATCTCAAGCCTCAGTCGCCGTCTTCTCGGCCCACTGACGCATTCTCTCATGCCCCGTTGTGTCGGCATCGATGTATACGATGGCATCGGTCGGACAGGCCGTGACGCAGGCCGGCTCGCCGTCGCACAGATCGCACTTGATGACCTTTCCTGTCGATTGATTGTAATTGATGGTGCCGAACGGGCAAGCGATGGTGCAAACCTTGCAGCCGACGCAGAGCTCGTCGGAAACGACCTTGGCACCGGTCTTCTTGTCGGTGGTGATGGCGTCGACCGGACAGACCCGCATGCACCAAGCCTCGTCGCACTGGGTGCAGGTATAAGGTATGTTGCGGCCCTCGTCCTGGAAGACGAAAACCTTGATCCTCGATTTGGCCGGGTTGAAGGCCCCCTCGTGCTGGTACGAACAGGCCAGCTCGCACTGGTCGCAGGCGGTACACTTGGCCGGATCGATACTCAAGGACTTCTGCATGTGCGGGCTCTCCCTCCCTTGCAAGACACCGCAGAACCAAACGACGGCCAGCTGGAGGTGATGGGCGCCAACGCCCGCCTCCCCGCCGCCGGCCGATGTGGTTCCTCCCCGGTTTGGCCGCCGGGCGTCGCCGCCCGACGGCCCCTGGATTAAACAACGTCCGGCCGCCGCTGGGGAGTCCTTTTTTTTCGGATTTCCCCCAAGATTTACGGGGTTTTACACGGGCGCCGGCGGTTGCGGTCCGGGCCGCTTCAGAACCGCATCGCCTTGGCCATGACGACGTGCTCGAGCGCGCATACCTTTTCGATCAGTCGCTGGTCCGGCGCCTCGTCGATTTCGATCAAGGCGATGGCGTCGCCGCCGGGCTCGGCGCGGCCCAAGTTGAAGGTGGCGATGTTGACGCCGGCATCGCCGAGGATCGTGCCCAAGGCCCCGATCAGGCCCGGTTTGTCGCGGTTGGTGACGAACAGCATGTGCGGCCCGAGCTTGGCGTCGATGTGGATGCCCTTGATCTGGACGATTCTGGGCTCGTCATGAAAAAGAGTGCCGGCAATCGAGCGGGTCTGCTGCTCGGTGGTCACGGTCAGCGAAATCAGCGTGTGATAGTCGCCGGGCCTGTCGGACGTGATCTCGCGCACGGCGATGTTGCGCTCGTGCGCGATGGCCGGCGCGTTGACCATGTTGACGCCCTCCAAGAGCGGCGACAGCAACCCCTGCAGGGCGATCGCCGTCAGCGGCTTGGTGTTCAAATCGGCGATGTCGCCCTCGTATTCGACGGTGATCTCCTTATACGCCGTCAGCGTCGCCTGCCCGGCGAAGCTGCCGAGCTGTTCGACCAGGGTCATGTAGGGCTTCAGTTTCGGCGCGTCTTCGGCCGACACCGAGGCCATGTTGATGGCGTTGGCGACGGCGCCCGTGGTCAGGAAATCGGCCATCTGCTCGGCTACCTGCACCGCCACCTTCTCCTGGGCTTCCGAGGTCGCCGCGCCGAGGTGCGGGGTCGCCACCACGTTCGGCATCCCGAACAGCGGATTGTCGGTGGCCGGCTCCTCGAGGAAGACGTCGAGAGCGGCGCCGGCGACGTGGCCCGAATCGAGCGCCGCCTTGAGATCGTCTTCGACGATCAGGCCGCCGCGCGCGCAGTTGACGATGCGCACCCCTTCCTTCATGGCGGCCAGCGCGGCAGCGTCGATGATGTTGCGCGTCGCATCCGTCAACGGCGTGTGCAGGCTGATGAAATCGGCGCGCGGCCAAAGCTCTTCGAGGTCGAGCTTCTCGACCCCTAAGTCCTGGGCCCGTTCCGGCGACAGGTAGGGATCGTAGGCGATCACCTTCATCTTCAGGCCCTGGGCGCGGTCGGCGACGATGGCGCCGATGTTGCCGCAGCCGATTATCCCTAAGGTCTTGCCCATCAGCTCGATGCCCATGAATCTCGATTTCTCCCACTTGCCGGCGTGGGTCGAGGCGTTGGCCTGGGGTATCTGCCGGGCCAGGGCGAGCATCATGCTGACGGCGTGTTCGGCCGTGGTAATGGCGTTGCCGAACGGCGTGTTCATGACGACGACGCCTTTGGCGGTGGCGGCCGCCACGTCGATGTTGTCGATGCCGATGCCGGCCCGGCCGATCACCCTCAGGTTGTCGGCGGCGGCCAGCAGGTCGGCCGTCACACGGGTCGCCGAACGCACGGCGAGGCCGTCGTAGTCGCCAATACAGGCCTTCAGTTCATCGGCACCCATCCCCGGCTTGACGTCGACCTCGATGTTCTGATTGAGGAAGCATCGCTCGGCCAACGGGCTCATCTTGTCGGAAATCAGCACTTTAACCACGATCGGCCTCCTCCTTGACCCGGCCGTAGGCCCAATCGAGCCACGGCAGCAGCGCTTCCATGTCGGCTCGCTCGACCGTCGCCCCGGCCCACAGGCGCAGGCCCGGTGGCGCGTCGCGGTAACTGGCGATGTCGTAAGCGACGCCCTCCGCATCGAGCACCGCGGCGATCCGCTTGCCGATACCGGCCCCGACCTCGGCGGACGCGGTTTCCAGCCATGGATCGACCACTTTCAGCGTCACCGAGGTGGTCGAGCGGGTGGCCGGGTCGGTAGCCAGGAAATCGACCCACGGCGAGGCTCCGACCCAGGTCTCGATGGCCTCGAAGTTGGCTTGGGTGCGGGCCCGCAAGACCCCGGCGCCGCCGATCTCCTCGGCCCACCGGAGGCCGTCGAGCGCGTCCTCGACGCACAGCATCGACGGCGTGTTGATGGTGACGCCCTCGAACACGTCCTCCATCAACTTGCCGTTCCTGGTCAGCCGGAACACCTTCGGCAACGGCCATGGTGGCGCGTAGGCCTCGAGCCGGTCGACGGCGCGCGGGCTCAGGATCAACATGCCGTGCGCCGCCTCGCCGCCCATCACCTTCTGCCACGAATAGGTGGTGACGTCGAGCTTGTCCCACGGCAACTCGACGGCGAAGGCGGCCGAAGTGGCGTCGCAGATGGTGAGACCGGCGCGGCCGGCGGCGATCCAGTCGCCGTTGGGCACCATGACGCCGGACGTGGTGCCGTTCCAGGTGAACACCACGTCGCGCTCGAAATCGACCCGGCCCAAGTCCGGCAGGGCGCCGTAGTCGGCCTCGATGACGCGGACATCGTCGAGCTTCAACTGGCCGGTGGCGTCGCCGGCCCAGGTCTTGCCGAAGCTCTCCCAGACCAGCATGTCGGCGCCGCGCTGACCGAGCAGCGACCACAGCGCCGCCTCGACGGCGCCGGTGTCGGAGGCCGGCACGATGCCGATGCGGTAGTCGTCGGGCAGGCCAAGCAAGATGCGCGAGCGGTCGAGCACTTCCTCGAGTCTGGCCTTGCCGTCGGCGTGGCGGTGCGAGCGGCCGACGAAGGCATCCTTGAGCGCGCCGGGGTTCCATCCGGGGCGCTTGGCGCAGGGGCCGCTCGAGAAACAAGGGTTGTCCGGACGCCGGTCCGGTTTGGGAAGGGTGTTCACGGTTGTCTCCTTCTCTTCCAAGAAGGTCGCGCGCCGTTGGGGGCGCGTGGCCCACGGCGCTTATAGGGGGGCATCCCCGGTCCGTCAAGCGAGCCGACGGCGGCCGGCGTCGCCTTGATTTTCATCAACACCAGGACTGGACCGTCGCGGCTTTTTGATTTATCGCAATCCGGCCGGCCGCGTTGTATGGATCGGCCGGAAAGGGAGGTGTCGCGTGAACGACACTCGGCAGCAGTCGGCGGACGGGCCCTACGGCGTCCTCTACGTTGGCGAGCCCGCGGTCGTGCGCGAACCGGTCGAGCGGGCGCTGGCCGGCCGCGACGATGTCCGCATCGACGCTGCCCTGCCGACCGTCCAGGAGGCCCTGCAGGCGTTCCGCAAGCGCCACGCCGACGTCGTGATCGTCGATATCGGCAGCGAAGAGGAGCATATCGACGCCGCCGTGCTGCGCTTCCTCCGGATCGATTCGAAGGCCAAGATCGTCCTCGTCTCGACCCTCACGTTCGCCAACGTCAAATCGGGCATGCTCGGTCTGCAACGGGGCGCCGCCGAGTTCGTCCAGACGCCGACCGAGTTCACCCCGCAACATCGTTTCGAAGACTTCCGCGACAAGCTGGTCGACGTCGTTCTGGCCCTCGGCGAGGCGCGCCGCCGGGCCGGCGAGCGCGAGAAAGTGTTGGCCGAAGCCCCGCTCGCCGCCGACCTCGGCAAGAAGACCCCTTCGCTGGCGCCGGCCGAGCCGTTGTCCCTGCGCCGTCCCTCGCAGGCCAGGCCCCGGGTCATGGCCATCGGCGTCTCGACCGGCGGACCGCAGGCCTTGAACGCTTTTATAGAGGCGTTTCCGGAAACCTTCGATTTGCCGATCCTGATCACCCAGCACATGGAGAAGTCGTTCACCAAGTTGCTCGCCGACAGCCTTATGAGGGTATCCGGGCGCCAGGCAGCCGAGGCCGAGAACGCCGAGACCCTGGTGCCGGGCCGGATCTACCTCGCTCCCGGCGATCGGCACATGACCGTCGCCGAAACGGTCGGCCAAATCCACATCCGGCTGAACAGGGACCCGCCCGTCAACTTCTGTCGCCCGGCCGTCGATCCGCTGTTCACCAGCGTCGCCCGGGTCTACGGCCCGGCTGCCCTGGCCGTCGTCCTCACCGGCATGGGCCGCGACGGCGCCGCCGGCGCCGCCGACATCGTCGCCGGCGGCGGCACGGTGATCGCCCAGGATTTCGATTCGAGCGTCGTCTGGGGCATGCCCGGCGCCGTCGCCACGGCCGGTCTGTGCGCCCGGGTGCTGCCCTTGGGCGAGATAGCCGGTTATATCCTCGATTTCATCGGGGAACGGACCTGAGCGGGGTGGACGACGGCCGACTCAGAAGCCGTAATACCAGGGCGCGAACAGGCTGAACACCAGCCACAGCAGAAACACCAGCGGCAACCCGGCCCGCGTGAAATCGGTGAACCGGTAGTGGCCGGGCCCCATCACCAGCAGGTTGGTCTGGTAGCCCAAGGGCGAGGCAAACGAGCAGTTGGCGGCGAACACCACGGCGACCGCGAACGGCGCCGGCGACAAGCCCAACTGAATCGCCGTATTGACGGCGATCGGCGTGAACAGCACGGCGACGGCGTTGTTGCTGATGACGTTGGTGAGCAGCGCCGCGACGATGAAAATCAGTGACAGGATGGCGGCCGGGCCGTAGCCGGCCATGACTCCGACCAAGTTGTCGGCGATGAACGCGGCGCCGCCGGTCTCCTGCAAAGATACGCTCAAGGCGATGGCGGCGGCGATCGCCGTCAGGATGCGGGCGTCGATGGCGCGGAACGCCTGCTGCACGGTCAACACGCCGGCCGCCACCATGGCGACCGCTCCGACCAACGCCGCGGCGACGATCGGCAGGACGCCGGACGCCGCCAGCCCGACGGCGGTCAGGAAGATGAAGCCGGCCCGCTTGGCGTGGTCGAGCGCCGGCAGGTCCTCGGCCGACCACTCGAGAAGAACGACGTCGCGGTGGTGACGCAGGCGCGAGATATCGTCCGGTTGTCCCTGCACCAGGAGAACGTCACCGGGCTCGAGGCGGATATCGGTGACCCGCGCCCGGATCATCCGCGCCCGGCGCTGAATTCCGAGAACGATGCAGTGGGTCTTGTATCGAAACCCGATTCTCGGCAAGGTCAGGCCGATCAGGCCGGAGGCCGGCGCCACCATGACCTCGGCCAGCGTCTGGCCGCCTTCGAGCCAGCGCTGCTCGCCGTCCTCGGTGGTCCGGGTATCGTCGCCGAGGTCGGGATGCAGCAGCCCGGGATCGTCGCCCAAGGCCTTGGCCAGGGCCTCGCGGGTGGCGGCGACGACGAGGACGTCGCCGGCCGCCACCGTATAGTCCTCGAACGGCGGCAGGATCGCCTCTTCGCCGCGTTGCGCCAGTCGCACCGTCATTTCCGGCAGCCCGGAGAAGTGGCCGGCCCGCGTGCCCTGCCCGACCAAATCGGATTGCGGGGCGATCTCGATCTGCGCGACGAACTGCTTGCCGCCGCCTTCCGTGAAGACTTCGGCCAGCCCGGCCCGGTCGGGCAACAAGCGCGGCACGACATTCACGGCATAGAGGAAACCGGCCGCCGCCAGGACCAGGCCCGGCACCGTGAAGTCGAAAAACCGGAACGGCGTCTCGCCCATCTCGATCAGGGCGCTGTTGACCAGCAGGTTGGTCGACGACCCGATCAGCGTCGTCAGGCCGCCGAGGATGGCCGCGAAGCTCAATGGCATCATCACTTTGGAGACGGATTTCTCCAACTTGACGGCGAGCGCCTGCAGGATCGGTATGAAGATGACCACGACCGGCGTGTTGTTGAGGAAGGCGCTGATGGCGGCGACCATCAGCAGCCCGATGAAGATGACCACGGCCGGGCCGAGGCGGCCGCGGCTCTTGGTCAAGGCCCACCTGGCACCCTGTTCGAGAACGCCGGTCCGGATCATGCCGTGCCCCATGACCAACAGAGCCATGACGGTGATCAAGGCGGGATTGGCGAAGCCCTGCAGGATGCGCGCCGAGGTCAGGACGCTGGCGCCCTCGGAATCGAAGACCGGGAAGAAATGAAAGAACAGCAACAGGATGCCGATGATCCCGAGGGATGTCAGCTCCATCGCCGCGCGTTCGAGAACGTACAGTATCAGCGCGCCACCGATGAGGACGAAGACCGCCCACATCTGAAATCCGCCCGCGCCGGTCATTGCGCCGGGTTCCATGGACCGAGTTTAACGCATTCCGGGTGGGCTCGGCATTTGGAAATCCGTCAAAGGCGATTTTCCGTGGCGGACCGGGCCGAAAGAGACGCCGGACCCTCTTGGGGTCCGGCGAGTTACACAGGGAGGCTTTCAGGGGCAATGGGGGCTTGGCCCCTGATTTCGAGTTGCCACCAACTTGGGGGGGAAGCGGCAACTCCATTCCCTACAAGATAGACTTCGATTGTGTCCCCCCGAAGTCTGATATGTGTCCAGATATTTCAAGCTGTTACCGATTCGACGGACGAAAGGCTTGTGCGGCGCGGTGGCGATGCCGGATAAAAGCGCCATGAACGGACACGAACGGACGCCGCCGCCGGAATTTCTTCCCCTGTTGCGCCGGGCCGGCCTGGCCGGGTCTTCGGAGACGCCGAAGTTCTCGCCGCTGCCGGGCGGCGTGTCGTCCGATATCTGGGTGGTCGGTCTGGAGCGCGGGCCGGTCTGCATCAAACAGGCGCTGGCCCGGCTCAAAGTGCCGGGCGATTGGCGGGCGCCGGTGGCGCGCAACGCTTACGAGGTGGCATGGATGCAAACGGTAGCCGGGATCGAACCCAACTGCGTGCCGCCGGTTCTCCATCATGACGCCGAGACCGGCTCCTTCGTCATGCCCTATTTGGACCCGGCCGACTTCCTTTCGTGGAAGGAGGAGTTGCGGCTGGGTCGCGCCGATACCGCCGTGGCGGCGGAAGTTGGGCGCATCCTGGCCCGTATCCACGACGCCACCGCGCACCGCGACGACATCGCCGGGCGTTTTCCGACCGACGACATCTTCCACGCCATCCGCCTCGATCCGTATCTGGAAGCGACCGCGACCCGACACCCCCGGCTCGCTCCCCGCCTGCTGGAACTTTCGGAGACGACGGCCGGATGCCGCCAAGCCCTGGTCCACGGCGACGTCAGCCCGAAGAACATCCTGATCGGCCCGGACGGGCCGGTGTTCCTGGACGCCGAGTGCGCGTGGTACGGCGATCCGGCTTTCGACGTCGCCTTCTGCCTCAACCATTTCCTCCTGAAATGCTTGTGGACGCCGGCCGCCGCGGCCGGCTTCCTGCGATGCTTCGAAGCCATGCGCGAGGCCTACGTCGGGGCTCTCTCCAAGCTCGATGCGGAAGCGCTCGAGGGGCGCGCCGCCGGACTGCTGCCGGGGCTGCTGCTGGCCCGCGTCGACGGCAAGTCGCCAGTCGAGTACGTGACCAACGAAGCCGACAGGGATTTCGTCCGCACCGTCGCTGCCGGGCTGTTGAACGAGCGGCCGGTCCGGCTCGGCGACGTCGCCGCCGCCTGGAGAGACGCCTTCGGCGAAAGGCCTGACCAGTGAGCAAGACCGCCATCAAGAACGTGATCGGCCGCCGGGTCTGGGATTCGCGCGGGCGGCCGACGGTCGAGGTCGAAATCGTCCTGCGCTACGGGGCGATGGGCAGGGCCATCGCCCCGGCCGGCGCATCCAAGGGCAGCGGCGAGGCGGTCGAGCGGCGCGACGGCGGCGAGCGGTTCGGCGGCTTTGACGTGAGCGGCGCCGTCGCGGCCGTCAACGGCGAGATCGGTGCCGCCCTCAAAGGCGCCGATGCCGCCGACCAGGCCGATGTCGACGCCAAATTGATCGAGCTCGACGGCACCGCCGACAAGAACCGCCTCGGGGCCAACGCCGTCATCGCCACTTCGATGGCGGCCGCCCACGCCGCCGCCGCCGCCGCCAAGACGCCGCTATGGCGTCATCTGGCCGACGCTGCCGGCATCGAGGCGCCGGCTTGGTTGCCGTTGCCGGAGGTGCAGATATTCGGCGGCGGCGCCCATGCCGGACGCCGCGTCGATATCCAGGATTTCATGGTCATCGCCGTCGGCGCCTCCTCTTACGCCGAATCCATCGCCTGGACGGCCGAGGTTTACCGCGCCGCCGGCCGGTTGATGAGCGAATCGGGCCGCCTCGCCGGCGTCGCCGACGAGGGCGGGTTCTGGCCGGTCTTCGAGAGCAACGAAGAGGGGTTGGAAACGCTGGTCCGTGCCATCGAGCGGGCCGGCTACGCGCCGGGGCGCGACCTCGCCGTCTCTCTCGACATCGCCGCTTCCGAATTCGGTTCGGGCGGCCGCTACCGGCTGGCCCGCGACGGACGCGAACTCGACAGCGACGAGCTTTCGGGAATGCTGGTCGATTGGACGGAGCGCTACCCGATCGTTTCGGTCGAGGACCCGTTGGCCGAGGACGACCCGGAAGGCCTGGCCCGCTTCACCTGGGCGGTCGGCAAGCGGGTTCAGGTGGTCGGCGACGACTATCTGGTGACCGATGCCGCCCGCGTCGAGGACGCCGCCGCCGCCAAGGCCTGCAACGCCGTCCTTCTCAAGCCCAACCAGGCCGGTACGCTGAGCGAAATGCGCGCGGCCCTGACGGCGGCCGGCAAGGTCGGTTTCGGCGCCATCGTTTCGGCCCGCTCCGGCGAGACCGAAGACGTCACCATCGTTCATCTCGGGGTGGGGTGGGAAATCCCTCAACTCAAGGTCGGATCGTTCGCCCGCTCGGAACGCATGGCCAAGTGGAACGAGGGGCTGCGGATCGCCGAAGCGCTGGCCGCGTCCGGTAACGCCGACGCCGGCGCCGACGGCCCGTTGCCGCCGCCTGATCGTTTTCCGTGGGATACGTAGCCGGACCCGCGGCAGGCGGCGGCCTATTCGGCGATGCGGGCGCGGCCGCGGATGCGGTCGGCCAGGATATCGATCAACCGGCGCAGCACCCGGTCCGTCTCCTCGAGACGGTCGAGCCTGACCTGTAGGGCCGACTTGTCGATAACGGTGAGATCGGTGTCTTCGAGCGCCCGCGCCGAGGCCATGCGCGGCTGGTTGTCGATCAGCGAGATTTCGCCGAAGATCTGGCCGCGGCCGAGCGTCGCCAGGACCTCTTCCTTGTTGCCCGACGTGCGGAAGATTTCGACCTCGCCGGAAACCACCAGATAGGCTTCCTCGCCCTCCTCGCCTTCCTCGAAGATCATGTCTCCGCCTTCGATCTTCGTCTGCTCGGTGGATTTTTTCGCCATTTTCTTCGATCCATCCTCTAACGTGAACTTGCCCGACGCCGCGGCGTCGGTCCCTTTCGGTTTGGCGCCGATCAGTTGATCGAGGGCGCCGCCAACCTCTTTCTTCAGCGGACCCGGTACATCCGCCCCCTTCAGCCGCGCCTTGATCGACTTGACCGCCGTCGCCACGGTATCGGCGCCGGCGCCGCGCGGAATGAACGAAGCGCCGGCCGTCAACTTCGAGAACATCCGCCGCAGCGTCGACTGGAAGGCGTCCGGGTCCTTGGCGCCGATCGCCGAGGTCGCCAGATCGACCAGATAGCCAAAGCGCGCGGCGCGGTGCGGGATCAGGTCGAGTATCCGACCGACCCCCTCGTCCAGCGACAGGTCGTTGTCTTCTTCCGAGAGGACGCCGCGCGCGCGCAGGGTGACCGCCTCGCACATCTCCGGACCTCCCCTGAGGCCGTTTTCGCCGACCAGTTCGCGCACCAGCGAGACGAAAGCGTCGCGGTCGGCGGCGTCGCCCTCGCGGGTCAGCGGCCGGGTGCCGCCGATCTGGCCGGCCACCCGGTGCAACAGAACGCCTCGCGTCAACGGCAACCCGAACTCGGCGACCATCGCGTTGACCTCCTCGAGCGGCGTGATCGAGTTCTTCGGGATCTGGCAATGGCCGAAGCTCAGATCGATGAGCATGGTGTTTCCCGTCGCCATGTCCGGCTGCTTGCCGAGCAGCTCCAGGACCGCCTTGCCGCCGTCGAGGATCTCGGCCGTGGCCTCGTCGATCAACGTCTTGCCGGTCGCGGCCAGGTCCGGTTTGGCGAGGTCCCTCAGCAGCGTCAGCTTGGCGTTCCAATCGCCGCCGTCGTTCAGGTAGCGCGCCAGGGCGGCCCGCGACAACAGGCCCTCGTCCTTGCCCGACGCCAGCTTGGCGGCGCGGCGGGTGACGGCGTTGAGGCCGTTCGACCTGAGCAATTGGTAGAGCTTGTCGTCGCGGGCCGCTTTCGACGCCCGCTCCTTGACCTTGGCGATCACCTTGTAAAGGTCGTCGACGCGGTCCGCGGATTTCGAATCGGTCTTGCGGCCTTGGATCGTGGCGATCCGCTGAACGGCCTGGTTGAGAAGCGTTCCCTTGCGCTCCAGCAGGGTGATATGGGTGGCGCTGAACATCAGCTCCAACGGCGTCAACCCCTGCTCATCCAGGAAATTCCGCATCAACCGGCCCAAGGTCTGGCGCGCCTCGAACCCGTAGAACTCGGTCAACTCCCGGCATACCGGCGCATCGCCGATGGGAACGATGGTGACGGCCTTCGGCTTGCTCTCGATGGTCTCTTCGAAGATCACCTCGATGCCGTCGCGATCGCTCTCGGCAATCACCTTGACGGCGTCGTGGCTGCTGCCCTCGAGCGCGATCTTGGCCTGCCCAATCGCCTCCGATCGCGATTCGTGGACCGAACTGGTCAGCCAGCGGCCGCCTTCGGAGACCTGGACTTCGTAGGTTTTGCCGGCGAGGTTTTCCAAGTTTCCTTTCCCCCCGAGGATACGGTCCGTCGACCCGACGCGACGCCGAATCCGGCACGGATTGTAGCGCACGACCCGAAACATCGCCAAACCCGGCCGTCTCAAACTGCCGTGATCCAAACGCTTGGCGGTGACAAGGTGGGGTTCGAGGGGCTATGATTACGCCTGTATGCTGACAACCGAATGACGGCCGGGAGAGTTCATGAAACCGATATTGGTTGTGTTGGCTGTGGTGTCGGTCGGCGGCGCCGCCGTCTCGGCCGGGGCCGCCCAATCGAAGGACCGCCACGCCGGCTATTACTATCCGCCGCCGGCCAAGGTCGAGACCTACACGTCGAGGGCCAGACCGATGCCCGACGTCCAGCGCCGCCAGCGGGTGCTGTTCGTGGTCGGCATGGTCGAGCAGATGACCAGCCGGCCGTATCCGCCGCAATCCGAGGTCTTCGTCAAGGGCAAGGAGGCCGAGAAGCTGATCGTCATCGGCAACGAGGACGGTCGCCTCAACACCATCTATCGCGTCCGCGGGCTGCTCGGGCGCTTGACCTCGACCGCCCGCACCCTGCCGATCCTGCAGGAATACGGCGTCGCCGACACCTTCAATTTCCTCGATCTACTGAAGCTGCTCGGGTTTTCGCAGATCACCGTCAGCGACGGCGTCGCCTTCACCCACCAGATCAAGATCAAGTAGGAGGCCGCGCGCGGCCCCTCTCAAAACTCGGCGGCCAGGGCGACGCGGATGAATTCGGTGGTGTACTGCTGGCCGGAGAACTCGCGCGAGCGATAGACGTTCATGGCGGTCAGGCGGTAGGCCGCCCAGCCGGCCTCGATGCCGGCCTGCACCTCGTAGATGAAGGGGCGCGAATCGACGTTGAGGCTGTCCTGCAGGAGGTTGCCGTCGAGCAGCGCGTTATAGGCGACGGCGCGGCCCTCCAAGCCGATGAAGAAGTTCCAGAACCAAGTGTTGCCGACCGATTCGGGGAAGTTGGTGCCGGTCAACATGGTGCGCAGGCGCGGCGCGCCCAGGTCCTTGAACAGGTGGCGGCCGACCCGCATGGTCAGCCCGAGGCTGCCGTAGGTCAGGACGTTGCCGAGGGCGACGCCGACGTGCGGGTAGATTTCCAGGTTCTCGCGGCCGTCCCGTTGCCAGGCGAAGAAGCGCGCGCCGTGCTCGTAGACGATGTTGACGAACGGCTCGCTCTCGATCTCGTTCCAATCGTCGGACTTGTTGTCGATGATGCCGTGCAGTCCGTCGTGGATGGTGCGCGCGCCCGAGGCCGGCCCGATCACGCCGACGGCGGCGTCGATCAGGTTCATGCGATGCGACCGGGGCCCGATCTCCTCTTTTAGGGCGAGCCGCGTGCCGAGCGCCAGATAGCCGGCGTGCGGCCGCACCGTCAGACCGGCCTTGGTGGCCAGCGTGCTGGCCGTGTTGGCGGCCAGTTGGACGTTGTAGTTGACCCGGGTCTCGGCGCCGCGGTCGATCCAGAAGAGGTAATCACGGACCGGCTCGAACCATTCCGGATTGCGCGCGTTCGGCGAATAGGACAGATCGAAGCCCCAGGTCATGCCGCCGTCGGTCGGGCTGCCGCCGAAGATCGGGTCGAACACCGGTTCGGCGATGGGCCGGATGATGCCGCGGTCCTCGTTGCCGAACTCGAGCCGCCAGACGCCGTCCCCGTCGTCTGGCTCGGCGGCCTCGGCGGCGGCCGGCGCGACGACCCGCGCCACCGGCGAATAATACGGCGCGCGCTTGAAGGCCGGAGCTGATTGCGCCGGCGGCACAGCGGGGGCGGCGACGATGGCCGGAACCCGTCCGGCCGGCTGCGGCGGCGCGGCGAACGGCAGCGGCGCCAGCGGCGCGGTGGGGAGCCTTTGCGTGGCCCGGTGCTGCTGGGCGACGGCGGCGGCGAAGACGTCGTTGACCAGCCCCCAGTTGGGCTGGAAGGGGGCGGTTTGCGCGGCCGCCGGCGCCGGGCAAAGGGCCGCCGTCAGCCCGGCAACGACAACGGCGGCGATCGCCGCCGCCGGCGCCGCCACCGGCAATGCTGCCGACCGCCTTACAGGTCCGGGCACGGCCGCGCCGGATGTCATGGTTGACTTGTTTTTCATGTCAACTCCCCAGGTTGGGCCCCATCATGTCGGATCGGACTCGCCGGAGCAAGCCGGCACGCCGACGGTACGCCTTAATCGCTTGTTTTCGTTGATGGTGCGGGCGGTGGGACTCGAACCGGCAAGAGGGCCGAAACCCAAGGGATTTTAAGCCTGAATCGTTTCTCAGTATTTCAAGGAGGGTCAGACAAAAAGAGCGGCAAACTCTCGGGTTCCTTCCAAAGAAATGCGGAATCCTAGTCCAATCTGGCTTTCAAAATTGAAAAATGATCGGTCCGATTCAAGCACTGACACGCTGTTGGTCTCCGCCCAGCCTGTAAATCAGTGCATCTTCAATACGAATCCCATTTATGACGTTTCCCGTGAACCTGATCCTAGAGATTCCGGGGCCGGTTTTCAGAGCCTTTTTCAACAGCCCTACAATGAAATCCTCCGGCTTGACCAAACTCGTCTCAAATATCCGTGATCCGATACTATCCGGTAATTGGTCCAGCGAACTTCTCAATCTGTCATAAGACGCCTTGGGACCGATATCTCGGACCAAGGAAGTCGCAATGACAAGAACCCATTTCTCCTTGTCAGAATCGAAAATCCAGAACGCCGAGTCCACACCGAAGTCGTCTCTATCAAGCTGCTCGACGATCTGCTCTCCGTCGATGATCTGGCTCTCTACCAGCGTCGGGATAACCATTGGAGGATTCCATCATTTTGGTTCTCGATCGCGATGATCAAGTCACGCGCATCCATTTTCGTCTTCTCTGTCGAGTATCTTACGTCGGGCTTCCAATCCTTAACAACGCTCCAACTTGATCCTAAACCTGGGTTTTCCTTGGTGTCTTGCTCTAAATCCTCAAAGAGGCCTGCCGTTTTAAGCAGCCGTTCGAAATCATGTTGGTAAGTTTCAATTACGAGTGATTTTTCCGGAATCGTACTCTTCTTAAACTGCCTCGCAATACATGCCTTAATCGCGCATTCGACAGCGTAGCCAGCGATGTAATAGGCTGATCCGTAGCGCTTTCCCTTCATCAAGACGCTTGCATCCCTTAAGCGTTGCTTAACCAGTTTCTTGAGTTCAGACCGCGTGATCATCAGTGAACGCTACCATGAATCTATCTACAATGTTTCACCCTGGTTTGAATTCACACACACACATTCCAACAAAGTATTTCGATTAGGCGCCCAGGAGCGCGGACTACTGTCCACTGCCACACTTGATGCTATCGCTTGCCGAGCGCAAACATGAATTGTGGTGCGGACGGTGGGACTCGAACCCACACGGGCTTTCGCCCAACGGATTTTCGTACCACTCCGGCTTTCGCCTTTGACCTCGCCCTTGGTAAGGGCGCGCTCTTCGTGGTCTGGACTATCCCTTCACCGTAGCGTACTCGCCTTAGGTGCCGCCCGTCTAGTCTCTACACCTTCCCATAGTATTCGGTATGGGCTTGGCTCGGGATTGCCATCGGCATGACCCGTTAAGGTTTCCCCGAATTTGAGCGGTTCTACTCCCGCCGTTTCCGGCGAGGCACTCAAGTACGTCTCAAGTCCGTTGCGTCTACCAGTTCCGCCACGTCCGCTTTCCATTCGCACCCTATCCCCGGGCCCGGTGGCTGGCAAGGTCGCGGGCCTTGGCGCGCCGCCAACGGGTGGCCTTCGGCCCGACTGTTCACCCGTCCTCGACCGGCTCGCCGCCCAATCCGCGGATGACATCGCGGACGCCTTCGGCGACCTGTTCGACTTTGGATTCGTCGCTGTGGCGCATGACGATGCTCGACCCCAAACGGCCGTCGCGGAAGAATGGGTAGCTGCCGATCTCGACCTCGGGGTGCTGAGCCTGCAACTCCCGCAGGCCGTCCGCCATCTTGCTTTCCGGCAGATACGCCATGACCGTTTTCGACAGCACCCGGGCGCCGCCCATGAGGCCCGGGCGCAGGCAATCGAAAATGGCCTGCATGATGCTGGGCACGCCGGGCAGCACGTAGACGTTCTCGACCCTGAAGCCGGGCGCCTTGCTGACCGGGTTTTCGAGCAACTCGGCGCCGGTCGGCGTATCGGCCATGCGCAGCCGCGCTTCGGAAACCTCCTCGGGCCTGTAGTGCTGGCGGAGAAGCGCCTCGGCCTCGGCGTTGCGGCCGAATTCGAGCCCGAACGCCTTGGCGATCGAGCGCGCCGTGATGTCGTCGTGGGTCGGGCCGATGCCGCCGGTCGTGAAGACGTAGTCGTAGTCCGCCCGGCAGGCGTTGACAGCGGCGGCGATGGCGTCCTCGTCGTCGGCGACGACGCGGACCTCCATCAGCCGGATGCCGCTGTCGTTCAGTCGCTCGCCCAGGAACTGGACGTTGGCGTCGCGGGTCCGCCCCGACAGGATCTCGTTGCCGATGACGACGACGGCGGCGGTGACGGTTTTCCCCCCGCCCATCTACAGGAAATCCCGGAGCAGGGCGATCAGCGGCCGATCGGCCGGCGGCATGTCCAAGTCGGCGAGGCGGACCGGACGCACCCACTTCAGCTCCTGGCCTTCGTTGGGGTGCATCTCGCCCTTCCAGGTCCGGCACAGATACAGCGGCATCAGCAGGTGGAAATCGTCGTACAGGTGCGAGGCGAAGGTGAACGGCGCCAGGCAGCTCTCGGTGATGTCGATGCCCAACTCCTCCTTGAGTTCGCGGACCAGGGCCGCTTCCGGCAGTTCGCCCATCCGCACCTTGCCGCCCGGGAACTCCCACAGGCCGGCCATCGTCTTGCCCTCGGGGCGCCTGGCGACGAGGACGCGGTTGTCGACGTCGACCAGGGCGACGGCCGCCACCAGCACCGTCTCGACCGGCCCGTCCGGGCGCCGGAACGGGGCGTCGAAGCAGCCCGGATCAGGACCGGTAATCGGCGTTGATGTCGATGTAGCCATGCGTCAGATCGCAGGTCCAGACGGTGGCGCGGCCGGCCTCCGGGCCGGTCGCGACGCCGACGTCGACGGCGATGTCGATGTCGTCGCCCTTCATGTGTTCGGCGATAGGCGTCTCGTCGAAGCCTTCTACCGCCTCGCCGTTGCGGGCGACGGCGACGCCGCCGATGTCGATCTTGAGGCGGTCGCGGTCGGCCTTCTCGCCGGCCTTGCCGACGGCCATGACGATGCGGCCCCAGTTGGCGTCGGCGCCGGCGATGGCGGTCTTGACCAGCGGCGAGTTGGCGATGGAGAACCCGATGCGCCGCGCCGCGGCCGAGTCCTCGGCGCCGTCGACGGTGACGGTGACGAATTTTGTGGCGCCCTCGCCGTCGCGCACCACCAGTTGCGCCAGGTCGATCATCAGGCCGTCGAGCTGCGCCTTGAAGTCCGCCAGTCCGTCGTCTCCGGCGTCCGCGATCCCGCGGTGCCCGGGTCCGGCCCCGGTGGCGAACAGCAGCACGGTGTCGCTGGTCGAGGTGTCGCCGTCGACGGTGATGCAGTTCAGCGACTTCTCCACGGCGTCGTTCAACAGCGCCTGCAGGACATCGGCTGGAAGGCTCGCGTCGGTAAAGACGAAGGCGAGCATCGTCGCCATGTCCGGGGCGATCATGCCGGAGCCCTTGACGATGCCGCTCAAGCCGACGGTGACGCCGCCGATGGAGGCGGTGCGGCTGGCGCCTTTCGGGAAGGTGTCGGTGGTCATGATGGCCCGCGCCGCCGCCTCCCATTGGCCGGGGCCGGCGCCGGAACCCTCGGCGTCCTGCTTGTCGAGGTCGTGCTTGAGGTCGGCGATGACGGCGGTCAGCTTGTCATGGGGGAGCGGCTCGCCGATGACGCCGGTGGAGGCGGCGAATACCCGCCGCGGCCGGCACAACAGGGCATCGGCGACGGTCTCCACGGTCTTGTCGACGGCGACCTCGCCGGCCCGGCCCGAGAACGCGTTGGCGTTGCCCGAATTGACGATCAGCGCCTGCGCCTGGCCGTCGGTCAGCGCCTTGCGGCACCACTCGACCGGCGCCGACGCCGTCTTCGAGGTGGTGAAGACGCCGGCCACGGTGGTGCCGGCCGGCATTGCGGCGAGCAGCACGTCGTCGCGACCGGCATACTTGATCCCGGCGGCGGCGGTGGCGAGACGGACGCCGGCGACGGGACGCATCAGCGGAAACCCCTCCGGCGCCAGCGGTGAGATAGGCGGTGTCTGGGCCATGGCGGTCGCGGTCTCCGCTGTCAGGGCGACTTGGCCTTGGCGGCCGGCGAGCCGTCGGCGTTGAAGCGCTCGATGGCGGCGCCGTCGCGAAGTCCCTGCAGGTAGGCGGTGCCGGCGGCCTGCGAGATCTCGGCCCGGATCTGCGGCTCCATCGCCTCGAAGGTCGGCGGCGGCGCCGTGCGCTTGTCCTCGAGCTTGATGACGTGCCAGCCGAATTGGGTCTTGACCGGCGTTTGCGTGATCGCGCCGGCCTCCAGCGCGAAGGCCACCTCCTCGAACGCCGGCACCATCTGGCCGCGCCCGAAATAGCCGAGGTCGCCGCCCTGCTTGCCCGACGGCCCGGTCGATCTCTCCTTTGCCAGTTCGGCGAAGTCGGCCCCCTTGTCGAGCTCTTCGATGACCGCCTTGGCGGCGGCCTCGTCGGCGACCAGGATGTGGCGGGCGTGGATTTCCTGGTTTCCTTGCGCGCCACGGACGATCTCATCGTAGCGCTTCGAGATGGCGTCGTCGGTCAGCGCCGAATCCATGGCGCGGGCCAGGGCGAAGCGCTGCAGGACCTGGGTCTCGATACGCGCCATCTGCGCCTTGAACTCGTCGTCCTGGTCCATCTTGCGCGAGCGCGCGTCGGCCGCCGCCAGGTGCATGTCGATGAGGCTTTCCAAGAGGGTCGGGAAGATCATCTCGAAGGGTACGTTGGCGTACTGCTCGGGCAGCATCTGATGGGCGTCCTCGACCTCCGAGCGCAGAATGGCGAGGCCGTTGACGGTGGCGACGACGGGGTCGGTTTCGGCCGCCGACGCCGGCGGCGGCGCCGACAGCAACAGGGTGGCGGCCGCGAAAGCGGCGGCGGTGAGGCGGCGCATGGCGGGTTCCTTTCCGATTGGGGCTGCTGTCAACGGCATAAAGCATATCGGCGGGTTTGCCGCAAGGCGGGCCCGGCCTCTAAAATGGCTTCGCCATGACCCCTCCCGCCCGCCCGATGCCCCCAACCCCGCCGACCGCCCCGATCCTGGCCGCAATCCTGGTCGTCGCCGTGGCCGCCCTGCTCGACGCGGCGGCGGGCCCGGCGGCGGCCGAGGCGCTGACCAACAAGACCATCCTGCGCAACTTCAACATCGTCGCCTTCGGCAACGAGTACACTCATCGGCGCTACCAGCACGTCCGCAAGTGGAAGACGCCGCTGCGCATCGGCATCCAGGGAAAAGCGCACCCGGCCTGGTTCGAGGATCAGGTGACGGACCAGATCGCCGACTTGGCGAAGCTGACCGGCCACCCGATCGAACTCTACTATTCGTTCGCCAAACAGAAGGCGAAGAAGCTGGGGCCCGAGTTCGACCCCAAGAAGGTCAACGTCATCCTGTTCTACCTGCCGAGCGACAAGATTCCGGCCGCCGTCGCCAAGTACTTCGACAACGACCCGGCCGAGGTCGAGAAGATGATTCGTTTCTCGACCTGCTTCGCGCGCTACGGCACGAAGGCGAACGAGATCAAGTGGGCGGTCGTCGTTTTCCCGGCCCATCATCCGAAGGCGACGCTGCGCGCCTGCGTCGTCGAGGAGCTGACGCAGATACTGGGACTGGCCAACGACAGCGCCCAGGTCAACCCGTCCATCTTCAACGACAAGAGCCTGGAGTTCGAGCTGACCGAGCACGACCGCTGGATGGTCAGGATGTTCTACGACAAGCGCATCACCGCCGGCATGGAACGCAAGCAAGCGCTGAAGACGGGGTGGAAAATTCTCAACGAGATCAGGCCGGAGTAGGTTTGGGGGGGAACAAAATAGACGGGGTTATCGATTTAGCCAGTATTCCTTTAGTTCCTGGCGCAAGGCGCTTGAAGCATAATGTTCAACAAGATTGTAGGTTGAAATTTCTCCTTTTTTCATGATCGTTGAAAACAATAGACATTCTTTATTCCGATACTTATTTTCTATTTGGCTACAAAACCTGATAAAACCCGGTTTAGCCTTCTGTACTGCAAAATAAATCGAATCATCTTTGTTATCATCAATATTACCTTTGTAAAAACCTGCATTACTTAACGAGCGCTTTGCAAGTAATGTGAACGCATTTGGCCAATTGTCCACCCCCTTTACCACATCGAGGTCCAAACCTTCAGGAACCGATGTTCTAGAACCACAGGCTGTAAGAACGTCTTTTATCGGAGCATCTGCTCCGCTAAGAGAAAATTTTCTTCGGTGTCCAACACCTCGATAATCATATACCTCAAATAGCACGACTTCTCCGGTCATAAATCTACGCGCATGCGTCTCGGGAAAATTGAAAAACACCCCCACCCCATCCGCAGATACTGGTCCTCTTGTTTCAACGACTTCTTGCTGATCGACCCGATATTTGAAATTTACGCCTTTCGTGCTTAGAAATTCGTCTACAGATACATACATCACAAAATCATCGTCCTTGCACCGAACGAAGATCGTTCCGCGATGCGTTTCGACATGGGCGGTAATTGTCTCCTGATCGGTAAATGGGTCTATCGCCCTACTCAATAGCCATTCGGCATACGCCTCGTGAATGAAGATGGCTGATGAGACGAAAAACGATAAAGTCACAAATAGAGCCCAGCGCGCACTGGCTCGCGCACTTACGATCAAATTCATGATTAACAGATGAAAGTGATTTTGCATGGCGCCCTCGGGTCGGACCATACAATAAAAGGTTGGCAACGCAAAAGTGATTGCTCGCTTATATTGCTACCCTACTCCGCCGCCAATCCTTCCACGAACCCCTCCTCCAGCCCGTCAACGTATTTGACCCGGCCTTGCTCCAACAGCCCCTGGCGCAGGGGATGCGCGTTGCCGGCGTGGGCGGTCATTTCGCCGGCCGGCGTCGGCTCGCTGACTTCCGGCCAGTGGCCTGGTTGCGGTTGGGAGCCCTCGGCGACGATGGCCAGCGGCTCGTCGTCGACCGCCGCCGGCGCCTTCGTGATCTCCATAAACTCCCAGGTCGCTTCCAGGGGTATGTTGTTGGGGTCGTAGAAGTAGATCGACCAAAAGAGGCCGTGATCGACGGCGCCGTGCACATCGAAGCCGGCCGCCTCCAACTTGTCCTTGAGGCCGAACAGCGCCTCGCGGCTGGCCACCGTGAACGACACGTGATCGAAGCCCAACGGCGCGTCGGTGCGCTCGCCCGGGAACTTCCGCTCCATCTTCGAGGCGCCCTCGTAGGCGAAGAAGGCGACCTGCGTCGCGCCGTCGCCGAGGCGGAAGAAGTAGTGCCGGTAGCCGTCATGGCCGATGCCGGCGACCAGCTCCAGCCCCAGCAGGTCTCGCCAGAAGCGGATGGTGCCTTTGAGGTCGTCGGTGATGAAGGCCAGGTGGTTGATGCCTTTCAGCGCGATGGTGTCGGTCATGGCTCGAGCCTCCCTTCTCGCCGGTGTCGTCTCCGCTCATCCTAACACACGGCATATGGGGACAAGGGCGGCCCGTTCCCAGGCATCGGTAATTTTCGCGTGCGTTGACAGCGCCCCATTGTGACTCTATCTCTTCGGCACGTTATGTTTCGGCTCCGGCCGGCCCCCGCCAACCCCGGGCCGACCCCGGATAAGCCGCTTTCCTCGAGACCGCCCACTGGAACCCCGCCCGCATGCTCGAAGCCATCGCCAAACGGATGTTCGGGTCGGCCAACGAACGCTACCTCAAGCAGTTGCAGCCGACCGTCGACGCCGTCAACGCCTTGGAGGGCGAGCTCGAGGCGCTGTCCGACGATGACCTCAAGGCCCGCACCCCGTGGCTGAAGGAGCGTCTGGCAAACGGCGAGGACCTCGACGACGTGCTCATCGACGCCTTCGCCACCGTCCGCGAGGCCTCCAAGCGCACGCTGCATCAGCGCCATTTCGACGTGCAGCTGATGGGCGGGGTCATCCTGCACCGCGGCATGATCTCGGAGATGAAGACCGGCGAAGGCAAGACCCTGGTGGCGACGCTGGCGGTCTACCTGAACGCGCTCGAAGGCGACGGCGTCCACGTCGTTACCGTCAACGACTACCTGGCCAGCCGTGACGCCGAGTGGATGGGACAGATCTACAAGTTCCTGGGGCTCACCGTCGGCTGCATCATGCACGGGCTGTCGGACGAGGAGCGACGTGAGCAGTACGCCTGCGACGTGACCTACGGCACCAACAACGAGTTCGGCTTCGACTACCTGCGCGACAACATGAAGTTCACGCTGGACGAAATGGTGCAGCGGCCGTTCAACTTCGCCATCGTCGACGAGGTCGACAGCATCCTGATCGACGAGGCCCGCACGCCGCTGATCATCTCCGGCCCGACCGAGGACAACTCGGCGCTCTATACCGCCATCGACAAGCTGATCCCGAAGCTCGGCGCCGACGACTACGAGAAGGACGAGAAGGCCCGCACCGTCGCCTTCACCGAGGCCGGCACCGAGAACATCGAGAACCTGCTCCGCGAAGCCGACCTTTTGACCGAAGGCACCCTTTACGACATCCAGAACGTCTCGCTGGTGCATCACGCCAACCAGGCGCTGCGCGCCCACACCATGTTCCAGCGCGACACCGACTACATCGTCAAGGACAACAAGGTCGTCATCATCGACGAGTTCACCGGCCGCATGATGGGGGGCC
>CAYFMP010000014.1:24976-31033 GCA_964344215.1 uncultured Thalassospiraceae bacterium | reverse complement strand
CTACTCGGAAGGACTGCACCAGGCCCTCGAGGCCAAGGAACGGGTCGAGATTCAGAACGAGAACCAAACGCTGGCCTCGATCACCTTCCAGAACTACTTCCGGCTCTATCCGAAACTGGCCGGCATGACCGGCACGGCGATGACCGAGGCCGGCGAGTTCTCGGAGATCTACAAACTCGAGGTCATCGAGATCCCGACCAACCTGCCGTGCGTGCGCGACGACGTGGACGACGAGGTCTACCGTACGTCGGTCGAGAAGGACGGCGCCATCGTCGAACTGATCCGCGACTGTCAGAAGCGCAAGCAGCCGGTCCTGGTCGGCACCGTCTCCATCGAGAAGTCGGAACACCTGTCGGCCATCCTCAAGAAGGAGAAGGTCACGCACAACGTCCTGAACGCGCGCTATCACGAACAGGAAGCCTATATCATTGCCCAGGCCGGCACGCCCGGCGCCGTCACCATCGCCACCAACATGGCCGGCCGCGGCACCGACATCCAGTTGGGCGGCAACGCCGACATGCGGGTCGCCCAGGAGATCAACGCCGAGCTCGGCACCGACAAGTACAGCGCCGCCGAAACCGAGATTCGCTCGGAGGTCGAGGCCAACAAGGAGATCGTCATCGACGCCGGCGGACTTTACGTGATCGGCACCGAACGCCACGAATCGCGCCGCGTCGACAACCAGCTACGCGGCCGCTCGGGGCGCCAGGGCGACCCCGGCGCATCGTGCTTCTTCCTGTCGCTGGAGGACGACCTGATGCGCATCTTCGGTTCCGAACGCATCGACGGCATGCTCCAGAAGCTGGGCCTGGAGGAAGGCGAGGCCATCGTTCATCCGTGGGTCAACAAGGCGCTGGAGAAGGCGCAGCAGAAGGTCGAGGCGCGCAACTTCGAGATCCGCAAGAACCTCTTGAAGTTCGACGACGTCATGAACGACCAGCGCAAGGTCATCTACGAGCAGCGCAAGGACCTGATGGCGGCCGACGAAGTGGCTGACGACGTCGCCGTCATGCGTCACCAGGTGATCGAGGACATGGTGGCGCGCTGTATCCCCGAGAAGGCCTACGCCGAGCAGTGGGACACCGACGCCCTGCACGAGGAGGTGCTGCGGGTGCTCAGTCTCGACCTGCCGGTCCGGGAATGGGCGGCCGAGGAAGGCATCGCCGATGCCGAGATCCGCGAACGCCTGGGCGAGGCGGCCGACCGCAAGATGGCCGAGAAGGCCGCCAACTACGGGCCCGAGATCATGCGCGACGTCGAGAAAAGCCTGCTCCTGCAGTTGCTCGACCAGCTGTGGAAGGAGCACCTGCTGACCCTCGATCACCTGCGCCAGGGCATCGGACTGCGGGCCCATGCCCAGCGCGACCCCTTGAACGAGTACAAGTTCGAGGCGTTCGGCCTGTTCGAGGAGATGTTGGACAGCTTGCGCGAGCGCGTCACCCAGGTGCTGGCCCACGTCGAGTTGCAGGTTTCCGACGCCGAAGCAGCGTTGTTCGCACGGCCCGAGCAGGAGATGCACGAAAGCCGCACCGATCCGGCCTTCGAGGACACCGCCGATTGGCGCGACGAGGACGGCGAGACGATCGCCGCCCTGCCCCTGGTGCGGCGCAAGGCGGCCGAAAACGTCGACCCGGACGACCCATCGACCTGGGGCCGGGTCAGCCGCAACGCGCCGTGCCCGTGTGGATCGGGCAACAAGTACAAACGCTGCCACGGGGCGATGTAGACAGCGGCCCGAAACAATTTCTCCCCCGTCCTGAAATCGTTATCCTCGGTTCCATGGCCGCCCGACAACGGTTGTCCGCGCACATTGCTCGCTTAACGTCATGTGGGTTTGATTTTTCGCGTTTAAAGTGTTATCCTGTCGGATGGTCGCGCCTCTGTTTGCAGGCGGAAGAACGGCCCATCTGAGTTCGGAGGGGAGAGGGGGACCCACTGCATGGCTGAAACCCCACCGCCGCCTGGCGTAGGTTCGGGTGCGCCGCCTCCTGCGGGCGGGCCGCCGGCGCCTCCCGAGCCGCCGGTCGCCGCCAGTGAAGCCGTCCTCAGTGAAAGGGTCCAAATGGTGTCCACCGCCGCCGGTGGGCTAACGGTTTTTGTGGCGCTTGTTTTTTGGTTCGCGTTCTCCGGCGGCCTCGTCGTTTCGACCCTCGGGATTCAGGAGTTTCGGGCGCGCCACCTTCAGGCTGCTCCGCCGCCGGGAATGACCTACAGCAGACTCAGGGCGATCAGCGAACAGCGCCGAAACGCGGCCGAGGCCAGTTTTGCCAAGGAAAAAGAGCTACAAGACCTGCAAGAAAGACTGAGTGACGAACGCGAAGAACTGATCGAAAGGGAGGGCGAAGCCGCCCGCTTGGAGCGGCTGTTCAAGGAGTCGGGAAGCAACAAGCCCTCCGAAGCGCTTGTCGCGGCGACCAGCTTGCGCGATCAGTCTTCGACGATGATCGAGATTCTGCTGGTCCAGATCGAAGTCGTTGAGATTGAATTGAAAAAAAGATCCCGAATCCTGGAGCAGATCGAGAACGGCCTTACGCCAGAGACGGTCACCGCGATCGAAACGATGGAGCGCCGAGATCAACAGTTGGATGTGATCAAAGCGATCGAGGGCCTCAGATGGCTTTTCATCATGCCGCAGGAATTCCTGACCCTCATCCTGACGCTGGCCATGGGCATGTTCGGCAGCACCATTCACGTCAGTCGGGTGTTCTTCGGCGCCTCCGGCGTACCGAGGCACGACTCCCGGGCCTGGTTCGTCGTCCGGCCGGTGCAGGGCGCGTTCATGGCCTTTGCCGTCTACATCCTGTTCAAGGCCGGCATCGTCGTCCTGACCTCGACCGGGGCCGAAGACACCGCCGCCGCCGGCCTCAACCCGTACTTCATCGGCTTCATGGGGATCATCTCGGGTCTTTTCTCCGAATACGCCTACACCCGTCTCGATAAGGCGGCGCGCAAGTTTTTTCTCGGAGAAGGCGATGGCGATACGCCGCTTCCTGCCTAGATTGATGAACTTTCTTCGCAAATCGACGGGTTGTCGCCGAAAGCGCCCGACCGATTGACCGGCAATCGCTCATCAGGCCGGCGGGACCGGAGACCGGGCGGTCAGCCCAGGCCGTTCTTGCCCATTTCCAGGAACTTGTCGCGGCGGGCCGTTTTCAGTGCCTCGCCGTCGAGACCGGCGAGCTTCTTCAACTCGGCGGCCACGGCGTCGCCGACGTCGGCGATGGTCTTTTCCGGCGCGCGATGGGCGCCGCCGACCGGTTCCGGGATGACGGCATCGATCAGGCCGAGTTCCAGGAGGTCCTGGGCGGTCAGCTTGAGGGCCTCGGCGGCTTCCTTGGCCTGTTCCGAATCGCGCCACAGGATCGAGGCGCAGCCCTCCGGCGAAATCACCGAATAGATCGAGTGCTCGAGCATGAGGATCGTGTTGGCGGTGGCCAGCGCGATGGCGCCTCCCGAACCGCCCTCGCCGATGATGACGCTGATGAACGGGACGCGCAGGCCGAGCCCGGTCTCGACCGAGCGCGCGATGGCTTCGGCTTGGCCGCGGGCCTCGGCGTCGACACCGGGATAGGCGCCAGTGGTATCGACCAGGGTGACAACCGGCAGCCTGAAACGCTCGGCCAGGCCCATCAGCCGTTGCGCCTTGCGGTAACCCTCGGGCCGGGCCATGCCGAAGTTGTGTTTGACGCGACCCTCCGTATCGGCGCCCTTCTCGGTGCCGATGACGACGACGGAGGAGCCTTCGAAGCGCCCCAACCCGCCGATCACGGCGGTGTCCTCGCCGAACGCCCGATCGCCGGCCAACGGCGTGAAGTCTTCGATCAGCGCCTTCACGTAGTCGAGGGCGTGGGGGCGGTTGTGGTGGCGGGCGACCAGAGTCTTTTGCCATGGCGTCAGTTTCGAATAGGTCTGGACCAGCAGCTTGTCGACCTTGGCTTGCAGCTTGGCGACTTCGTCGGCGATGTTGACTTCGCCGCCGCCGGTGATGTGGCGCAACTCCTCGATCTTGCCTTCCAACTCGGCGATCGGCTTCTCGAAGTCCAGGTAGTTGTGCATGCCGTTCAAATGCCGCTCCGACCCGACCCCCGTTTTGGCCTCAGTCCAACGCCTTGATCTGCTCGGCCTTTTGGACCATGACCTCGGCCTGCTTGATGGAGGCGATGTCGATCAGCCGGCCGTCCAGCGCCACCGCCCCTTTGCCTTCCTTCTGGGCCTGCTCCATGGCCTCGAGGATGCGCTTGGCCTTGTCGACCTCCTCGTCGGACGGGCTGAAGCATTCGTTGGCGAGGTCGACCTGGCTCGGGTGGATGGCCCACTTGCCCTCGCACCCCAGGGTCGCCGCCCGCTTGGCCTGGGCGATGAAGCCGTCGGGGTCGGAGAAGTCGCCGAACGGGCCGTCGATCGGCCTCAGCCCGTTGGCCCGGGCCGCCACCACCATACGGGCGATCGGGTAGTGCCACATGTCGCCCCAATGGACCTCGCGCCTTCCCTCGTCGTCGGCGTCGGTCAGCACGTGGTAGTCGGCGTTGGGACCGCCGATGACGGTGGTCCGCGCCTTGGTCGAGGCGGCGTAGTCGGCGACCCCGAAGTGCAGCGATTCGAGCCTGGGGCTGGCGCCGGCCAGCTCGTCGACGTTCATCATGCCGAGCGCGGTCTCGATGATCAGCTCGAAGCCGATGCGCTTGTCGACCTTGGTGGCGTCCTCGATCTGGGTGACCAGCATATCGAGGGCATAGACGTCGGCCGCGGTGCCGGCCTTCGGGATCATGATCAGGTCGAGCTTGCCGGGCGCGCCCTCGAGGATCTCGACGACATCGCGGTACATGTAATGGGTGTCGAGGCCGTTGATGCGGATCGACATCGTCTTGCCGCTCCAGTCGAGGTCGTTCAAGGCCTCGATGATGTTCTTGCGGGCCGGTATCTTGTCGTCGGGGGCGACCGCGTCTTCGAGGTCGAGAAACACGACGTCGGCCTTGCTGTCGGCGGCTTTCTCGAGAAACTTGGGATTGGAGCCGGGAACCGCCAGTTCCGAGCGGTTCAATCGGGCCGTACATTGCTCGACGATGGTGAAACTCATGGGTGCCTCCTTGAAATCACTTAAACTCAATTAAGACCGGAGCCGGGGCCGGCACGGGTCGCCGCTATCCTGATCAAGCGAACGGTTCGGCCGGAAGATGATGCAGAACGGCCGTTCTTGCAAGAGGAAGCGAACGAGCGTTGCCTAAGTGACCGGGGCATGTGTTAGAACCACGTCCGGACCCATGCCGAAGGAGATCGTTTGATGAGCAGCAAACCCGTTGTCTTGGTAACCCGCAAGCTCCCACAAGCGGTGGAGGACAGGCTCCGCCAGGACTACGATCCGCAGCTCAATCCAGACGACAAACTGTATTCCGGGGATGAATTGGCCGCCGCCGCCGAGGGCGCCGACGCCATCATGCCCTGCCACACCGAGCATTTCGACGCCGACCTGTTCGAGCACCTGCCCGACAGCGTCAAGATCATCGCCAACTTCTCGGTCGGTTTCGACCACGTCGATACGGAAGCCGCAAAAAAGCACGGCATCGTCGTCACCAACACCCCCGACGTGCTCAGCGATGCCACGGCGGAGTTGACGATGATGCTGATGATCGGCGCGGCGCGGCGGGCCAGCGAAGGCGAACGGCTGGTCCGGGCGCGGCAATGGAAGGACTGGAGCCCGGCCTTCATGGTCGGCATCCAGGTGACGGGCAAGCGCTTGGGCATCCTCGGCATGGGCCGGGTCGGCCGGGTGGTGGCCAAACGGGCCCGAGGTTTCGACATGGAGATCCACTACCACGACATCGCCCCCGTGGCCGCCGAGGATGAGGCCGGCGCCACCTATCACGCGACCGTCGAGGAGATGCTGCCGAACAGCGATTTCCTGAGCATCCACTGCAACGCGACACCGCAGACGACCGGCCTGATGAACGCCGAACGATTCCAGCTGCTGCCCGACGGCGCCGTCATCGTCAATGCGGCGCGCGGCGCCATCATCGACGACGAGGCGCTGATCGCGGCGCTCGAGTCGGGCAAGCTGGG
>CAYFMP010000014.1:0-24966 GCA_964344215.1 uncultured Thalassospiraceae bacterium | reverse complement strand
CGGGTGCCCTCGAGGCGAATTGCGTGAACTTCATCGACAAGGCCCTCGCGAACGAGGACGCGGTCGCGGTGCCGCTCTACAAGGGCGGACTCGCGGCGCTCGAGGGCGTCGCGCAGGCGCGGCACGGCGCGGGCTTCGCAGGGCTCGGGGCCGCCCAACAGGACGAGATCCTCGCGGCGCTCGAGTCGGGCAAGCTGGGAGCCGCCGGCATCGACGCCTACAACAACGAGCCGAACATCGATCCCCGGTTGATCGCGTTCGAGAACACCTTCCTGATGCCGCACATCGGCAGCGCCACCGCCGAGACTCGCGACGCCATGGGGTACAGGGCCCTGGACAACCTGGACGCCTTTTTCGCCGGCCGCGAGCCCAAGGACAGGGTCGCCTGAACATGCCACGGTCCCTGCATTCCGACTTTTTCCGAATTGGAAAATGTCTTTACGCTGCCGCACATAGATCGCGCCATCCGGGAAACGCGCGACGCAGCGGAATTCAGGGCGTTGGACAATTCGGACGCCTTTTTCGCCGGCGGCGAGGCTGAAGACCGCATCGCCCGATCGGTCGGCCGTGCCCCGGCAATTTGGATATCCCGGTTGCCCAAAAGGTATGTGGTATGCCACTATAACCGGAGCCGGAGCCCCGGCCGACCCGTTTCGAAGAATCGGGATACCGGCCCTATTGGCTCTGGATCGTGCAAAGGTCTCAAAAGCCTTGCGTTGACCGGGGAGGATGCTGAATCATACCCATTAACGGGCTGATCGTTCGTGAACCCGTGGGTGCGGGAGCCCGAACGTGAAAAGAGTCTGACACGTTACCGAGAGCGCCTGGACGACGATGGTGCTCTCTACCCTTTCGAAAATGGCGCCCGTTCGTTCGGCGCCGGAACCGGGGGGATTACTTCATCACTGAACCGCCAAGGGAGGACGAAGATGGCAACCGAGAAATCCAAAGTAACCAGAAGGAAGTTTCTAAAAGGCGGCGCTGTAGCTGCCGGCGCCGGCGCGGCGACCCTCGCCATGCCGAACGTATCGCGGGCTCAGACCGTGACCCTGAAGATGCAGTCGTCCTGGGGAGCGACGAGCCCGTTCCAGGATATGGCCAAGCAGTACATCGAACGCGTCACGGCGATGGCCGGCGGCCGCCTGAAGATCGACCTGCTGCCTTCGGGCGCCGTCGTCAAGGCGTTCCAGGTGCAGGACGCGTGTCACAAGGGTGTTCTCGACGCCGCCCACACGGTGACGGCGTACTGGTATTCGAAGAACAAGGCCGCCTCGCTGTTCGGCACCGGTCCGGTGTTCGGCGCCAACGCCTCGCAGATCCTGGCCTGGATCCACTACGGCGGCGGCAAGGAACTCCTCGACGAGTTGCAGACAGACATCCTCAAGCTCAACGTCCGCAGCTTCTTCGCGATGCCGATGCCGACGCAGCCGCTGGGCTGGTTCAAGTTCCACGTCACCAGCGCCGATCAGCTGAAGGGCTTGAAGTACCGGACCGTCGGTCTGGCCACCGACATCATGCAGGGCATGGGCCTCAAGGTGACCCAGCTTCCGGGCGGCGAGATCATGCCGGCCCTGGAAAAAGGCGTCATCGAGGCGTTCGAGTTCAACAACCCGACCGCTGACTCGCGTTTCGGCGCCCAGGACGTCTCCAAGCACTATCACATGGGCAGCTACCACCAGGCCGCCGAGTTCTTCGAGATCATCTTCAACCGCGACAAGTTCGCCAGCCTGCCGAAAGAGCACCAGGCGATCCTCGAGTATAGCGCCGAAGCCGCCAACACGGCCAACTACGGCTGGGCCATGGACGTCTACTCGGCCGACCTGCAGAAGCTGATCAACGAGCACGGGGTCAACGTCTATCGCACCGCGCAGTCGATCATGACCGCCCAGCTGAAATCCTGGGACAAGGTCCTCGACAAGCTCAACAAGGCCGACCCGTTCTTCAAGAAGATCGTCGACAGCCAGAGGGCTTGGTCCGAGCGCGTCGCGTTCTACGATCTGGTCAACGCCGCCGACTACAAGCTCGCCTACGAGCACTACTTCCCGGGCAAGCTGCCGAAGTTCGGCTAAGAAGCATAGCGGAAACCTGTTTTCCGCGGGGTTTTTTGGGGCGGCGCGCCTTGCGCGCCGCCCCTCCCACATGTAAAACCCCACTGGCTCGAATTTAAGGGACGTTCATGGACCGCTTCATCTTTCTCGTTGATAGTTTCACGTCGTGGGTCGGCAAGGCATTCGCTTGGTGCATCCTGCTGCTTGCCATCGGTACCGCCTACGAGGTGTTCGTGCGCTACGCGCTGCGCGATCCGACGTCGTGGGCCTTCGATATCAGCTACATGATGTACGGGACACTGTTCATGATGGCCGGCGCCTATGCGCTGGCCCGCGACAGCCATGTGCGCGGCGATGTCCTCTATCGGCTGTGGAAGCCGAAGATCCAGGCCACTATCGAACTGGTTCTTTATTTCCTTTTCTTCTTCCCCGGCGTCCTCGCCTTGATCATGGCCGGCGCCGATTACGCCTTGGAATCGTGGTCCTACAATTACGGCACCGGCGAGGTCAGTATCAACAGCCCGGCCGGCGTGCCGATTTCACAGTTCAAGACGATACTCCCGGTCGCCGGCGCACTGTTGTTCCTGCAGGGCATCGCCCAGGTCTGCCGCTGCATCATCTGCCTCAAGACCGGCGAGTGGCCGGAACACCTCGAGGACGTCGAGGAAATGGAGGTCGCCCTGTTGCAGGAAAAAGAAGACGCCGATGCAGCCAGCGAAGGCCGCAAAGCAAAACGCATGACAGCCGAAGACAGAGGGTAACGGCCTATGTTCGGATTGACCAATCCCGAGATCGCCGTGCTCATGCTCGGCATTTTCGTCCTTTCCATCCTGCTCGGCTTTCCGATCTGGATCACCCTGATGGCGATGGGGGTGTTTTTCGGGTACTACGCCTACTACGACCCCGAACGCATGCAGACGATCTTCGACAACCGGGTTTTCGACCTTCTGGTCAACCAGACCTACTCGGTGATGGCCAACGACGTGCTGGTGGCGGTGCCGCTGTTCCTGTTCATGGGGTACATCGTCGAGCGCGCCAATCTGGTCGATCGTCTGTTCTTCACGCTGCAGATCGCCGCCCGCCACCTGCCCGGATCGATGGCGGTGGCGGCGCTGTTGACGTGCGCGTTGTTCGCCACCGCTTCCGGCATCATCGGCGCCGTGGTGACGCTGATGGGGCTTCTCGCCTTCCCGGCCATGCTGAAGGCGCGCTACGACACCAGCTTTTCGGCCGGCGTCATCTGCGCCGGCGGCTGTCTCGGCATTCTGATCCCGCCGTCGATCATGCTGATTGTCTATGCGGCGGCGGCCAGCATGTCGGTGGTGCGTCTTTATGCCGGCGCCATCCTGCCCGGCTTCATGTTGGCCGGCCTTTACGTGATCTACGTCATCGGCCGCGCCGCGTTGAAGCCCGAGATCGCCCCGAAGCCGAAACAGGAAGACATCGACTCCATGCGGCGCGGCAACATCTGGTTCATGATGATGACGTCGTTCTTTCCGTTGGCCTTCCTGATCCTGTCGGTGCTCGGCGCCATCCTGTTCGGTTTGGCGACTCCGACCGAGGCCGCCTCGATGGGCGCCGTCGGCGGCATCATCCTGGCCGCCGGTTACCGCATCGCCGGCATCCGCGCCGGTTCGGTCTCGCCGGAATGGGTCGAGGACGACGGTACGGTTCATCACTTTAATCCATGGTTCTATTCGATCGGCGCCGGCGGTGTGATGACGTTAATTCTGTACGTCGCCTATTTCCTGTTCCGGTTCCTCGCCGCCTCGGCCTTCGATATGCCGCTACCGAGCGAGCGCACCCTGCCGATCGGCCCCGGCGTCAGTCTGGCGCTGGTCGCCGTCATCGCGGTTCTGGTCCGTTACGATATCGGCCACGCCCGCATCCTCGCCGTTTTGCAGCCGCGGATGCAGGCCTTGAGGCCGCTCTATGCCTTCGGCGGTCAGGCCGGTGTCGCCGGTTTGGGCTTGAGCGTCGTCTACGTGATCATGTTCTACGTCATGAACCTGGGCGAGACATTCGCCGAACAGGAATTCACCTGGTGGACGTTCGATGTCGGGTTCTTCACGGCGATGATCGGCTACATGGCATGGCGCGGCATCGACAAGGCCGGCCTCAGGGAGTCGGTCTACCTGACGGTCCGCACCTCGGCCATGGTGTGCTGGCTGTTCGTCGGCTCCTGGGTGTTTTCCTCGGTATTCTCGTATCTCGGCGGTCACAGCCTGATCGAGGAGTTCATTCTCGGCATGAACCTGTCGCCGGTGACGTTCCTGATCATGGCGCAGATCATCATCTTCCTGCTCGGCTGGCCGTTGGAATGGTCGGAGATCATCATCATCTTCGTCCCCATCTTCCTGCCGCTGCTGCCGCACTTCGGCATCGATCCTCTGTTCTTCGGCATCCTGGTCGCCTTGAACCTACAGACCTCGTTCCTGACGCCGCCGATGGCGATGGCCGCCTACTATCTGAAAGGGGTGGCGCCGCCGCACGTCCAGTTGATCCAGATATTCAAGGGCTGCATGCCGTTCCTGTCGATGGTCTTCCTGGCGATGGTCATCCTCTATAATTTCCCCGATCTCGCCTTCTACCTGCCGAAGGTCGTCTACGGCCGATGAGGCTGGTCTGACATGTCGCTCGTCGAACTCGACGCCGTCGCGGCCGGGGCCGGTCTCCGGGACGGCGAGTTCAAATCCGTCGACCTGGTCGAGGCCTGCCTGGAGCGCATCGACGGGCGCGAATCCGACGTTCAGGCCTGGGTACATCTGGATCGCGACTATGCGCTGAGCCAGGCCGAGGCCTGCGACGCGACCCGCGAATCGGGGGCCGATATCGGTCCGTTGCACGGGCTGCCGGTCGGCATCAAGGACATTTGCGACACCAACGGTCTGCCGACCGAAAACGGCACGGTGCTCGACGCCGGCCGCCAGCCGACGGAGGATTGCTCCATAGTCGCCCAGTTGCGCGCCGCCGGCGCCGTCATCATGGGCAAGACGGTGTCGACCGAACTCGCCGTCTATGCGCCCGGCAAGACCCGCAACCCGCACAACCCGGAACACACACCGGGCGGTTCGTCGAGCGGTTCGGCCGCCGCCGTCGCCTCCCAAATGGTGCCGCTCGCCGTCGGCTCGCAGACCAACGGATCGATGCTGCGCCCGGCGTCTTATTGCGGGGTGGTCGGGTTCAAACCGACGTTCGGAAAGGTTTCCAGGAGCGGCGTCCTGACCCAGTCTCCGAGCCTCGATCAGATGGGCGTGTTCGGGCGCAGCGTCGCCGATGTGGCGCTGATCGCCGAGAACATCATGGCTTTCGATGGCCGCGATCCGGCCATGCGCCCGGTGGCGGCGCCGCAACTTTCGGTCGGCGCCACCGAGGAGCCGCCGGTCGAGCCGACCCTCGCCTTCGTCAAATCGCCGGTCTGGGAGAAAGCCGACGACGATTGCAAGGAGGCGTTTGCCGAACTGAGCGATGCCCTCGGCGAGAGATGCGAGGAGGTCCCCCTGCCGGCCCCCTTCGATTCGGCGGTCGAACTTCACCGCACCGTCCACTGCGCCGAAATGGCCAAGTCCTATGCCGGCTATTACGAGCGCGGCAAGGACCAGCTCAGCGACATTTTGCGCGGCATGCTCGAAGAGGGCCAGAAGACGACGGCGGTCGATTACCTGCGGGCGCTCGACTGGCAGGTCGTGCTCAACGCCGGCCTGGAGCAGGTTTTCGAGCGCTACGACGCGATCCTGACACCGGCAACCGCCGGCGAGGCGCCGAAAGGGCTGGAGGCGACCGGCAGCCCGATGTTCTGCACGTTATGGACCTATTGCGGCGTGCCGTGCGTAACCGTGCCGCTGATGGAAGGAAGCAACGGCCTGCCGATCGGCGTCCAGTTGATCGGCCCGCGCGGCCAGGACGCCCGCCTGCTCAGGACCGCGAATTGGCTGGTCGAACACGTCGCCGAACTCGAATAGAGATCGTTTCCACCGTTCCCGTGCTATAACCTATGGCAAGAAAACAGAGAGGCCCAAGTTAGATGTTGGACAAGATTTTCGCCGGTATATCGACGCTGGCCCTGATTGCTTTCACCGGCTGGGTAACGGTGCGCGTCATGGAGCCCGACCTGTGGATCGTCACCATCATCATCATCGGAATCGCGATCTACTTCATCTGGAAGGAGATCCAGGCCGGCGGCAGCCACTTCGAAGGCGATTCCACCGAAACCGACGCCTCCTAACCGTCTTCGCTGGAGGCCAGCGGGTGGGCCTCGTTGACCAGCGCCTTGAGGCGTTCGTCTAGAACATGTGTATAGATCTGGGTGGTCGCGATGTCAGCGTGGCCCAGCATTTGTTGCAAAGCACGAAGATCGGCGCCGTGGGCCAGCAGGTGCGAGGCGAACGAATGCCGTAACACGTGCGGCGAGACTCGCCGGCGATCGATCCTGGCGTCGGCGGCGACCTCCTTCAGCAGTTGTCCGAACCGCGCCCGCGTCAGGTGTCCGTCCTTCGAGCGCGACGGGAACAGGTGGGCGGCAGCGGCGGCGGCCCGGCCCCCCGGCACGAAGTTCTCGCGCACCTCTAGGTACGTCTCCAACGCGTCGATCGCCGGTTCGCTCAGGGGGACCATCCTCTCCTTGCCGCCCTTGCCCCTGACCACCAGTACCCGACCGTCCCTCGAAATCGCCGACAGCGGCAATCCGACGAGTTCCGATACCCTTAAGCCCGTCGCGTAAAGAACTTCCATCAATGCGACGAGCCTCAATCCTTCGGGACCGGTCCGCTCGTGAACAGCCTTGAGGAGTTCCTCGACCTCCTCCTCGCTCAGGTACTTGGGCAGGGCGCGGCCCTGGCGCGGACTGTCCAGCGTGGCGGACGGATCGTCGCCGCGCACGCTTTCCTGGTAGAGGAACCGGAAAAACTGGCGCAACGCCGACAGCCGCCGAGCACTGGTCGACGGCGCCATGCCGGATTCGGCGAGGCGTTTCAGATAGGCCCGGATCTGCTCGGCGGTGGCGGTCTCCGGAGTGCGTCGCCGGCCGGCCAGAAAGGCGCCGAAATCGTCGAGATCGCGACGATACGATTCCAATGTGTTGGGGGCAGCGCCGCGCTCGGCCGCCATCATGTCCAGAAACAGATCGACATGCGGCGATGATCGGGCGCCCGGTTCCTTTGCCGATCGCCGGCGGCGGCTCATAAACCAGCGGCCAGGGCGGCTTCGGCGGCGAGCCGCCGGGCCTCGTGTTCCAGCCCGACGGCGCGTAACGTCAATAGAACCTGACGCAACAGCAGCGGGTCGGCCCGCGTCGGTCCGCCGTCGCCGAGCGCCAGCAGCGAGATCAGGACGGATTCGGCGGCCGGCGGCGCTGTCGCCGCATCGGCGGTAGTCGGTGCCGGCGGTTGCTGCTCGAGGATATAGTCGTTGTCGGGCGGCGGCGAGGCCGGGGGTGCGGCCGAGGGCCAGCCGTGTTCGGTCAAGCGGACCAGCCGCCGCCACAGCCCCGGCTCGGGCAACGTCAGCCGGTGGCGGGCGGCACCCTTGAGCAGATCGTCCCAGGCCGTCTCGGCGACGGGCTCGCCGAGTCCCTCGAACAGATAATAGAGAAGCACCGCGTCGGCGTCGGCGGTTTCCTTGCCGGCGATGGCGGCACGCCAGGCGGCCAACGATTCGTCGGTCCATTCCTCGGCCTCGACCGAACCGGTCAGGTGGGCGATGGGTTTGAGCGAGTTCAACGCCGTCTTGGCATCCGGATTGAAAAGTGCCGCCGCCCGCATCAACTGGAACCACGTGGTGACGCCGGTCTGGTCTTCGGTCAACATGAAGGCGCGGGCCGCTTCCGGCGCGAACCACAGGAGTTCGGCCGACGGCGGGATGCGCTTCAAGACCGGCATGAAGACGCGGACGGCGGACGCGTAGCGGCCCTCGTCGCGGGCCAGGGCGAAGGCGCGAGCCAGGGCCTCGGCCTGCGCCGTCGGCACGGTTTGGATCAGCGACGTGTGATAGAGCAGCGCGCGGATGGTCGGCCCGAACTCGACCTCGGCCCGACTCAGCGGATTGGCCAGGTCGGCTTCGGAGAACTGAAGGCTGGTGTAGAGCTGACGCAACGCATCGATCGGCAGCACGCCCGCCGCCTCGGCCAGTTCGGCGGCCTCCAGGCGCAGCCCTTTCGAGGCGTTGGGACTGACCGCCACGTTGCGGAGGACGCCCGGCCGACTCGACGAGATCACGTCGATCGGCAGTTGCGCCTTGGCAACCCGCGCCATCGCCAGGTGCAGCGGCGTCGGATCGGGCAGGTTGTCGATGGTCGGCGCCTCGCCCGAGATCAAGCCGTCGAACAAGTGGAAAAAGACCTCGTCGCCTTCGCCGACCTCGCGCAGCAACGACACGCCCAAGGCCGCCTTGTCGCGTTCCCCGGCCAGGGCCTGACAGAACGCGAAGGCCTTCTGCCAATACAGCGCATCGGTTTCGCGTATCTGACCGGCAACCAGCGGACAGGCGCGGGCGTTGTCGTTGGCCAGGAAGCGGGCATCGGTTTCGACGCGGATCAACTCGTTGGCCTGGGTGTGGCCGGGGATGGCGTTGAGCAGGCTGTTGACGGCGACCAGATCGCCCATGGCGGCCAGCGCCTTGACCCGGAGCACGACCAGCCCGGGACCGGAGGCTTCACCTTCCGGCACTTCGGCGGTCGAAAGCAGCAGCCGCCGCATGAGATCGCGCATGGTCGCCGAAGTGGTACCGACCGGCAGCAACGGTACTAGGCGCTCGACCGTTCGGCGCGGCGTGCCCCGCCACATGCCGAGGCCGAAGCCGCCTTGTGCCTCGGTCAGTGTGCCGGCGGTGTCGGGGTCGATACCGCGCAGGCTGTCGACCTGGATGCCGGGAGCCGCCGGATCTTTGGCCGGCAATTGCTCCGTCGGCGGTCTGGTGATCGGCGACGCTTCGACGCCGGCCGGAGTGCGCGGTGCCAACAGTTCTTGGACGCTGTCGGGCAATGGCGGCGCGGGTGCCGGTTGAACGGCCGACGGCGGCACCAGTTTCTGCGGCGTCAACCGGGTCGGTTCAGTCTGCTGGAGTTGCGCCGAGGACGGCATCGAAACCGCCGCCGTCAGAGCAAGGGCCGCGAACGAACCGAGGGCGAGGAGTCGCTTCGGCTTGGACAATCCCTCAGCGCGGGAAACGATCATCGGGGAGAACCTTTTCAACAGTGACCTTGGGTGCCGGAATCTCCCATGTGGCGAGAAACGCCGCGCCGCCGAGGATGGTGGCAGCGACGAGGAGGAAGACCAACCTGGAAACGTTTTTCATACCAATCCCTTCGGCTGGACCCCTAGAACCGTTATCGTGGTCGCCTGACGACAGCCGAGTTCGTTTATGCTAGGTTTCGACTATGGCAACAATTCGGCAGCAAACCGGCCGCCATTCTACCGGCTCGCCAAGCCGCTTTCAACGACGCCGCAGGACCGGAACCGCGTTGACACCATACCCGCCAGAGGCGCACTTGGCGGCGGAGCCATCGAACCCCGTACCTTCCGATGACTGACAGCACCGCCACTTCCGAAACCGGGCCGGTCGTCCTGATCGGCATGATGGGAGCCGGCAAATCGAGCGTCGGCCGCCGTCTCGCCGCCATCCTCGGACTGCCGTTCGTCGATGCCGACGATGAAATCGTCGACGCGGCCGGGTGCTCCATCGACGACATCTTCAAGGTTTACGGCGAACAGGCGTTCCGCGACGTTGAAGAGCGGGTCATCGCCCGTCTGCTCGACGCCGGCCCCGCAGTCCTGGCCACCGGCGGCGGCGCCTTCATGAACCCCAGGACCCGTACCCTGATCGCCGAGAAGGGCGTATCGGTGTGGCTGCGGGCCGGTCTCGATGTTCTCGTCAAACGTACCCGGCGGCGCGGCGGTCGGCCGCTGCTCGAGCGCGGCGACCCGGAGGTCGTCCTCAAGGAGTTGATGGACGAACGCTATCCGGTCTATAGCGGTGCGGATATTACGATCGACACCGGCGAGGAGGATCTCGAATCCACCGTCGGCCGCATCGTCGATTCCCTGGCCGAACACGGCGGCCCAGCCATGGAGAACGACGCCAATGAGTCCTGACGCGAGCGCCGCTCCCGACGACCTCGAAGTGCGCTTGGGCGAGCGCGCCTATCATATCCTGATCGGCGACGGTCTGATCGCCAATGCCGCCGAGCATGTCGGACCGCTGTTGAGCGAGTCCCGCGTCGTCGTGGTCAGTGACCGCAACGTCGAGGAACACCACTTGGCGCCGTTCCTCGATTCGCTCGGTGCCGCCGGCATCGCCGCCGTCACCCTGGTCCTGCCGCCCGGCGAGGGGACCAAGGACTTCCTCTACCTCCAGGAGCTGGTCGACAAAGTGCTGGCGGCCGGCATCGAACGCCGGACCATGCTGGTCGCGTTCGGCGGCGGCGTCATCGGCGACCTCGCCGGGTTCGTCGCCGCCATCGCGCTGCGCGGCATCGACTTCATCCAGATCCCGACCACGTTGCTGGCCCAGGTCGACAGCTCGGTCGGCGGCAAAACCGGCATCAACACCAGCCACGGCAAGAACCTGATCGGCGCCTTCCACCAGCCGCGGCTGGTCCTGGCCGATACCGGAGCGCTCGACACCCTGCCCCGGCGCCAACTGCTGGCCGGCTACGCCGAGGTTCTGAAGTACGGATTGATCGGCGATGCCGATTTCTTCGCCTGGTGCGAAGGCAACGCGAAAGCCGTGCTGGGCGGCGACGCCGAAGCGCGTCGTCACGCCGTGCGCACCAGCTGCGAGGCGAAAGCGGCGATCGTCGCCGAGGACGAGCGCGAACAGGGCCGTCGGGCGCTCCTCAACCTGGGTCATACCTTCGGCCACGCACTGGAGGCCGAGACCGGTTACGGCGATGCGCTTTTGCACGGCGAAGCGGTCGCCGTCGGCTGTGTCCTCGCCTTCGAACTGTCGGCCCGGATGGGGCTATGCGAGGCGGCCGACGGGGCGCGTCTGCGCACCCACCTGGAGTCGGTCGGCCTGCCGGCCTCGCTGAAGGGCATCGCCAGCGATCAGTGGTCGGCCGAAAAACTGATCCGCCACATGCACAAGGACAAGAAGGTCGCGGGCGGCGCCATCACCTTCATCCTGGCCCGCGGCATCGGCCAGGCGTTCATCAGCCATGACGTCGGCGTCGACGATGTAACCGCCGTCCTCAACGATGCCCTGGCGGCCGCCGTTTGAACAACGCTCATACCTAACGGAGTGAAAAGGCCATGTTGGTCATCCTCAGTACCATCGCCATCCTGTTGATCCTGTCGGCTTTCTTCTCGGGCAGCGAAACGGCGCTGACCGCAGCTTCGCGGCCGCTCATGCACCAGTTGGAGCACAACGGCAACAAGCGGGCCGGGATCGTCAACCGCATGCAGGCCAAGAAGGAGCGCCTGATCGGGGCCATTCTTCTCGGCAACAACCTGGTCAATATCTTCGCCTCGGCGCTGGCGACCAGCGTGCTGATCGCCTACTACGACGAGGCCGGCGTCGCGTATGCGACCATCGTCATGACGCTGTTGATCCTGGTGTTCGCCGAGATCCTGCCGAAGACCTACGCCATCAAGCACGCCAACCGGATGGCCCTGGTCATCGCGCCGGTGGTCAACGCCATCGTCATTCTCCTCACCCCCCTGACTACCGCCGTCAACCTGCTGGTGCGTGGCGTGTTGGCGTTGTTCGGCGTCGACTACCACGCCGCCGACGCCTTCTCGGCCGGCGACGAGGAATTGCGCGGCGCCATCGAGCTACACGACGGCGACGATGTCGCGGTCCGCCACGAGCGCGCCATGTTGCGCAGCGTCCTCGATCTGGGCGAGGTTCAGGTCGGCGAGATCATGGTCCACCGCACCAATGTCACCGCCATCGACGCCGACCTGCCGGCGGCCGACGCCGTCACCCAGGTCCTGGAGAGCCCCTATACCCGGGTACCGCTGTGGCGAGAAGATCCCGACAACATCATCGGCGTCCTTCACGCCAAGGCCTTGCTTCGCGAAATCCGCTCGCGCGGCCACGACCTCGACGGCCTCGACGTGACGGTGCTGGCCGCCGATCCCTGGTTCGTCCCCGAACAGACGCTGTTGCTCGACCAATTGGAGGCCTTTCGCCAACGCCGCGAGCACTTTGCCCTGGTCGTCGACGAGTACGGCAGCCTGATGGGGGTGGTGACGCTCGAGGACATCCTGGAGGAGATCGTCGGCGAGATCGACGACGAACACGACCAGATCGTCAGCGGTGTCCACGCCCAGGCCGACGGCAGTTTCATCGTCGACGGCACGGTCACCATCCGCGACCTCAATCGGGAATTCGAGTGGGGTTTGCCGGACGAGGACGCGGCCACGGTGGCCGGGTTGATTCTCCACGAATCGCGCCGTATTCCTGAGGTCGGCCAGAGCTTCCTGTTTCACGGATTCCGCTTCGACATCATCCGTCGCCAGCGCCACAAGATCACCGCCGTGCGGCTGACCCCGCCAGCCCCGGCGCCGGTCAGGGCCGCGCGCCGGGAATGATCCGCCGACCGCGACCGGTATCGTCGGTCGACGGCGGTCTCTTTTCCCTCTTGCCTGCCCCCCCCCAGCCGGGCCTAGAATTAGGCGACAAGCGTTACGGTTCGATTACGGCAGAGGGGATGCACCATGCAGCGCAAAATCGTTCCGAATATCGTTCAACGCCAATCCATCGCATCGGTCCTGACGACTGACTCGGCTCGCGACGCAGCGGCCAAGATGGCCGACGGCAATTTCGCCGCCGTGGTCGTCGTCGACGGCAAGGGAAAACTGATCGGGATTGTCACCGAACGGGACATGTCCCAGAAGGTCGTCGCCAAGGGGTGGGACGCCGAGGCGACACCGATTTCCAAGATCATGACCAAGAACCCGGATACCCTCGGACCCGACGACTCGGCGGGCGACGCCTTGGAGTTGATGCAGACGCGCAGATACCGCCACCTGCCGGTGGTCGAGGACGGCCAATGCGTCGGCATGGTTTCGATCAGAGACCTCTACGCCGCCGTCAAGTCGACGCTCGAGGAGGACATTCGCGAGACCGAAGCGTTCGTTTTCGGCGACCGTTACGGCGCCTGACGAGCGCCACCGGACCGACACCGGTCCGAACCGCTCACGCTGCGATAAGCGGCTGCCCGTCACCCAGTTCGCGGCGCAGGCAGGCACACATTTCGCCGTGCGTAACGCCGGCCTCGGCGGCATCGACCAGCGACTGGATGATATTGCTGTCGGGCTCCGCGGCGGCGCGGGCAACGGCGTCGAGCGCCGCCTCGACGTTGGCGGCCGAACGCTGTTTCTTGAAATCGGCCAGGACTCGGAGCTGTTCGGCAATGCGGCCGACCGGCGGACGGGCCAGCGGTTGAGTGGGAAAGTCTTCGCTATCGAGCCGATAGGCGTTGACCCCGACCACGGTTTGCTCGCCGCTGTCGAGGCGGGCCTGGAAGGCGGCCGCCGATTCGCCGATGCGGCGCTGTACGAAACCGTTGCGAACGGCCTGCAGCATGCCGCCGGCCGCATCGACCTCGGCCATCACCGCGTCGATCTTCTCCTCCATTTGACCGGTCAGGGATTCGACGTAATAGGAGCCGCCGAGCGGATCGATGACGTCGGCGAGGTGCGCCTCCTCGCGCAGGATGTTCTGGGTGGCGACGGCGATTCGTGCCGCCGCCTCAGTCGGCGTACTCAACACCTCGTCGTAGGCGTCCGTATGCAGGGACTGCAGACCGCCGAAGATTCCAGCCATCGCCTGAACGGCGGTGCGGGTGATGTTGTTGAGGGGTTGCTGGCGGGTGAGGTCGACGCCGGAGGTCTGGGCGTGGAACTTGAACCGCCACGATTTCGGATCGCGGGCGCCGAGGCGCTGCTTGGCCAATCGCGCCCAGATCCGCCGCCCGGCCCGAAGCTTGGCCACTTCCTCGAAGAAGCTGATGGAGATGTCGAAGAAAAAGGTCAATCGCGGCAGGAAGGAATCCGGGTCGAGTCCTCGCGCCGTCAGGTCCTCGGCGTACTGAACGGCGCTCGACAACGTGAAGGCCATCGCTTCGGCCGGGGTGGCGCCGGCCTGCTGCATGTGCTGGCCGACCACGGAAACCGGGTTCCATCTCGGCACGTGGCGGCCGGCGAACGCCACCTGGTCGGCGAACACCCGCCTGGCGCCCTCCAACGAAAGCCGGAAGAACATGTGATTGGCGACGAAATGCGAGATGTAGTCGCTCTGGTTCGAGGTGCCGGACAACCGGTCCCAGGCCACCCCCGTCCGTCGTGCATAGGCCAACAACAGGGCAAACAGCGTGAACGGAGACGGATCGTTCAAGGCGATCGATGTGGTGTCGAGGGGCACGCCGTCGAGGCAGCAGGCCATGTCCTCCAAGGTATTGACGGTGGTGCCGCAGGTGCCGAGCAAGACCGGGTCGACCTCGTCGATATCGAAACCCCGGTAAACCGAATTACACGGGATCAGGCTCAAGGCGGTGGCTCCGGCGCCGACCACCTGGCGCATGCGCGCGTTGTACTCGGCCGGGGTGGCGAGGCCGACCAACTGGCGCTGACTCCACGGCCGGCCACGGTGCATGCTGGGATAGACGCCGCGGGTGTACGGCTGCTGACCCGGATAGCCCAAGTCCTCCGCGTAGCGCCCCTCGGACCAGTCGTCCGGCGTGTAGAGTGGATCGATCTCGATGCCGGAGCGGTTTTCGACCCGGTCCTCGGCGCCGCCGCCGGCCGCATAGTCGCGCCGCCATTGCTGCTTGCCTTTCCTGTCCTCGACGCTCATTCGCCCGCCCTCCGCCGCAAGACCAATTCGGCTATGGTTTCGACGATCTCGTCGTGCGAGGCACCCGGGTGAAAGACGGCGGCAACGCCGGATTGCTTCAGCGTGGCGGTGTCCTGATCCGGAATGATGCCGCCGAACACCACTGGGATGTCGCCGAGACCGGCCGTTTCGAGACCTTCCATCAGTTGCGGCCCGAGCAGGTGGTCGGTGGCCAGCGAGCTGACGCCGATCAGGTCGATATCCTCCTCCATCGCCAGGGCGACGACGGAACCGACGTCCTGCCAGGGTGCGGTGTAGATGACCTCCATGCCGGCATCGCGCAGGAAACCGGCGACCAGCCTCGATCCGCGGTCATGGCCGTCGAGCCCGATCTTGGTGATCATCACCCGGGGGCGGCGGTCGAGGGCGGACAGCCGGTCGAGGACGGAACGGTCGGAATCGGCGTCGGTCATGGTCGTTCGCTTCCTACAGTTGCGCCCGCAGCAGGGCGATGAACTCGCCGGCGATGACGGCGGGCGCATCGCCGCCGCTGCCTTCCGCCAGCATCTCGTCCGGCGGCCGGTACCAGGTTTGCGTCCAATTGAAAGCGCCCAGGACCATCAGCCGGAGATGCCGCCGCGATACCGACGGGCCGAGCGGAAGATCGTCGATCAGACGCCGGAAGATGCCTTCGTATCGATCGCGCAGGGCGATCAGCGAGCGGCGCACCGGATCCGATTTCCTGGGCAGTTCGCGGATGACGACCTGGGCATAGTCGCCGCCGTCGAGCAGGGCGTTCAAGTGCGCCACCAATGCGGCTTCGAAACGCGGCCACGGCTCGTTCGAACCGTCGAGCGCGCGCTCGACGGCGTCGGTGATTCGGCGAATGCCCTCTTTATGGACGGCCACCAGCAGATCGGCCTTGGACGGAAAGTGATAGTAGATGGAGCCGGCTTTCATGCCGGCATCGGCCGCGATGTCGCGCATCGAGGCGGCGTCGTATCCCTCGTCGCGAAAACGCTTGGCGGCGGCGTCGAGAAGCTGCGGCAGGCGGTTATCGCGCATGACGACCGTGACCACCACCGAATCGTTCGGCAATTCGCAACCGATATTTCTTTTGAACTAACATTTGTTAGGTTAATATCACTCTTCTTGTCCGGCCGCAACGCGTAAACAGAAGGCGATCGGCAGGAACGAACCCACCGGAGGCCCCGCATGCCCCTCTCCAAACCAGCCCCCAGAAAGCACTTCCACAGCCGCGACATTCGATGCCGCGGGTACCGGCGCGACGACGGCCTATGGGATATCGAAGGCTCGATGATCGATACCAAGACCTACTCCTTCGACAACCAGGACCGCCAAGGCGTCGCCGCCGGCGAACCGGTCCACCACATGCTGATCCGGTTGACCATCGACGACGACCTGGTGATCCAGGCGGCCGAGGCCGCTACCGAGGCCGGCCCCTATTCGATCTGCGGCGATATTACACCGACGTTCGAGAAGCTGAAGGGTTTTACCATCGGGCCGGGTTGGCGCCGGGAAGTGACGCGTTTGATGAGCGGAACGGCCGGCTGCACCCACTTACGGGATATGCTGTCGGGACCGCTTGCGGTGACCGCCATGCAGACCGTGCTGCCGGCGCGCCAACGCCGCCACGCCAGCGACGACGAGGCGCCGCCGCCAATCATCGACAGCTGCCACGCCTATGCCGCCGACGGACCCATCGTCGAGCGGCAGTGGCCGCAGTTCTTCAAGAAGGACTGAAATCGATTGCCGGACCCGGCCCGCAGCCGGGCCGGGCCGGTGGTGCCGAACGGTCTAGCCGCGTGCAGCCATTTCCGGAAGGATCGACGACGCCGTTCCCGACAGCGCGGCTCCCTTGTTGGTCGCAGCCGTCCGGAAATAGGTGACGATGAAGGCGCGCACCGCCGACGTCCGGCTCGAACCGCCTCGCTGACCTTCGATCATCGAACAAAGTTCGTGCAAGGTGACGCCTTCGGAGGCGCAAATCTCGTCAATCGCTTCCCAACTCGCCTGTTCCAGCCGCAGGCTGGTGCGGCGGCCGTTGATGGTGACGTTTCTGCTCAACAGTAAGCTTTTCATGATGTCATCAAACCTTGTGAATGTTCCCAACTCTCGACCATGCAACACCGCCGATACGATGCCGACCATGCAACCACCTTCGGCGCGGTCGTCGTGCTGCATACATCCTTATTAAATCTCGTCTAAATCGACCGAAAATGCAATAGACCGAACGTCATAGTCGTGTATGCCCTTATGCATGCGATGCGCAGTCGCATTCGCCTGAATACTGCGCTCCGTAAGGGTTTCCCCAATCGACGACGGCGCCGGGCTTGCGCACGACCTCGCCCGACAACGACTGCCACAGCGGGCCGATGGCGGATTTTTCGGGCAAGATGCACGAAACCGGCGAGTCGAGACTCGCCCGACCGCCCGAATCGGCGGCGGCCGGGAGCGCTCGGGACTTGCCAGCCGCAACATCTGCACTCATAGTATTTCGATGGCAAGCGCCTCCAAATCGCAATTCGACCTCCGACTCTCCTCGTTCGAGGAGGAGCCGTTGCAGACCTGCGAATGGCCGGGATGCGAAAGCTCCGGCGATCACAAGGCGCCGCGTTCGCGCGACGACCTGCACACCTATCGCTGGTTCTGCCGCGACCATATCCGGGAGTACAACCAGGCTTGGAACTACTACGCGGGCATGAGCGACGAGGAGGTTGAGAACGACCGCCGACACGATACCGTCTGGCACCGGCCGAGTTGGCCGCTGGGCGGTAGCGACTGGTTCGGCGCCAACAACTTCGCCGATCCGTTCGGTCTGTTCGGGAACGGGCGGAACCGGCGCGCCGCCGGCCAGGACGCGCTCACCAACGGCATTCCGGCCGACAAGCAGCGCGCGCTCGCCATACTCGGCTTGGAGGCGCCGGTCGACGTCGATACGGTCAAGGCCCGCTACAAGGACCTCGTCAAACGACACCATCCCGACGCCAACGGCGGCGACGACACCTGCCAGGAGAAAATCAAACAGATCAATCAGGCCTATCAGGTCGTCATGGAGTTCCTGGTCGTCTGATCGCCCGGCCGAAATTCGCCACCGCCGCGTCACTGCGGTCTTGACTGTTCGCCGACGAAGCCCTAGTCAAATGCGGCGCGGCCCGCCCTTCAGTCTCGAGCCCCGGCGCCGCAGCCCCTAGCCACTGGATACCGACCCGATGACAACCAACGTTTCGACATCCGAAAACCTTGCCGGCCAGGCTCCGGACATCACCGCCTCGGTGCGTCAGATGTTCGGCATCGACAGCGACATGGAGGTTCCGGCCTTTTCCCAGGCCGAAGAGCACGTACCGGACGTCGACGACGCCTACCGGTTCGATCACGACACGACGCTGGCGATTCTGGCCGGATTCGCACACAACCGCCGGGTCATGATCCAGGGCTACCACGGGACCGGCAAATCGACCCATATCGAACAGGTGGCGGCGCGGCTCAACTGGCCGTGCATCCGCGTCAACCTGGACAGCCATATCAGTCGCATCGACCTGGTCGGCAAGGACGCCATCGTGCTGCGCGACGGCAAGCAGGTCACCGAGTTTCGCGAGGGCATACTGCCGTGGGCGTTGCAGAACCCGACGGCGCTGGTGTTCGACGAATACGACGCCGGCCGGCCCGACGTCATGTTCGTCATCCAGCGGGTGCTCGAGGTCGAGGGCAAGCTGACTCTGCTCGACCAGAACCGGGTGATGCGGCCCAATCCTTACTTCCGCCTGTTCTCGACCACCAACACGGTGGGCCTGGGCGACACCACCGGCCTCTATCACGGCACCCAACAGATCAACCAGGGCCAGATGGACCGTTGGAACGTGGTCGCCACGCTCAACTACCTGCCGCACGACGACGAGGTCGAGATCGTCCTGGCTAAAGTCCCCGACTACAACACCAAGGAAGGGCGCATCGTCCTCGGCTCCATGGTCGACCTGGCCGACCTCACCCGCGAGGGGTTCATGAACGGCGACATCTCGACCGTGATGTCACCGCGCACCGTCATCACGTGGGCCGAAAACACCGAGATATTCGGCGACATGGCGTTCGCCTTCCGGCTCACCTTCCTCAACAAGTGCGACGAGATGGAACGCCCGGTGGTGGCCGAATACTATCAGCGTTGCATGGGCGAGGAATTGCCCGAATCGGCGGCCGGGGCGGTCGTCCAATAGCTTCGGCGGCAGATGATCGGAGATCGACTCCGTGAGCCAATCTGAACAACCCGTTGACCTGGTCAAACGCGTCACCGCCGCCGCCTTGAAGGCGATCGCCGCCGATCGCGAGATCGAAGTCGCCTATTCGCACGGTGGAGCGTCGATCACCGAGGGGTCCGTGCAACTGCCGGCGCCGGCCACCCAGATCAACATGGCGGCCATGACCAAGCTCAGAGGCGTCGCCGACACCCTGGCGCTCAGGCTTCGCTACCACGACGACGGCCTGCACCGCAGACACATGCCCACCGGACCGGAAGCCCGGGCGCTTTTCGAGAACATCGAGCAGGCGCGTTGCGAGTCGCTCGGCGCCAACCGCCTCAGCGGCGTCGCCGACAACCTCGGTGCTCTCCTCGACGAACGCTGCCGTGCCAAGGGATACGCCGGCGTCACCGAAAAGAACGACGCCATGCTGCCCGACGTGCTCGGGCTGATGGTGCGAGAACAGTTGACCGGCCAAGCGGTCCCGGAGTCGGCCAGACGGCTGGTCGACCTCTGGCGTGCCGACCTCAAGAGCAAGATCGGCGAGCATCTTCGCCGTATGAGCGAGTGCGCCGGCGACCAGGAGGCCTTCGCCGTCGTCGTCGAGGACATCATCGACGCTCTCGACCTGGCAGACGACGATAGCGAGTCGCTCGACCCCGACGACCAGGACTCCGACGACCAGGACGACGCCGACGCTACTGACGAGGACAACGCCGACGACGGTTCGCAGAGCGCCGACGACGGCGCCATGAGCGCCGAGCGCGGCGAGGCCGACTTGGGCGAGGATGGCGATTTCCTGGACGGCGACGACGACCAACTGATGGCCGGCGACGGCGACGACGAGCCTGCCGGGCCGACCCAGTGGGACGAACAATGGGCCGTCAACGACGCCGACAGCGCGTTGCGCTACCACGCCTACACGACCAAGTTCGACGAGGTTGTCGAGGCCGACGAACTGTGCGATCCCGACGAGATGAACCGCCTTCGCCACCAGTTGGATCAGCAGCTCTCGCACCTGCAAGGCGTCGTCTCGCGCCTCGCCAACCGTCTGCAACGCCGCCTGATGGCCAAACAGACGCGGTCCTGGGAGTTCGACCTCGACGAGGGACTGCTCGACGCCGGGCGCTTATCGCGCGTCGTCGTCGATCCGGTCCATCCGTTGTCGTTCAAGCAGGAACGCGACACCGATTTCCGCGACACCATCGTCACCCTGCTGATCGACAATTCGGGCTCGATGCGCGGCCGGCCGATCACGGTGGCGGCGATGAGCGCCGACATCCTGGCCCGCACGCTGGAGCGCTGCGGCGTCAAGGTCGAGATCCTCGGCTTCACGACGCGGTCGTGGAAGGGCGGGTCTTCGCGCGAGCACTGGGTCAACGACGGCAAGCCGAAGAACCCCGGCCGCCTCAACGATCTGCGCCACATCGTCTACAAGGGCGCCGACCAGCCGTGGCGCCGGGCCCGCAAGAGCCTCGGCCTGATGCTGCGCGAGGGGCTGCTCAAGGAAAACATCGACGGCGAGGCGCTGATCTGGGCCCACCAGCGGCTTTTGGCGCGGCCCGAGCAGCGGCGCATCCTGATGGTCATCTCCGACGGCGCGCCGGTCGACGACGCGACGCTGTCGGCCAACCCCGGCAATTACCTGGAGCGGCACTTGCGCGACGTCATCGAGTGGATCGAAACCCGCTCGGAAGTCGAGATCACCGCCATCGGCATCGGCCACGACGTGACCCGCTACTACCGCCGCGCCGTCACCCTGATCGACGCCGAGGAGTTGGGCGGCACCATGATGAACAGCCTGGCCGAGCTGTTCGATGAGGACGCTTTCGACACCCGGCTCCGGCGCAGCGCCTGAATCATCCGCCGCCTCGGGTAACCGGCATATGATGTGTCATCGAACCCCGATATCCGCTAGCGTGTCCCTTAGCCCGCCCGGCCGGGGCGGCCACGGAGCGTCGGCAGGCCGCAACGACGAACGGAGAGGTTCGGCAGCATGACGATTTCAATCACTCCAAGCGGCGCGCCGCTCGGCGCCGTCGTCACCGGGATCGACCTCGACGACCCTCCCGACGATGCGGCGTTCGCCGACATCCGAGGCGCCTTTCTGCGGCATCGGGTGATCGCCATTCGCGACCTGCCGTCCGACCTCGGCAAGCTGCATGCCTTCGGACGCCGTTTCGGCGCCCTGGTGCCGCATGTGCTGAGCCAGTACCACCACCCGGAGACCGAAGAGGTCTCGGTCATCTCGTATAAGCGCCAGGACAGCCTCGGACGGACGACGGCCGAACCGGCCGGAGCCTTCTGGCACTCGGACCTGAGCTACGACGCCAATCCGTCCGACGCGACGATGCTGTATGGACTCGAGATTCCGTCCAAGGGCGGCGACACTCAATTCGCCGACATGGCCGCCGCCTATGCCGCCCTGCCGGACGCCATCAAAGACCGGATCGCCGGCCTCGGCGCCGTTCACCGTTACGGCTATAACGGCGGCACGGCAGTGGTCGATTTGAACGACGACCAGCGAAGCCGCCACCCCGACGTCGAACACCCGGTCGTCCGCACCCATCGCGAGACCGGCGAGAAAACGCTGTTCGTCAACCCCGGCTTCACCGTGCGCATCCGGGGTGTGGAGGAAAGCGAGAACCTGGACCTGCTGGACGCGCTGTTCGAGCACGCGCTGAAGCCCGAGTTCCGTTACCGCCACAAGTGGCGCCGCGGCGAGCTGGTCGTCATGGACAACCGGGCCTGCATGCACTGCGCGTCGGGCGATTACACGGAGCGGCGCACGCTGTGGCGGATGATCGTCGGCGGCACCGGCTAGGCATATAGGTCCCGAGGAGGCCCTGCGTGAAATTCATCCACCTAACCGACCCGCACCTGATCGAGGGCGACGAGCGGCTGTTCGGGGTCGACGTCAAGGCCAACCTAGTAGCGGCCGTCGCCAGCATCAACGCCAAGCATGCCGACGCCGAGCTTTGCGTACTGACCGGCGATCTCACCCATTGGGGTCAGCACGCGGCCTTCGAGGACCTCAGATCGATCATGAACGATCTCGCCATGCCGTGGCACCCGATACTCGGCAACCACGACGACCGTGACGTCTTCCGGCAGGTCTTCGCCGACGCCCCCGATGACGGCAACGGCTTCGTTCAGTACACGTTGGACACGTCGGCCGGCCGCTTCGTCCTGCTCGATACCCTCGAGGCCGGCACCGCCGGCGGCGTCTTGTGTCGCGACCGCCTGGATTGGCTGAAAGTGCAACTCGACGCCGCCCGCCGCGACGGCGTCGCCGTCTATCTCTTCATGCACCACGCTCCGATGATGGTCGGCATCGCCCGCCTCGACCGCATCGCCTTGCAAGACCCGGACGCCTTCGCCGAAATCGTCAATGGTAATCCCGACATACGCCATCTGTTTTTCGGGCATCTGCACCGGGCCTGCCACGGCTCGTGGCGCGGCATCCCGTTTTCGACGCTGAAGGCGACGGCCCATCAGATGGCGCTCGACACCGACCCGCAGGCGCCCCTGACCTGCAGCCTGGAGAACCCGGCTTACGCGGTGGTCCTGATCGGGACCGACGGCGTCGTCGTTCACGACCACAGTTTTCTTGAGGAAAGCAGGGTTTTCGAGTACGATCGCGGGGTTCCGGACGGCGCCGTCGAGCCGCCGGCCCACCAACGCGAATGGGACTAATTTCCGCTGCCGGCCGGCCGATCTTGAGTAATTCGAGGTAGAATTTCTCAGCCTAATTCACATTGACTTGGCGAACTATGTGAATGAGTATAACTTTCGACCTAATCGGTAAACCCTACCGCAGAAGTTGGGCATGACAACAGGGTACCCTGAATATGCCCTATACCGTCGGTTACGAGATTTCGTGCGACGAGGTTCAGATAAGCGATTCCGAGGCGGTTCTCCGATATTGGGAAGAACGGCGCGGTGGGCGTTTGGCGCCGTCGTGGCGCGAGTTCGACCTTATGGAACTACCGTTGAAGGCGATACCCCGCGTCATCGTCGTCGACATCGTCGAGAACCCCCTCGATTTCCTCTACCGGTTCTGGGGCACCGAGCACACGGCATCGCACGGCTACGACCTGACCGGCCGTTCGGTGCGGCAGCTCAAGCCAACCGATTACGCTGAAATGATGTTCCGACAGTACCAAGAGACGTTCGAAAGCCGCGAACCCCGCCTGTTCGTCAATCAATATCCGGTCAAACCGGCGATCTGGAATCGCTACGAGATCGTCCGCGTGCCGCTGTCCGGCGACGGCCAGACCATCGACATAATCCTTTCCCTCGAGAGCTTCCTCGACGACGCCGTCGAGGCGCGGACCACTCCCGCCAGCGCCGACTGAAGACCGGCCGGCCGACCCGTCCCTTGCATCGCCGGCGCCGGTCCGCGGGCGCGCTTCCCAGCCGCTCCGCCGGGTGTTAAAACCTAATCATGAATGCCCGCTTTGCGTTTGGCCGAATGACCCTGGTCTGGCTGCTCGCCGCCGCGCCCGCCGCCGCCGACAGTGGCCGTCCGTGGACGGCGTCCGAAGCGGGGCCTCTGCGACCGGTCCTGTTGAAGACCTCGAAGGCCGAATTCGATCGCCCCCACGACATCGTCCTCGCCCCGGAGGGCCTGTATCTGCTGGTCGCCGACAACGGCAACGACGTCGTCAAGGTCCTCGACCCCGGCAAGCTCGCGGTGCTGGCCGAAATCGGCCGCGGCGAGTTGAGTGCGCCGCACGACGTCGCCTTCGATTCGAGAGGCCGGCTGTTGATCGCCGACACCGGCAACCACCGCATCGTCGTTTACGATTTCAAAGGCGTGTTCCGCGACGGCGAGGCCAATGCCGAACGCATCGCCGTGTGGACCGACGGCATCGACAAGCCGGAGGGAGTAGCGGCCGGCACCAAGGGTCGGGTCTACGTCGCCAACACCGGCTCGGACACCGTCTCCATGTTGGTCGACGGCAAACAGGTCAAGCGCATCGACGGCTCCGCCGGCGCCGGCCCGTTCGGCCGCCCGCACGACGTTCACGTCGATAGGGCCGGCAACGTACTCGTCGTCGACCCCGGCCACAACCGCATCCAGGTGTTCGACGCCGAGCTGAACTACCTCCGCCAGATGTCCGGCCCGCCGCACCGCTTCAACGAGCCCAAGTATGTCGCTCAGTCGGAGGACGGCCTGCTGTTGGTCGCCGACGAATACAACAACCAGGTCAAGATCTACGATTCGCAAGGCAAGCCGGCCGGCGCCATCGGCTCCGGCGTCCGGGGCGACGGCGAGGCGCAGTTGAACCAGCCCGAAGGGGTCGACGTGGCGGGCAAGTACATCTGGGTCGCCGACACCTACAACGACCGCATCCGGCTCTACAAAAGGAAATAGTCCGGCCCGCCCAAAACGGGCAATAAAAAAGGCCCGCTTTTCGCGGACCTTCTCGCACAAGCCTCGCGGCCGGCCGGGCTATCCGGTGGCCTGGGCCTGCGCTTTTTGGATGCGTTTTTTCAAACGCCTGATTTCCGGCGTCAGGTCACCGTCGCGGGCGTCCAACAGGTAGGCATCCAGCCCGCCCTTGTGTTCGACGGTGCGGATGGCGGCGGCCGACAGCTTCAGGCGCACCAGCCGGCCCAGCGCCTCGCTGGTCAGCGACGCCGTCTGCAGGTTCGGCAGGAACCGCCGCCGCGTCTTGTTGTGGGCGTGGCTCACGTTGTTGCCGGTCTGAACGCCTTTGCCGGTGAGGTCGCAGCGTCTGGCCATGTCTGGGTCCTCTTAAATCATACGCCGGGGTCGTCTTCGAACCCCGGGAACGCGGCTTTTTAGGCGACGCGGACGGGTCAGTCAAGGGCGGCGGTCGGTTCCGGCAGGCGGTGTCTGAAACCAGCCAGCAGCTTGAGAC
>CAYFMP010000013.1:0-65916 GCA_964344215.1 uncultured Thalassospiraceae bacterium | reverse complement strand
AATCAAACTCGCCGCAATCAGAATTTGGCTGCGACATAATGAGTCTGTGGCCTAGTCTACTCGATCGGTCGGGATGAAAACAGGCCTTCGTCGAACCGCCGCCGGGGACTTCTCGATCGCTATGGCACGTCGTCACCGCTTCCTCCGGTTTCAGTCAGCCCGCTCCGGCGAACGGCCCGGTCCAAACACCCTCCAGATACCGGACAACTAGAACGACGACCCGGGGCTTTCCAGAAACGCTTCCTCATCGGGTGTCGAGACCCGGCCGAGGATGCGGTTGCGGTGGGGAAAACGGCCGAATCGGGCAATGATGTCGCGGTGGCGGTGCGCATAATCGGTGAATCCTTGGTCGCCCAGGGTCTCGATCAACGCAACCGCCCGGTCCTGGTCGGCCAGATCCTCGCTGTGCTCGAACGGAATGTACAGGAACAGGCGTTCCTCGGCCCCCAGCCCCTGATCGTTTCCGCGCTCCACGGCCCGGTTCGCAACCGCCCGCGCCCGGGCATCGGTGGCGAAGGCGCGGGGAGAGTCCCGGAACATGTTGCGCGGAAACTGATCGAGGACGATGACAAGAGCCAGTGCCCCGCGGGCCGTTTCCTCCCAGTCGGCAAGCCCGCCGGCCGCCGCCCGCTCATAGAGAATTTCGAAACACGAGCGTATCTCCGCATCAAGGTCGGCGTCCTTCTCCCACCAGCCGGGTCGCACCTCGGCGCTGAACCAGAACCCGCAGACCTCCCGCGCCTCATCGGGCGTCTTATTGTCCATCAAGCCTTCTCCACCCGGATTGTTCAGGCGTGTAGACGCGATCGTCGAATGCCAACTCCGAACGGTTCCGTTACCGAGCCGGACGACGTTGTAAACGCCGAGAGCAACAGCTCGCGGTACCGCCCCGGAGCGCCGCCGGCGCACAGGACGGGGCGACGCCATGTCCCTAGACGTCCGGCGCCTCCAGGCCGTGCTGGCGAAACGCCGCCGCCAACGTGTTGCGCAGCAAGCACGCGATCGTCATCGGCCCGACCCCGCCCGGCACCGGCGTGATGGCGCCGGCCACCTGGCTGGCCTCGTCGAAGGCGACGTCACCGACCAGGCGCGTTTTCGGCGTGCCGTCTTCCTTCATGCCGCGTTCCGGCGCCTCGATTCGGTTGATGCCGACGTCGATGACGGCGGCGCCCGGCTTAATCCAGTCGCCGCGCACCATTTCCGGGCGCCCGACGGCGGCGACCAGGATGTCGGCCTCGCGGCACCGCCCCGGCAGGTCCTCGGTCTTTGAATGGGCGATCGAGACGGTGCAACTCTCCTTGATCAACAGCGCCGCCATCGGCTTGCCGACGATGTTGGAGCGGCCCAGCACCAGGGCGCGCTTGCCGGCCAGTTCGCCGACAGCGTCTTTGAGCATCATAAGGCAGCCGAACGGGGTGCACGGCACCAAGGAATCGGCGCCGGTCCACAGCCGCCCGACATTGATGACATGAAATCCGTCGACGTCCTTGTCGGGATCGATGGCGGTCAGCACCTTCTGCTCGTCGATGTGCTCAGGCAACGGCAGCTGCACCAGAATGCCGTTGACAGCGGGATCGCCGTTCAAGCGTTCAATCAGGGCCAGCAGGTCGGCTTCCGGGGTGGCGGCGTCGAGCTTGTGCTCGAACGACTCCATGCCGGCCTCCATGGTCTGCTTGCCCTTGTTGCGGACGTAGACTTGGCTGGCCGGGTCATCGCCGACCAGCACCACGGCCAAGCCCGGCGTCTTGCCGGTCCGTTCTTTGAACTTGGCGACCGCGGCGCCGATCCGTTTTCCGAGGCCGGCGGCAAATACCTTGCCGTCGATGATTTTGGCTTGCGTCATGTCGTCATTCCGTCTCTCTAGGGATTGCTGCGTCAACGCCCGAGCTTGTCGGCCCAGGCCTCGAGTTTTTTCAGCGTCGCCTCGGGTGGGCCGTCGACGACGAGGAATTTGTTACGGTCCTTGGCGCCGCGGGTCAGCCGTAACGCCGTCTTGGCCATCCCCCATTCCTTGGCCAACAGCTTGACCAGCGCCGCGTTGGCCCGACCGTCGGCGGGCGCCGCCGTCACCGTCACCCTCAAAGCGCCCTCGCCCTTCTCGTCGGCGACGACACCGTCGACCCGGTTGCGGGCCGCTCGCGGGTTCAGGCGGACAGCGACGCCGATCCCGTCCTTGGCGGGCCGGAAAGGGGAGACCGTTTCAACCAAGTTCGTAGTAAAGATTTCTGATAACGCCCTTCAGGAAGATCAGGGCGAGGATCAGGATCAGCGGCGAGATGTCGATGCCGCCGAGATTGGGAAGGACGCGCCGGATACGGCCCTGCAACGGTTCGGTCAGCCGGTGCACGACGTCGCCGACGATATAGACGAAGCGGTTGTAGGTGTTGACCACGTTGAAGGCGACCAGCCAGCTCAACACGACGCCGATGATGATGATCCAGATATAGAGATCGATGACGATCAGCAGAACCTGCAGGAACGGTCCCAAAACGACGCCCATGATGCTACCCGGCCCGGTTGGAAATCAGCGCCCGTAACCTAGCTTCCCGCCCCGTCCTTCGCAAGGGGCGAAGGCGGCCTTGACAGGCGGGTCGAGGGCAAACATTATCCGGCCCGCCCGGAGGCATCGGGGATGTCCGGTGCGCCGTTCCCTCGGGGACATGCGGCGATGCCGCCAAAAAAGGGGCCGTAGCTCAGTTGGGAGAGCGCGACGTTCGCAACGTCGAGGTCAGGGGTTCGATTCCCCTCGGCTCCACCATCTATCTCCGGGGGTCGGAGTTCGATCCTCAGACAGGTTCTTCCCGAGCGGAATTCTACGGCACTCTCGAGTGGAGAGTTTGATGCGCTGGTGGCTGATTTCCGTATAGAGTCGATCGATTTTCTCCACCGAAGCGTTTGGCTCCGATGGCAGCTCCCCTCTTGGTGGAAACGGGGGCCGTATGCAGGCCCGGAATCGCGATATCGTGAACCGGCGTGACTTCGCCGCGCTTAGGCGCCGACCATACAATCTTCCTCATGGTCGAGATCCTGCTGATCGAAGACGACGATTTCTTCCGAGAGCGGCTCCGCGACAGACTCCAGGAGAAGGGGTTCGACGTGACCGAGGCGGCCGGCGGCAAGGACGGCCTCGAACGGTTCGCGCAGTCTCGTCCCGATCTCGTGCTCACCGATATCGTCATGGCCGACGGCGAGGGCATCGAGGCGGTGATCACGTTTCACCGGATCGCCCCCGATGTGCCGATCATCACCATGTCCGGCAACCCCCAATACCTCGATCACAGCCGCAAGTTGGGCGCGACCGACGCACTTCTCAAGCCCTTCACCATAGACGAACTCATCAGTTGCATCGAAAACTCGAGCCGGTCCTGAACCGCAGGAGCGGAGTCGGCGGTTCAGGTCTCGTTCTCGATGCGCTCCATATCGGCGTCGCTGAGGCCGAAATGATGGCCGATCTCGTGAATCAACACGTGGCGCACCACGTGATGCAGGTCCTCGCCGGTCTCGCACCAGTAATCGAGGATAGGCCGGCGATAGAGGAAAATCATGTCGATGTCGTCGGGCGTCTCCGTGATGCTTTTCCGGTCCAGGGAAACTCCGCGATACAGGCCGAGCAGGTCGAACGGACTTTCCAGACCCATCTCGCGTTCGGTTTCGACGTCGGGAAAGTCGTCGACCCGGATGACGACGTCGCCGACCCGGCTCGACAGTTCGTCGGGCAGCGTGGACAGGGCGGCGCGGGCCAGGGTTTCGATCCCGGCCAGGTCCGGCGGAGTCACGTCGTCGGTGGTCATAGCCGGACCTTATCGCGGCTTGAAGAGACCGCCAAGGGCACTTATGTGCCAAGTGACGCAAGCCCAAGGAGGCCGCAGCCATGGCCGAAAAACTAAGCGGCGCGGAACGCGTCCAGGCACTCGGGAACCTCGACGGTTGGCAGGAGGTCGATGGTCGCGACGCCATCGCCAGATCGTTCCGGTTCGACGGTTTTGCCGATGCCTTCGCGTTCATGGCCCGCATCGCACTTGCCGCCGAGAAGATGGACCATCACCCGGAGTGGACCAACGTCTACAATCGGCTCGACGTGACGCTCACCACCCATGACGCGGGCGGCGTTACCATGCGCGACGTTGATCTGGCCCGGGTCATGGACGAGGCCTTCCGTACCGGTTCCTGAACGCACCACTGCCGTTTTCCCATCCGCCTCTCCGGGTTGCCAGGAGCCGCTCCGCTCCGCATACTCAGAGCCGCAAGGGCCGCGCGTTCGAGCGGTCTCTAACGGAGGACGCCGTGCCGAATCCGCTGTGGCAGCCGAGCCCGGAGTATGTCCGCACAACCAACATGACCGCCTTCATGGAGGCCGTGAACGCCGAGTGGGGCTTGTCGATCGGCGACACGACGGCGCTCCATGCGTTCTCGGTCACCGAAATGGGGAAGTTCTGGGATGGCGTCAGGACCTTTTCCGACGTTCGCGGCTCGGGCTGGGACGGGCCGGTGCTTGTCGACGGCGACAAGCTGCCCGGTGCCAAGTGGTATCCGCAAGCGCGCCTGAATTTTGCCGAGAACCTGCTGAGGCGGCGCGACGACGCGGACGCCATCGTGTTCTGGGGTGAGGACAAGGTGCGGCGGAGGATGAGCTATGCCGAACTTTACGACCGGGTCTCGGAGCTGTCCCAAGCGTTGCGGGCGGGCGGCCTCGGCCCCGGCGACCGGGTCGCCGGGTATCTTCCCAACATGCCGGAAGCCGTCATTGCCATGCTGGCGACGGCAAGCATCGGCGCCGTGTGGTCGTCGTGTTCGCCGGACTTCGGCGTCCAGGGCGTGCTCGACCGCTTCGGCCAGACCGAGCCCCGCATCCTGTTCGCCGCCGACGGCTATCACTACAACGGCAAGACCCACGACGGCCTCGCCAAGCTCAAAGACGTGATCGACGGCTTGGCCGGACTGGAACAGGTCGTCGTGGTCCCTTATGTGAGCGAAGATCCGGACCTGTCGGGACTCGACGGCGCGGTCCTGCTGGGCGAGTTCACGGCACCATTCGCCGCGGCCGATATCGATTTCGAGCAGCTGCCCTTCGATCACCCGCTCTATATCATGTTCTCGTCGGGCACCACCGGAGCACCCAAGTGCATCATCCACGGGGCCGGCGGGACGCTGTTCAAGCACGCCAGCGAGCACCGTTTGCACTGCGACATCCGCGCCGGAGACAGGGTGTTCTTCTTCACCACCTGCGGCTGGATGATGTGGAACTGGCTGGTCTCGGTGCTGGCCTCCGAAGCGACCCTGGTGCTCTACGACGGATCGCCCTTCTACCCCACGTTCGCGGTGTTGTTCGACTTCGCCGATACGGAAGCGATGACCTTGTTCGGCACCTCGGCCAAGTTTATCGACGCGCTGGCCAAGAGCGGCACCCGGCCGATCGACACCCACAAGCTAACGACGGTCCGTCAATTGTGCTCGACCGGATCGCCGCTGGCCCCGGAAGGATTCGATTTCGTCTACGAAGCCATCAAGTCGGACGTCCATCTGGCCTCCATCACCGGCGGCACCGACATCATGGGCGTGTTCGCCGGCGGCGATCCGACCCTTGCCGTTTGGCGGGGCGAAATACAATGCCGGTTCCTCGGTATGGCGGTCGACGTTTTCGACGCCGACGGCCGGCCGCTGCGCCAAGAGAAAGGCGAGCTCGTCTGCACCAAGCCGTTTCCCTCGGTGCCGCTGGGCTTTCTCAACGACCCCGACGGCAGACGCTTCCACGAGGCCTACTTCGACGTCTATCCCAACGTCTGGTGCCACGGCGACTACGTGGAAATCACCGAAAACGACGGCCTCGTCGTCTACGGCCGCTCGGACGCCACCCTCAATCCCGGCGGGGTGCGAATCGGTACCGCCGAGATCTACCGGCAGGTGGAGAAGCTGGACGAAGTCATGGAGGGCATCGTTATCGGCCAGGAGTGGGACAACGACGTGCGGATCGTCCTGTTCGTGGTGCTCAAGGAGGGCATCGGTCTCGACGACTCGCTCGCCGACAGGATCAAGGCCCAGATCAGGACTCAGTGCACGCCTCGGCACGTGCCGGCGGTGGTCGTCCAGGTGGACGATATCCCGCGCACCAAGAGCGGCAAGATCACCGAGCTGGCGGTTCGCGACGTGGTCCATGGCCGGCCGGTCAAGAACAAGGAAGCGCTGGCCAACCCCGAAGCACTCGACCTCTATGCCGACCTTGCCGAGTTGCGGCGGTGATCGGAGCTAGCCGTTCTCCTGCTCGGTCTCGCTGAACAGCCAGGCGTGGAAGGCCTTGACCTTGGGGCGATTGAGATTGGCCTCGGGGCAGACCACGTAGTAGGCGTAGTTGGCCGGCAATGCCAATTCGAACGGTTTGACCAGTCGCCCGTCTTCGAGAGCATCGGCGACCAGAACGCTACGGGCGAGCGCCACACCGTCGCCTTGAACGGCCGCTTGCAGGACCAGGTTCGAGTGTTGGAAGCTGGGCCCCTTGTCGGCATCCACGTCTTCCGCCCCGGCCGCCATCAGCCACATCCGCCAATCGACCCGCATGTCGTCGTGCAAAAGCGTAAACCGGCTGAGATCGGAAGGCGCGTTGAGAGGCGGTCCGGAAGCCAGGAGGTCGGGGCTGCATACCGGGAACAACTCCTCGGTCATTAGGCGCTCGATGCTGAGGTCCGGCCAATCGCCGTAGCCATAGCGAATGCCGATATCGACGTTTTCGCGAGTGAAATCGATGCTGACGTCCGAGGTCGTGATGCGGACGTCGATGTCGGGGTGCTGATTGCGAAACCTGCCGAGCCTCGGCACCAGCCAGGTCGAAGCGAACGAATCCATTGTCGTCACCACCAACTCGCCCGATTGTTCGTGGCGGTGCAGGCGATCGACCGATGCCGCGATCAAGTCCAAGGCTTCGTTGACGGCCGGGTACAACGACTGGCCGGCGTCGGTCAACATCAGCGCCCGGTTCAGGCGCCGGAACAGGGGCATGCCCAGGCGGTCCTCGAGGCCCTTGATCTGGTGGCTGATCGCCGCCTGGGTGACATGCAACTCCTCGCCGGCGCGGGTGAAGCTGAGGTGGCGGGCGGCGGCCTCGAAAGCTTTCAGCGCGTTCAACGGTGGCAGTCGGCGAGCCATGGGAATTTGATAATTAATTTTGATGGAATTTTCAAGGCTCCAAAACACGTGTTCGCCAGCACGCTATATATTCTGCTATTTTTTGTGTCTTTATGTTTTATCAAAACATGAGAAATACTAATTTATTGATCAGAAAAGATCGTTTGTGCGATGGGGCTGGTCGAGCTACATACGACGTACCGAACGACGCATTGGGTCGCTTCCCCTCGAGGCCCGGCGGCAGGAATAGGAAAGGAAGAGAACGATGAGCAGATTGAACCCGCAAGCCGTTGGCACCGTCACCCCGACAACCTCCGCCGCCGCCTGGTTGGCCGACCTGGCGATCGCCCTGATCGGACTCCCCGAAACGCTCTTGGCGACAGCCTACCACTGGCAGGCGCGGCTCGACGAACGGCGACAGCTACGTGCCCTCGACGACCGGTTGCTGGCCGACATCGGCCTGACCCGCGCCGATGTGGCGAAAGAGGTTTCGAAACCGTTCTGGATCGAGTGAAAGTGAAACACACCCTTACCTCGAAGGGCCGGTCGCGACCGGCCCTTTCCTTCGCCAACGACCGGACGAAACCCGGCTCAGGTGGTTAATACCACCTTGCCCGTCGATTGGCGGCTCTTGAGAAATTCCAATGCTTCCGCCGTATCATCGAGATCGAAGGTCCGCGAAACAACCGGCTTGAGCAACCCGTCGGCAAACCATTGCGTCAGTTCGACAAACGATCGCGTCACCAGGTCCGGGTCGAGGGTGCGGTGCGCACCCCAGTAATAGCCGATTACCGAGATGTTCTTGACCAGTAGGATATTGGCCGGAATCTGCGGCACGGCGCCGCTGGCGAACCCGACCACCAGGATGCGGCCACCCTGCGCGACGGCGCGCAGCGAGGCATCGAAAACCTCACCGCCGACCGGATCGAACACGGCATCGGCGCCGCGGCCATCGGTCAGTTCCTTGACCCGGGCGCGCACGTCCTCGGTTCGATAGTCGATCAGGTAATCGGCGCCTTGAGCCTTGGCGACCTCGAGTTTTTCGGGACCGCCGGCCGTCGCGATCACCGTCGCGCCGATCAGCTTGGCGACCTCGACCGCCGTCGACCCGACGCCGCCGGCCGCGCCATGAACCAGCAGCGTCTCGCCCGCCTCGAGCTTCAGCTTGTCCTTCAGCCCGATATGGGCCGTGCCGTAGGCGACCGGAAACGCCGCCGCCGTCGGGAAATCCATGACCTCGGGAATCCGGAAGACGTCGGTCGCCGACGCCACCACCTCGGCCGCGAAGCCGCCGTAATGCACGACCGCCATGACCCGGTCACCTGCAGCAAGCCCGTTGACGTCGGGCGCACATTCGACGACCTCGCCGGCCACCTCCAGGCCCGGACTGAACGGCCGGGGCGGCTTCACCTGATAGTCGCCGCCGATCATCAGCAGATCCGCGAAATTGAGGCCGGCCGCCCGAACAGCGATCCGCACCGCGCCCTCGACCAGCGGCGGCGGGGCGACATCCTCGACGACCAAGCCACGCGGATCACACCATTCCTTGCATACGACGGCCCGCATCACGATCTCCTTGATTATCGGCGGGTTTTGCCCAAGGTTAGGCGCCACCCGGGAAACGTTCCAGCAGGAATTCGGCGTATGCGCGGCTATTTCGCCATCGGTGTCGAAGGCATTTCCAAATCCATGAACGTGGGCAATCTGTTTCGCTCCGCCCATGCCTTTGGGGCCAGTTTCGTATTCACGGTGGCGGCCAATTACTCCCTGGCGGAAGGCCGAAAATCGGATACCTCGAAGGCGCCGGGGCATCTGCCTTTCTACAGCTTCCCGGATATCGCCTCCTTGGTTTTACCGAAAGCCTGCACGCTGGTCGGCGTCGAGCTTACCGACGACGCCATCGAGCTGCCGAGCTTCCATCACCCGCCGCAGGCGGCGTATGTGCTGGGACCGGAACGCGGTTCTCTGTCCGGGGACATGACGTCGAAATGCGAATTCGTGGTCAAGATCCCGGTCCGTTTCTGCGTCAACGTCGGCATCGCCGGCGCTATCGTCATGTACGACCGGTTGGTCAGTCTGGGCCGTTTCCAACGACGCCCCGAACGCCCCGGCGGCCCGACCGAGCCTATGCCGGAGCACGTGTTCGGGGACCCGGTGGTCCGCAGCCGGATCGAAGCCTATCGGGCCGAACCGCCGGCCGAAAGCCCCGACGACACCTAATCGAACGAGCCTTTCGCCATGCGGATGGAACCCGTCCGTTCTCCGGGGCGGTTGAACAGCGGTGCCTCGAGATGGTCGCGCATCGCCGTCCGCGCCTTGTCGTCGAGCAGGCCCAGGTGGTCGAGGACCGCCGCCATCGCCACCTCGGAGCCCCGCTTGGCACCGTCGGCGCCTTTGAGCGCGATGCCCAGTCCCCGCTCCGGAACGATCGCCGCATGCACCGCCTCGGCGCCGGCCTTGACCGCAAAGCGCCCCGGCGCGGCCTGCATGGCGTAGGTATCGAACCGCTCGCGGCCGGCCACCTGGTAAGGATGCGCCATCATCGCGCCGACGATGCGCTCTGCCGCCGCCGCCCTAAGCGGCGGCAGTTCCGACGGATCGGCCATCCGCGCCAGCGCCTTCGCCATCGCCCGAAGCGGCATGCCGATGACCGGAATCCCGCAACCGTCGCGACCGCGTTCGGTCGCCGTCAGGTCGACGTCGCCCATCTCGATCAACACCTCGACGAGCCGCGCCTGAACGGGATGGCCGGGCTCGATGTATCCCTCTACCGGCTCGCCGAGGTGTCGCGCCGTCGCCAGGAAACCCGTGTGCTTGCCGGAGCAGTTGTTCTCGAGCGCCGTGTCGGGCTCGCCGGCACGCAGCAGATCGTGGGCCGACCCTTCGTCCATCGGCAGCTGACGGCCGCATTCCAGACTCTCCACGCCCAAACCCAATCGCTCGAGCCATGCCGCCACCGCTCGCGTGTGGACCGGTTCGCCGTTGTGCGAAGCGCAGGCCAGCGCCACTTCCGCATCGCTGACGGCAAAGGCTTCGGCCGCGCCGGTCTCGACGAGCGGCAAGGCTTGCAGGGGCTTGATGGCCGAGCGCGGATAGACGTGGCGGTCACAATCGCCCCATCGGTGAACGACGCCTCCGGACGCATCGACGACGACGGCATCGACCGAGTGCCGGCTTTCGACCAAGTCGCCACGGGTCACTTCGACGGTTAACGGATTGTTATCGATCATCGGCTATCTCTGCCACCGGCCCCGGCTCTTGGCAAGTTTCCAGCGAGCGGGTAATGAGATACGCCATGAAACCGTCACCGTCCGCACTATCCGTTCTCCTAGCCTCCGTCCTGTTCGCGGCGTCCGCCGACGCCGCCACCTTTCTCGGCACCTTCGAGGCTTGGGAGGCTCTACAGGACCGGGAGGACGGCAAGTCGGTCTGTTATGTCGGATCGGAACCGACCAAGGCACGCGGCAAGTACAAGAAACGCGGTCGTACTTTCGTCCTCGTCACCCATCGGCCGGCCGAGAAAAGCACCAACGTGGTCAGCGTCCAGGCCGGCTACACCTATAAGACCGGCAGCGAGGTCGAGATCACCATCGGCAAGACCGCGTTCAACCTGTTCACCGACGGCGGCCACGCGTTCGCCTACGATTCGAAATCGGACAACGAGCTCGTCAAGGCGATGATCCGCGGCACCGCCATGGTGGTCCGCGGCACGTCCAGCCGCGGAACCCTGACCACCGACACCTACTCCCTGAAGGGCTTCACCGCCGCCTACAAGGCCATCGGCAAGGCCTGCAAGATCTGACCGACCCTTTTCGGGTTGGCGATTCTGCTTTGCGCCGGCCCGATAAGCTGCCATATCAGCGCCATGGCCTCCGATCAACGCACCGATCTCGTCGGTCTCAGCCGTGAGCAGCTCGGCGCCGAGCTTGCCCGCTTGGGCGAGAAGCCGTTTCGCACCAAGCAGTTGTGGCACTGGATCTACCACCAGGGCGAAACCGAGTTTTCCCGGATGACGACGCTCGGCAAGCCGTTGCGCGACAAACTCGAAGCCGGTTACATCATCGGCCGGCCGCGGATCAGCCACCAACAGGACTCCGACGACGGCACCCGCAAGTGGCTGCTCGGCTTCGGGGACGGCAACGAAGCCGAAACCGTCTTCATTCCGGAGGACGACCGCGGCGCGCTCTGCATGTCGTCCCAGGTCGGTTGCACCCTGACCTGCGCGTTCTGCCACACCGGCACCCAGAAGCTGGTCCGCAACCTGGAAGCTTCCGAGATCGTCGGCCAGATGATGACGTCCCGCGATTCCTACGGCGAGTGGCCGAGCCCGGCCGGCGGACGGCTGCTGTCGAACATCGTGATGATGGGCATGGGCGAGCCCCTCCTCAACTACGACGCCGTCGCCGCGGCTCTGCGGATCGTCATGGACCCGGAAGGCATCGCGCTCTCCAAGCGCCGCATCACGCTGTCGACCTCCGGCGTGGTGCCGATGATGCAGCGCTGCGGCGAGGAGCTCGGCGTCAACCTGGCGGTCAGCCTGCACGCCGTCACCGACGAGCTGCGCGACCGGCTGGTGCCGATCAACCGCAAGCACCCCTTAGGCGAATTGCTCCGGGCCTGCCGCGCCTACCCCGGCGCCAACAACGCCAGGCGCATCACCTTCGAGTACGTGATGCTGAAGGGCGTCAACGACTCCGAAGCCGACGCCCGCGAACTGCTGCGCCTGGTCCGCGGCATCCCGGCCAAGTTCAACCTGATCCCGTTCAACCCGTGGCCCGGCTCCGGGTTCTCCTCGTCGTCGCCGGCAACGGCCGGGCGGTTCGCCGAGATCCTCAACGACGGCGGCTACTCGGCGCCGATCCGGGTACCGCGCGGCCGCGACATCATGGCCGCCTGCGGCCAGTTGAAATCGGCCAGCCAGCGGCTCGGCAGGGCCCGCCGCCGCGACCGTGCCGAACCGCCCGAAGCCCGCGCCTGATCACGATGAGTTTAACCCCGGGCCTTTCCCGCCGTGCTAGGGTCCGCAGCCAATCGGTTATCCCCAATTCGGAGGGTTCTCTTGATGTCGCTTCCCACACCCCGCGCCGCGGCGCCGTCGCTGGAGGTCGATACCGTCGGCGGCAATCGCTGGTCGCTGGCCGAACAATCGAACGACGCCTTCACCATGATCGTCTTCTACCGCGGCGTCCACTGCCCCAAGTGCAAGCTCTACCTGAGCGGCCTCAAGGGCCTGCTCGGCACCTTCGCCGACAAGGGCGTCGGCGTCGTCGCCGTCAGCGGCGATCCTAAGGAGAAGGCCGAACAGGCGGCCCGGGAATGGGACCTCGGCGACATGACCGTCGGCTACGGGCAGAGCGAGGACAGCATGCGGGCCTGGGGCCTCTACGTGTCGAACGCGATCCGCGAAGGCGAGGCCGATCGCTTCGGTGAGCCCGGTCTGTTCCTGGTCCGGCCGGGCGGCGAGCTTTATTTCGCCGCCGTCAATTCGAACCCGTTCGGCCGCCCCAACCTCGACGAGATCGCCGCCATGGTCGACTTCGTCGCCGAGCGCAACTACCCGGCCCGCGGCGAGGCCTGAGAGCGGCCGTCGTTTCGAACCGCTTCGACGCGAAACGCGCTGGCTTCGATAGACGGGACCGCCGTCCCCGACCTCTTACCAGCCGTTGCAGCGCGCCCAGGTGGCGACCACCGCGCCCGCATCGTCCGCCGTGCCGTCGACGACATGATAGGCCGGATAGGCGGCCGCTGTCATGCAGGCGTGGTTGGGCAGGACGCGGACGCGGGCGCCGATCGGCAGGTCTTCGTAGGGCAGCGGCGCCGTCGCGTGGACCAGTCCGTGTTCCTGGTGGACGCCGGCCACCTTCATATCGCCGATCGGCCGCCCCGTTTCAGCCGCGCAGACCAGCCCGAAGCCGCAGTCGTGATCGAGCGCCCCCGTCGAGCGGTCCTTCGACAGCGCCAGCCCGCCGGCGTCGATCATCAATTCGTTCTTCTCCGGCCGATGCGCGATGACCGAGGCCAGCACCGAGAGCGCGATGTCGTCGATGCCGCAGACCCCGATGCCGGCCTGGAACAGGTCGTAGAACACGTAGACGCCGGGCCTGGCCTCGGTGACGCCGGTCAGGTCGCGGGCGAACGTCGCGGTCGGCGTCGAGCCGACGCTGACGATCGGGCAGACGACGCCGGCCTGGCGCAGGTTGTGGGCGGCGCCGACGACCGCCTCGCGCTCGACCTCGGCCAGCGCCGCCATCTCTTCCCGGCTCCGGCAGTTGTACGAGTGCCCGGCGTGGGTCAGGACGCCGGCGACCTCGGAACGGGGAGAGGCGGCGATCGTTTCGGCAATCTCGATCAGCGCATCGCTCTCGGACTCGACGCCGGTGCGGTGCTCGCCGCAATCGATCTCGATCAGCACCCGGTGCGAGCCGGGGTGGGCGGCGATGGCCCGCGCCGTATCCGGGTTGTCGGTGAGGATTTTCAGCTCGGCGCCGCGCTCCCTGAGCGCCGCCGCGCGGTCGAGCTTGGCGGGCGATATGCAGACGGCGTAGATGGTATCGGGGATGCCGTGCTCGAGGAAGTATTCGGCCTCGGCCAGGGTCGAGACGGTAACGCCGCCGAAGTTGCCGTCGGTGGCGACGCGGGCGACGTCGGCCGACTTGGCGGTCTTCAGGTGCGGCCTGAGATCGACGCCCAAGGCCGAGACGCGCGCCGTCATCGCTTTCGCGTTGGCGGCGAGGCGGGCCTTGTCGAGGACCAGGGCCGGCGTGTCGAGATCGGTCAAGCGGGTGCTCATGCGGCGCAGTCTAGCGATCCGTGCCGGCCCTCGGCAAGCTTGCCCCGGCTTCGGTTTTCCCTATACTGCGCGCGGCCCGCGAGGGTCTTATCGTCCTGGATCGTTTCGATCCCGGACGTGAATAAGCCCCTACTTGAGACGGAGGGCGATTCACGTTTCATATCGGGCGGATTTGAAACGATCGCGCTCCAGCCCACGACACCCAAGGGATTGGAACCATGTCCGCATCCGCGACCGACACCGTCAACAAGGTCGTGCTCGCCTATTCGGGCGGCCTCGACACCTCCGTCATCCTGAAATGGCTGAAGGAGGCCTACGGCTGCGAGGTGGTAACGTTCACCGCCGACCTCGGCCAGGGCGACGAGCTCGACGAGGCCAGGCGCAAGGCCGAGATGCTGGGCATCAAGGAGATCTTCGTCGACGACTTGAGGGAGGAGTTCGTCGCCGATTACGTGTTCCCGATGTTTAGGGCCAACGCCATCTACGAAGGGGCGTATCTCTTGGGCACCTCGATCGCCCGGCCGCTGACCGCCAAGCGCCAGATCGAGATCGCCCATGAGGTCGGGGCCGACGCCGTGGCGCACGGCGCCACCGGCAAGGGCAACGATCAGGTCCGCTTCGAGCTGGCCTACGCCGCCCTCGACCCCGACATCCGGGTGATCGCGCCGTGGCGCGAGTGGGACCTGACGTCGAGGGCCAGGCTGATCGAGTTCGCGGAAGCGCACCAGATCCCGATTCCGAAGGACAAGCTGGGCGAGCCGCCCTATTCGCAGGACGCCAACCTGCTGCACATATCGTCCGAGGGCAAGGCGCTGGAGGACCCGTGGGTCGAGCCCGACGAGAGCGTCTATACGCGCACCGTCAGCCCGCTCGACGCCCCCGACGCGCCGAGAGAGACCGCCATCGACTTCGAGGCCGGCGACCCGGTCGCCATCGACGGCGAGAAGCTGTCGCCGGCGGCGCTGCTGACCAGGCTCAACGAATTGGGCGGCGCCAACGGGGTCGGGCGGACCGACCTGGTCGAGAACCGCTTCATCGGCATGAAGTCGCGGGGCGTCTACGAGACGCCGGGCGGCACCGTGCTGTTCCACGCCAGGCGCGCCATGGAGAGCCTGACGCTGGACGGCGGCGGCATGCACCAGAAGGACGAGATGATGCCGCGCTACGCCGAGCTCATTTACAACGGCATGTGGTTCTCGCCGGAGCGCGAGATGCTGCAGGCCGCCATCGACCGGGCTTCCGAGAAGGTCACCGGCACGGTCCGCCTCAAGCTTTACAAGGGCAACGTCATCGTCACCGGGCGGAAATCGCCGAACAGCTTGTACGACGCCGACACCGTCACCTTCGAGCACGACGACGTCTACGACCAGCGCGACGCCGAAGGCTTCATCAAGCTCAAGGGCTTGCGCCTGAAGCTGCGCAAGCGCCTGGGCGAGGGGTAGGGACGGCCGGCCATCGCTACGGCTTTTCGCGACCTTATCCCACTCCCCATCCTTCGACACCGCGCTTCGCGTCTGCTCAGGTCGAGGAAGAGACCAAGCCTTCATGCCGGGGAAGCCGCTTCGGCGGGCGTCTCGAAGCACGAGGGCGGCCCGGCCCCCCGGATAAGCGGAAAATGTCCGCAAATGTCCTCATTGGTCCGGCACTCCTGTCCGGAGCCCGTCCGAGAACGAGGGCATGATCGGGCGGGGCGGCACCCCGGCGAAATGGCGAGAAATGCCGATAAATGCCAAGGACAACCCCTCTCCGCCCGGTCTTCGGCGACGGCGGCTCCGACGTGCTTGAGGTAGCCGCCACGCGGGTGCGCGCGGACGTTCGCGGCCGAACGTTTCCGCGGCTGAGTTCTTATGGCCGCTGCCGACAACCCTCTAGCGACGCGCCGAGGCGCGCCCACTTCTAAGAATCGCAGTGGCACGGCCGCTCTTCATAATGTCACAGAGCAGCGGTTCCGCCCCCAACCGGGACGAACAAAAGAGAACTTCTATCATGAATATGGGGATTAGTCAAGGGATTTTTTCTTATTCCCTTCACCCCTCCCGATCGACGCCGTAGGCGTAGAGCGCGATCGGCGCCAGCGTGATGTCGATGCCGCGCATGGTGGCCGGACCGGCGTGGGCCTTGGTCAGGATGACCGGCTTGGCCTCGCGGTTGGTCGCTTCGACGAACTTGACCAGGCCGTCGGGGCCGCGGCCGGTGCGCCCGTAGCCGCCCGACCAGTCCATCTCGTAGACGCGGGCCGGCTTGTCGGTTTCCGGATCCATCACCAGCAGATCGATCGAGCCGTTGCGCCAGCTCGCATAGGCCAGGTCGGCGGCGCTTGGCGAGCCCAGCCACTGGGCGACCAAGGCGGTCTCGGCCAGGCGCCTGAACGTCGGGTCGTCGGGCGCGACCGGCGCGAACAGCGCGGCGTACAAGCTGGGCGACGTCAGGTAGATCTTGAAGGCGACGGCCCTCTGAAAACGCTTGGCGTCGCGGTCGACGCGGGCGACGCGGCGGATCAGGAAGGCGCTTTCCAGGTAGTCGAGATACTTGCGGAGCGTGTTCTTGGCGATGCCGGCGGCCTTGGCGAGGTCGTCCATGCTGACCTCGCGCCCGGTATTGAAGGCGAGGATGCCGAACAGCCTGTTGAGCTCCTGGGCGTCGTTGACGCCGGACAGGCTGGCCAGGTCCTTGTGCAGGACGCGGTCGGAGACGCCGTCGCGGATGAAGGTCGGGGCCGGCGTCCCTTCCTTCTTGGCCATGACGCCCTCGAGGAAGCCGCCGAAGTTGACGTAGCGCTGGAACTCGACGTTCAAGGCCGGCAGCGCTTCCGAGCGCAGCGCCGGGTGCTCGGCGGCGGCTGCGGCGGCGCCGAAGATGGTCTGCTCGGATCCCCGGAACCTGAGAAACTCGGCGAAGGTCAGCGGCGGCAGCACGAAAACGCCGATCCGGCCGTCGGCCGCTTGCTCGCCGGTGGTGATGCCGGGCGCGGCGGAAGAGACGGCGGCGGCGATGCGCGCCTTCGGGCGGCGCCCGGCGAGGTCGAGAACGGCATCCTGCCAGCCGCGCACGTACTGAATCTCGTCATACAACACGTAGAGCTCGGCGTCGGGTCCGTGCCGGTAGCGCCGGCAGAACATCTCGAACAGGGTGGCGATGTCGGCCGCCGTGTAGCTCGGCACCGTCATGTTGCAATAGAAGACGGAGGTCGGCGCGGCGCCGGCCTCGATCAGGTCGGCCACCATCTGGCGCAGCATCACCGTCTTGCCGGCCCTCAAAGGGCCGGCCAGCACCGTCACCGCGCCGTCGGCGGCCGTCTTCAGGCGGCCGGCGAAGGCCTCGAAGAAGGCGCGCTTCGGCGGGTGGCGGAACTGGATGCGGGTGTCTGCGGTGAACTCCCACCACGGGTTGTCGAAGGCGAGGCGGTGAAAGAGGTCGTTGTCCGATATGGTATGCATGGCGCCGCCCCGTTCCCGATTGGACCCTTAGGATCATATTGTTGATCTTATTAAGGTCAACTGTAGGCACGAGCCTCGCTCAAGTCAAGGAAACCGGCGGTTTTCTTGTGGTTCGGGAGTTCCCTATAGGAGTTGATGGACGCGGTGGCGCAGCTCCGGCAGGACGTCCTGCTCGAACCAGGGGTTGCGTTTGAGCCAGCCGGTGGTGCGCCAGCTCGGGTGCGGGGTCGGGATAGAATCAGGCAGGTAATCTTGAAAGGCGCGCACCGTTTGGCCGACGCCGGCTTTCGCCGCCGCACCCAGAAAGTGTTTCTGGGCGTAGCCGCCGACCAGCACCCGCAAGCCGATATTGGGCAACTCGGCCAGGATGCGGGCGTGCCAGTGGGGCGCGCACTCGGGCCGCGGCGGCCGGTCGCCGCCGTTCCTATCGCGCCCCGGATAGCAAAACCCCATCGGCACGATGGCGATGCGGGTTTCGTCGTAGAAGGTGTCGCTATCGACGTCGAGCCATTGGCGCAGCCGCTCGCCGGAGCGGTCGTTCCACGGGATGCCGGTTTCATGCACCCGGGTGCCGGGCGCCTGGCCGACGATCAGGATGCGGGCGGTGGCGGCGGCCCGCAGCACCGGCCTCGGCCCCAGCGGCAAATGCTCGGCGCACAGCCGGCAGGCGCGGACTTCGGTGAGCAGCGCCTCGAGACCGCTCAACGGCCGGGGCCTCCGATCGACGACGCCGCGAGCGGAAGAACCTCGCCGTTGCCCATGCTTCGAGGCGCCCGTCGTCGGCGGCTTCCCGGCAGCGGGAATTCCGAGGTCTTGCTTTTCCCGGGCAGGCGCGCCGGCGCCGTGTCGAAGGGTCGACGGGCATCCGGCCGCTCGGGTCCGAAACGGGCCATCCCTCAGCCGCCGCCGTTCAGCAGTTCGTCGACGTAGGCCGGCACGATCTCGGTGGCCGGACCGTAACGGGCGTCGGCGAACAGCGAGGCGCCTTCCGAGGGTTCCATGTTGAGCTCGGCGGTGTGGGCGCCGGCCGTATGCTGAGCGTGGGCGACGAAACCGGCCGCCGGGTAGACGTTGCCGGACGTGCCGATCGACACGAACAGCCCGCACCGTTCCAGCGCTTCGTAGATGCGCTCCATCTCCAGCGGCATCTCGCCGAACCACACGACGTGCGGCCGCAGGGTGCCGGCGGCGTCGCAGGCGGCGCAGACAGCGCCGGTCTCGATGTCGGCCCGCCATTCGACGATCGCCGAGCAGGCCGCGCAGCGCGCCTTCAGGAGCTCGCCGTGCATGTGGACGAGGTTTTCGGTGCCGGCCCGTTCGTGCAGGTCGTCGATGTTCTGGGTGACGACGAGGACCTCGCCCGGCCACTCGACCTCGAGGCGGGCCAGCGCCCGGTGCGCCGCGTTGGGCTCGACGCCGCCTTGCGCCAGCTTGGCGCGGCGCGCGTTGTAGAAGGCCTGCACGCGATCGGGATGGCGGGCGAAGGCCTCCGGCGTCGCCACGTCCTCGATGCGGACCGTCGCCCAGATGCCGTCGGCGTCGCGGAACGTGCTCAAGCCCGATTCCTTCGAGATGCCGGCGCCGGTCAGGACGACGATGGAGGCGTCCGAGCGTGCGTTCATCGCTCTCCCCGTTTCGATACCGCTATGATAGTCTGCCGGCCGCCTCAACGGCCATGGGAGAATTCGGTTTGGTCAGCGTCCTGTTCGTGTGTTTGGGAAACATATGCCGCTCGCCGACGGCGGAGGGCGTGTTCCGCCACCTGGTCGAGAGAGAAGGCCTGGCCGACGCCGTCCGCGTCGATTCGGCCGGCACCGGCGCCTGGCATATAGGCTCGCCTCCCGACAGCCGCGCCCAGGTCGCCGCCCGCCGGCGCGGCATCGACCTGTCCAGGCAGCGCGCCCGGCAGACCCGCACCTCGGACTTCGAGACCTTCGACTACATCCTCGCCATGGACCGCGCCAACTTCGCGACCCTGGCCGCCGACTGCCCAGGAAACGCGCGCCAGCGCATCCACATGTTTCTCGATTTCGCGCCCGGCTTGGACGCCCGCGAGGTGCCCGACCCCTATTACGGCGGACCCGACGGCTTCGACATCGTCCTCGACATGGTCGAGGCGGCGTCCAAGGGCTTGCTCGACGACATCCGCCGCCGCCACCTGTAAGGACGGATCGGATGGCGGCCGGCCTCGAAGATGCGGTCTTCAGCGCCACCGGATCGCGGCCGCTGCGTCGGACGGCGCTCGGCGGCGGCTGCGTCGGCGACGTCGCCCGCGTCGAGCTCGACAACGGCCGCACGGTGATTGCCAAGACCGGGTCGGCGGGCAGCGGGCTGGCCGTCGAGGGCATGATGCTCGAATACTTGCGCGAGCCGGGCGGCCTGCCGGTGCCCGACGTGTTGTTCGCCTCCGAGACGTTGCTGTTGATGAGCGAGCTGCCGGCCGGCGGCGGCCTCAATGCCTCTGCGCAGGCCCACGCCGCCGACCTGCTGGCGGCCCTGCACGGGGTGACGCGGGATCGCTTCGGCTTCGACACCGACACCGTGATCGGCGGCCTCCGTCAACCGAACCCGGAGACGGCCGCCTGGATCGATTTCTTCCGCGACCACCGGCTGCTCTACATGGGCGGCGAGGCGGTCGGCGCCGGGCGGCTGCCGGGACGGGCCATGCGGCGGCTCGAGAAGCTGGCCGGGCGACTGGCGACATGGATCGAGGAGCCGGACGCCGCCTCGCTGATCCACGGCGACATGTGGGGCGGCAACGTGCTGGCCCGCCAGGGTCGCATCACCGGCTTCGTCGACCCCGCCATCTACTACGCCGACCCCGAGATCGAGCTCGCTTTCTCGACCCTGTTCTCGACCTTCGGCGACGCTTTCTTCTCGCGCTACGCCGAGCACCGCACCATTCGCCCCGGCTTCTTCGAGGCGCGGCGCGACCTCTACAACCTCTATCCTTTGCTGGTCCACGTGCGCCTGTTCGGCGGCGGTTACGTCTCCTCGGTCGAGCGCACGCTGAAGAGGCTCGGATGCTGAGGCGTTGGATCGCGGCCGCCATCGTCGGCGGCGGGCTGACCCCGCCGGCGGCGGCTTTTCAGGTTGAAAGCGGGTTCGAGCTGGGCCGCGTGCTCGGCGCCCTTTACGGCAAGGCCATCTACTGCGGCGTCGACGACGCGCGCACCCGCCCCTTCCCGCGCTTGGCCATCGCCGCCGTAGACGACACCGGCCTGAGCGCGGAAGACCGCCTGGCCGGGGTCGAGCAGTTCGCCGCAAAAGCCGCGCTCGGTTTCAACTACGGGCCGAAATGGGTGGCCGGCGAGACCTGCGCCGGCGTCGAAGCGGCCTTCGCGGCGGCCGAGCGATGGCTCGCCGAGCGCCGGCGGCGCTGACGTTGCGCCGCCCCCCGGACCAGGCTAGATTGCCGCTCCTCGGCTTTCCGGAGAAAACCAACAAGTAGAGTCCCATGCGCAACCTCGCCGCCCTCGTCGTCCTCGCCGTTCTAACCGTGACTGCCGGCCTCGTTGCGCCCGCCGCCGACGCCGCCGCCGCCAAGGCCACCTACACCGGCGCCAAGGAGCCGAAGATGTCGCCGCGCCTGGCCTTGGGCAAACTCAACTACGACGCCTATTGCGCCGAGTGCCACGGCAAGACGGCGGCCGGCTCGGACAAGGGACCGACCTTCATCAGCCGCGTCTACCACCCCGGCCACCACGGCGACGGCTCTTTCTTCGTCGCTCCGAAGAAAGGCGCCCGCGCCCATCACTTCCGGTTCGGCGACATGAAGCCGGTCAGCGGCGTCACCGACGCCCAGCTCCAATCCATCCTCGAATACGTGCGCGCCGTCCAGCAGGCCAACGGCCTGTTCTGAGCCTGCCGCGGCCTTCCCGGCCTATGGCACACGGCCGTCGCTAGGCTTCGCCGCTGAGCAGCGGGTAGTGGGCAAGCGGCTCGTAGGTGGCGCCGTCGCGGTTCAGGTGGCTCCTGAACAGCGTCAGCTCGTCGACCGTGAACGGCCCGGTGCGGAAGCCGCCGTGGGCCTCCAGGTAGTCGCCCATGCGTCGGCCCGGCGCCGACTTGAAGCGGGCCAGCGTCGCGTGCGGCCTGAACTTGCGCCCCTCAGCCTCGAAGCCGGCGCGCTGGGCGGCCTGTTCGGCCTTGGCATGGAGGCGGACAAAAGGTTCGCTGGTTTCCAACTCGGCCCACAACGTATGCACCTTGCCGCGACGATCGAAAACGCCGAGCCCGATGATCCCGGTCTCGAAGGCCGGCGCCGCGATCGACCCGAGCTCGGCATCGAGGTCGGACGCCTGCGGCTCGGAGACTTCGCCGAGGAACCTCAAGGTCACGTGCAGGTTGTCGGGCGCGACCCAGCGGGCGCCGCTCAAGCCGCCTTGCAGGCGGGCCAATTGATCGCGGACGGGGCCGGGCAGGGCGAGGCCGATGAACAGCCGCATGGACGGGCTCCCTGGTCTTCGGTCCCGGCGCGTCCCTTTAGGGCGCCGGGTTGGTGTTGGCGGCGTGAATCGCCTCGATGCCGGCGACGACGTCGTCGCCGAGCGCGAGTTCCTCGGCCGCCAGGTTGGTCTCCAGTTGTTCCAAGGTGGTGGCGCCGATGATGGTGCTGGTCAAAAAGCGCCTCGAATTGACGTAGGCGATGGCCATCTGGGTCGGATCGAGGCCGTGCTGGCGGGCGAGCGCCACGTAGGCCGCGGTCGCTTCCGTTCCGGCCGGCCGGAAATAGCGCATGTACTCGGGGAACAGCTTGTGACGCGAGCCGTCGGGCAGGGCGCCGTCCAGGTACTTGCCGGTCAAGGCCCCGAAGGCCAGCGGCGAATACGCGAGCAGGCCGCAGTCCTCGCGGATCGACACCTCGGCCAGGCCGACCTCGTAGGTCCGGCACAACAGGTTGTAGGGGTTCTGGATGCTGGCGATGCGGGGCGACCCATTGCTCTGCGAAAGCTTGACGTGTTCCATCGCCCCCCAGGCGGTCTCGTTGGACGGCCCGAAGGCGCGCACCCGGCCGGCCTCGATCTCTTCCCCGACCGCTTCCAGCGTCTCCTCCAGAGGCGTCCACTGGGCCGTTTCGTCGTGCTCGTAGCCGAGCTTGCCGAAATAGTTGGCCGGACGCGCCGGCCAGTGGGTCTGGTAGAGGTCGATGTAGTCGGTGCCGAGGCGCTTCAGGCTCAATTCGACCGCCTCGCGAACCTGCTTCCTGCCGAACCGCATGTCGCCGCCGCGGATGTGCTCGAAGCGGCCGCCGGGACCGGTGATCTTGGTGGCGACGACGACGCTGTCGCGGTTCTTGCGCGCCTTCATCCACGCGCCGACGATGCGCTCGCTCTCTCCTTGCGTCCGGGGGCCGGCCGGAAACGCGTACATCTCGGCCGTATCGAGGAAGTTGACGCCGCGCTCGAAGGCGATGTCGAGCTGGGCGTGGGCTTCGCTTTCGTCGTTCTGGCCGCCGAAGGTCATGGTGCCGAGGCAGATGCGGCTGACCTGGATGCCGGTGCGGCCGAGGGGGTTCATGCGCATGGGAGATGGGTCCGTCGGATTGAAGGGAGGGTTCCTTGAATAGATGTCAGATCACAGGAAAAGCGCAAGGACCCCGGTGTAGCCGTAGAGGCGGTTGTTGGAGATCTCGCCGTTGCCGAAGAAACCGACCAGCGGAAAATCGCCCAAGGCATCGCGGATCAGCGCCGTCTCGCGGCCCTCGTCGCCGAACATGTTGGGGCCGCGCGCCACGCAACTGAAATAGAGCCCGCCCCGGGGCGGCCCCGGCAGGCGGCGTTTGAGCTCCTCGGTCATGCGGACCAGGTCGACCTCGGCGCTTTTCGGGTCGCGGCGCACGAACATCACCCGCTCGCCGTTCTCGACCGGACCGGCCACCGCCAGCCAGTCGCGCTCGACATCGACGCCGATCAGGTTGCGGACCAGGTAGTCGCCGGTATCGGAGCCGACCACCGGAAAGGCGGCGTGGATGTAGCCGGCGACGCGGCCCAAGTCGCGGGCCAACAGCTCGCCGATCTCGTCCTTGAAGACTTCCAGCGCCGGCTCGCCGTCCAGTTCCATGATCACGTTGTCGACGCATTCGGTAATGTCGTGGGCCGGGCCGACCGGCGAACAGCCTTGGCTCAGGCCTGTCGCGACCTCGACCTCGGGCCCGAACAGCACGCCCGACAGGCCGCCGCCGGTGACGTCGTCGGCGATCTGGTGCAACGGCCCTCTCGACGACGTCAACCCGCCGACCAGGAAACCGGGCAGTTCCAGGGTCAGCTCCTCGATGGTCCGCGACAATCCCTCGATCAGGGTCGGCACGTTGGCGTTCATGGGGTCGCCGTGGACGACGCCGAACGGCGGCGAGGCGCGCTTCATCCAGGCCCGGGCGCGGTCGGGGATCTGGCTGGTGCTTTCGGTCAGCGCCGGCAGCACGTTGAACGAACCTTCGGGCAGCGCCGCCACCAGGGCGGCCGCCGCCGGCCGCTCGAAAATCTCCGAGCCGCCGGCACAGATGCCGATGCCGAGGCTGCCAACCCAGCTTTCGACGCCTGTGGTCTGGCGCAAATAGGTCAGGATCGAGCCGAAGTCGTCGGCCAGCGCGTCGGTGGCGTAGAGAAAGCCCAGACGCCGGCGTCCCTCGCCGGCGGCCGGCGGGGCGCCGTCGAGGGCGGCGGCCAGCTCGCGGGCGATGGCGCTCCAGCTCTCGGCTTGCGAATGGGCGGCGGCGAAGGCGGACATGCGGCAGGATTTCCCGGACGGCTCTCGCGCTCGTGTTCTCGGATTGGTCGAGAGTCCATCATAACGCCGCTGAAGCGAGTGGCGGGAGTCTTTATCTGTCGGCCCCTTTGGCGGAAACTCGTCTCGAGTTCATCGGAACGCGGGGAAACAGCCATGACCTTTACGCTCCTCGATATCGCCGGACACACGTCGTTCGCCCTGACGGCGTTTTCCTTCTACGTACGCGACATGCTGGTGCTGCGCGGTGTCGCCGTCGCCAGCGGCATAGTCGGCATCGCCTACAACTACTGGCTTCCGGCCGGACCATTGTGGCTGGTGATATTCTGGCTGACCGTGTTCATCATGATCAACGCGTTCAGGATCGCCGGGATCGTCGTCGAACACCGCTCGATCGCCTTCACCGACGAGGAACGGGAACTTCTCGAAACGGTGTTCCGAAGCTTCACCGCCGTCGAGTTCATGAAACTGATGCGGATCGGCGACTGGCGGTCGGTCGAACCGGGGCACCGCTTCGCCGAGCAGGGAACCCGTATCGAGGGCTTGAAGCTTTTGTTCAACGGCGAGGTCGCCATCGAGCGCGACGGCGAGGAGGTCGGCCGGGTCCGCGACGGCTCGATGATCGGCGAGATGTCCTTCATCCAGGGCGGCGCGGCAACGGCGACGGTGTCGGCGACCCGTCCGTGCCGCTACGTGGTGTGGCCGAAAGAGGACTTGAAGAAGCTTTTGAAGCGCAACCCGAGCATGGACATCGCCATGAAGCACGTCTTCAGCCTCGACCTGACCCGTAAGCTGGCCGGACCGGTCGCTACCTTGTAGACGCGGCGGCACGGCGGGCGGCGACGCCCCTCGCCCCCGGCCCTAACCCCCGACCCGCCCGATCAGTTGGCGGACAAACGGCAGCAGCCTCTCGACGATGACCTCGACGCCGCGCGCGTTGGGGTGGATGCGGTCGTCCTGGTTGAGGTGGGGCTGCGCGGCAACGCCTTCGAGCAAGAAAGGATAGGTCAAAATGTCGTGAGCGGCGGCGAGCTCTTCGTAGACCGCCTCGAACTCGGCGCCGTACTCCCGGCCCAAATTGGGCGGCGCACGCATGCCGGCGAGGAGCACCGGCAGGCCGCGGGTCCGCGCCCGCTCGACGATGGCGCCCAAGTTGGCGCGGGTCTCTTCGGGTTGCAGGCCGCGCAGGCCGTCGTTGGCGCCCAAGGCGACGATCACGGCGTCGGGATTTTCGCTGAGCGCCCACCCAAGGCGCGCCCGGCCGCCGGCCGAGGTGTCGCCGGAGACGCCGGCGTTGACGACGTCGACGTCGAGGCCTTCGCGCTTCAGCGCCGCTTCCAGGCGTTCGGGCAGCGATTCTCCCTTTAACAATCCGTAACCTGCTGTCAGGCTGTCGCCCAGCATCAGTATGGTAAGCGGCTTGGCGGCGGCGGCCGCCGCCGAAACGACGACGACAAGCGCCACCAGCAACGCCCGGACGGCGAACCGGGCCGCGATCGGCCAACGGAAATGCCCCATGACCCCGAAACCGCCCATCCCTTCGATCCTCAGTCTCGACAGCGTCCACCTCGAGCTTACCAGCGACGCCGGCGTCGTGCCTATTCTGCGCGGCATCGACCTCGAGGTCGAGGCCGGCGAGACCCTGGCGGTGATCGGCCCGTCGGGGTCGGGCAAGACCTCGCTGCTGATGGTGATCGCCGGGCTCGAGAACCCGACGGCCGGGCGCATCGAGGCGGCCGGCCGCGAAATCACCGGCCTGGGCGAGGACGACCTGGCCCGCTTCCGGCGTGACCACGTCGGCATCGTCTTTCAGAACTTCCATCTGGTGCCGACGATGTCGGCGCTCGAGAACGTCGCCCTGCCGGTCGAGTTCGCCGGCCACGACGAAGCGATGACACGGGCCGCTGCCCAGCTCGACGCGGTCGGTCTCGGCCACCGCATGGAGCACTATCCGGGGCAGCTTTCCGGCGGCGAGCAGCAGCGCGTGGCGCTGGCCCGCGCCTTCGTCACCGAGCCCGACCTGCTGCTGGCCGACGAGCCGACCGGCAGCCTCGATCGGGCGACCGGCGACGGCATCATCGAGGTGCTGTTCGACCTGCATAAGCGCTACGGCACGACCCTGGTCCTTGTCACCCACGCGCCGGAACTGGCCGATCGCTGCGCCCGCCTGGTCGAGCTGGCCGATGGCCGCATTGCCGGGCCGGGCGCCGGAGGCGGGCTGTGAACGAATTGGCCCTGGCCTGGCGGCTGGCACGGCGCGAGTTGCGCGGCGGCCTGAAGGGGTTCCGCGTCTTCATCGCCTCGCTGGCCTTGGGCGTCGCCGCCATCGCCGGCGTCGGCGGATTGAGCGAGTCGGTGATCGCCGGACTGCGCGCCGACGGCGCCAGGCTGCTGGGCGGCGAGGCCGACCTCAGGCTCCACAACCGCCCGGCAACGGAGGCGCAACGGGCCTACCTGCGGGACGGCGCCGGGGCCTATTCGGAAGTCGTCAAGATGCGGGCCATGGCCAGGCCGGCGGCGATCCGCCATAAACGCGCCCTGGTCGAGTTGAAAGCGGTCGATCGAGCCTATCCGCTGATCGGCACCATGCGGACCGAGCCGGCGACGCCGTTGGACGACCTGCTGGCCCGCCGCGGCGAGGCCTGGGGGGCGGTCGCCGACGCCAACCTGCTGGTCCGCCTCGGGCTCGGGCTCGGCGATAAGATACGGGTCGGCGCCGCCACCTTCGAGGTGCGCGCCACCGTCGTCTCGGAGCCGGACCGGGTGGCCAGCGTGTTCAGCCTCGGTCCGCGCCTGATGGTGTCGCTGCGGGCTGTCGCGGCGACCGAGCTGGTGCAGCCGGGCAGCCAGATCCACTATCACTACCGGCTGACGCTGGCGGACGGCGTCTCCTTCGCTTCCTGGCAGGAGCGGCTGACGGCGGATTTCCCGAGCGCCGGCTGGCGCATCCGCGGCACCGACAAGGCGGCCCCCGGCGTCGAGCGCTTCGTCGAGCGGATGACCTTGTTCCTGTCGTTCGTCGGCCTCACCGTGTTGTTGGTCGGCGGCTTGGGCGTCGGCAGCGCGGTCGGCAGCTACCTCGACGGCAAGACCGCCACCATCGCCACCCTGAAGTGCCTGGGCGCGCCTTCGAGCCTGGTCTTCAAGACCTATATGCTGCAGGTTCTGGTGTTGGGCGCGCTCGGCGTCGGAACCGGGCTCATCGTCGGCGGCGGCGCGCCATTGGCGTTGATCGGGATGGTCGGCGAGCGGCTGCCGGTACGGCCGGTCGCCGGGGTCTATGCCGGACCGATCCTTGTCGCCGCCGTGTTCGGCCTGCTGGCGGCGGCGACCTTTGCGGTGCGGCCGGTGGCCCGCGCCCAGCGGGTGCGGGCGGCCGGCCTGTTCCGCCACCGCGTCGATCCGGCGGCGGTCGGCCTCAAGCCCGGCCTTGCCGCCACCGTCCTCGGCGCCGCCGTCCTCGCCGTCCTCACCGTGTTCACGGTCAACGACCGCTATTTCGCCTATTGGTTCATCGGCGGCGCCCTGCTCACGCTGTTGTTGCTGAGGGGCGGGGCGGCGTTGGTGATGGCGGCGGCGGGCCGCCTGCGGCGGCCGGCCGGCAGCGTCTGGCGGCTGGTCCGCGGCAACATCCACCGGCGCGGCGGCGCCACCCCCAATATCGTGCTGTCGTTGGGGCTCGGGCTGTCGGTGCTGGTCGCCATCGCGCTGATCGAAGGCAACATGCGCCGCCAGATCGAGGAGCGTCTGCCGGAGCGGGCACCAGCCTTCTTTTTCATCGACATCCAGCCCGCTCAGGTCGCCGCCTTCGACGCCGCCGTCACCGGCGTCGACGGGACGGGAGGCTACCAGCGGGTGCCGACGGTGCGCGGCCGCATCGTCCGGATCGCCGGCCTGCCGGTCGAGGAGGCCGAGGTGGCGGCCGACGTGCAGTGGGCGATCCGCGGCGACCGCGCCCTGACCTATGCGGCCCGCCGCCCGAGCGCCGCCAAGGTCGTCGACGGTAAGTGGTGGGCGGCCGATTATACGGGCCCGCCCGTCATTTCGCTGGATGCCGGACTGGCCCACGGTTTCGGGATCGGCGTCGGCGACACCCTGACCCTCAACGTCCTCGGCCGCGACATTACCGCCCGGGTGACGAGTCTGCGCGAGATCGACTGGCGCAGTTTGCGCTTCGACTTCGCGATCATCTTCGCGCCCGGCACGCTCGAAGCCGCGCCGCACACCCACATCGCCGCCATCGAGGCCGAACCGGCGGCGGAAGAGGCGGTTGAGCGCGCCGCCACCGACCCGTTCCCCAACATCTCGGCGATCCGGGTGCGCGACGCGCTGGAGGCGGCGGCCCGCATCCTGGCCGGCATCAACGCCGCCGTCACCGGCACCGCCGCCCTGACGCTTATCGCCGGCGCCGTCGTGCTGGCCGGCGTCATCGCATCCGAGCACCACCGGCGCGTCTACGACGCCGTCGTCTTCAAGGTGCTGGGCGCCAGCCGGCGCCGAATCGTCGGCCTCTACCTGCTCGAATATGGGGTTCTCGGATTGGTTACCGGCGTCATCGCGGCCGCCGTCGGCACGTTGACCGCTTGGGCTGTGATTCGCTTCCTGATGCGGGCCGAGTGGATTTTCCTGCCCGGCGTCGTCGCCGTGACGACGGCGCTGTGTCTGGTCGTGACGCTGGCCGTCGGACTGGCCGGCACGTGGGCGGCGCTCGGTCACAAGGCGGCGCCGCATTTGAGGAACGAATAGCGGCCAGAGGCCCGATTTGGCTGTGGTTCCTATTGATTTCCCCCGAAATCCTGCCATATCTTACGGCAACGATGACCTTAGGAAGGCCAATCGGCTGATATTCAAGGAGTAATCCATGGCTCTCGGACCTGAAAACCGATTTTCCCTGCGCACCCGGCGCATGACCGACGCCGAAGCGTACGCCGCCGGTATCGACGTCGGCCTGCGCGAGTACATGCTGAAGATCTACAACTACATGGCCTCGGGGCTGGCGCTGACCGGTATCGTCGCTTACGCCTCGGCCCAGTCGACGACGTTGATGCAGGCGATTTACGGGACGCCGCTGCAATGGGTCGTGATGCTGGCGCCGATCGGCCTGGTGATCCTGTTGAGTGCGCGCATCCACAACATGAAGGCGAGCACCGCCCAGACCGTTTTCTGGATCTATTCGGGGCTGATGGGGCTCAGCTTGAGCTACATCTTCCTGGTCTACACCGGGGCCTCGATTGCCCGTGTCTTCTTCATCACGGCCGGCACGTTTGCCGCCATGAGCCTGTACGGCTATACCACCCGGCGCGACCTGTCCGGCTTCGGCTCGTTCCTGTTCATGGGCCTGATCGGCATCATCATCGCCAGCGTCGTCAACATCTTCCTGCAAAGCTCGGCCCTGCACTTCGTGATCTCGGTGATCGGCGTCCTCGTGTTCGTCGGCCTGACCGCCTACGACACCCAGCGCATCAAGGCCATCTACAACGAACTCGACGGCTCCGAAGTGGCCGGCAAGAAGGCGATCATGGGGGCGCTGACCCTCTATCTCGACTTCATCAACCTGTTCATCATGCTCTTAAGCCTGTTCGGCAACCGCGAATAGCCGCAAGCGTCTCGGCGCACCGAAAAAAACCGACCGCCCGGAAGCGATTCCGGGCGGTTTTGGTTTGCGGCGAACCGGACGGAAACACGGTGGCGGGGCCGGCCCTCGCGCCTCTAGATGTGATGTCTCAGGAGGTTTTCCACTCGGTCCGAACCGAGGAAGCTGATGTCATTGAAAAATAGGGCAAGTAAATCCGATTAGCTTGAGCCTGATTGGTTCAAGCTAATCGGATATTGCTCTAGCGGAGCTTGAACTGCTCCAAGTGTTTTTTTCTGCGCAGCATCAGCGCCTCGAGGATTTCGTAGGCGTCCTCGCTCAAGGTCACGTAGGCACAGGCCAGTTCGTCGATGTTGCGGCGCACGGCGCGGCAGGTGATGCGCACCGGCATCAGCTCGTTCTCGTCGGCCGGACCGATCCCGTCGAGCTCGAACTCCTCGTCCTTCTTCATCTTGCCCTGGAAGTTGCGGATGCGGAAACCGCCCAGGCCCCAATCGACGGTCTGGTAGCGCCGCCCGCGGAACGACAGGTTGATGGCCGGCACCTCGATCCGCTTGTTGCGCCGCTGGTAGGGCGCGCTCTTTCCGATAACACTGCGTCTCGCCACGATTCTTACCCCTCCGAGGTGGCGGCTGGTCCCCCGGTCTCATGACGGGCCGGCGGTGTGCGGCCGCCCGAAACCCGCCTCACGCGAGGTCCACGGCCAATCCTGCCGAATTCAGAATTCTAACACAACACCGCCGAACCCCTGAATTCAGGCGACCCGGTTGGGCGGCTCGAGGCCGGCGAAAAAGGCGTCGATGTTGTCCAGCGCCAAGAAACCCATGGCGTCGCGGGTCTCATGGGTGGCGCTGCCCAGGTGCGGCAGCAGGAAGACGTTGGCGAGTTCGCGGTATCCGGAATGCAGGTTCGGCTCGCCGTCGTAGACGTCGAGACCGGCCGCCGCCAGTCGGTTGCTCCTCAGCGCCGCGATCAGCGCCTCGTCGTCGACGATGCCGCCGCGCGCGGTGTTGACGACGACGGCGCCGTCCGGCATCAGGCCGATGCGTTCGGCATCCAACAGGCCCTTGGTCTGGGGCGTCATCGGGCAGTGGATGGTGAGCAGGTCCGACACTCCGAGCAGGTCCTCGGCGTCTTCGTGATAGGTGGCGCCGGCTTCCATATCGGCGGCCAGCCGGCTGCGGTTGTGGTAATGGATGTCGAGCCCGAACGGCCGCGCCCGGGCCGCCACGGCGCGGCCGATGGCGCCCATGCCGAGGATGCCGAGCCGTTTGCCCTGCAACCCGACGCCCAGCAACTGGGTCGGCGTCCAGCCCTCCCAGGCGCCGGTCCGCACCATCGAATCGCCCTCGAAGGCGCGCCTGGAGGCGGCCAGCAGAAGCAGCATGGCGATATCGGCCGTCGCCTCGGCCATGACGCCCGGCGTGTTGGCGAGAACGATGCCGCGCGCCTTCGCCGCCTCGATGTCGAAATGCTCGATGCCGACCGAGAAAGTGGCGATGACACGGACGCTGTCGGGCAAGCGTTCGAAGACGTCGGCGTCGAACATGTTGGTCGAACTGCACAGGATGGCGTCGTGGCCGGCCGCCGCCTCGATCAGTTGATCTGAGCTGTGCAGATGGTCTTCGGGGTTGACGGTGGCGTCGTAGTCTCTCGCGGCGCGGGCCTCGACGGCGTCGGGAAAACGCCTGGTCACCAGCAGTTTCGGTCTGTCGGTCATCGGGCTCGGTCCCTTGGTAGCGATTCCATGCCGACATATCCCTCCAACGCCTCGATGCGTTCGAACCATGCGCCCAGCGCCTCGTAGGGTGCTAGGTCGATCTTTCCTTCCCAGGCCAGCCCGGCGTAGGGGTAGCAGGCGAAATCGGCGATGCTCGGACGATCGCAGGCGAGCCAGTCGCGACCGTCGAGCCGGGCATCGAGGACGCCGAGCGCGTCGCGGGCCAAGTCCTGGGCGGCGGCCAAGTCGGCCGCGCGGTTGAATTTGAGGACGGCGCGGGCGATGGCCGGGCCGTTCCACATCTCGTGGGTCGCGAACGACAGCCATTGAACGACCTCGGCCATGCCCGCGGCGTTTTCGGGCAGCCATTCGGGACCGTGTTTGCGGGCCAGATAGACGAGAATGGCCTGCGAGTCCCAAATTACCACGCCATCGTCGACCAGGACCGGCACCTTGCCCAACGGATTGAGGGCCAGAAACTCGGGTGTTTTCTGTTCCAGTTCAATTAGGTTAACCGGAACCGATTGAAAATCGAGGCCGAGGATTGACAGCAACAAACGGACCTTGTGGCAATTACCGGACAGGGCCGTATCATAAAGTCTCATGCTTGGACCTCGCTAACCTCATCCGCCGCCGTTTTCGCGCCCCGACGGCATGGCGTCCTCCAACCAGACAACCCGCGCCCGGGCCTCGTCGAGGGCGTCCGTTTCGGTCGCGAAGACGCCGCCCGCATGGCCGCCGATCGGGAACCAGCCGCGGCCGTCCTCGGCGTCCAGGCGGTATTCCTCGAAACCGTAGGTGGCGTCGGGGCGCCGGAAGAGGTCGACGCAGCGCCCGCCGTCCGCCATCTCGATCGAACGCAGGACCTTGTGTGGGTGCGCCATGGCCGTGCTCACACGCAGCGCCCGCCGTCGACCTCCAGGCAGACGCCGGTCACCATGTCGGCCTCGTCGGAGCACAGGTACAGGGCGGCGTTGGCGACATCTTCCGGCGTCGACATCCGGCCCCACGGGATGGTGGCGAGGAACTGCTGGCGCAGCTCCGGGGTGTCGCCACCCATGAACTCCGCCGTCAGGCCGGTGTCGCCGATGACCGGGTTGACGGCGACGACGCGGATGTTGTCGGGTGCCAACTCGACCGCCATCGACTTGGTCAGCGTCACGACGGCGCCTTTCGAGCCGTTGTACCAGGTCAGCCCCGGCCTGGGGCTGATCGCGGCGGTCGAGGCGGTATTGAGGATGACGCCGCCGCCGCGGCGTTTCAAGGCCGGCACCGCGTAAAGCGCCGAGAAGTAGATGCTCTTGACGTTGACGGCGTAGATGCGATCGAAGGTCTCTTCGTCGACCTCAAGCATCGGCCCGCGGCGCTGCGCGACGCCGGCGTTGTTGACCATGATGTCGAGGCCGCCGAAGGCGTCCTCGGCGGCGGCAACCAGCGCTTCCATGTCGGCCCGCTCGGAGACGTCGGCGCGGCAATAGAGTGCGCTCAGGTCGTCTTGCTTGATGTCTTCGGCGACGCGGGCGCCGCCCGCCTCGTCGATGTCGGCGACGACCACGTGGGCGCCCTCGGCGGCGAAGCGCCGGGCGATGCCCTCGCCGAAGCCGGAAGCGGCGCCGGTGACGACGGCGATGCGGTCCTTCAGACGCATGGACGTTCCCTCCCCATGATTTTCGAGTATGCCGCGCCCGGCCAAAGGCGCAAGCCGATTTGTTGCCCTTCCGGCGGTGGCGGGGCGGGGCCGGGTCAGTCGGCGACGGCGGCGCCGCGCAGCACGTCCATGGCCGCGTTGAGTTGGCTCATGCGGTTATGCGATCCGTAGCCGCTGTCCGGGTGATGGATGGCGGCAAGCGTACGGAACCGCGCCTTCAGGGTGGTCTCGGCCGGCGCCGTGCCGGGCGGGAAGCCGAGCACGTGCAGGGCCTCGTCGCGGCTGGTGACGCCTTCGCTCAAGGGGTCGAACGACAGCACCGAGATGATGGCGCGCAGGCGGTCGAGCTCCTCGGCGTCGCCGGTGTCGGGCTCGGCCGGCCTGTCATTGGCGGCTTCGAGACGGACCTCGGTCTCGCCTTCGTCCATGGCCAGCGCCAGGGCCAGCGCGCGGCGCAGGAAAGCGACCTCGAAACCGGGCATCAGGCGGACCTGCAGGCGCGGTTTGCGCTGCCACGGCCGGCCCTTGGCGGCGCCCGACTTGAGAACCACCGTTTCGCGGTCGCCGGGGTCGGGCTCGCCGGGGTCGGGAAAGCCGAGGACGGTCTCCGGCGGCACCATCAGGACGACCGAGCGGGCGAGGTCGGCGACGTTGACGCGACGCCGCCCGGCGAGCTCGGCGACGGCGTCGCGAAAGGCGCTCGAACAGGTGATGGTGTAGGAGTGTTTGGTCGTTTTCGAACCCATGGCCGGCCCCCAAGCTGTGCGGCGGAGCCCAAGTTCGTCCCAGTCGGCCCGCCCGTCAATTCCGGCAGTTATCGTTTCATCCTCGGGACTTAACTATAACTGCTGAGGAACGACTTTAAGAAAATGTCGTATCCCGTCAATACCCGCTCGGCACCGGCGCCTTGCGAAGCCGGCGACGGGCCGCCGATCGGTGCCGCCGACCGGCCGCTTCGGCCGCCGTCCCGGCCCCGGAGGATTCGAGGTGGTGATGTTTAAGCTGCTGTTATTAAAAGGTTTTCTCAATTCGACCGGGACCGGCCCGCGACCAGCCGGGCGACCGGCGGCGGATCGCGGGAGGCGGCGGCAACGGTGACGGCATCGCTGCACGGGGCGGCCCGGCGACCGGCGGAATTTCCGGCGGCGCGGCAAAAAACCGCCGATTTCGCCCGTCGATTCGCAGAACCTCGAATCGTTTGGGTAACTTATTGGGAGCCGGCCGGCGCTCGCCAACTGCCATTGTGGTTTTCGGGCCGGTCCCGCGCATCCCCTTGAAATGAGGGGCTTTACCCGCGCCCGAGGCGGCGCCCTCGGCCGCCGCCGATTCGGACGGTGCCGCCGCGGTCCGGATGGCGACGGCGACTCCGAACCGGACATCACGACGGCGATTCGATTCCGAATCGCCGATCGGGCGGCGGCCGGCCGACCCGGGGCCGGCGAACGACATCGTCACCGCTCGGCAACGATGCCGATACGGCCGCAACGATCCCGGAGATACCCCGGCCGGCGGCCGCTGTCGACCCCCGCTCAGGCCCGCCGACTAACGTTTCCGATACGAAACGGCGCTTACGATCCAACGCTTTCCGGCTGGTCTTCCCAGTTTCGGCCGGGCCGGGCTCATTGTTTCGGGGGGGCCTCCTCTTCGTCGCCGCTGGCCGTTCCGAATCCGTTGATCTCGTCGTCTTTATCGCTGGCGACACCGAGCTCGCGCAGGTCCGTCGGAATCGGATCGCTGGCGATCCGATCGACCCCGTAGAGCCCGTAACCGCCGAGCAGGGCCGACACCAGCAGCCAACCGACCACCGCAACGGCGGCGACGACGGCGAACGCGGCGCCGACCGAGACCGGCCGCGGCAGTTGCCTCGCCAGCGTCGTCACGGCAGCCGTCGGACCGGCCGATCTGCGGGGCTTGCCGGCGCTTGCGGCGGTGTCCCCGGTTTCGCCGGTCGTCCTCGGGGCGTGGTTGACGGCGTCCCTCCAGGCCGCCGCCTCGAATAGCCGGTATCCGCGCCGGCCGCCGCGCTTGGCGGCCCGCAAAGCGGTTTCGGCGTTGGCGAGCAGGGTTTCCGGGTCGGCCCCGTCGCCGCGGTGGATGCTGATGCCGATACTGGCCGAAACGGCGGCCTCGACTCCCTCGAAACGAAACGGCCGGACGAACGCCTCGAGGATCCTGCGGGCGGCGACCTGCGACGTTCTGTCTTCGCCGGCGTTCGGCACGACGACGGCGAAGGTATCGCCATCGAGTCGACCGACCGTGTAGGTCGCCGGAAAAGCCGCCGCCAGGCGCTGACCGACCTGTTCGAGCAGCCGGTCGCCGGCCGCCCGTCCGAAAGTTTCGTTGACGGTCCTGAAGAAATCGATATCGGCGACCAGAACGGCGACGGCGGCGCCTTCGGCTTTCGCCTGGCGCAAGGCCCACGACAGCTTCGAGCAGAACAGGTCGCGGCCAAGCAGCCCGGTGACCTCGTCAAGCCCGGTCGTCCGGGCACTTTCCCGACCCTCCGCGTCGCCTTGGCTGCGGCCCTTCCCCGCCATCCAAGCCTCCCCCAACCGAATTCGGCGACGGCACGCCATGCCGTTGGATTCCAGGGCGTCACCGACCGGTTGTGCCGACCGCCACCCCTCTCGGCTCCGGTTTTCGACCGGAGTCCGTAGCGTCCGGCTCGGTTGATGACAGCACCCTACTCCGATCGGGTCGGCGAGTCCACGGAATCGCTTGGATTCGCCAAAGCTCGTCTTTCGCCGCCTCCCGTGCTAGCCTGATGGCAGAAAATTCGGCTGGTCCAGAATGGTCCGTTCAACCTCTTCGGAAGGGCGAAGGCCGCATGGCCATCGAGATCGGATCTTCGGCGTCGTTGCAGTTCGCGCTCGACGCACGCCAGACCCTGGGCAGTGTCGCGGCCTCCGCCGGCACTGGACCGCTTCGTGCGGCCGACGAAGACCTGCCCGGCAATCTGCGAGCGTCGAGAAGCCGCGGCCCCGTCGTCCTCGACATCAACAAGGGCACCACCGCCGTCGCCACCGCGCTGGTCGCCAGCGCCGGCGTGCTGTCGGCGCTCCGCGCCCTCGAGAGCGGCCTCAGGACGGCTCTCAACGACGGCCTGACCAGCCCGATCACCAATCACCTTTCGGCCGACGGCTCGCGGGTGTCGCGGGTCAACATCACCTCGCAGGCGCAGCGCGTGACCAAGGCCATCGACAAGCTGGTCGACAGCGCCGCGGTGGGCAGCGCCAATCTGATTTCCAGCACGAGCCGGCGCATCAGCATCCAGACGACGCGGTTCGGCGGTTCCGTCACCGTATCGCCGCAACCGCTCGATTCGGCCGGCCTCGGCATCGCCGAGCTCAGCGCGCTGACCCACGACGAGGCGGAACTGGCGCTGGCCAAGGTCGGGAACGCCATCATCATCGCCGAGCGCCGCATCGACAATCTCAACGCCCTGCAGGACGGCCTCGGCTTCGGCACCCCGACCAGCCAGTTGTTCCTGCAACTGGTCAACAGCGGACCGTCGAGCTTCCTGCCGCCCGGCAGCCTCGTCAACCAGGTGGCTTGAGGGCGGCGGCGTCTTTCTGGATTTCTTCTATTCCGTTCCTTAGTTTTCGGTGTAGCCGCACCCAGTTCGACCGGAACCCCGTTGATGGACGCCGCCGACAAGAGCAAGTTCGAAGACGCGCTGAAACGCCACCGGGGCGGCCGGCCCGACCTCGCCGAGCCGGTCTACCGCGAGCTTGCCGGACGCTATCCGGACGACGCCGAGGTCCTCCATCTGCTCGGCGTCGTGGCGCTGCAGAAAGGCGACCCGGTGAGCGCCGTCGGCCACTTGTTGCGCGCCCTCGAGGCCGCCCCGGACCATCCGAAATACCTCAACACGCTGGGCGCCGCGCAGCTCACGGCCGGCGACCTCGGTGCCGCCGAGGAAGCACTGGCGGGTGCCGTCGCCGCCGATCCGGAGCTGGCCGACGCCCACTACAACCTCGGCAACGCCCTACACGGCCAGGGACGCCACGACGAGGCCGAACGGGCCTATCTCGAGGCCATCCGTCTCGACCCCGGCAATGCCGAAGCGCTGAACAACCTGGGCGGGCTCTTGAAGGAGAACAGGCGGCGCCAGGAAGCCGCCCGGTTCCTGCGCCGTGCCGTCGCCGCCGACCCCGGCGACGTGGGCGCACTGCTCAACCTGACCGATTGCCTGGAGCGGTTGAGCCTCGCCGACGAAGCGGCGGTCTCCGCCAGGCGCCTGCTGACGCTGGCGCCCGAACACCCGATCGGTAGCGTTCTGATGGCGCGCATCGAACGCCGCGGCGGCGATCTGGCGGGCGCCTTGGCCAGGCTCGACGGCATAGAGGCGGCCGATCCGGCGACCGCCGCCCGCGTCCAGTTCGACCGCGGCCAGGTTCTCGACCTGATCGGCGAGGCGGACGCGGCCTTCGACGCCTTTACCCGCGCCAACAACCTGGTCGAGACCGGCATCTCCGAGGACCGGGCCGCCGAGCGGGCCGCCTTCCTCGACGCCATCGGCCGCGACCGCGCCTGGCTGACGCCGGCGCGGCTGGCCGGCGACGGCGTGGTCGATCCGCCGCCGGGACCGCCCGAGCGGGCGAGCGGACCGGTCTTCCTGGTCGGCTTTCCGCGCTCCGGCACCACGCTCTTCGAGCAGATCCTCGAAGCCCACCCCGGCCTCGCCACAACCGGCGAGAGGAGCCCGCTGGCCTTTCTCAAACGGCGCCTGAAGGAGGGTGGCGCTTATCCCGTCTGCCTGGAGACGGCGTCGGCCGACGACGTCGGCGGCTGGCGCCGGGCGTTCCACGATCGGGCGGCGGACGCTTTCGGGACGCGGCTCGAAGGCAAGCGACTGGTCGACAAGAACCCCTTGAACATCCTCGACATCGGCCTCATCGGCCGGGTCTTTCCCGACGCCCGCGTCGTGGTGTCGCTGCGCGACCCGCGCGACGCCTGCCTCAGTTGCTTCATGCAGCAGTTCCAGCCCAACGACGCCATGAGTCACTTCACGTCGCTGCGCTCGACGGCGAGGCTTTATGCCGAGACCATGGACCTGTGGCTGCAGGCCCGCGCCCATACACGGGTCGAGTGGCTGGAGTATCGCTACGAGGACCTGGTCGCCGACTTCGAAGGCGTGACTGGGCGCGTCCTCGATTTCCTCGGCGTCGAGTGGGACGACGCCGTCCTCGATTACCGCGATGCCGCGGTCGGCCGCGACATCTCGACGCCGAGCTACCAGAACGTGGTCGAACCCTTGTACACCCGCGCCCAGGCGCGGTGGCGGCGCTACCGGGCGCACATGGACGACATCCTGCCGACGCTCGGGCCATACGTCGAGGCGTTCGGCTACGAAAAGGATTGAAGGGCCGCGCAAGGGAATGGTGCCGCAGGAGGGATTCGAACCCCCGACCCATGCATTACGAATGCATTGCTCTACCAACTGAGCTACTGCGGCTTCGAGCCCGTGATCGGCGCCGCGCAACCTAACAACGAACGACCCGCTGTCAAGTCCCGGCCTGCCTTTTCGGTCATCATAGCAAAATGTCCAGGACCGGGCGCGTCTTTCGTTGCCAAAGACCACGGGCGCGATATAGTCTTTCCCTCGTGTCATAATACCGTAACAAAAACGTCACAAATCGGGGCGCTGATCCTCTGCGACCCCAGGGAGGTACGTTCATGCTTACCAAGAAGACTCTGTCAATGAACCTGATCGCCGGCCTGGCCCTGACCGGTCTGGCGCTGACCACGGTCCCGGCCCAGGCCGCCGAGTGCCCGCGCGGCGACCTCGACAAGCGGTTCTGCGATTGGAACGGCGACCTGGTCGCCGACACGCCGGCCGATTCGTCGAAGTGGATCGATCCGGACACCCTCGTCTTTTCCTACACGCCGGTCGAGGACCCGTCCGTTTACGAGAACGTGTTCGTCGAGTTCATGGATTACCTGGCCAAGAAGACCGGCAAGAAGGTCAAGTGGTACGGCGCCGATTCATATGCCGCCCAGGTCGAGGCCATGCGTTCGGGGCGGCTGCATGTGGCCGGCATCTCGACCGGGCCGACCGTGTTCGGCGTCAACCTCGCCGGCTACGTGCCGATCGCCATCATGGGCAAGGCCGACGGCCGCTTCGGCTACCGCCTGCAGTTGATCACGCACAAAGACTCCGACATCAAGGAAGTCACGGACATGAAGGGCCGCAAAATCGCCCACGTGACGCCGTCGTCGAACTCCGGCAACCAGGCGCCGCGGGCGCTGTTCAAATCCATGGGCGTGGTGCCGGACACCGATTACAAGGTCAACTACTCCGGCAAGCATGACAACTCGATCATGGGCGTCGCCAACAAGGACTACGACGCCGCCCCGATCGCATCCAGCGTACTCGACCGCATGCACGACAAGGGCGTCGTCAACAAGAACGACCTTCGCATCATCTGGCAATCGAAGCTGTTCCCGACGACGTCGTACGGCTACGCTCACAACCTGCACCCGACCTTGCAGGTGCAGGTCGAGAACGCGTTCCTGACCTTCGATTGGACGGGCACGGCGCTGAAGAAGGAGTTCGGCAAGAAGTCCGACCGCTTCATCCCGATCACCTTCAGGAACCATTGGTCCGACATCCGCACCATCCAGAAGACCAACGGCACCGTCTATACCGACGAGTCGCTGAAGGGCCTGAAGATCAAGAAGAAGAAAAAGAAAAAGAAAAAGGACTGAGCCGACTACGAATGGCGGACCGCCGCCGCCTCGGACCGGGGTGGCGGCGGTTCCCTTTGACCCTGCCTTCGCACCCATCTCCAGCGGAACCGCCGACCGCCATGATCGAAATCACCGACCTCGTCAAACAGTACCCGAACGGCTTCAGAGCGCTGCACGGCGTCAGCCTCAACGTAGCCGAACCGCAGGTGGTGGCGGTGATCGGCTCTTCAGGCGCCGGCAAATCGACCCTGATCCGCTGCGTCAACCGGCTGATCGAGCCGACGTCGGGCTCCGTCAAGCTCGGCGGCGAGGAGATCACGTCGTTGGGGCGGACCGGCCTGAGGATGGCGCGGCGGCGCATGGGCATGATCTTCCAGGAGTACAATCTGGTCGAGCGCCTGACCGTCATGGAGAACGTGTTGTCCGGACGGTTGGGGTACGTCGGGTTCTGGCGCGCCTTCCGCCGTGCCTATCCGCCCGACGACGTCGCCGCCGCCTTCGAGCTGCTCGAACGGGTCGGGTTGGAGGGCCGCCAGGATTCGCGGGCCGACGCCCTTTCCGGCGGCCAGCGCCAGCGCGTCGGCATCGCCCGCGCTCTGATGCAGCAACCGGACCTTTTACTGGTCGACGAGCCGACGGCCAGCCTCGATCCCAAGACTTCGCGCCAGATCATGCGCCTGATCTGCGAACTGGCCCACGAGCGCGGCACCCCGGCCCTGGTCAACATCCACGACGTCGCTCTGGCCCAGGCCAGCGCCGACCGCATCGTCGGCCTCAGCGAAGGCATGATCGTCTTCGACGGCAGTCCCGAGGAACTGACGCCCGAGGTGCTGACCGACATCTACGGCGAAGAGGACTGGAGTGCGACCATCCGCAAGGATGACGACGACGAGGACGCCGGGCCGGCGGACGACAACGGCCACGCGCTCGACGCGGAGGCTTTCGCCGGATGAGTCGTCCGACCACCTGGAAAAGGCCCAGCATGATCGAGAGCCCGGCCGTCCGCTACGGGCTGTGGGCGGTCGCCGGCGTCTACGCGATCTGGTCCTTGAGCACCCTGGAAATCGATTGGCAACGGGTGGCGCAGGGTTTTCCGCGGGCCGGCGACATGATCGTCCGCATGTTCCCACCGGATTTCTCGCGCTGGGAGCTGTTGACCCGCGGCGTCATCGAGAGCGTCGAGATGGCCTTCGCGGCCAGCTTCGTCGGCATGATCCTGGCCGTCCCCTTGGGGCTGTGCGGCGCCCGCAACCTGGCGCCGACGCCGGTCTACCTGGTGGCCCGCGCCATCATCGTCCTGAGCCGCACCTTCCACGAGGTCATCGTCGCCATTTTCTTCGTCAAGATCGTCGGCTTCGGACCGCTGGCCGGCCTGCTCACCCTGATCGTCGCCAGCGTCAGCTTCATCTCGAAGATGATCGCCGAGGACATCGAAAACATGAGCATGGGCCAGGTCGAGGCGGTGCGGGCGACCGGGGCGAGCTTCCCGAAGCTCCTCATCTACGCCGTTCAGCCGCAGATCCTGCCGCGATATCTCGGCGTCTGCATCTACCGGCTGGACGCCAACATCCGCCATTCGACGGTGGTCGGAATCGTCGGCGCCGGCGGCATCGGCATGACCCTGACCGCCACCTTCAAGCGCTACGACTACGATTTCAGCCTGGCTATCCTGCTGACCATCATCGCCCTCGTCTTCCTGGGCGAGTTCTTCTCCAACTGGGTGCGGGGCAAGCTCCGATGACGCTGGCCGAACACGCCGCCCGCTACCCCGACGTCTGGCGAAAATTCACGCCCCGTCAAACCCTGATCCGGTACGTCTGGTTCGCCGGAGTCGTCTTCGTCGTCGCCTGGTCGCTGCGTCACCTCGACATCAACTGGGTGTACTTCCTGGACGCGCACGAGCAGGCGGCCGACCTTCTGGTCCGCATGTATCCGCCGGAGTGGGAATTTTTCGGCGAGGTCGTCGATCCGCTCCTGGAGACCATCCACATCGCCACGCTGGGCACCGTGGTGACCTTCGTCATCGCGCTGCCGATCGCCTTTCTGGCCGCCCGCAATACGACGCTTAACGCCTTCACCTGGTTCATCGGGCGGTTCATCCTTGTCGCCTCGCGCTCCATCAACACGGTGGTGTGGGCGTTGATTTTCGTCGCCATCTTCGGTCCCGGCCCGGTCGCCGGCATCTGGGCCATCACCTTTCGCTCGATCGGCTTCATGGGCAAGCTGATCGCCGAGGCCATCGAGGAGATCGACCAGGGCGCCGTCGAGGCCATCGAGGCGACCGGCGCTTCGCGCCTCAAGGTCCTGTTGATCGGCGTCCTGCCGCAGGTCCTGCCCGTCATCTACGGCACCACCGTCTATCGCTGGGACATCAATATCCGCGAATCGACCGTGCTCGGGTTCGTCGGCGCCGGCGGTATCGGCATCCAGCTCTACGCCTCGCAGAACCTGTTCCAATGGGACAAGGTGGCGGTCATGCTGGTCGCCATTTTCGGCGTCGTCGTCTTCAGCGAATGGGTGTCGGCGACGGTGCGTCAGCGCATCACCTAGAGCATATCATGTTTTGTCGGAATCGCCCGGGCGATCCGTCAAAGCATGTGAATCTGCTCTACATCATTGAAACCGATCGGATTCACACGTTTTGTCGTCGACACCTCGGGTTTCCGACAAAACGTGATCCGATCTAGAGCACTATCCGGACGGGTTTTCCGACACCGGCAATATCGTCCCCCCCTCGGTCTCCGGCAGACCGACGACATGGGCCGGACGGCGCCACGAGAAGCCGTCGAACGCCTCGCAATTGCCGCACACCGCCGTCCATTCCCTGACCGAATTGCCGCAGGTCTCGCACACCCAGGCCGGGTCCGATTGGGCGACGCTGGCTCTGACCAGCCAGTCGCGGGTGGCAACCGGGTCGTCGTGTTCGGACTCGACGAGCCGCGCCATCATCCGGCAGACCCGGGCCTCCGTCTCGCCGTCGCCGCCGCTCAGGGCATCGAGATGGCCGCGCGCCTCGCCCCACAGCTGCGCCTCCAGCGCCGCCTCGGCCACGGCCAGATGGGTTTCCGGGTGGTCCGGCGCGATCGCCGCCAGGTTTTCCGCCGCCTTGACCCGGGCCAGCCCGTCGTCGGCTTGGGCCGCCCGCCAATAGGGCTCGACCAGATCGGGGTGGGGGAACGCCGCCCACGCCTTTTCGAGAACGGCGACCGCCTTGCGGTGCCGGTCGCGGTCGCACAGCAGCGCCGCCCAGTCGCAGACCGCCGGCACCAGCGCCGGTTCGAGGCCGACCGCCGCCTTCAGCTCCTTCTCGGCCGCCGCCAGGTCGCCGCCGGCGGCCGCCTCGCGGCTCATCTGGTAGGCCAGCACGGCGCGGCGACGCCTGGCCGGCGCACCGTCGATCATCTTGCGTTTGGCCAGCTCGTCGCCGGTGACCCGGGCGTCGAGCCACTGGCCGTTGCTGATCTGCAGGTCGAACAGGCGGGACGCCACCGCGTCGCTTTTCGGGCGCAACCGGTAGGCGCGTCGCGCCAGGCTCAGCGCCGCCGCCGTGTCGCCTTGCCGGACGGCTTGGTTCATCAGCCCGCGAACGCCCAGGAACTCGGTTTCCGGCCGCTCCGTCATCGCCTCGAAGAATCGTTCGGCCGCCTTCTCGTCGCCGTTCAACTGGGCGGCCTGGGCCGACAGCAACATGGTCAGCGGCGGGTCGTCCAACAGCGCCTCGGCCCGCTTGACCTGGCGCCGGGCCTCGTCGGCCTCGCCGGCCGAGACCGCGACCATGCCGCGGGTCAGCGCCTGGTAGCCCTGCTGGCGACGGCGGCTGCGCCAGGCGTCGCCGACCCGGGTCGGCGCCCGCTTCAGTGCCAGCCACAACCGATAGAGCAGCGCCGCCACCGACGCGATGACGGCGGTCGCCGCCAGCAACACCGCGAACGAGGTCTCGAGCCGGTATCCCCGCCAATCGAGCGACACGGCGCCCGGCGAATCGACCACCCAGACGGCGGCGGCGACCAGCAGTCCGACAACGACGAGGAACCCGAGGGTGCGGATCATCGGCGGCTACTCTTTGACCGGGGCGAGAAGCGTCACCGCATAGACATGCAGGCTGGTCATGGCCCGCTCGACGTCGAGCCGGGCCCTGGCGTCGGCCAGCCACGGCGCGGCGACGGCGGTGGCCGGTCCGGAATGCTTGTTGAGCTTCTCGATCGATTCGATGGCGGCGCCGAGATCGCCCTCGGCCAACCTGTTCTCGGCGGTGGCGACCAGGCTATCAACGTTTTCCTCGCCGCCGCCGTCGACCCGGCGCAACGTGACCAGCCCGGCGATCCGGTTGGCGACCCGCTCGACCCAGCCGTTCTCGGGCAGCGCCTTGGCGGCGCGCACGATCTCTCCGGCGATGCGCTGGAATCGGTCGCGCAGCGCCGCCAGGGTCGGTGCACCGGCTTCGGCATAGCGCTTGAGCAGCGCCGTCGCCGCCCGCATCGCCGGGTCGTCGTCGGAAATCGCGCTGAGCGCCGCCAGGTCCTCGGCAAACGGTCTGCCCGCCTCAACGGTTTTTCGAAGCTGCGAGACGGCGAGGACCGTGGCCGGCGCTTCGCTGGCCGAGCCGACGCTCGTCGGCGGCTGCCGTTCGAGGTCGGCCAGGCGCGATTCGATCTCGGCGACGGCGGAACTCAAGCGCCGCTCGATTTCGACCGCCTGCGACGCGGCCCTGCCCTTCGACGAGGCGGTGCCGACCTCCAGTTGCGAAATGCGCCGGCGCAGGTCGTCCAGGCTGCCGCCTTCCTCCTCCAACTGCGTCAGGCGGTCGCTCAAGAGCTTCAGGGTGCCACTGGCCTCGGCCGGGGCCGTCGAATTGGTCGCATCGACGATCTGCTTGACGGCGCCGACCGCCCCTTCGACCGATTCCAAGCGCGCCATCAGACCGGTCAGTTCGTCGCGCAGCCGGGTCCGCTCCGATTCGAGCCGGGCCAGCGCCTTGTCTTCGCCAATACGGTGCCGGGCCTGGGTTTCGAGGGCCTCGATGCGGTCGGCGAGGCCGGCCACGGTCGGTTGCTCCGAGGCGCCCGGCAGCAGCGCCGGCGGGATGTAGTCGGTCACGTAGTCCGACCACAGCGGCCACGAGAAGAAGCCGCCGGCGCCGAGCCCGGCACCGACGACGACGGCGGCCAGAAACGCCGTGAAACCGCCGGACTTCGCCTGCGGCCTCGCCGGCGGCGGCGGTGGCGGCGGTGGCGGCAATTCGGCGTCGCCGACATCGGCCGTCTCGGAGGCGGCCGGGGCAGGTCCCGGGGCCGGCTCGTCGGATGCCGTCGTTTGGTCGATGGCTGGCGCCTCGGCGACCGGAGTCGGAGCCGCTTTCGCCTTGGCGGCGCGGGGCGTCGGCCGGGCGGCCGTCTTCTTCGCCGGCTTGCGGACGGGCGCTTTCTTTTTCGCAGGTTTCGATGGCGTTTTCCGTCTCTCGGCCATGCCTTTGTTCCCTCTTGTCGCGGCCTTCAGATTAACAGGATTGCCCGGCACCGGGGGCATCAATTTTTATGCTTCGGCGGCGATGGCGTCGAGCAACGCCGACTGGTCGGGACGCACCGCCTTCCGCAGCGCCCGCCAATCGAGCCCGGCCGCTCTGTCGGCGACGGCGGCACTCAGGCAGTAGGCGACGACGCCGCCGATCGCGCCCTCCAGCCCTGCGTCGCGCACCAGTTCGACGAACACGGCCGCTGTCCGCGGCGAATAAAGAAGGACGCCGTCGACGGCGCCGGCCTCCAGCGCCCGGCAACTCTCGACCGACAGCGCCGCTACCGTTTCGGCGCGATACAGCACGCGGCGTAGGTAGGTGAATCCAGCCCGTTCCAGCTGCCCGCCGAGGTCGCCGGCCAGCCGGCTGCCGGCGGCGTGCAGCAGCGGACCCGTCTCGGGGTCGAGTTCGGAGGCGGCCAGGGCGGCCAGGGCATCGACGTCGCCGGTCGCCGACAGCACGGTCCGGAAGCCGGCCTCGGCGGCGGCCCGCGCCGTCGCGTCGCCGACCGCCAGTACCCGGATATCGCGCGCCTCGGTCCGCCGGGCCAGGGCGCGGAGGCCGTTGGCGCTGGTCGCCAGCACCGCCTGGACGTTCTCGAGGTCGAGGTCGGGACCGTCCTCGTAGACGATGCTGAGCAGCGGCTCGATCAGCGATTCGACGCCGAGCCGGGCGAGCTCGGCGGCCAACGGTTCGGCGTCTTCGCGGGCGCGGGTGATGAGGACTCTCAAGCGTTCTCTCTCGCCTCATTCGAACAGGTCGTCGCCGGCCTGCCGGCGCAACGCCTCGCCGACCGTCCGGCCGACGGCCTCGGGATCGGCGGCGGCGCCCGAGTGCCGCGCCCTGAACACCTCGGAACCGTCGGGCCTGGCGACCAGGCCGTCGAGCGTCAGATGCCCGCCGGCGAGCACGGCGAGGCCGCCGATCGGGGTCCGGCACGAACCGTCGAGAACGTCCAGCATGGCGCGCTCGGCGGCAATCCGGGCATGGCTCTCGGAGTGGTCGATGGCGGCCAGCCATTCGGCCGAGCGGGTGTCGTCGGCCCGGCGGGTGACGCCGATGGCGCCCTGGCCGACGGCCGGCAGCAGAACACCGGGTTCCAGCACCTCGGTCGCCACATCGGCCAACCCGAGGCGGTTGAGGCCGGCCAGGGCCAGCAGGGTGGCGTCGACCTCGCCGGCCTCGAGCTTGCGGAGCCGGGTCTGGACGTTGCCGCGCAATAGCGTCACCTCGAGATCGGGACGCCTGGACAGCAACTGGGCCTGGCGGCGCAGCGACGCGGTGCCGACGACGGCGCCGTCCGGCAGATCGTCGAGGCCGCTCGCATCGCGGCAGATCAGCGCATCGCGCGGGTCTTCGCGCTCGAGCACGGCGCCCAGCCGAATGCCGGCGGCCAGTCGCGTCTCCAGGTCCTTGGCCGAATGGACGGCGATGTCGATGCGCCCTTCCAATTGGGCGGCGTCGATTTCCTTGGCGAACAGGCCCTTGCCGCCGACCTCGGCCAGCGCCCGGTCGGTGACGGCATCGCCGGTGGTCTTGATCTCGACGATCTCGATTGCCGCCTCGCCGGCCAGCTCCGGAACGGCGGCGGCCAGCGCGGCGCCGACCTCGCGGGCCTGGGCCAGGGCCAGCGGGCTGCCTCGGGTTCCAATGCGGTAAGAGGTGTCGGCGTTCATCCGGTTTCGGGCGTTGTCAGGCGTATGGCCGGCGGCTCCGCGACAGAGTAAACTCTGGCTTCTCGCGCACAAGAACTATTACGACCCGGCATGATCGTACTCGGAATCGAAACCAGCTGCGACGAGACCGCCGCCGCCGTGCTGACCGAGGAGGGCGACGGGCTCGGGCGCGTGCTGGCCAATGAAATCCTCTCGCAGACCGAGGAACACCGCCCGTACGGCGGCGTCGTCCCGGAAGTGGCGGCGCGCGCCCACCTCGAGCATGTCGACGTTATCGTCGAGCGCGCCATGCGGACGGCCGGGGTCGGTTTCGACGATTTGGACGCGGTCGCCGCCACCGGCGGACCCGGTCTGATCGGCGGCGTCCTGGTCGGCGTCATGACCGCCAAGGCGATCGCCGCCGTCCGCAAGGTCCCGTTCGTCGCCGTCAACCACTTGGAAGCGCACGCGCTGACGGCGCGCCTGACCGAAGGCGAGGAGACGGTGCCGTTTCCCTACCCGCTGTTGCTGGTCTCGGGCGGCCATTGCCAGTTGCTCGTCGTCGAAGGGGTGGGGCGCTATTCGCGCCTCGGCACCACCATCGACGATGCTCTCGGCGAGGCCTTCGACAAGACCGCCAAGATGCTGGGCCTCGGCTATCCGGGCGGGCCGCCGGTCGAGCAATGGGCGGCAAAGGGCGATCCCGGCCGCTTCGACCTGCCGCGGCCGCTGCTCGGCCGGCCGGGTTGCCACTTTTCGTTTTCAGGCCTCAAGACCCGGGTCCGCCAAACCATCGAGCGGCTGCCGCCGGGCGACGTCACGGACCGCGACAAGGCCGACCTTTGCGCGTCTTTCCAAGCCGCCGCCGTCGACGTGCTGGCCGACCGCGCCGCCAACGCCCTTCACTTGTTCGTGACCGAACACTCGGGCGGCGGACCGTTGGTGGTGGCCGGCGGCGTCGCCGCCAACCGCTCCGTTCGGAACCGCCTGCGGGAGTTGGCCGGGGACCACGGCGTCGGCTTCGAGGCGCCGCCGGCGGCGCTGTGCACGGACAACGCGGCGATGGTCGCCTGGGCCGGCATCGAGCGCCTACGGGCCGGTCTCACCGACCCTCTCGACTTCAAGCCGCGGCCGCGCTGGCCGCTCGATCCCGACGCGCCGCCGGCGACCGGCGCCGGGGTCAAGGCTTGAGGACGCGATAGGCGGGCGCTACAAATCGTCGCATGGACAAGATCGGCATCATCGGCGGCGGCGCCTGGGGCACGGCGCTGGCCACGGTCGCCCGCCGGGCCGGCCGCGACGTCGTCCTGCAGGCCCGCGAGGCCGACGTCGTCGCCGCCATCAACGAGACCCACGAGAACACGGTCTTCCTGCCGGGCGTCGGGCTCGACCCCGCCATCCACGCCACCGCCGACATCGCCGAAGCCGCCGCCGCCGACGCCGTGCTGTTCGTGACCCCGGCCCAGCACCTGCGCCAAGCGCTGCAAGCGGCGGCGGCGGACTGGCGGCCCGGCGTCCCGGCCATCATTTGCGCCAAGGGCATCGAACAGCGGACGTCTGCCCTGATGAGCGAGGTGGCGGGCGAAGCGCTGCCGCAGGCGACGCCGGCCATCCTGTCCGGCCCGACCTTCGCTGCCGAGGTGGCGGCCGGCCTGCCGACCGCGGTGACGCTGGCGACCACCGACAAGGCGCTGGGCGAGGCCGTGCTCGGGGCCCTCGGCACGCCTGAGTTCCGGATCTATCTGTCCGACGACGTCGTCGGCGCCGAGATCGGCGGCGCCGTCAAGAACGTGCTGGCGATCGCTTGCGGCATCGTCGAGGGGCGGCGCATGGGCGACAATGCGCGGGCGGCGCTGATCACCCGCGGCCTGGCCGAGATTGCGCGCCTCGGCCTGGCCAAGGGCGCCAACCCGGAAACCCTGATGGGACTTTCCGGCATCGGCGATCTGACGCTGACCTGCAACGCCATGCAATCGCGCAATTTCTCGCTCGGCGTGGGGCTCGGCCAGGGCCGCGCCCTGGCCGACATTCTCGGCGAGCGCACCTCGGTTGCCGAAGGCGTCTTTACGGCGGCTTCGGTCAACGCCCTGGCCGGGAACCTCGACGTCGACATGCCGATCTGCGCTGCCGTCGACGCCGTCCTCAACCGGGCCGCCGATATCGACGCCACCATCGCCGGCCTGCTGGCCCGGCCGCCCGGCCTCGAGGCGTTGCAGTGAGGGGCGGCGCCGCACGCCTCGTCGCCGTCGCCCTGTGCGGTCTGATGATCGTCGTCACCGGCCCGGCCCGGGCGCTGCCCGGCGGCAACCGCCTCGGCTCGGAAGCCAGCCCGTACCTTCAATTGCACGCCTCCGACCCGGTCCACTGGCGGACCTGGAGCGAGGCCAGCCTGAAGGAAGCGGCCGAACTCGGGCGCCCGATCCTGCTGTCCATCGGCTACGCGGCCTGCCACTGGTGCCATGTCATGCAGAAGGAGAGCTTCGCCGACCCGGCGACGGCCGCCATCATCAACCGCCTCTACGTACCGATCCTGATCGACCGCGAGGAACGGCCCGACCTCGATTCCGCGTTCCAGGCGCAGGCCCTCCATCTCGACCTGCCGACCGGTTGGCCGTTGACCCTGTTCCTGACCCCGGAAGCGCGCCCCTTCTACGGCGGTACCTATTTCCCGGCCGAGGCGCGCGGCGGCTACGCGCCGTTCAAGGAGTTCCTGGTCAAGATATCGGAGGTCTACGCCGAGGACGCCGACGCCATCCGCATGGAAGCCCGTCAATGGGCGCGCGCATTCGAGCACCTCAACCGGCCCCGCCCCGGCGACATCACCGCCGCCCACCAGGAAAAGGCCGCCGCCGCCTTGCTGGCCGAGATCGATGGGCTCGCCGGCGGCTTCGGCGAGGCGCCGAAGCACCCGCATTGGGTCGCCCTGTGGCTGTTGTGGCGGACCCATATCGCGACCGGGCGCGCCGAGGCCGGTGACGCCGTGCTCACCTCGCTCCGCCACATGGCCGAAGGCGGCGTCTACGACCACGTTGGCGGCGGCTTTTTTCGCTATGCCGTGGATCCGCTGTGGCGGACGCCGCACTTCGAGAAAATGATCGACGTCAACGCCGGACTGCTGCGCCTGATGACCGAGGTCTGGCGGGAAACCCGCGACCCGGTGCTGGAAAACGCGGTCCGCGGCACGGTCGGCTTCCTGCTCGGCGAATTGCGGCTTCCCGGCGGCGCCTTCGCCTCCAGCCTCGATGCCGACAGCGAGGCGGCGGGCGGCGAGCGCGAGGAGGGCGCCTTCTATGTATGGAGCCGCAACGAGCTCGAACGCGCGCTCGGCACCGGTGCGCCGGCCTTCCTCGATGCCTTCGGTCTGGCCCCGATCGAGGGCGCCGATATCGACGACGACGACGATCGCGGCGTGCTCCATCGTCTCTCCGACGCCGCCGAGACCGACTCGCTGGCCCGGCTCGCCGGCCTGCGCGGCGCCCGGCCGCGACCGCCGCGCGACGACAAGGTGCTGGCCGACGGCAACGGCATGGCCATCCGCGGGTTGGCCGAGGCGGCCATGGCGTTCGGCGAGAAGACGTGGTTGGAGGCCGCCGTCGCCGCCTTCACGGCCGTCCGTTCGGCGCTCGAAGACAGCTCCGGCCGGCCGGCCCAAAGCGCCGTCGGCTCCAGGCGCGGCCCGGCCGCCGGTCTCGACGGGCTGGCCGCCCTGGCCGCAGCTGCATTGACCCTGTTCGAGGCGACCGGCGAGGAGGATTACTTGGCCCGGGCGAGAGCCTGGTCGGAGCTGGCGATCCGCCATCACGGCGACGGCGACACGCCCGGGTTCTTCGCCGCCGCCGACGACGCCGGGGCCGTGGTGATGCCCGTCAAACCGTTTTTCGACAACCCCAATCCGTCGGGCAACGCCCGCATGATCGAGCTGTTCGCCAGGCTTTATTACCTGACCGGCGAAAACCGCTGGCGACAGCGCGCCGCCGCCACCGCCGCCGCCTTCGGGGCGGCGGTGGAGACGCCGGCGCTGGGGCTGGCCGGCCTGCTCAACGCCGCCCACGTGCTCGAGGAAGCTATCCAGGTGGTGGTCATCGGCCGCCGCGGCGAGGCCGGCACCGACCACCTGCTCGGCGGCGTCATGCGGCGCAGTGTGCCGGGGCAGGTCCTCGAGATCGTCGCGCCCGGCACCGTCTTGCCGGAAGGTCACCCGGCCCGCTACAAGACCCAGATCGACGGCCGGGCGACCGCCTACGTGTGCCGCGGCACGGTTTGTTCGTTGCCGGCCGTCGAGCGCTCCGAGCTCGACGAGACGTTGGTGTTGATGCGCAAACGGAGCGGATAGGAGGACAAGCATGCACTTCATCATCCACTGCAAGGACAAAGCCGAAAACGGCTACCTCAGAGGGGAGAACCGCTCGGCTCATCTGGACTACCTGAAATCCTACGCAGACAGGATCGTCGCCGCCGGGCCGATGCTGTCCGACGACGGCCAATACATGGTCGGCAGCCTGCTGATCATGGAGTTTGCCGATCTCGACGGCGCCCAGGCGTTCTGTGCCGGCGACCCCTACACCCGGGCCGGCCTGTTCGAGAGCGTCGCCATCACGCCTTGGAAGAAGGTCTATCCCGCGGACCCGGCATGACCGAGACGCTGCTTTGCAGGCTCGACGACGTGCCCGACGGCGGCTCCAACGGCTTCCTGACCGAGGCCGGCGACGAGCGCCGCCTGGTCATGGTCATTCGTCGCGGCGACGAGGTCTTCGTCTACCTGAATTCGTGCCCACACCTCGGCTCGCCGCTCGATATCGTGCCCGGGCGCTTCCTGACCGACGACGGTAGGATGATCCTGTGCACCACCCACGGAGCGCTGTTTCGGATCGACGACGGGTTCTGCGTGTCGGGGCCGTGTGCCGACGATTCATTGACGGCGGTGGCGGCGGAAGTGCGGGACGGCGAGGTCCATATTCTCGACTGAGCCTTGTGCTCGTTGGGGATTTTTTCGATAATTCCGGCAATCGAGGCCGGCCCCGGAGTTCAGCCGGCTTCAATGCAAGGGAGGGCGCGTAGACGATGAGCGACGATCAAATTTTCCCGGTCCCGGACGCAGTGGCGGCGGCGGCCCATATCACCAACGATCAGTATCTGGAGATGTACAAGCAATCGGTCGACGACCCGGAAGGGTTCTGGGCCGAACAGGGCAAGCGGATCGACTGGATTAAGCCCTATTCCGAGATCAAGGACGTCGATTACAACGCGCCCGATGTCTCCATCAAGTGGTTCCACGACGGCACGCTCAACGCATCCGCCAACTGCATCGACCGGCACCTGGGAAGCCGCGGCGATCAGGTGGCGATCGTCTGGGAGGGCGACGACCCCAAGGACGACAAGAAGATCACCTACAAGGAGCTGCACGAGCACGTCTGCCGGTTCGCCAACGCCATGAAGGGGCGCGGCATCAAGAAGGGCGACGTCGTCACCATCTACATGCCGATGATTCCCGAGGCCGCTTATGCGATGCTGGCGTGCGCGCGGATCGGCGCCGTTCATTCCGTCGTGTTCGGCGGTTTTTCGCCGGACGCCCTGGCCGGCCGCATCCAGGATTGCGATTCGAACTGCGTGGTGACGGCCGACGAAGGCGTGCGCGGCGGTAAGCCGATCCCATTGAAGGCCAACACCGACGCCGCTTTGGAGCAGTGCCCGACGGTCGAAACCGTGTTCGTCGTCACCCGCACCAAGGCCGACGTCAACTGGGTCGAGGGCCGCGACGTGCGCTATTACAAGGCGTGCTCGGAGGCCGAGCCGGACTGCGAGCCCGAGGAGATGAGCGCGGAAGACCCGTTGTTCATCCTCTACACCTCGGGATCGACCGGCAAGCCGAAGGGCGTGCTGCACACGACCGGCGGCTACATGGTCTATACCTCGTTCACCCACGAGACCATCTTCGACTACAAGGACGGCGAGGTGTATTGGTGCACGGCCGACGTCGGCTGGGTCACCGGTCACAGCTACATCGTCTACGGGCCGCTCGCCAACGGGGCGGTTACCGTGATGTTCGAGGGTGTTCCCAACTACCCGGACGCGTCGCGTTTCTGGCAGGTCTGCGACAAGCACGACATCAAGATCTTCTACACCGCGCCGACCGCCATCCGGGCGCTGATGCGCGAAGGCGACGAGCCGGTCAAGAAGACGTCCAGGCAGTCGATCCGCATTCTCGGCACGGTCGGCGAACCGATCAACCCGGAAGCCTGGCTGTGGTATTACAACGTGGTCGGCGAGGGGCGCTGCCCGATCGTCGATACCTGGTGGCAGACCGAGACCGGCGGCATCCTGATCACGCCGCTGCCGGGCGCCACGGACTTGAAGCCGGGCTCGGCGACGCGGCCTTTCTTCGGCGTCCAACCCGAGCTCGTCGACGGCGACGGCAACGTCATCGAGGGCGCCGGCTCGGGCAATCTCTGCATCACCGATTCGTGGCCGGGACAGATGCGAACGGTCTATCGCGACCACGAACGCTTCGTGCAGACCTACTTCTCGACCTACGCCGGCAAGTACTTCACCGGCGACGGTTGCCGCCGCGACGAGGACGGTTATTACTGGATCACCGGCCGCGTCGACGACGTCATCAACGTTTCCGGGCACCGCATGGGCACGGCCGAGGTCGAGAGCGCCCTGGTGGCGCACTCGAAGGTCGCCGAATCGGCCGTCGTCGGCGCCCCGCACGACATCAAGGGCCAGGGCATTTACGCCTACGTGACCCTGAACGCCGGCGAGGAGCCGTCCGACGAGCTGCGCAGCGAGCTGGTGCAGTGGGTCAGGAAGGAGATCGGGCCGATCGCCTCGCCCGACTGGCTGCAATGGGCGCCGGGCCTGCCGAAGACTCGGTCCGGCAAGATCATGCGGCGCATCCTGAGGAAGATCGCCGAGAACGACTACTCCAATCTCGGCGATACCTCGACGCTGGCCGACCCGGCCGTGGTCGACGACCTGGTCGACAACCGGATGAACCGCTGAAGCCGGCGGCGGACACGGAAGCGGTCATGCCGCCGCTGACCGTGGCGCCCGAGAACGGCGCGCCGACGTTCCTGAATGCGCCGCTGGCGCTCGATCTCGACGCGCTGGAGGCCGACGTCGCCGTCCTCGGCCTGCCCTACGGCGATCCCTATCCGCACGACGAGGTGCCGCGCGACCAGTCCAACGCGCCGGCGGCCGTGCGCCGCGAATCGCTCGATTTGGTGATGGGCGACAACCACTGGGATTTCGACCTCGGCGGGCCGGTGCTGGACGGCCGCGATGTCAGCATCGTCGATTGCGGCGACGTGCCGGAGGCGGCGGGCGGGCCGCCGGAGACGTATGCGCGGGCGGAAGCCGCGGCGCGCCGGATCTTCGAGGCCGGCGCGCTCGCCGTGACGCTGGGCGGCGACCACGGCGTTCCCATTCCGGTGTTCCGGGCCTTGGACGGCGTCGGCCCGGTGACCCTGGTTCACGTCGATGCCCACCTCGACTGGCGCGACGAGGTCGGTGGCGTTAGCCAAGGCTATTCGAGCCCGATCCGCCGCGCCTCCGAGCTCGACCAGATCGGTTCCATCGTGCAGATCGGCCTGCGCGCCCAGGGCAGCGCCCGGGCCCGGGAGGTGGCCGACGCCAGGGCTTACGGGGCCGAGTTGATCACCGCCTACGAGGTCCACGACGAAGGCATGGCCGCCGTCTTGGACCGCATCCCCGACGGCGGCCCCTATTACCTATCGATCGACGCCGACGGTTTGGATCCGACGGTGATGCCGGCCGTCATCGCGCCGGCCCCGGGCGGCCTGACGTTCCAGCAAGTCCGCGCCCTCATACACGGCCTCGTCGCCAAGGGGCCGGTGCTCGGCATGGATATCGTCGAGATCATGCCGAAACGCGACCTCGGCGGCATCACCTCGTTGACGGCCGGTCGCCTCATTCTCAACCTGATCGGCGCCGCGGCCAGGACCGGGCGGTTCGGCTAGGCGGCGGCCGACGCCGCCGGAGCCATGACGGCCCACCTCCTGAACAGGTGGAAATTCAGCAGCAGCGCCGTGCCCGCCATGCCGACGACGAACCCGAACCAGATGCCCGCGGCTTCGAGACCCAAGGGAAACGCCATCAGGCAGGCCGTTGGCATGCCGATCGCCCAGTACCCGCTCAGGTAAAAGACCATCGGCGTCCGCGTGTCTTTGAAGCCGCGCAGCGCGGCGGCGGCCGGCGCCGCCGGGCCCTGCATGGCGTTCAGCACGCCGAGCAGGACCAGCAGCCCGCTGGCGATGGCGGCGACGGCCGGCGCGCTCGGCGCCGACGGGTCGAGAAACAGCCGGGGCAGGAGATCGGCGGCGCCGATGAGGCTGGCGAATATGATCAGGCCGGTCGCCGTGCCGAGCGCCATTGCGGAGCCGACCGATCGTCTGAGCGCGACCTCGTCGGCGCGACCGACGGCATGGCCGACCCGCACGGTGGCCGCCTGCGACAGACCGGTGACGAGGGCATAGACGACGCCGGCCAGCCTCAGTGTGATGGCGTGGGCGGCCAGGGCGGCGGCGCCGAACAGGCCGATGATGACCGTCGACAACAGGAAGACGCCGACCTCGCCGAGACTCGATAGGCCGATCGGCAGGCCGAGGCGGAAGATCTCAGCCTGCGTCTTCCAGTCGACGCGCCACCGTCCGCGGGCCAGCCGGTAGCGGCGCATGTTCTTGTCGCTCACGGCGACGACGATGAGAAAAATCAGCAGACCGAACGCGACCAGGGCGGAAGCCAGGCCGGCGCCGACCAGGCCGAGTGCCGGGAAAGGCCCCGATCCGAACATCAGCACCGCATCGGCGGCGGCGTTGGCCGGCAGCGCCAGCACAATCGCCGCCAGGTAGACCTTGGGCCGGCCGAGCGCATAGAAGGCATGGCGCCAGACGCCGACGAACATCATCAGCCCCACGGTCGGCGCCAACGTCCAGGCGTAACCGCGGCCGAGAGCGATCACGTCGGCCTCGATGCCGATCGCGACCAGCAGCTCGGGCGACACCGCCACCACCGCCGCCGCCGGGACGGCGACGAGCGCCGCCGTCACCGTCCCCTGGCGCAGAAGCCGCCGCACTTCGGCGTGGCGGCCGGCGCCGAGGGCTTGCGCGATCATCGGCGAAACGGCGGCCAGGATACCGGCCATGAAATAGAAGACGATGGAGTAAAGGTCGCTGATCACCGCGCCGGCGGCGAGCGCCGTCGGGCCGATCCAACCCATCATCACGGTGTCGGTAATCGACATTCCCATATTGACGAGGGCCGCCCCGGTCATCGGGGCGGCCAGACCGGCGAGCGCGCGCACCTCGGCGGCGGAGATCAGCGGCCTGTTCATCGCCGGGCTTCCAGGATCAGGTTGAAGGGCGTTTCCGTGGCCCGCCGGAAGTTCTGGAACCCGGCCTTGCGGAAGATCCCGGCCAGGCGCGATTCGCCGGCCTGCGCACCGAGCGCCAAACCGACTTCCTCGGATAGCGAATGGGCGCAGCACAGCGTCGTCGAAGCCGCGTAGTAGAGGCGGCCGATGGCGCCCGTGTTGTCCTCGGGACGGTCGTTGGCGAACGGCTCGATCAACATCACCGTGCCGTCCTCGGCCAACACCTCGTTGGCGTGGCGGGCCGCTCCCTCCGGGTCGCCCATGTCGTGCAGGCAATCGAAGAAGCAGACGAGGTCGAAGTCGACGCCGTTGTAACTCTTGGCGTCGGCGATCCGGAAGGTGGCGCGGTCGGCGATGCCGGCCTCCTCGGCATGTTTGCGGGCCGCCTCGATCGAATCGGCGTGGACGTCGAAGCCCCAGAACCGGGAGTTCGGAAAGGCCGCGGCCATCAGGATCGTCGAGTGGCCGTGTCCGCAGCCGACGTCGGCGACGTCGATGCCGTCCTCGAGGCGCTCCTCGACGCCGTCCAAGGCCGGCAGCCACTCGCTGACCAGGGAGCCGCGATAAGCGTTGCGGTAGAAGGCGGCGACGCCGCAATACAGCCGCTCGTCGTGATCGCCCCACGGCACGCCTTCGCCGCTGCGGAACACCTCAAGCGAGCGTTCCTCGTCGAACCACATCGAGGCCGGCACCTGCCAGGCCGGCGGGATGAAGACCGGGCTGGTGTCGTCGGCCAGCACCAGGGCCTGCTCGGGCGTCAACTCGTAAGCACCGCTTTCCGGGTGATAGACGACGTAGCCGCCGGCCGCTTGCGCGTTGAGCCATTCGCGCACGTAGCGCTCGGCACAACCGGCGCGTTTGGCGACCTCGTCGGAGGTCAGCGGCCCGGCCCCGGCAAGCGCCCTGTAAAGGCCGAGCTTGTCGCCGAGGCTGACCATGACGCCGCCGTAGCCGGCCGACAGGTCGCCGACGGCGGTTTCGAGAAAGCTGTTCAGTTTGTCCTGATCGATGTCCATCGCACGTTTCTCCTCGATCGGTTGGATGGTGGGTTCAAAAAGCGGCTGAAACATCCCATTTGACGCGGCGGCGGGTAAGAGCCAGAATCGTCACAACCGGTTCATTTATGCCAATCCGGTCGATTTTCTCGGGAGCGCCTTCGGATGAGCGGTCGCAGAAAGCATGTCAGCTTGGTGGTGGTGCCGGACGCTGCCGTATCGACGGTCAGCGGCATCTTCGACGTGATGAACTCGTTCGCCATGGTGGCCGGGGTCGACGACGCGGTTCCGGCCGAGCCGCCTTTCACGGTCCAATTGGTCGGCGAAGCGGCCGGGCCGGTGCCGTTCGTCGGCGGATTGACCATCGAGACCCACCTTGGGATCGGCGAGCTGGACGCTACCGACATTGTCATCGTGCCGTCGCTGGTTCTGGCCGGAGGGACCTGGCGAACCGGCCGCTACTCGGCCCTGGTCGAGTGGCTGCGGGCCATGCACGACAAGGGCGCGGTGTTGTGTTCGGCTTGTTCGGGACTGTTCCTTCTGGCCGAAACGGGACTGTTCATGGGCCGCCAGACGACCGTGCATTGGAATTACGCCAGGCAGTTCCACGAGACCTTTCCAGACATCGCGATCAGTCCGGAACGGGTGTTGGTGGTCGACGGCGAGCGCGACCATCTGGTCACTTCCGGCGCCTCGACCTCCTGGCACGATCTGGTGCTGTACCTGATCACCCGCCACGTCGGCCCGGTTGCGGCGCAATCGGTCGCCCGCTTTTTCGCCCTGCAATGGCACCGCGACGGCCTGGCGCCGTACATGATCTTCGAGGCGCCGCGCGATCATGGCGACACCGCCATCGCCACCGCCCAGGACTGGATCGAGGGCAACTACGCGATCGCCAATCCGGTCGACGAACTGGCGGCGCGCTCCGGGCTCGCCGAGCGGACGTTCAAGCGCCGCTTCACCAAGGCTACCGGGTATTCGCCGATCGCCTACGTACAGCGCTTAAGGGTCGAGGAAGCGAAGCGACGCCTCGAACGAACCGGCCAGCCGGTCGATGAAATCAGCTGGCAGGTCGGGTACGAGGACCCCGCTTTCTTCCGTCGGCTGTTCAGGCGCATCACCGGTGTCTCGCCGGGCCGCTACCGTCTGCAGTTCAATGTCCCTGATTACGACGAGGCGCCCTGACCCGCTCGCCGGACATTACGATCCGGCCCGATCCCGTGGTCGATTGGCGCCCGTTTCGCGGTCCGGGCGGCGTTAACCGTTTCGGGTGTCCAGCAGGCGTTCGACCCTGGATAGGTTCTTGGCGATGATCTGGGCGGTTTTTTGGGCGCCGGTCTGCTCGTAGACCTCTCGCGCGCCCTCGAAACACGACGCCGCCTCGCGCAACAGGCCGGCTTCCGAATTGCGCTTGGCGAGCGCGAAACAGGCGGCGCCCAGGTTGTTGGCGGTCTGTGCCCATAGCACCGGCATCCTGTCGCGCTTGCGGACCTCAAGGGCCTTGCGAAATTTCTTGATGGCCTGCTCGAGCGGCACGTCGCCGCCTTCCTCGCCCTGCGCCATGAGGACGACGCCGTAGAGGTTGGTGACCTCGGCCCAGCGTGCCGGCATCTTCTCCTTGGTGTAGACGCTCAAGGCCTCGTCGAAAGCCTTGCCCGATTGCTCCAGATAGACCGGCTCGCCCTCCATGGCGGCCAGCTTGTAGAGGACCATGCCGAGATTGAGCTGGGCCAGCGCCCAGTCGTAGGGGTTGGCGACGCGGCCCAGAGTATCGGAGGTCTGGCTGTAGACGACGGCGGCCGCTTTCAGCGACGCCGGGTCCTTCTCGACCTCGCCCTTGGCCCGATGGGCGGCGGCAAGGTGACTCTGCATGACCGCCCACGGAACCGGCGAGGTGTCGGGCGAAATCTTGGTCTTGGCCAGCTTGTAGGTGGCGATGGCATGGCCGAGGCGCTTGCGGCTGCCGCCGAGGCGCGAGTGGGCGGCAAAGCCGTTGCCGATGCAGGTCAGGATGGAGGCGTGTTGTTCCTGGTTCAGTTCCGGCGGCGAGGTTTCGACGTAGCCTTTGACGGCCTGCAGCGATTCGGCCAGCCACTCGCCGATCCGGGTCCGAGCGCCGCGGTAGGTGGGGCCGACGGCGGCTAGCACGGCGACGTAGAGAACCCTCTCGAGGCCGCCCGTGAAGTTGGCCGGCAGCACCAGCATGTCGCCGAGGCCGAACGAGCCGGGCTGGGTGTCGGGACTGGGTATGGCCGGAAGGAAGCGCAGCCTGATGGTCTCGATGTCCAACTCTCCCCACAGCAGGATATCGGCGCCCTCCTCCTTGACCCAATGGCGTCCCTCGTCGGAAGCCACCAACAGCCGCTCGACCAGGTTGCCCTCCGGCGGCAACTGCAAGGGACGCCGGGTACGGTAGACCTCCCAGCCTTGAAATGCGGTCAACTGCTCGCTCAGGTGATCGGTGGCTTCGCCCTTCTTGTCGCCGGCCAGATCGGCGAGCAGCAGCTTGGGCGGCGTCGCGTCGCCGGCATCGGTCGGCGCGAAGGTCGTGGCGGAGACCTTCTTCGCCTTTCTTCGCTTGCCGCCGAACAGGCCTCCGATTACGGGCGCAAGCCAGTCGAATAGACCCATGTACGTCGCGCTCCCTGGTCTTCGTTGGCCGCCGTACGCCTAGAGCGCGATCGCTTCAAATCGACCGGATTCGAAACGTGAACTGCCCTCTATCTCAAAGCCCGGGGGCTTATTCACGCCCAAGGATCGTTCGGCCCTTGGACGGCAAAACCCTGGTCTTTGGCCGGCGTTCAGCGGCTGTCCGGGGGAAAATTTACAATCCCGGCGTTCAAAAGTCGATACAGCGGCCCTTTCGCTCCCAGTCCCCGTAACGGGTCGGCTCCGGGCCCTTGGGACCGCCGGTTTCGGTCTTCGTCGGCGGTTCCCGAGCGGACTCGAGTTCGGCCTCGTGGGGTTTCTCGCCGGCGCCTTCGGGCGGCGTACCCGGCGATTCGTCCGCGGTTTTCCGGGTCGGATCGGCGGCCGGTTTGATATCCTTCACTCGTCTTCTCCTGGTTCCTCGATCTTAGCCGGCGAGCGGTGCCGTTGGCTACTGGTCCCATGCGGCCCCCGCTTTCGGTTCGCTTGCCGGTGTGGCGCCTTGCGCCGGCTCTTGCTTTCGGGCATGACAGGCCGATGCCGACGTCCGATCTCGCCGCCCGCCGCTGCGCCTTTCATATCCTGGCCGACGTTCTCGACCGCCGCCGCCCCCTCGACGAAGCGCTCGAACGGTGCCTCGGGGCGGCCGAGCTGGCGGCCCGCGACCGCGGTTTCGTGCGCAACCTGACGGCGGTGACGCTGCGGCGGCTGGGTCAGATCGACGCCATGATCGACCATTGCCTGGAACGACCGATGCCGGCCAAAGCACGCCCGGCCCGTCACCTGCTCAGGCTCGGCACGGCGCAGGTTCAGTTCACGGCGACGGCCGCGCACGCCGCCGTCGATACCGCCGTCAGGCTGGCCGACGAGCTCGGGCTGGTCGCTTACAAGAAGCTCGTCAACGCGGTACTGCGGCGACTGGTCCGCGAGGGCGAGGCGCTGGCCGGCGCCCAGGACGCGGCCCGGTTGAACACGCCCGACTGGCTCTGGCAGTCCTGGCGGCAGGCTTACGGCGACGACCTCGGTCGCCGCATCGCCGCCGCCCACCTCGGCGAAGCGCCGCTCGACCTGTCGCTCAAGAGCTCGGTAGAAGACGAGGCGGGTTGGACCGAGCGGCTCGGCGCCGAGCGCCTGCCGGGCGCAACCCTGCGCCGCCGAAGCGGCGGCGCCGTCACCGAGCTTCCCGGGTTCGGCGACGGCGCCTGGTGGGTGCAGGATTTGGGCGCGCGCCTGGTCGCCGGCCTGCTCGGTGACGTCCGGGACAAGGCCGTCATCGACCTGTGCGCGGCGCCGGGCGGCAAGACCGCCCTGTTGGCCGACGGCGGCGGCCGGGTCACCGCCGTCGACCGCTCCGAGCAGCGGCTGCGGCGGCTGTCCGAGAACCTGCGGCGGCTCGGCCTCGAAGCCGAGACCGTCGCCGCCGACGCCGTCCGCTGGCGCCCCGCCGAGCCGGCCGACGCCGTCCTCCTGGATGCGCCCTGCAGCGCCACCGGCACCATCCGCCGCCACCCGGATATCCAGCACCTCAAGACGGCCGAAGACGTCGCCAAGCTGGCCGACCTCCAGGGGCGTCTCCTGGGGGCCGCCTTCGACATGGTCAAGCCGGGCGGCGTCCTTGTTTTCTGCACCTGTTCGCTGCAACCGGAAGAGGGACCGACGCTGATCGCCCGGTTCACCGAAAGCGTGGCGGCAGCCCGACTCGTTGCGATCGGCGCCGGGGAAGTCGCAGGGTTCGGGGAGCTGATCGCCGACGACGGCGCCTTTCGCAGCCTGCCCTGCCATCTGGCCGATATCGGCGGTATCGACGGTTTCTACGCGGCGCGGCTGGTAAGGAATTGAACGGACGGCCGGTCGGTAGTAAACAGCATCAACCGCAAGGAAAGGCTAACCGTGGCCCAAAGACTCGAGATTCACGAAGACCTGGAGCGGCGCCAGGAGGTCAAGGCCGGCTCCGAGCGCGGGTTCGGGCTGGTCTTCACGGCCGTTTTCGCGATCGTCGCCTTGTGGCCGCTCCTGGCGGGCGGCGGAGTTCGCTGGTGGGCGGCGGCGCTGGCCGGGGTTTTCGCTTTCGCAGCCGTCGCCGCACCGAAGGCCCTGGCGCCGCTGAGCCGGCTGTGGTTCCGGTTCGGCCTGGTCCTGCACAAGGTCGTCAATCCGTTGGTCATGGGCTTGCTGTTCTTTTCGACGGTGACGCCGATGGCGCTGGCGCTCAGGCTTTTCGGCAAGGACCCCCTGAACCGCAGGTTCGACGCCGATGCCGAGACCTATTGGATCGAACGCGACCCGGCCGGACCGGCGCCTGAAACCATGCGCAACCAGTTCTAGGAGAGATCGATGTCGTTTATCGCCGAGCTTTGGGCTTTCTTGAGAATCCGCAAGAAATTCTGGCTGCTGCCGATCATCGTCATGATGGCGGTGTTCGGAGGGCTGGTGGTCCTCAGTCAAGGTTCGGCGGTGGCTCCCTTTATCTACACCATCTTCTGAGCGGAGATCGGACTTGCGCATCCTCGGCCTCTCCGCCTTCTACCACGACAGCGCCGCGGCGCTGGTCGAGGACGGAAGGATCGCGGCGGCCGCCCAGGAGGAGCGTTTCAGCCGCAAGAAGCACGACGCCGGCTTCCCCGCCAACGCCGTGCGCTACTGCCTGGAGCACGCGGGGATCGGCCTGGACGAGATCGATTTCGTCGCCTTCTACGACAAGCCGTTCCTCAAGTTCGAACGGCTGCTCGAAACCTATCTCGCGTTCGCGCCGAAGGGGTTCACGTCGTTCAAGGCGGCGATGCCGCTGTGGCTGCGCGAAAAGCTGTTCCAGAAGGACCTGCTCCGCAAGGAGTTCCGGAAATTCGAACCCGATTTCGACTGGCAGAACAAGCTGCTGTTCGCCGAACATCACCAAAGCCATGCGGCATCCGCGTTCTTCCCGTCGCCGTTCGAAGAGGCCGTCGTCCTGACCATGGACGGGGTCGGCGAATGGGCGACGACGTCGGCGGCCAGGGGTTCGGGCAACCGCCTGGAGGTGTTCAAGGAAATTCATTTTCCCCATTCCCTCGGCCTGCTCTATTCCGCCTTTACCTATTACACGGGCTTTCGGGTCAATTCGGGCGAATACAAGGTCATGGGGTTGGCCCCGTACGGCGAGCCGGCCTTCAAGGACCTGATCCTGGATAACCTGATGGACGTCAAGGAGGACGGCAGTTTCCGCCTCGACCAGACGTACTTCGACTATTGCACCGGCCTCAGGATGACCAACGAGAAGTTCGATCGGCTGTTCGGCGGCCCGGCCCGCACGCCCGATCAATTGCTGACCCAGCGCCACATGGACCTGGCGGCCTCGGTGCAGGCGGTGGTCGAGGAAGTGGTCCTGCGCCTGACCAGGTCGCTGGCCGCCGAGACCGGCTCCGCCAACCTGTGCCTGGCCGGCGGCGTCGCCTTGAATTGCGTCGCCAACGGCAAGGTTCTCAGGGAAGCCGCGTTCGACAACGTCTGGGTGCAGCCGGCGGCGGGCGACGCCGGCGGCGCGTTGGGCGCGGCGTTGGCCGCTTATCATCTGTTCCAGGACCAACCGCGGGTCGCCAACGGCAGCGGCGATTCGATGGGCGGCGCCTACCTCGGTCCGGAGTTCCGCCAACAGGAGATCGAGCGCCGGCTGGCCGCCGCCGGCGCCGTGTTTTCCGTGCTGGACGACGACGAAATCGTCGAGACGGCCGCGCAAGCGGTGGCCGATCAGAAGGCGGTCGGATGGTTTCAGGGCCGCATGGAATTCGGGCCGCGGGCCTTGGGCGCCCGCTCAATTCTCGGCGACGCCCGCTCGCCGAGCATGCAGAAAACTCTCAACCTGCGGGTCAAGTACCGCGAATCGTTCCGGCCCTTCGCGCCCTCCGTCCTGCGTGAGGATGTCGCCGAATGGTTCGAATTGGACGCCGACAGCCCCTATATGCTGATGGTGGCGGATGTGATCGAGGGACGGCGGCGGCAGATGAGCGAGGACGAAAAAGCGCTGTTCGGGATCGACAAGCTGAACGTGCCGCGCTCGGAGATCCCGGCCGCCACCCATGTCGACTATTCGGCCCGCATCCAGACCGTCCACGCCGATACCAATCCCCGCTATCATGCCTTGATCAGCCGCTTCAAGGACCTCACCGGCTGCCCGGTGATCGTCAACACCAGCTTCAACGTGCGCGGCGAGCCGATCGTGTGCACGCCGGAAGACGCGTTCCGCTGTTTCATGGGCTCCGATATCGAGGTCCTTATCGCCGGCAACTGCCTGCTCGAAAAGGCCGACCAGGACCCCGATCTGCGGCTCGATTACAAGAACGCCTTCGAGTTGGATTAGAGTGATGTACGGGAAGCTGCCGCCGCGGTTGTTCGGGAGCGCCCTCTATCGTTTGACGCTCGGCGGTCGGGCTCCCGCTCCACCCCACGAACCGCCTCCCGGCCTGTGGCCCGGCGATCCGGAGCGCGGCGCCGACCTGGTCGCCGATTTCGAGCGTTCGGAGAACCAGATGCCGCCACCGTGGTCGGAATCGGCCGAGGCGCACGGCTTCGACTGGCTCAACGATCTCAAGGCGGCGGCAACGCCAGCGGCGCGCGACGCCGCCTTGAGGTGGACCGCCGCCTGGATCGCCGCCAACTCGAATTGGCGGGCCGAAACCTGGCGGGCCGATATCCTGGGCCGGCGTCTTTCCAATTGGCTCGTCAACTTCGACTATCTGACGTCCGGGTCCGGCGCCGTCGCTGGCGGCGAACTGCTCGAATCGCTGGGTCCGCAGGCGCGGCACCTGTCGCGGGTGGCCGGGCGGACGGAACCCGGCCTGGTCCGGTTCGACGCGCTCAAGGGCCTCGTCCACTGCGCCGTCGCGCTGCCCGAGTTCAGCCGCCGGCTGGAGCGGGCGCTTGTGATCTTGAGTGGCGAGATCGCCCGCCAAATCCATCCCGACGGCGGCCATGTCGACCGCAATCCGTCGACCCACCAGGAACTGCTGGCACGGCTCGTCGAGATACGCGCCGCCCTTGTCCATGGGCGCGTCGAGGTTCCCGAATCCCTGCAGGGTGCGATCGACCGCATGGCGCCGATGCTGCGGGCGTTGCGGCACGGCGACGGCGGCTTGGCGCTGTTCAACGGCAGCCGCGAACACGACGGCGCCTTTGCGGACCTCATTCTGCGCGAGGCATCGGCCCGCGGGAATCCCCTGTCGACGGCGCCCCACAGCGGGTTTCACCGGATCAAGGCGGGGCGGGTGCTGATCATCATGGAAGCTGGCGCGATCGGCGATAAGGGTGCTGCCGGCACGCTGAGTTTCGAGATGAGCGTCGGCAAGCACCGCATGATCGTCAACTGCGGCACGGCGCCGCCGGAAGACGTTCTGTGGCACGATTCCTTGCGGACGACCGCGGCGCATTCGACCCTGGCGGTCGAGGACACCAACTCGGCGGAGCTTGCCGGTGGCTTTGCGATTGGCCAGCGCCGCCCTCGAAACCTGTCGTTTACGCGGCGCGAGATCGACAAGAACATCCTGTTAGAGGCCAGCCATGACGGCTATGAGGAACCGTTCGGCGTCGTTCACAAGAGGTCCCTTTACCTGGCGGCCGAAGGCGACGACGTGCGCGGCGAAGACATCCTGAGCGGTCCCGGCTCCAGCAACTTCGCCATTCGCTTTCACCTCCATCCGTCGGTCCAGGCCTCGGCGGCGGAAGGTGGGCGCGAGGTTCTGATTCGTCTGGGCAACGGCCAGGGCTGGCTGTTCCGGTTCGCCGAAGGCGAACTGTCGGTCGACGACAGCGTCTATTTCGGATCAGGGAGGCGTCGCCGGACCCAGCAGATCGTCATCGCCGGACGCCACCAAGGGCCCGAAACGGTATCGAAATGGCGCCTCAACCGGGCGACCTGAAGCCTGTAAGAGCGGGTCACGTTGATATGGAAGCGGCTGAGATCGGTTTTGCGGCCTGCCGGCGAGGAGAGGATGCGAAGGCGATGTGGGGCATCGGCGAGCT